>JANQSF010000079.1 GCA_028284155.1 Phycisphaeraceae bacterium
ACAATACGATCCACGTCCTCGCCCTGAGCAGACACGATGATAATCGGCAGTTCGGAGTGTTTTTTAAGGCGCTGGGCAATGGCCAGACCGTGCTCACCGCGTGCGCCTGCCCCCCCGGCACGGTTTGGCCGGTCGAGGCGTTCGGGTACGACGTCATGACCTATCACCTGCAGGTCCCAAGCGAGTGGATCGACGCGGGACACATGGCCGGCTTGGAGCACAACGTCTACAGCCACCTGCCGCTGCTCGTCGAGGCGGGCTACATGCAGGTCGGCCTGATGGTCGGCGACATCCACGGCGCGGTTTACATCGTGCAGTTCTTCCACGCCACGACCGCCCTGCTCGCGGCCGCGGCCGTAGCGGGCATCGTCCGGCGGTACGTCGGCGCGGCCGCGGGCGTCATCGCCGGTGTCTTCCTGCACGCCGCGCCGTGGGTCATCATCACCGGCTCGCTGGCGTACAACGAGTGCTTCGTCCTGGCGCTGGGCGGCGCGGCGTTGCTGCTGGCGCTCGACTCGGCCAGCGACAACTGGCGCGGCGCGGCGCTCGTCGGCCTGCTGCTTGGATTCGCGACGCTGGCCAAGCTCACGGCCGGGCCGATGATCGCCCTGCCCGTCGTGGTCATCATGGCGACCCGTCTGCACCGCAGCGCGCAATGGAAAGACGCGGTCGATTGGCGCACGTCCTTGCGCAGCTCTGGTGTTGTGGCCTTGTTCACCGTGCTGACCGTCGCGCCCTGGCTCGCGCGCAACGCCGCGTGGACCGGCAACCCCGTCTTCCCCATGGCCACCGGCGTGTTCGGCCAAGGTCATTGGGACGACGAACTCGCACAACGCTGGGACGCCGCGCACGACTCCGACGGCGTCGGCCAGGGCCTCGGCGCGATCGGCAGGCAGTGGCTGTGGAACAAGGCGTACGGCGCGGCCTGGGGCGTCAGCACGCAAAACACACCGGGCGGCGGTGTCGCGCAGTTCGACACATCGGGCGGCCTGCCCGTGCTCTGGCTCGTCGCGCTGCTGGGCGTCGTGCTCGGCCTGGCATGGTCGGCCGGACGTCGTATCACCGGCGCGATGCTGGTCATGCTCGGCGTTCAGGTCGTTTTCTGGGTCGTGGCGACACACCATCAGAGTCGCTTCATAATCCCAACGCTCCTGCCCGGCTGCGTACTCGTCGGCATCGGGTTCGGCAGACTCGAACACGTCCTGCGCGGCAAGGTCAAGCCGTGGGTTTTTGCGTGCATCGCCGGCGCGCCCGTGCTGGTGCTGACGTCGGTCAGTTTCGACACGTTCTACCAGCAGTCGCCCAAGGCCGTCGTGAACGAAGGGTCCAATCAGCTCGTCCTATTCGCGCCGTGGTTCGCCGTCGATGCGCGACGCGAGCTGACGCCCGAAGAGCGCACGGCGAGCAACCCGCAAGACCTGCTCTGGTCCGTTCCGGGTGACCATGTGCTGAACCATCTGCCCGGTGACGCCCGCGTCTACATCGTGGCGGACAACATGCGGCTGTTCGACATCCGCGGCACCGTGCCCGATCGCTTCGTCTACCACACACCGTTCGACCGCAGCCCGCTGGGCGACCTGTTTCGTGAACACGCCGGTGACGCGCGAGCCGTCGCACGTGACTTGCGAGAAGCAGGATTCACACACCTCTGGGTCGGTCACAGCGAACTGGGCAGGCTCAGCGCCAAGGGTAACTACGGATACGACGAGGACGTCGTGAAACACATCCGCGCCCTGATGTCGCTCTGCCCCGTCGTTCGGCCGTACGGCCGAGCCGGCCGACCGGTCGCGTCGCTTTGCCGATTGCCCGACTTTGAGTAACCCACCATGTTCGGTTCACACCTCTCCATCGCCGGCGGTCTGCACAACGCGATCGTTGACGCGCAAAAACTTGGCATGAACTGCGTGCAGGTCTTTACGAAAAACCAGCGCCAATGGAAGTGCAAGCCGCTCACCGACGAGCAGATCAACGACTGGCACAAACACCTGCGCGACTCGAAGCTCAAAGAGACCGTCAGTCACGACAGCTACCTGATCAACCTGGCCAGCCCGGACAAGGACAACCTGGCCAAGTCGCTCGACCTGTTCCGCGAGGAGTTGACGCGCTGCGAGACGCTGGGCATCCCCTGGCTGGTCACGCACCCCGGCGCGCACATGAAGGAGGGCGAAGCCGTCGGCCTCAAGCGCGTCGCCAAGTCACTCGACCAACTCCACAAAGACCTGCCCGGCCTCAATACCGTGACCTGCCTGGAGATCACCGCAGGCCAGGGCACAACGCTTGGCTACACGTTCGAGCACCTGCGCGACATCATCGATCAAGTGAAGCAACCCGAGCGGCTGGCCGTCTGCCTCGACACGGCCCACATGCTCGCGGCCGGCTACGACCTGACGTCGGCCAAGGGAGCGCGGGCTGTGCTGGACGAGTTGGACGAGGTGGTCGGGCTCGACCTCGTGCGCGTGGTTCACGTGAACGACTCGAAAACCGAGCGCGGCAGCCGGGTCGATCGGCACGAGCACATCGGGCACGGCCACGTCTGCATCGACGCGTTCAAAGTGCTGCTCAAGAACGCGCACCTCAAGAAAGTGCCCAAGATTCTGGAAACGGCCAAAGAAGATGCGCCGGACGGGCGGCCGTGGGACGCGATCAACCTCGAAACGCTCCGCAGCCTGGCGGGCGTGCGAAAAACAACGGCCAAAGCGAAGTCCAAGTCTTGACAATCCCGTCCATCACGCCCACAATTCCCCAGCGAATGAATGGCCCCAAGCCATAGAAAGGAGCATGCCCGACAGAAGACACCCGTATCGACATGGCGGAAGTGCAAAGAGAAGGCCGAGTGAACGCCGATCCCTGACTCGTTATTTTCCTAACTTATTCCCGTTCGCTCGGCCATTTTTGCGCGCCGACCTCCCCCAGCCGCTCGCGGCTTAGACGTTGTTTCACAACGTCTGCGCGACGGGCCGTGTCAGCCCGAATCAGCGTCGTGGAGACGTTGCGAAAAAGTCTCTTCGCGCGTGACCACGAAAGACCGTTACACTCTCGATCCCACTTCGACCCCATCACTTTCACCACATGCCCGCCGCCCCGCACATCATCGACCACCCCCTCGTGCAGGACATGCTGGCCGACGCGCGCGACAAAGAAACCCAACCGGCTGAGTTCCGTCGCCTGCTGGCGCGCATCGGCGGCCTGATCGCATACGAAGCAACACGCGACCTGGCGACCGACACCGCGACTATTGACACGCCGCTCGAGTCGGCTGAAGCGCGACGACTGCGTTACCCCGTAACGATCATCCCGATCCTGCGGGCGGGACTCGGCATGGCCGACGGGATCCACGACCTGATGCCGCACGCGCAGCTCGGCCACATCGGCCTGTTCCGCGACGAGGCGACGCTGCAACCCGTCCCTTACTACGAACGGCTGCCCGACAACGTGGCGGACGGCCCGACGCTGCTGATCGACCCGATGCTCGCCACCGGCGGCAGCGCGATCAAAGCGGTTGACATGCTCGTGCAACGCGGCTGCAACGACATCCGCCTGATCTGCCTCGTCGCCGCGCCCGAAGGTGTCAAGACCGTCAACGACGCACACCCGAACGTGCCCATCTACACCGCATCACTCGATCGGCAGTTGAACGACATCGGCTACATCCTGCCCGGCCTCGGCGACGCGGGCGACCGGTTGTATGGGACGTTGTGAGGGAGAGTCACGAAGGGACGTAGGCACGAAGGGTTCAGAACCTCGACCCTCTGTTTAGCGGCGTGCCCACAGGGCCGCCTTCCCCCAATACACCAAATCGTCGCCCATTCACTTCCACGTAAACACAATCAACTCGTTCAGCGCGCGGACATAGACCTCGTCACCCACCACCGCGATGTGCGCCCACGACTCCTGTTCGGTGATCCGTCGCTTTTCAAGCATCTCAAACTTCTCGGGGTTGGCGTTGAACAGCACCAGCCCACCGCGCTGGTCGAGCGCGAGGATGCGCTTGCCGTCCGTCACCATCGACCAGTACTTGCCGAAGCGCTCTTCGGTCAGCCAAAGGATGTCGCCGTTCTCCAGGTCGACGCACGTCACGCGCTGGTTGCGCAGCAACAGGTACGCCTTCCCGTCCACGACCACGGGCGTCGTCATGTAGGCCTGCTGGCGATTGTCCCACGACTTGCCAACCGACCACTTGCCGTTCTCGTGCTCGATGGCGAAGGCGTGCGATCGGCCACCATACGCGCTGGTGTAGATCTTGTTACCCAAAACCAACGGCGTCAGGATGTTCATCCCGCGGAATGCCTCGACCTCGACCTGCCACAGCACGTCGCCGTTCTTCGGGTCGACGCCCGCCAGGTGATTGCGCGTCTGGACGAGCAACTGCGTTTTGCCGTGAATCTCGGCCACCGTCGGCGAGGCGAACGCACTGCCCCACGTGCCGCCGCCGTCCACGAGCGTCCGCCAAACCGTCTCGCCTGTTTTCTTGTTGAGTTTGAGCAAAGAAGCGCCGGCCTGGATGTACACGTAGTCGCCCAAGACCAGGGGCGAACTGACAAAACCGAATGCCGGCAACGGCGTCTTGTAACGCTCAACGAAGTCGGCTCGCCAAACGATCTTTCCGGAGGCGACTTCGATGCAAGCCAGCACGTCGCGCATACCCGCAACGTAAAGGTGCTCGCCATCAAACGCCGGCGTCGCCCGCGCCCAACTCCCGTTGGCCCGTGCGAAAAACGGCACGTTCATCGAACCCGCCCAATACGCTTGCCAGGCCTGCTTACCTGACTTGCGGTCGAACGCACGGACGACCTCGCGTTCTTCGTTCTCCGTCTCGACGCTGATCACCAACTTGTCCGTGACAATCGGCCCGCTGTAACCCGGGCCGATTTTGACCGACCACCGCTTCTTCAACCGATCCTCGCCCAGCGCGTCGGGAAAGGATTTCGACGTGACATGCCCGTCTCGGCCGGGCCCGCGCCACTGCGGCCAATGGTCCGCGGCGGCGACATTCAGTTGTAAATAGACGAGGCAGGCGACGAAGCAGACGGCGAAGGCGAGCGTCGATCGGTGCACGGCGTAGCTCCTAAAGACATCGGGCGATCAGAAATCGCAGCGCGTCCACCGGCTGGAGGTGCGTCACGTCCAATGTCTTATCCGCCACGGCCTCGTAAACGGATTCACGCTCCGCCAAAACGGCCTTGATTTCGTCGAGCCCACCGCCGTGAGCCGTCAGGCTGGGGCGTGTCGCGGCCGATCGGCCGTCCGCTTCGATCCGCGCGTGGAGCACCTCGGGGGCGCACTTGAGATAGACCCGCCGGGCCTCGGCCTGCTCAACGGCCACACGGGCGCCCGGCTCCATCAGCGTCCCGCCGCCCAGGCCGATGACCATGCTGTCTTTGCCCACCAGATCGCGCGTTACCTCGACCTCCGCCGCCCGCCAGGCCGGCTCGCCGTGCTCTTCCCAGATCGCGGCGATCGAGTCGTTGTTGAACCGCTTGCAAACCTCGTCATCGACGTCGGCGAACTCAGCCCACGTCTCGTCCGCGAGCATTCGGCCGAGCGTCGTCTTGCCGCAACCGCGGTAACCGATAAGGATCACGTTCATGGCCGGCGATTGTAGCCCTTACAATGGAGCGTGATGTCCGACCCCAACGCCCACGACGCCCAACTGCAACGGCTGCGCCAGTGGCGTACGCGACCCGACCGCGACGTGTCGATGGCGTTCATCGAAGACCAGTTCAAACGCGAGGTCACCAAGCCGCACAAGCAGGTCAACGCGCTGGCCGAGCTGTGGGAGCAACTCGTCCCCGACGACCTCCGCCAACAGACCCGCTTGGAAAGCCTGACGCGCGGCGTCCTCAAGGTGTGCGTCGAGTCGAGCGCCGTCCGTTTCGAGCTGGACCGCCTGCTGCGAGACGGCCTGGAGCGGGAACTGATCACCCGCTGCACCGGCCCGGTGTTTCGACGCATCCGCCTGCAGGTCGGACCCATCGACCCACCCCCGCGTACAACCTGATAACGCACCCGCCGCCCGCCGCTCTTTGCCGCTTGCGGCTGAGCGCAACCCCGCGCTACCATTGACGTTCCGCAACCCCGAGGCCCCACGCCATGCAAAAACGCCTGACCATCGCCGTCATCGCCCTGATCTCCGTGATCAACCTCGCCGTCTGGGCCCAGGATCAGCCCGAACCGGAAACGGCGCTCAAGACCGACTGGGGCAAGCAGGTCGATCTGCTGATCGACATCCGCTCGGAGATCGTCGGCGAGTACGTCGAAGAGCCCGACCAGCAGGCGATGATCGAGGCGGCGGTCAACGCGATGATCGGCACGCTCAAAGACCCGTACACCTCGTACCTGCCGCCGCGCGAGATCAAGCACTTCAACAAGGCGATCCGCGGGTCGTTCTCCGGCATCGGCGCGCAGATCAATGTCGACGAAGGCCAACTGCGCATCGTCACGCCGTTGGAAGACTCACCCGCGTGGAAGGCCGGCATCCTCGCCGGCGACGCCGTGCTGGAAATCGACGGCAAGTCCACCGAGGGCATCACCGTCAACCAGGCCGTCGAACGACTCACGGGCCCCGAGGGCACGCCGGTGCGCGTCAAGGTCCGACACGAAGACGGCAAGACGCAGGAGATCACGATCATCCGAGCGCGGATCAACATCCAAACGGTCAAGGGCTTCCTGCGCGGCGACGATCAGAAGTGGGACTACATGATCGACCCGAAGAACAAGATCGGTTATGTCCGACTCACGCAGTTCACCCAGCCGACGGCAGGCAAACTCCGCGCAGCACTCAAGGAGTTGAAGGACCAGGGTGCCAAGGGCGTGATCCTCGACCTGCGCTTCAACGGCGGCGGCCTGCTCACATCGGCTCAGCAGGTCAGCGACATGTTCTTGCCGGCTGACAAACGGATCGTGTCGATCAAGGGTCGCAAGGTCAATGAACGTGTGCTCAAGTCGAGCGACGACGGCACGGTGATCGACCACGACGTACCCGTGGTCGTGTTGGCCAACGAGGGCAGCGCCTCGGCCAGCGAGATCGTGACCGGCGCGTTGCACGACAACGGCCGAGCCAAATTCATCGGCACGCGCACGTTCGGCAAGGGCAGTGTGCAGCAGGTCAAGATGCTCGACGTCGGCCTGGGCGCGCTCAAGATCACCAACGCCTACTACTACCTGCCCAGCGGCCGCAATATCCACCGGCGCGAGTCGAAAGAGACTTGGGGCGTCGACCCGGACGACGGCTTCTACGTGCCGATGGATGTCACGCAGGTCCGCGAGATGATCGAAAAACGCCGCGACATCGACGTGCTGCGCAAAGACGGCCCCCAAGAAGGCGGCGACGCGGCCGTCACGCCCGAGTCGATCCGCAAAGACCTGGCCGACCCGCAGTTGGCGGCGGGCCTTGAGGCGATGCTCGGCAAACTGAAGACCGGCGATTGGCCGAAGGTCGGCAAGGGCAACGCCGACGACCTGGCCAAGGAAACCCGCCGCGCCGCGCTCAAGCGTCAACGCGACCTCGTCACCAAACGGCTCGAAGAGATCGACGCCCAGATCGCCAAGCTCGAGAGGACGGACGACGCCATTGACGGCACGATCGTTCCCGAGAAGTCGGACGACGATAAGAAGCCCGATGACAAGAACGACGAGTGACCGCCGGCCATGTCACTCATCCTCGGCATTGAAACCAGTTGCGACGAGACGGCCGCCGCGGTCGTGGAAGACGGCCTCGTTGTTCGCTCGAACGTGATCGCGTCGCAGCACGCGCTGCACGAGCGGTATCGCGGCGTCGTGCCGGAGATCGCGTCGCGTGCGCACCTGGAAAAGATCAGCCCCGTTATTCACGAAGCGCTTGGCGAGGCGAGCGTGACGCTGGACGACATCGACGCCGTGGCCGTCGGCAATCGGCCCGGCCTGATCGGCTCGTTGCTCGTCGGTGTCGCGGCGGCCAAAGCGTTGGCGTGGTCCTTGAGCAAGCCGCTGATCGGCGTCGACCACGTCCGCGCGCATCTTTACGCAGGCCTGATGGGTACGGACGCCGACGCGACGCGTGACGTCAGCAGCGCATTCCCCGCGCTCGGCCTGGTCGTTTCCGGTGGACATACCAGCCTGTACGCGCTCGACTCCCCTACCGACTTGCGTCTGCTGGGTCGAACGATCGACGACGCGGTCGGAGAGGCATACGACAAGGCGGCGGTGATCCTCGGCATCGACTACCCCGGCGGGCCGAACCTCGACAAGCTCGCCAAAACCGGTGACGCGTCGGCCGTCGATCCCTTGCCGCGATCATTGCTCGATCCGGAAAGCCTCGACTTTTCGTACAGCGGCATGAAGACGGCGCTGCTCTATCGCGTGCGCGGCAAGCCGCAGGGGCGCGGCAAGGGCGCGACGTTTGAACGCTCGTGCGACGACCTGTCTGAAGACGCGCAGCGGGACCTGGCCGCGGCGTTTCAGGAGGCGGCGATCGACACGTTGATCGCCAAACTCGAACGCGCGATCGACCACATGACCGCGTCGGGCACGCCACCGCGCACACTGCTCGTCGGCGGCGGTGTGAGCGCTAACTCGCTGCTGCGCACACGGGCGAAGCAACTCGGCGAGACGCGCGGCATCGACGTGCGACTGCCCGCGATGTCGCTCTGCCTCGACAACGCGGCCATGATCGCGGGGCTGGCGTACGAGTTGTTTAAGCAGAACCAATTCGACGACCTGACGTTGCCGGCCGTCGCGACGGTGTCGGGTTAGTCACGGCTTGGCGTTTTCACTGACGAGTTTCAACGTGTGCGTCTTGATGATCGGGAACAAGCCGAGCGCACGGATGTTCTGTCGCACGTTCTCGGCCACCATCCCGACGCCCGGCGCGATGGCTGTGTCGATCACGACCTGAACGGTCGCGAGTTTGAGGTCGATCTTGCGCGTCGTGCGGACGACGACGGTGTCGAACATGCCGGCCGGCGTTTCGACCTTGCGCGTGCCCAGCGACTCGACGGTGTATTCGCACGTGCCCTTGTCGCGCACCGAACCGTCGAGGTTGTAGACCGTCATGGTTGACTTGGCCGAAGCGCGCGAACCGAGCGTCGTCTGCGGCGGCCGAGCGTGCATCGGTGGGTCGTAGCGCACCTCGACTTCTTCAGCCGAGTCGTTGTCTGCCACAAGCCGAATCGATCCGTTTGGCCCGATCCGGTAGATCGACTCGCCCAGTGTTTCCGTCATCTGATTCCAAACGCTTTCGTCCGTCGACCAGCGCACGTCGAACGCCACTTCCTTCGGCTTGCTGTTGGCCTGGCTGGTCAGTTGAAACTCAAAGCGGGCAGAACGCGGGCGCAGGATTGGCGTCGGCCAGGAGCCGTCGGCGGGCAGGCCGGCGGTCACTTGATTCGGCGACACGGGCGCGCGACCAAGGCCGGCGTTGTTATCGGTCGTCGTTTGCGCACAGCCGGTCAGAAACAGCGCGCAGCAGAGGGCAAGTGTGTAGATCGGCAAGCGGCTTTGGGCATTCATGCCGATAGAATACGCAACTTTCGTCCTGTCGGAACGCTCGTTCATGCCCTGGGAAGCGTGGGCCACCATCGGGGTCATCGTGTTGATGGCGGTCGCGCTGATGCGCAACCTCGCCGGGCCGGATGTCGTATTGCTCGGCGGGCTGACGCTGTTGATGACGTTGAGCCTGGCGTCGTCGCGATTCGTCTCACCCCACGACGCGGTGACGGGGTTCGGCAACGAGGGGCTGATCACCATCGCCGTGCTGTTTGTCGTCGCGGAAGGGTTGAGTCAGACGGGCGCGATGAGCCTGATCGCCTCGCCGTTGCTCGGCCTGCCGCGTACGCGCGTCGCGGCGCAGGTGCGCTTGATGGCGCCCGTCGCGGGTCTGAGCGCGTTCATGAACAACACACCGATCGTGGCGATGTTCATGCCGGTCGTCAGCGACTGGTGCCGCAAGTCGCGCATCAGCCCGTCGAAGCTGTTCATTCCGCTCAGCTACGCGGCGATCCTCGGCGGGACGTGCACGCTCATCGGCACGGCCACGAACATCCTGATCATGGGCATGGTGCGCGAGGGCGAAGCGACGAACGCGACGCTCAAGAACCTCGACATCGGCTTCTTCACCATCGGCGCGGTCGGGCTGCCCGCCGCCGTCGTCGGCATCGGCTACATCCTGCTCGCCTCGGGCAAACTGCTGCCGAGCCGTCACGCGCCGGTGGCGGATGAGGAAGACGCGCGGCGTTACACCGTCGAGATGCATGTCGAAGCGGGTAGCCCGATCGACGGCAAGTCGATTGAAGACGCCGGGCTCCGCCACCTGCCCGGCGTTTACGTCATGGGCGTGGAGCGCGGCGAGCAACGAATCGCCCCGGTCGCGCCGGAGTTCGTGCTCCGCGGCGGCGACCTGCTGGTGCTGGTTGGCATTGTCGAGTCGGTCCTGGACATGCAGAAGATCCGCGGCCTGTCGCCGGCCACCGACCAGGTCCACAAACTCCGCTCCGACCGCGGCGACCGCGTGCTCATCGAGGCGGTGGTCAGCGACAGTTGCCCGCTGCTGAGCAAGAGCATCCGCGCGGGTCGTTTCCGGTCGATGTACGACGCGGCCGTGATCGCCGTGCACCGCGGCGGCCATCACCTGGCGGACGTGAAGATCGGCGACATCGTGTTGCAGGCCGGCGACACGCTCATGCTCGAAGCACACCCACACTTCATCCAGCGCGAGCGGAACCGGCGTGACTTCTTCCTCGTCTCGGCCTTGGAAGGCTCTCGGCCTGTGCGTCACGACCGCGCCTGGCTGGCGCTCGGCCTTTTGGGCGCGATGATCGTCGCGGCGACGAATCCCTGGCTTCAGGTCAGCCTGCTCAACGCGGCGCTCGTCGCGGCCGGGCTGATGGTCGTGACCGGCTGTTGCACCGGCCAACAGGCGCGGGCGAGCATCAACTGGCGGGTGTTGCTGGCCATGGGCTCGGCGTTGGGGATCGGCATGAACCTTGAACAATCGGGCGCGGCCGGTGCGATTGCCACGTCGCTGATCGACGCGCTGCATCAACTCGGTCCGGTCGCCGTGCTCGCGGCCGTCTACCTGTTGACCATGCTCTTCGCCGAGTCGATCGGCCACGCGGGCGCGGCGGCGATCATGTTCCCGATCGCGCTGAGCGCCTCCGCCATCGCCGGCGCGGGCGGCACGCCGGTGGACTTCAAACCGTTCGTCATCGCCATCATGGTCGCCGCGTCAGCCACCTTCGCCACACCGATCGGCTACCAGACCAACCTGATGGTCTACGGCGCGGGCGGATACCGATTCAGCGACTACGTCCGCTTCGGCCTGCCCCTGAATCTGATTGTGATGGGCGTCGTGGTGACGCTGGCGCCGATCGTTTGGCCGTTCACCTGACCTGCCAACGACTCACCGCGGCGCCAGCTCTTCCTGGAACTTCGGGTCGCGGATCATCTGGTCCGTCGGGACCATCGTGATGCAGTCCCACGGACAGACCTGGGCACAGAGGGTGCAGCCGATGCATCGCGGCAGGTCGATCGAACACAGTTGCATGACCTGCGCGAAGTCGGGGCCGGGCAGCGTGTCGATGCAGTCGACGGGGCAGACACTGACACAGGCTTCGCAGCCGGTACACATGTCCTCGTCGAGCAAGGCGAGCGTTTTGGGTAGTTTCTTGGCCATGCCGGGTCGATTGTAGGGCCGGCGGCGGCACCCGCCAAGCGGCGAAACACCGCCCGATTCTGGTCATCGACGCGAGTGACCGATACGTTTAGTCATGCGACACGCACTGATCATGGCCGGCGGATCGGGGACACGACTTTGGCCGATGAGCCGGGCCGACCGCCCCAAACAACTGCTCCCGTTGATCAACGGACGCAGCTTGCTGCAATTGGCCTGGGAACGACTCGAAGGCCTCGTGCCGGTCGAGCGGCGGTACATCTGCGCCGGGCAACGCCACCGCGACGCGATCCTCGAACAACTGCCCGGCTTGACCGAAGCGCGTTACCTAGCCGAGCCGACCGGACGCGACACGCTCAACGCTGTCGGGTACGGCGCTGCCGTCATCGGGCGGGACGACCCCGACGCGACCATCGCCGTGCTCACAGCCGACCACTTGATCAAGCCGATTGACACATTTCAGCAACGGCTGACCGCCGGCTACGACCTGGCAGAACGCGACGACCTGCCCACCCTCGTCACGTTCGGCATCAAACCGACCTACGCCGCGACGGGGTTCGGCTACCTGAAACTTGGCGACGCGCTGGACGCCACGACCGGCGCACACGTCGTTGATCGTTTTCAGGAGAAGCCGCAGCAGGACGTCGCGCAGCAATACCTCGACGCCGGCCCGGAACGCTACCTCTGGAACAGCGGCATGTTCGTCTGGCGGGCGTCGAGCCTGCTGGGTTGCATCGAGCGGTACGAGTCAGACGTGCATCGGGACCTGATGCGCATCGCCGCGGCATGGACGACCCCCGAGCGCGACGCGACGCTCGAGTCGGTCTATCCGACGCTCAAGAAGATCAGTATCGACTACGCGGTGATGGAGCCGGCGTCGAAGGACGACGCCGTCCGCGTCGCGGCCGTGCCGATGGACCTGACCTGGCTGGATGTCGGTTCTTGGCCGGCGCTCGCTGAGACCCGCGAGAAAGACGCCCACGGCAACGCATCCACGACCCCGTGTACCGAGTTGATCGACACGCGCAACACGCTCATAGCCAGCAGCGCCCCGAATCATTTGATCACGACCGTCGGCTGCGACGACCTGATCATCATCCACACGCCCGAGGCGACGCTGGTCTGCAAGGCTGATCAGGCCGAGCGGATCAAGACGCTGCACGAACAGGTCAAAGCGCAGCACGGCGAAGAATACCTTTGACACGATGCTCTACCTCGGCATTGATCCCGGTGATCGGCGGACCGGCCTGGCCGTCGGCGACAGCGACACGGGCATCGTCTCGCCCGTCGGTGTCGTTGAGACACGCGACGCCGCGCAGCGCGTCGCGCTGATCGTGCAAGCGGCGGTCGAGCACGGCGTCGACGCGTTGGTCGTCGGTCTGCCTTTGAACATGGACGGCACGACCGGGCCCGCCGCGCAAAAGGCGGAGGCCTTGGCGGCGCAACTGCGCGGCACCTGCGGCAAAGACGTCCACCTACACGACGAACGCTTGTCCAGCTTCGCGGCTGACGGTCAGATGGCGCAGTCGGGCCTGACGCACAAGCAGAAAAAAGAACGCCGCGACGCACTGGCCGCGGCGGTGATGTTGAAGGATTATCTGACGACTCGTGAGGAGCGCTAAGCCGCGAGCGGCGCGGTCAAACTCACCCCGCACGCATGATGTCGGCGGCGCGTTCGAGGATCGCGTCAGTAACCTGCGACATCGGGTAGTGCTTGACCAGGAACTGCTTGAGCTGATCCGACTCGGCCACCCGGAAATAGACCTGGTGATCAAGGCGGGTCGCGGCAAACGTAACCGCACGGGCTAACCGGTGACGCGAGGCGGCGATCAGCAACTCGCCCGACGTTTCGAACCGGACGGGCAGCATCTCGAACTGATGGGCCTGGCGACGGTTGATCTCCCGCAACGCCTTCGCATCGAACTCGAGCGATTCCAAGTCAACCACGCCGGTGAACCGGCTGTACTGCTCGACCCACGCCTGCTCGATGCTATCGATCGTCACATCGAACATGCGTTCAGCCAATACACCGAACGGCACACCGGACCGCTTCTGAGCCTGGACGATCTCAAAGACCTGCTGGTCGTTGAGCACGCCCTGCTCGATGAGGATCTGGCCGATGCGGATGTCGTGGCTTTTGTTCGGTTCGGTCACTGCTTGGCTCCTGCCCGACGCACCACCGCGTCACTGTTGTGCATCGGTCAACCGTCACGGTCGGTTAACGCCCAAAGCGGCAGTGACACGAGCCACGTCACGTAAGCAGCGGGATAAGACGTCCGAACCGGTTATGGCGCATCGGATCGACCAATCGCCATACGCGCGGGCCGTGCAACTCAAGCCCCGGTCCAAATGCGATTCAGCCAATCGGGCCACGCGCAGCCGACGGCGCGCGGCGACCACATTTTCGACGTGCTCAAAGTACCGTGGATTTAACCCGCACTATTTCGTGCTGGTCGTCTGCAACAGGTTGAGTTCTTCGCTCAAGGGGTGCGCCCGACGGTGCTGGCGGGCGAACACGTCGCTGATCAACACGTACTCGTCCGGCAACGACGAACCGCGCCGCAGCGACCACGACGCCGTTTCCTCGTGCAACTGATCCTGGTTGTACACCTTCATGCGGTAGAAGTACTTCGCACCGCCGGGCCGCTTGGCCGTCGCGGGCTCGGCCTCGTACTCCTCCCAGTCGCGTGAGTCGAGCAACTGCTTGAGCCGATCCGCCTGGGCCACACTGAGTTGGTTGGGGTACGCCCGCGCGTCCACGTCCTTGAAAACAACCCCGCCGTCACGCAGGCTGATCGTCAGGTGCTGCGCGGTGTCGTCGATCTGAACCTGGTCGTTCTTTTCAACAAACGGTGTCTGCTGCCGAACCACCTCGATCCGCGTCACGTTGAGCGGAGGCTTCTTGTTGTTTTCCGCCGCGGCCTTGCTAATGCCCGCAAACAACTGGCCGATCGGCGCCGTCAGGTCGTCCCACACCTTGGCGGAGCCCTCCTCGAAGGTCAGCTCAGAAAGGTCCGGGTCGGCCTCGGGGTCTTGAGCCAAACGGTCCTTGTTCTGGCAGCCGAACAGGCTCAAAGCGAGGGCGACGGCCAGAGCCGCGCTCGTCGTGCGCATCGGGGATTTCATGCGACATTCTCCGGTGAGGGAAGCACTTCATTGTCGCCCATCGGAGTGGGCACGTCAAATCACGGTCGGCCGACCGGAATCAAAAAACCGGGCCTCGCGTGAGGCCCGGTCCCGAGGGTGAGTCATTGCGATGTTTGTTACGGAGCCGTGGGGGTCACGCCCGCGCTCGCGTCCGTGACCGATTCCATCACGTCGACCCGCGTCGGCTCGACGACCTTTACATTCAACGCCGGATCGACCTTGACCGGCCCGAGCACGCCCACCACGCGGCCGATGCGGTCAGCCGTCAGCGCCGACGTCGGCCGGACGTAGGCGATGGTGCGGAACGTGTGCGGCTCGACCACGCGGTACAGACGCGGCAGTGTCTGGCCGTTGTAGACACCGCTGGCCATGAGTCGGCCGAACGCCGCGTAACGCGGCGGCGCGGTCACGACCGGGATGGTCGTGCTCTGCGTGTCGTCATCCTTGGCCAGCGTGTCGCGGACCTGCCTCAGCTTGAGCAACGCATCGCGAGCGCTGGCGTTGCGTTGCAACTGATGGAGCCGGTACGCGACGACTCGCTGCTGATACTGCGTGAGGGTCGCGCTGCCCTGCTTGGCCTCGTAGGCCGCGATCAGTTGATCGATCGGTTGCTCTTCGAGCGGCAGCTTCGACGAACTGACCAAGTGATTCTCGAGCTCAGCCAGTGGCAACGACGCATAGTCGATCGGGGCGGGCTTGGGCGCGGCTTTCTGCTCAACCGGCGGCGTCGCGGTGGCGTCGTCCGTCGTCTGCGTGGGCTTGTCGTCGGTTGTCTCGACCGCCGCCTTCGCCGTGGTGTCGTCCGTCGCGGCTTTGGTGTCAGCCGCGTCGGCTTGGGATTCGGATAAACCCCCGGCCCCCTTCACTGCTTCTTTCGCCTCAACGCCCCCATTGGGCTCGGCCCCACCCGTCGTCGCGCCCTCACTACTTACGTCTTGCTTGGCGATTGCGTCGCCAGCCAGCTTGGGTGCCGGCGGGCCGACGAACGCTTCGGAGTTGTCTTTGGCCGAGTCATCGGTCGCCCCCTGTGTGTTGTCCTGTGCGACCTCGTCCGTCGCATTGCTAGCTTGGGTCAAGTCCGTCCCGGCGTCCGCCTGCTGTGTGTCTTCACTGTTTGTCGTGTCGGAGTCTGTCGTGTCATCACCCGCCGGCCGCTGAGTCGTGTCGTCCGTGCTCGACTCGGCGTTGTTCGAATTGTTGCGGGCGTCGAACCGATTGGCGTCCTGATTCGACGCCCGGCTGAGCGTGCCCGGCTCGAGGTACACGAACGCCCCGCGCGGCGGCGAGATCTTGTAGAAACTGCCCTCCTCGGCCAGAATCTGAACGACGTCGCCCTTGCTCAGGTCGAGTTGCTTGCGGTAGCTGTCGCCCGGGCCCGCAACGCTTGCGGAGCGGACCGGCGTGCGGTCGCGAGTCACGACGCCCGATCGGCCGTCGCCGCGGGCGTTGACCCACGCCTTGGAGACGTAGCTCGACACACCCGCCGGCGGCGCGACCTTGTACCAGCCGAACACCTCCGCCTGCACGCGAACCAATGACCCTTTCTGCAACCGCCCCACGACGTAAAACGTCTTCCCCGCGCCGGCACGGACATCCACGTCGTCCTTTTCAACAACGCCGATGTACGACGCAGCCACCGCCGACTGCCCGATCAGACCCAGTGTCAGAAGGCATGTCGCGATCGCGACGTAACGAAACGAACGAAGGGAAGTGCCATCCATGGCGTGTCTCCGGATAAAGCCGGTGCGGACCGCTTCCAGTCGGCCGCTTCAACAGCCGTATCGGTCGAGTCGTGCCGATGTAAACAGAAATCGTTCGGGCGGTCGCCCAATCGCTCAGGAACGGTCACGCGTGGCCCGCCAGCACAGGTCGATCAGCGCTTCGACGCCCGACTTGACCCGCTCAACACCACCCTCGGGGCCGCATTGCGACTCCAGCAGGGTGGCCTGCTCGTAGATGCGGTTCAGGCCGTGCTGGTCAGCCGCACAAGCCAACTGATGGACGGCCCGTTCCAACGCATCCATGTCGCGGCGGCGCACCGCGTCCTCAATGACGCCCACGCACTGCGGCAACTGGCCCGCGAATTGACCGACCGCCCGCCGAAGCATCGGCTCGGTGACGTAGGTCTGGTTTTCCGTGGCCGACAACGCCGGCTCCGGCGTCTGGGCTGCGACATCAACAACCTCGCCGTCCCGCGCCACGTCCTGCTGCTCCAACGCCCGCGCAGCCGTCATCGTGGCGATGCCCGCGGCTCGCAACCAGGGGGCGACCTCCGCCAAGGCCGTCTGCCCCGCCTGCGCCTTGCCGACGATCACGATCAGGCACCCCGCGACATCGTCGCCGCCGTCCCGCGGGTCGAACCGCTCAGCCGCAAGACGCACGGCGAACAGCCACGTGTCGTCCAGGTTCTCCAACAAAATCGGGCCGTCCCCCAGCCCGCGCGCCGCATCGACGAAGCAGACATCCGGCACGGGACACGACCGGCCGACCTTGGTCTGGTGGCTTGCAATCGACCGACCCAACGTGTCACCGACCCACACCACGCGTGGCTCGAACGGGTTCAGGGCCGAGGCCACCGCCGACAGGCAGTGTGTCGGGTCTTTGGGTCTGCTTGGCTGTCCCATCAATTCGACTCACAACTCGGACATTCGCAGGCCCCCGTCTGGGCGGCGAGTCCGCCCGTCTCGATTGGATCGGTCTATCTGCCGATCGACTCAAGCCCGGCCGCGTCCCCGCCGCTCACGGCCTGTGGATAGGATGCCGCCATGCCCAGCGATCAGCCCAAGACCCCCGTAACGCCCCCACTCGCCGCTCGGGGCGTCGCATGGCTCAGCATCGCCCTGCTGGGTTATGGGCTGTTGACGTTGTGGATGCTGAATTACCCGTTCGCGACCGAGGCCCGCGACCCGGCCGTGTCGTTTCTCGCTGAGCGGGACGTGCACAAGATCAACACCGCCTCGAACGTGTCCGTCTTCGTCCCGCTGGGCGTTTTGGGCGCAATGTTCGGCCGAATGCGCGGCCGCGGGGCCGTGCGCGTCATCGGCGAATGGACGTTCATCGCCGCGGCCATGAGCTTCGCGACCGAGTACGCCCAACTCTGGCTGGTCCAACGCGCCAGCTCGCTGATCGACCTCATCGCCAACACGTTGGGCGGGGCACTGGGCGTCCTGTGCGGCTGGCGATGGGGGCCGTCGCTCTGTGCCCGCTGGAGCCGCTGGGCCGACGCGCTCAGTAAACGACGTGTCGCCCGCGCGGCCGTCCTGGTTTGGGTCGTCGTCCTCGCCGTGCGCTTGGCCCCGTTCGACCTGTCGATGGAGACGCGCTACTTCAACCCGACACACAGCGAAGTCGCCGACCTGACTTACCCGCTGCAACACACTTTGGCTTGGCAGCGTGACACATCGGGCAACACCGACCTGCTCGCGGCGGCGCAGGTCGAATGGCGGCGGGCGGGGTTGAGTTTCGTGCTGTTCGGATTGGGCGCACTGACGTTTACACGCGCGATCTGTGACGAACGACGACGCATCGGACGACCCGGCGTCCCGTGGTTCGGCCTACTGCTCGTCCTCGGGCTCGCCGTCGTCGTGACGGAAGCGGCGCAGGCGATCGTGCGCAGCCGTGTGCTGGACTGGACAGAGCCGTCATTCGGTCTGTTGGGCGTGGTCGCGGGGATTTCGTTGGGAGCGCTTGGGGGTCGCGAGGGAGCGCGCTAAGCCGCAAACGGCTGGGCGGTCAGGCGACGGTCGTCGTTTGTGGGGTCGGTGTCGCGTCGTCCGTCGCGGTGGGCATCAGTGGTTTGCCGACCGGTTCGAGTGTCGTGGGCAGGATCAATGTGAATGTCGCGCCTTTACCGACCTCGCTATCGACCTCGATCCGCCCGTGCAGCAGTTCGGCCAACTGTCGACTGATTGTCAGGCCAAGCCCGGTCCCGCCGTGCTCGCGCGTCTCGCTCGGGTCGAGTTGGGTGAACTTCTCGAAGATCCGCTGCTGGTCAGCTTCCGAGATACCCGGCCCGGTGTCGGTCACAGACAACCGCACATACGGCCTGCCCGACAGGTCGTCGCGCACATGCCCGACGGTCAGCGTTACATGACCGCCGTTCGGCGTGAACTTGACGGCGTTTGATAGCAGGTTGAAGCCGATCTGGTGCAGCTTGCCCGGATCGCTGCGGATGATCGGCACGCCCGGCTCGACGCGCAAAAGCAGCTCGACACTCCGCTGTTCAGCCAACGGCCGCATGAGCGACAACAACCCCTCGGCTGTGTCACCGACCGCCACGTCCTCCGGCCGAAGCTCCATCCGGCCCGCCTCGATCTTGGCGATGTCGAGCAGGTCGGTAATCAAGCTGATCAACTGCTTGCTCGATGTGACGATGTTCGACGCGTAACGACGCTGCTTGTCTCCCAGCGCGTCGTCCCGGCCGTCGAACGAGTCGCGCAACACCTCGCCGAAGCCGACGATCGACGTCAGCGGCGTCTTGAGTTCGTGCGACACGTTGGCCAGGAACTCGCCCTTCATCTTGTTCGCTTCCCACAACGACACATTCGCCTGGGCCAATTCGTCCAGCTTCAGGTCAAGCCCTTTGTTGACTTTGCGGAGTTGGCTTTGATTCTGACGGATGCGTTCGAGCATGTGGTTGAACGTTTGAGACAGGTGCTCAAACTCGTCGCCGGTGTTGATGTCCGACCGGATATCGACGTCGCCCTCCGCGACTTTCTCAGCTGTGTCTTTCAACACGCGCACCGGCTCGAGAATGAGTCGCGTGGTGATGAACCAGAACACGCCGATCGCCAACACGACGGCCAACAACCCAGCCCCGGCGATGTAGATGCCGTTGAGCATGAGTTGCGTCTGCGCCTCGTCAGCCCGGTGATTGATGAGCAGCACGATCTCGACAGGGTCAGCCAGCGCGGTCGTATCGATACCCGCGCTCAGGTCCGGTCCGAGGTCGATGCCCGGCACGCCGGGGAACAACGACATATCGCTGCGGGCCCGGGGCAACTGGCTCTTGCGGATGGCCCGCGCGTAGCGATAGTACTTGTTCCCCTCCTTGTCCTGTACCGGCTGGAACATGTCCACACCTTCGGGGCGCAGTTGGAACTGCTCGATGGCGCGGGCCAGGAATGGGTCGCCCTTCGCGACAACGTCGAAGTCATCGACCTCGACAAGTGCCATGCTCATGCCCAACTCGGCGTCGGGAATGTCCACCGTCGACGGGTAATTGGCCGGGTCGAACGCGTGCTGCAGCTTGATCACGTCGCCGAGCCAGGCGTTGGCCAATTGACGCGCCTTCTCTTCCTGCCCCTTGTGAACCAGGTCGCGCATGCGCGTCCACGCGACGGATAGCGCGGCCGTGAGGATCAACACCACAGCCAGGCCGAACAGCAGTTGGCACTTGTTCGCAAGGCTCAATCGGACTTTGCGGGCCATGCTCTGATTGTAGGGGAACGTGAGATTTGATTCAGCTTCGCACTAGTCGAATCACATCGCCTCGACCAGCGGGTCGGTATCCACCGCGCTGTCATAACGCAGCGTGTCCCTGACCCGGTTGTTCTCGTCGACCAGCACGACCTGACCGACGTGTTGCTCGACCTTGCCCGCCTCGAGCAGGCCGAACCCGACGACGATGACCTTGTGACCCGTCTCGACCAGCTTCGCCGCGGCGCCGTTGATGGCGATCACGCCGCTGCCCGGCTCGCCGCGGATGACGTAGGTCTCAAACCGCGCGGCGTTGTCGATGTCGTAGACATGCACCGCCTCGTTCGGCCGCAAGCCGCTGGCGCGCAACAAGTCTTCGTCGATTGTGATCGAGCCGACGTAGTCCGGGTCGCACTGCGTGATCGTGGCCCGGTGGATTTTGGCGAACATCATCTTGCGGAGCATGCTGGATTGTAGTGCGCGCCTTAGTTGGGGGCAGACACAATTGCCCAGGGGCTGGTGTCAGTTGGCGATCGATCTCGTGCCACGGCCGCGTCGGCCGTGCAGAACGCCGTTGATGCACCGCACGGTCGACACGGCCGTGGCACGAAACAGCTACCCAATGCAAAGTGGCAGACAGGAATGTCTGCCCCACTGCCGCAAGCGGCATCACACTTTGGGTTTGTGCTTCATACCGCGGACGGTCATGGGTAGGCCGAACAGGTCGATGAAACCGCGTGCGGCCGTCACGTCGTATCCGTCCATCGCGAAGCTGGCCAGGTCCAGGTCGTACAATGACTTGGGCGAAGTCGCGCCGATCGCCAGCGCTCGGCCCTTGTACAGCTTGACCGTCACCTTGCCGCTGACGACCTTGTTCGTCTCGTCGACAAACGCCTGCATCGCCTCGCGCAGCGGGTGGAACCACTGGCCGTAGTAGGCCAACTCGGCGTACCGCAGCGCGACCTGCTGTTTGTAGTGGTACGTGTCGCGCTCCAGGCAGAGCTGCTCGAGCGCCTTGTGTGCCTCGTAAAGGATCGTGCCGCCCGGCGTCTCGTAAACACCACGGCTCTTCATGCCGACCAACCGGTTCTCGGTCAGCACCGTTTGGCCGACGGCGTGTTTGCCGCCCACCTCGTTGAGCTTGGCGATCAACATGTGCGGGGCGTACTTCTTGCCGTCGATCTTCGTCGGCACGCCTTGGTCGAATGTGATCTCGACGTTCTGCGGCTTGGCCGGCGCACGCTCGACGGGTACGCTCATGACCAGGCAGTTCTTCCAGTTCGGCTCCTGCGCCGGGTCTTCGATCTCAGCCCCCTCGTGGCTGATGTGCCAGAGGTTGCGGTCGCGCGAGTAGATCTTCTTCTTGCTCTGCTCGATCGGCACCTTGTGCTGCTTGGCGTAGTCGATCGCCGCCTCACGCGAGGTCAGTTCAAACGACGGGTCTTTCCACGGCGCGATGATCTTCAGCTTCGGGTCGAGCGCCATGTACGTCAACTCGAATCGCACCTGGTCGTTGCCCTTGCCGGTTGCGCCGTGCGAGACCGCGTCGGCCCCCGTCTCGTGCGCGACCAGCACCTGGTGCTTAGCGATGATCGGCCGAGCGATGCTCGTGCCCAGCAGATAGTCCGTCTCGTAGATCGCGTGGGCGCGCAGCAGCGGAAAGCAATACTCTTCCGCGAACTCTTTGCGCAGGTCTTTGACAACGACCTCGTCGGCGCCGCTGGCCAAGGCCTTCTTCTTGATGCCCGCCAACTCATCGCCCTGCCCCAACTCGGCCGCGAACGCGACGAGCTTCACGCCGGGGTAACGGTCGCGCAGCCAGGGCAGAATCACCGACGTGTCCAACCCACCCGAATAGGCGAGGACGATCTTTTTCGGGGCTGCGGTGCTGGCGTTGCTCGACTTGAGTGCCATCGGTCGGCTCCGTGCGTTTGCGGGAAAGCCGACATGATAGCCACGCGGTTTTGACGTGAATCAGCCGCGACTAGCCAGAAGCCACGGATTCTCCAACAAATAACGGGCCGTGCGTTGGAGCCCCGATTCGATCGTGACCTGCGGCGTCCATCCGAGCGACTTCAACCGGACTGTATCAAGGTGAACAACCGGGCTGTCGCCGAGCCAACCGCGGTCGCCACCGGTGAAGTCGTACCGCGCGTCAGGCAGCCCCATCTCTCCCTTGACGATGTCAGCCACGGCCTTGACGTTCACGGTGTAGTCGTGACCGATGTTGTAGACGGCCTTGCGCTCCGAACCCTTCTCGATCGCCGCAAAGATGCCGGCGATGCCGTCATCGACGTGCAAGTAGCTCTTCTGCTGAGACCCGTCGCCGAGAATCTCCAGACGACTCGGATCAGCCCGCAGTTTGTTGATGAAGTCGAACACGACGCCGTGCGAATAACGCTCGCCGATCCACGAGACGAAACGGAACACCACAGCACGCAGGCCGTAATACTCCGCGAACGCCTCGGCCATCGCCTCGCTGGCCAGCTTGCTCGCCCCGTACAACGACGTCTGCACCTTGGGGCAGTCTTCCGGCGTCGGAAACTGCGCCGGGTCGCCGTACACCGTCGCGCTGCTCGCAAACGCGAACGTCTTGACGCCCTGCTGCCTGCATGCCTCCAACACGTGCCGCGTGGCGATGACGTTCTGTTCCAAATCGATCCAAGTGTCATGCATGCCGCCGCGCACATCGGCGTTGGCCGCGAAATGAAAGACTGTGTCAACACCGTCGATCGCACCATCGAGCGCGTCGCCGACGGTCAGGTCGCGTTGTAGGTATGTAACGTCGCCTTTCGACCGCGCGTCTGCAATGTGTTTCTCGAATCCCGTTTTGAGGTTGTCTACCACGACCACCGACGCGCCACGCGCGACCAGCGCATCCACGACGTGGCTACCGATGAAGCCGCACCCCCCTGTCACCAAAGCGCGTTGGATCGCCAAATCGAATGCCTCCTGAACGAACCGCCGACGTCAGCGCCCCGACTTCGAGCCGATCATATCGCGCAGCCGGTAGACCCAACGCGGATAGATCGTCGTGTTGGCCAGAAAGCTTTGCCCGAACTCGTCCGGACACAACTCGGCCACCTCCCGGCACATGACCTTCAAGTCCTTCAGGTCACGCTTCCAGTAACAACTCTCCAGAAACTGAACGAGGTGACGCCGCAACTCGCCCTGAATCGTGTCCGTCGTTTCGTCGCCGAGTGCGTCACGCCGACTCTCGCACCACTCCAATCGGTCGGCCGTGTTGACGACGCGGTGACGGTTCCCGTGCGACGCCTGCTGCTCGTGGATACGCTTGGCGATCAACGGCTCATCGACGCGCACCCAACGTCCGCGCATCCGCAACTCGGCCACAAACGTCGTGTCTTCACAAGTATTCTGCTCGAAGCGCAAGTCACCCATGCGGTCGCGGCGGATCAGCACCGTCGAAGACGCCATGTTCTGCTCGAAAACGATGTCACGTACGGAAGGGTCATCGTGGCCCTGCTTCGGCACGGGTCGGCCGAGGTCGTAGATGTAGTTACGGAAATCAAAGTAAGGCGAGAACACGCCGATCGCGTCGTCGTGCTCCGCCAGCGCGGCCATTTGCTTGGCCGACTTGTCCGGCAACCACATGTCGTCAGCGTCGAGGAACGAAAGGTACGTCCCGGTCGCCAGTTCCAACCCGGCATTGCGCGCGGCGGTGATCGAGCACGGCGCCATCCTGTGCAGGCGGATGTTGTCGTGATCCTTCTGAAACGACTCGACGATGGCCGGGCTGTCGTCCGACGAATCGTCGACAACGATGACGTCGTGCGGCTGGTGTGACTGCGCGATCACCGAGTCGATCGCCTGGGCGATGTACGCCTGCGCGTTGTGCGAGAGGATGATGACGGAAACCGTGTCGCTCATGCGTCTATAGGCCTTGCGGCGGGATGCCGCGCCAGCTGCCCGGTGCTATGATCGGCTGATGGTTCACGTTCGGCCAATCCGGAAGCACGCCCCTTCACGACTCCGCTTCGCGTGGTTGACGGCGTTGATTGTCGGCCTGACGGTATGCCTCGTCGAACCGGCCGCCGCCTGCCCAAGCTGCAAGGAGGCCGTGGCCGGCGAAAACGGCGAAGCCGGGGCCGACACGTCACGCCTGGGCAGGGGTTACAGCTATTCCGTCCTGTTCATGATGGCCGTGCCGTTCGCCCTCGTGGCCGGCTTTGGGGGGGTGTGCTACTGGCACCTGCGCAAGAACCCGTCGCCACAGGTCTGACAACGACGCAATCGCCCCTCCAGTTTTTTGTGTTCAAGATTCTGCATTCACATCGTCGGAACGACGTCCGCTTGTGTTATCACACGTCCGTTTGAGTTATCACATGTTAGTTGGCCGGTTGCGTTTGCATCGGGTTTCGTGGTATCGTCTGTTCACCCTCGGGGCCAGGGTTACCAGTCTGGGTCCGGAGGAGGCATCCCATGAAACCTTTCGCCAAGCTTGCGCTGATGGTGTGCACGACGTTGCTCGTCGTGTACGTCGCGATCAACCCGCAATGGGGGATCGTCTATCAGAGCCCGACGGCTGCGCTTGGCGTTGGCCTGATCGGTATGGGTTTAATGATCGAGGCCCGCAAGCGCCGCAAGGCTGCATGATCAAACCGCCAATCCCACATTCAATTGATTCCGAAAAGGTCACGCCGGGGCGCGTTCGTGACAAACGACTCGAGTTTGTCGCGTCCGAACTCGGTCTCGACCAATAACAAACCATCCAGTCGCCCGCCCAGCGTGTCCGGGCCGTGCATGTCCAGCGCCATAAAGCGATAACGATTGTCCGTCAGCCAGGCCCGCACGAGCATGTCGGGTGTGTAGCCTTCCTCGCCGGTCATGCACTGGAAGTTCCCCTGCAACCAGACGCCCATCGACTCCAACTCGCGCAGCACCTTGTCGAATGAAGCGTCGCCGGCGATCGGCATCCGCTCCGGGTGCGCGAGGATCGGCTGATACCGCCGATCGATCAGCCAGCGGTAGATCCCCGGCGCCCAGTCCGGCCAATCGTCGCCCCAGTAGTCGGTCAGGACGCAGCGCGAGCCGGCCAGCGTCGGCACACCGTGCGCTTGCATCCAATCGATCGCCCCCTCGAACAGTTGCAACTCACCGCCCGGCCAAATCGCGTATTCAATCCCTTTGGCGGCGACCTCACGCCGCAGGTCGTCCACGCGCTGCTTGATCAGCGTCGGCGTGTTGTCCGGCAGGTGGCGCGGCCAAATGTGCGGCGTGCAGACCGTGCCGACATAGCCCGCGACGCGCAACATCCGGATGCACTCGATCGACTCGTCCAGCGACGCGCAGCCGTCGTCAATCCCCGGCAACAGGTGGCTGTGGATGTCGATTCGGCCGACGGGCGGTGGAGGCGGCTCGGTTGGCATAGGGGCACTTCTGCTCTGCTTCGGTTTCAACCCGATCCATGCTCCGACGCTTCGCGCGGCATGGCCCAGCCCAACTCACTCATCGGCACGCCCAGCAGGTCGAACCGCAACATCTGTAGGGCGCACTTTGCGGCCCGGTCGCGCACCGCGTCGCGGTCGCCGAGCAAACGCAGCAACAAGGCTTGCGATGACACGTCATCGCCGTCGCGCCGCGCCAAACCGAGCCAGACCGTGCCGACCGGCTTCTTAGCCGACCCGCCGCCCGGCCCGGCAATGCCCGTAACCGCCACGGCCCGGTCGGCCTGACCGTTTTCGAGCGCCCCTTCCGCCATCGACAACGCCACCGGCTCACTCACCGCGCCGTGTTCGGCCAACACCGATTCGGGCACGTCAAGTTGCCCCGCTTTCATTTCATTCGCGTACGTCACCCACCCGCCGACGTAAACGTCACTTGAGCCCGATACGTCGGTCAGCATCGTGCCGATCAGCCCGCCCGTACACGACTCGGCCGTCGCGACGCGCAGCCCGCGTTCGCGCAGCAGCGTGATGACCGCCTCAGCCAACGTGTCGCAGTCTCGGCCAAACGCGACGGCCCCGATGCGTTGACGCACGTCGTCGACCGTCTGCTCGAGCGCGGCCGACGCCGCGTCGCGGTCCGAGCCCTCGCTGCGCACCCGAACCGAGACGATCCCCGCCGCCACCGTCGTGCCGACTTTCGGGTTCCTTTCGCGGGCCATCAACTCCCCAAGTTGCTCGGCGATGTCACTCTCGCCCTTGCCGAACGTGTGCACCGTCGTCGTCAGAATGACCCGACGACCGGCCTCACTCGCCGCCGCGGCCTCGACGACCGGCGGCAGCACGTCGCGGTCGAACATGACCCGCATCTCGCGCGGGACGCCCGGCACGACGTAAACGACCGCCCGATGCAACTCAGCCCGAATGCCCGGGGCCGTGCCGCAGGTATTCTTGATCATCGATGCACCGGCCGGGTACATGGCCTGCACCTTGTTCCGTTCCGGCATCTCGCGCTTGCGCAGCCGAAAGAAGGCGCGCAGGTGCTTCAGGCTCGCTTCGTCCGCGACCAGCTCGACGCCCATCGCATCGGCCAACGCCTCCCGCGTCAGGTCGTCTTCCGTCGGCCCGAGCCCGCCCGACACCAGCACAACGTCGGACACCTGCGCCGCAGTGACCAACGCCTGCGTGATCGCGGCGCGGTCGTCGCTGACGGTCTGGTGATACAGCGTCGGCACGCCGTGCTCAGCCAGCCGCGCGCTCAGCCAGGCGCTGTTCGTGTCGACGGTTTGGCCGAGCGCCAGCTCGTCCCCAATCGCGATGACCACGGCTTGCATGCGGCGATTGTAGGGACGCCGCCCGGCTGAACGTTCGCGTATACTTCGCGCATGACCACCACCGCCACGCTCATGGACGGCAAGGCCGTTTCACAGGACGTTCTGGCCAAGTGCGCCGACCGCGTCAAACGGATCACTGACAAAACGAACGTCACACCCTGCCTCGCGACCGTGCTCGTCGGTAACGACCCGGCATCCGCGACGTACGTCCGCATGAAGGGCAAGCGATGCGAGAGCGTCGGCATGACGTCGCTGCGCGTCGAGATGCCGGACGACACGACCACCGAACAGCTCGTCGACAAGGTCACGCAACTGAGCAACGACGCCGCCGTCCACGGCATCCTGCTCCAGCACCCCGTGCCGGGTCAGATCGACGAGCGGGCCGCGTTCGAGGCCATCGCACCAGGCAAGGACGTCGACGGCGTGACGATCCACAGCTTCGGGGCGATTACCTTTGACCTGGATTCGGGGTACGGCTCGTGTACGCCGGCCGGCATCATGCGGTTGCTCGACGCGTACGGCGTCAAACCGGAAGGCATGCACGCCGTGGTGATCGGCCGAAGCCCGATCCTGGGCAAGCCGATGGCCATGATGCTGCTGGGCGCGAACGCGACGGTGACGATCTGCCACTCGCGTACGCGCGACCTGTCCGCCCTGGTCGAGCAGGCGGACCTCGTCGTCGCTGCTGTCGGCCGGGCCAACTTCGTACTGGGTGACTGGATCAAACAAGGGGCGATCGTGATCGACGCGGGCTACAACGCGGGCAACGTCGGCGACGTCGATTTTGAGCCGGCGGCCGCGCGGGCGTCGATGATTACCCCCGTGCCGGGCGGCGTCGGCCCGATGACCATCGCCACACTGATCGACCAGACGTCGATCGCCGCGGCCAAACAACTCGGCGTGCCCGAGTTGATTTGAACGATCGGCCCACGACACGCACTGAAAGTCGGGGCGACCGACCGCTTTCAAGGATGAATCGACCTGACCGATGAGGGACCATGACGCAGTTCAACACACCCACCTATCAAGTTCAACGCGCCACCGGCAAGTGCGCGATCACCGGCCGCGAACTCGAACCGGGCGAGCCGTATATGGCCACGCTGATCGAGGTCGACCCCGAATCCGTGGAACGCACAGAGGCTGAATCGGCTGACAAGTCAAACGACGACGCATCAGCCGCCAACGACCTGGGCATGCGGCGGCTGGACATCTGCATGGAGGCGTGGAACCACAACCCACCACCGCCCCCAGATGGCATCTTCTGCTACTGGAAAACGGTCGTGCCCGAGCCGACCGAAAAACGCCGCCTGTTCGTCGACGACGCCGTGCTGCTGAACCTCTTCCGCCGACTCGAAGACGACGAACAACCGAAACGGCAGGCCTTCCGATTCGTGCTCGGCCTGATCCTTATGCGCAAGCGTCTGCTGAAGTACGAGGGCAGCGAGCGCGTCAAAGGCGACGACGGTACCGACGTGGACTGGTGGCTGGTCAAGGCCAAGGGCGAGGAAGACCCGATCCGCGTGCTCAACCCCCGCCTCGGCGACGACGAGGTGCAACAGGTCACCGAACAACTCAGCGAGGTGCTGGACGGGGAGCTTTGATCTTGTCACGCACCCGCCCGCCATTTAGCCGCGTCGCTTGCGACGCGCTTTCCGTTACTCAACGTCGCCGCACGCGCGTCGCAAGCGACGCGAGTAAGTGGATGTGTGTACTCATTCTCGTGTGCGCATCGGGCTGCGAGACGTTCAACGGGAAACCGGACGACGTCGCCCCGCCACCCGCGGACCGCCCCACACTGCGAGCGGTCATCGACCAATACAACAAGAACCTCACGCGCCTCAAACGCCTGCGCGGTCACGGTGTCATCGAGATGCGGTGGGTCGACGAGGACGGCAAGAAACGGTTCGAGCAAGGCGATATCACGCTGCTGACCGTCCCGCCCCACCACTTGGCCATGCCCATTCAGAAACTCGGCGTCGACCTGTTCTGGCTGGGAGCCAACGACGAACGGTTCTGGTACTTCGACCTTTCCGGCGACAACAAGGTCGCGTGGGTCGGCACGCACAAAGGTGGCGGCGATCAGGCCGCGTCACGCCTGCCCGCGCCAATTCGGCCGGGCGACCTGATCCACCTGCTCGGCATCATCCCTGTCAGGGCAGACGCGTTCCCGGCTGAGCAACTCGATCAACGCGTGCCCTACGTCAAAGGTGACTATGTCCTTTCGCCGCCCGGTTCGCGCGTCCGGATGCGCGTCGCGCCGCAGAGCGGATTGGCCGTCGGCGCCGATGTGCTGGACGGGCAGGGCCAGGTGCGGATGACCTGCAAGCTCTCGAATCACAAGATGGTCGAAATGGTCGGCGTCCCGCCGGGGGCGTGGTCGTGGGTGCCGGGCCGAATCGTGGTCACACTGCCGGACGACAGAGGCCGCGTCCAACTCGAATTGCACGACTTTGTCGACGACCCGGGCCGGATCCGCAGCGCGGCTTTCAATTACGCCAAGCTGCTGGAGGCCAAAAAGCCCGGCCGAGTCATCGACCTGGACAAGTAGGGTGCGCTTCAGCGCACCACGATGAACGGACAGTTTCCCCGCGTGCTTGGTGCACTGAAGCGCACCCTACGGGTGCGCCTGCGACATCCGGTTTCTAATTCTCGCCCAAGCCAAAGAACGTGACGTTCCCGCTGCCGCCACCGGTCGGGTTGAGGCTGGCGCGGGTCTGGTCGATCCACTTGCTCAACTCACGCGGGTGGTACTGTCGATCGATGTCGTCGCGGATCCAGACGAGTTTGGCCAACGCGCCACGCAGGTCGCCATTCTTTCGCAACGTTTCCGCAACGTTCAGCGCTGCGGCGACTCGGTTGTGCTCCAACCGGTCGCGCTCCGACTGATCCAGCACGGTGTTTTCCAAGGCCGCCAGGTCGGCAGCAATCTGCGCCGGAGTTCTGCCGGGCTCGCGATCGAGCGTTTGTTGAATCGGGTCGTCAGCCGCCAGGACATACGGCTCGACAACGATGGGCTTTCGCATCACACCCGAATCGTCGCCGGGTTGATTCGTCTTACTGTCGCCGTCTTTTTCCTTGCCCTCATTCGATCGGCTGGCGACGACGCTGAACATGTAGATGACCGCCACGAGAATCAGCACGTTGATGCCGACCAGCACCCAGGTCAGGGCACCCAATCGGCTGTTGCCCTCAGCCAAACTTTCAGCCGACTCCAGGTCATTGACGTCGTCGGTCGGCCCGAAGTCGAGTGCCGCGGCGGAACGCGCCGCTTGCGGCGCCGCAGTTCTGCCCGCCCCGGGCGCGACCGTTGAACCGGTCGGCGCTGAACCGGGCGTCTCGGGCGTGCCGCCAGCCATGTCGACCTCGTCGCCTAACACGTCGGCCAATAGGTCCATCCCAACGCCGCCTTTAGCTGCGGGCTTGCTCGGGCTGTCGCCACCGGTCGCCGCACCGGTCTTATCCAGCTTGCCGCCACCGGCTTCATCCTCTTCGCCACCTTCACCGTTGGCCCGCGCGATCGCCGCATTCAATCGACGCTGCGCTCGCGAGGCCTCGGCCTCGGTCATGTACATCAGGCCAAGCTCGTTGCGCTCGTCCGGCTCACTGAAAGCCGTCCCACAATGCCGGCAGGTCGTTGACGCCGGGTCGACTTTCTCGCCGCAGTCGTGGCAGTACCCGATCAGATGTGCGATGCCCGGTACGTTCCGTGCGACCGACCAGAATTGCTTCGTTGTCGGCCCACGCAAGACCGTGGCGGGCTTGATCCGCCCCGCCTTGGCCTGCTTCTTGATCACCTCGTAACTGCAGCCGGGCCGAAATGGCATTCGGCTGTCGCGCAGGAACCAAGGCCCCATCGCGATCTGAGTCGCCTTACGGGACAGCGGCTCGAACAGGCCACCGCACAGGTCGCACTTATCGCCGCCGTTCTGCATATGACCGCAGTACGGGCAAAGGATCGTGCGCGTCTCGCTGTTGGCCTGACTCATAAGCGGGTGGGCGGCAGGGTCGGAGCGGGGTTCGGGGGGATTCCGGGGGACCTGGCGGGCGTTGACTCGGCGTCGGGCGGGTCATAGCGTGACCCTCATGCGACGCGTTTATCTGGTCATCATCATCGGCGGGATCGCCGTGTCACTGCTGGGCTGCGGCGGCGGCACGTCGGTGGACGACCGTGCCGGCACGTCTTCGGGCGATACAACCGCGCGAAACGGAGCCGGTGCGAGCAATTCTAGCGTCGCCAACGCCGGCTCGCCAAACCGCTCAGCCAGGGGCGCGGGCGATCAGTCGGTCGCCCTGTTGGGCAACCGCGCGGTGCGTGTATCCGACATGCGGGCGGCGTTGCTCGAAGCCGGCGGCCCGCGCGTGCTGGAAGACCTGATCCTCGACCGCATGGTCGAACGCCGACTCGCGCAGGCCGGTCTGTCCGTCAACGACACCGACGTGCAGCGCGAGCGCAACATCTTCGCCGACATCTGGTCGACCGATGCCGACGAGGCGGCCCGACTCGTGCGTGAGATCCGCCGCCTGCGTGGGCTGGGCGACGTGCGTTTCCAGCAACTGCTCAAGCGCAACGCCGCGCTGCGCAAGCTGATCAAGACGGACGTGCAGGTCAGCGGCGCCGCGATCGACGAAGAATACCAACTCGCGTACGGCCCCAAGTACCGCTGCCGACTCATCGTCGTCCCCCGCCTGGGGCAGGCGACGCAGATCGTGCAACAGGCCCGCGGCGGGGCGAACTTCATCGACCTGGCGGTCAACCACAGCACCGACGTGAGCGCCCGGCAAGGCGGGCTGCTGCCGCTGATGAGCCCGGTCGACGCGACCTTCGAGAAGGCGGTGCGCGAACAGGTCCGCGGCATGCGGGTCGGGCAGGTATCCGACCCGATCAACATCGAGAACGGCTTCGCAATCGTCAAGGTCGAGCAGGTCGTGCCGGGGCAGGACGTACCGCTCGACTCGGTCCGCGACGAGATGCGCCGCCGACGTGTCCTGCGCATCGAAGCGCAACTGATGGGCCAGGAGCGCAACGCGATGCTCCGCCAGGCCGCACAGTCGTTGGTCATTCTCGACCCCGTGCTCAAACGCGCGTGGGACCGCCGCAACGCGCAGTGAGCGGACGACCCGCAACGAACCATTAGACAGCAAAACGTGGTCGCTGGCGCATTGGCATGTGTCGGCGTCGATTGAGACGATAAGTTTGAGGTGTGCGTGCCGAGTGACCCTCATGCCGCGCACGATGTGCTTTGCTGATGAAACCCCATTGACCAGGACCATCGCGTACCCCGCGACCTGATAAGCCATGCAAATCCAACCCGCCAACCGGATCGACCGCCTGCCGCCTTACGTGCTGGGCAAGCTCAAGAACCTGATCTACGAACGCCGGCGCGACGGCGTCGATGTGATTGACCTGAACATGGGCAACCCGTCGGACGCGCCGCCTGATGTCGTGATCGAGAAGCTGCGCGAGGCCGCGACCGACCCGCGCAACAGCCGATACTCGGTTTCGGCCGGCATCTACAACCTGCGTCGCGATCTTGCGCTGAAATACAAACGCAAATGGGGCGTCGAACTCGACCCGGAGACCGAGGTCATCGCGACCATCGGCTCGAAGGAAGGGTTCAGCCATATGTGCCTGGCCATGATGGGGCCGGGCGACATCGCCGTCGTGGCCGACCCGGCGTTTCAGATTCACACCTACGCGATCGTGCTGGCCGGCGCGAGCACGGTCAGCGTGCCGCTGGGCAACGACGACGCGTTCCTCGACCGTATCGACCACGTGCTCGACACGCTCACGCCGCAGCCGAAGGTCGTCGTGCTCAACTACCCGCACAACCCCACGGCCATCACCGTCGACTCGGGCTTCTTCGACAAGGTCGTGCGCATGGCTGACAAACACCAGGTCATGATCCTGCACGACTTCGCGTATGGCGAGACGTGTTTTGACGGCTATCAAGCACCGTCTTACTTGCAGGCCGAGGGGGCCAAGGGGTTCGGTGTTGAATTCAGCACACTAAGCAAGCCGTACAACATGGCCGGCTGGCGGATCGGTTTCTGCGCGGGTCACCCGGACATGATCAAGGCCCTTTCGACGATCAAGGGCTACTACGACTACGGCATCTTCCAGGCCGTGCAGATCGCCGCGATCATCGCGATGCGCGAAGGCGACAAGCACATCGACGCACAAGCGAGGAAGTATCAGGAACGCCGCGACGTGCTGGCCCGCGGCCTGCAACGGCTGGGCTGGTCCGTCGACGTGCCGCGTGCGTCGATGTTCATCTGGGCGCGGGTCAGCGACGAACACCTGGCCCGCTTCAACGGCTCGACCAACGAACTGTGTCTTGCGATGGTCGACGAAGCCGAAGTCGCCATGACCCCCGGCGCGGCGTTCGGCCCGGGCGGCGAGGGCTACGTCCGTCTTGCACTGGTCGAAAACGAACACCGCCTGCGGCAGGCGGTTCGGCAGTTGAGCCGTGAATTGAATCGTTCGACAACGGCGGTGATCGCGTGAATCGCGTCCCCATTTAGCCGCGTCGCTTGCGACGTGTTTGACGCGCGGAGCGCGTCGCAAGCGACGCGGCTAAATGTCAAGACCCAACGGCTTCGTCGTCAACCTCCGACAGCCGAACGACGCGCTGACGGAGGCGGTCGATCAATTCGGCGTAGCGAATGGTCGGCTCGCCAGATGAAGACTCGTCGAGCAATTGTGAATCGTCAGCCGACGTCGGATTGGCCTGTCCATCTTGCTCGGCGATGGGTTCAGACAAGGTCGCATCCGGCGATTGGGCGACCGGCGTCGTCGCCGAATCCCCCACATCCCCCTCCGAACACGTCGGTGCGACTGGCGTCTGCAGCGCGACCGACCCGCTCACGCCGCTGCCGACCATGTCGACCAGCGTTTGACTGTGCTCGATCAGGGTCACCGCACGCTGCACGAACGACTCCAGTTTGCTTTGGACGCGCTGCCATTCGGCTTCCATCGCGTCCAGTTTGCCCTCCATCCGCTCGATCCGGGTCGTCAGCCGCGACTCCATCCGCTCGATCCAGCCGTCGTATTGCCGAAAGCTGCCCGCCACGTCGCGCTCGACGGACTCCCGAAACGCCTGCTGCTCGTCGCGGAACGACTGAGCCTGCGACTGAAACGAAACGACCTGCGACCGCGCCGCGTCGAGCAGCTTGGCCCCGAGTTCGACCCGCTGCTGGGCCGCAGCCGACGCCCGTTCGACCGCCTCGGCCTGCTGCTTGGGCGACAGCGGCTGCCGTGGCAGGTCGGGCAGCGACACGTCGGACTTGACCCGCGGCTGGAGTGGTTTCGTAGTTGGCTTGGCCGACTGATTCATCGCGCACGCTCGGACGGCCCGCCCCGGATTGCATCGGCCAGCGGCGGACGCGGGCTGCACATTGGGCGGCGGCGCGATATGGTGGCGGGATGAAACTCAAGGACTTGCTCAAGACGATTCGCCCCCTCGCTCCGTTGGGATTGGCTGAGCCTTGGGACAAGGTCGGCCTACATGTCGGCGACCAGAATCAGCGCGTCAAGCGCGGCATGCTGTGCATCGACCTGACCGAGGCGGTGGTGGACGAGGCCGTTCGGCTGAAAGCGCAACTAATCATTGCATACCACCCGCCGATCTTTGAGCCCGTCGAGCGGTTGACAAGCGAGACCTGGAAGGGTCGTGTGCTGCGCGAAGTGATCCGCAAGAATGTCGCCGTCTACAGCCCTCACACCGCGCTCGATGAAGTTGATGACGGCGTCAACGATTGGCTGGCCTCGGGCGTCGGCAATGGCGAAGTCTGGGCGATGAATCTGCGCAAGCCGTCGCCCGACGCGATCAGTTACGATCCCGTCAAGATCGTGACCTTTGTGCCGCCGGACGCCGTGGACCGCGTGCGCGACGCCATGTCAAAACAAGGAGCGGGAACGATCGGCGACTATGATAATTGCTCGTTTACGTCGTTAGGCGAAGGCACGTTTCGGGGCGGCGCGGATACCAACCCAACGATCGGCAAACCCGGGCGATTTGAGCGGACATCGGAGGTGCGTTTGGAGATGATCTGTTGGCCGGTTCACGTGACGCCGACACTTGAAGCGCTTCGCAACGCGCACCCCTATGAAGAACCTGCGATCGACGTCTTCGAAACATGGGACGTGGCGAAGTTCCTCGATGGCAAGCAAGCCGGTCAAGGTCGGCGGATCCGGCTGAGGAAGCCGGTTGCCATGGCCACCCTGGTCAGCCGACTGAAACGACACCTGGGCGTCTCTCGGCTCGAAGTCGCTGCCGCGAGTGACCAGCCAATTCGGGAGGTCGGTGTCTGTGCCGGCGCTGGTGCGTCAGTAATGAAGGCCCATCTTGGCCCACTCGATTCATTCATCACCGGCGAAATGCGTCACCATGACCAGTTGGATGCTGTCCAGCGAGGGACGAGCATCATCCTCGCGGGTCACACGAACACCGAACGCCCCTACCTGCCGATCTACCGCGATCGGCTGGATGAGCAGACGGGCGGCAAGGTGGAGTGGCTCGTGAGTGAGGCGGATCGGGCGCCGATGAAGCTGGTGTAGCTCGATGGAACACGCGGGCGGAAGCCCCGTGCCACGCACGACGACAGGCGATTCTCATCGCGATGGCGACCGCGGCGCGGCGTGTTGCGGGGGGCGATGAAGCAAAGCTAGGGCTGGCACGGGGCTTCCGGCTGCGTGTGCCGCGCGGCATGTTGAGCATTTTGAACAGCGTGGCTATCATCCTCGCTCAACCGTCGCCCCCGCTGTGTGTCAGCCGGGGCTATCAACCCGTGACGGAGTTTTGACCGATGGCTGATTTCGCTCGATTCGGGCAGCCGCCCCGTTCCAAGATCATCACCACGGCCAGCAACGGCAAGGTGTTTGTCGACTACAAGAACGTCGAAGAACTCCGCCGACTGCTGACGCCCAACGGCAAGATCCAGGGCCGCAAGCGCACGGGGCTGAACGCCCGTGAGCAGCGCATGGTCGCGCAGGCGATCAAGCGGGCGCGCTATATGGGCCTGCTGCCGTACACGTCGGCCACGCTTTAGTGAGCGTATTGTAAGTTTGGGGGACGCGCGCGGGCGACTGAAGTCGCCGCGCCTTGTGTTGTTGTGGTGCCCCATGAGGTGGATGGGTGCGCCAGACAGGGCGCGTGCGTTATGCTGTTGCGCATGTCGGCGCGACGTTCGCTCAGGTTGGTTTACCGGTACGGCCTTTACGCGGTCATCCTTGGGTTGCTCGCGGTTTTCTTGTTGTGGCCGATCGCGCTGACGGTGCGCGGGGGATTCGGGCCGGCTGAGGGCAACACGATCGGCGAGCAGGCGCGGTCGATGCTGCGCTACTTCATCGGCGAGACCGGCGTCATCTGGGACCCGGTCTACCGCGCGGGACTGGTCAACAGTTTGGCTGTGGCGGTCTGCACGACGTTTCTGTGCATTGTTATGTCGTTGCCGCTCGCGTTGCTGGCGGCGAAGTTCGACTTCCGCGGCAAGTCGTTGCTGTCGAGCCTGGTGCTCGTCCCGCTCATCCTTCCGCCATTCGTCGGCGCGATCGGGCTCAAAGCGTTACTCGGCCGATTCGGTGCGGTCAACGCGACGCTGGTGGAGCTTGGGGTAATCGACTGGTCGTCCGGCGGGATCGATTGGCTCGGCGGCGATTGGCTGCCCGAAGCCTTCCCGTTCAGCGGACGGTTCCTTGGCGTCGTCGTGATGGAGGCGTTGCACCTCTACCCGATCGTCTACCTCAACGTCACGGCCGCGCTGGCCAACCTCGACCCCGCGCTCGACGAGGCGGCGGTCGGCCTGGGCGCGAGTCGCTGGCGGCGGTTCCGCCGCGTAACCCTCCCCCTCATTCTTCCGGGCATCTTCGCCGGCTCGACGATCGTCTTCATCTGGTCGTTCACCGAGCTTGGCACGCCGTTGATGTTCGACTTCCACACGATCACACCCGTGCAGGTCTTTCACGGGTTGCAACAGATCGAGACGAACCCTCGGCCCTACGCGCTGGTCGTCGTCATGCTCGTGTCGGCTGTGTCGCTTTACCTTCTGGGTAAGTTCGTGTTCGGCGGGCGGGCGTACGAGATGCAGTCGAAGGCGTCGATCGCGGCCAAGCCACGGAGCCTCACCGGCATCGCGGGCATCGGCGCGGCGACGCTGTTCGGGCTGGTCACGTTGCTGGCCATCCTGCCGCACATCGGCGTCTTGTTCTCATCGCTGAGCGAGACGAGTCAGTGGTACCGCACGGTCCTGCCGCAGGAGATGACGCTCGACCACTACGTCGGCGACAACGGCGCATTGACGCATCCGTTGGCCGCCGGCTCGATCACGAACAGCCTGATGTACGCATTCGGCGCGATGCTGCTGTGCATCGTGTTCGGCCTGGCGATCGCATACCTGACCGTCCGCGTCCGCGTGCGCGGCGGCTGGGCGCTCGACGCGCTGGCGATGCTGCCGTTGGCTGTGCCGGGGCTGGTCATGGCGTTCGGTTACGTGGCGATGACGCTGCGCTGGCCGTTCGACGGCGCGGCGCCCGACTGGTTGATGAGCGTGTTCGATACGTGTCTGCCCGCGGCGTGGGCGCAGTCGCTTGGCGATGCGCCGCTCGAAGCGTTCAAAGTCACCGGTCAATACCCGAACCCCGTGCTGCTGCTGGTCATCGCGTACGCGGTGCGCCGGCTGCCTTACGTCGTGCGCTCGGCTACGGCCGGCCTTGAGCAGACGTCGGGTCAACTGGAAGAAGCGGCGCTCAACCTAGGCGCGTCGCAGTTCACGGCGATGCGTCGTGTCGTGATCCCGCTGATCATGGCCAACCTGATCGCCGGCGGCATCCTCGCGTTCAGTTTCGCCGTGCTGGAAGTCAGCGACTCGCTGATCCTCGCGCAGAAGGAAGAGCACTTCCCCATCACCAAGGCGATTTACATTCTCTACGAACGGCTCGGCGACGGGCCTTACGTCGCAAGCGCGATGGGCGTTTGGGGGATGGCGTTGCTGACCGTCACGCTCGTGGGCGCAGGGATGTTGATGGGTAAACGATTGGGGGCGATATTTAGAGCGTGAATGTAGGGTGGGCACTGCCCACCCTACGACCGAGCTGAGCGCGAAACCGCAACGCAACGCACACGCACCCAATCGTAATCGTCCTCGTGATCGACTCGGTTGCGTTACCGATTACGATGACGAGGACGATCACGATTACGAAGGAGTCATTCGATGATACGACGCGAACCGACACGACGACATTTCCTCGCCACCAGCGTCGCCACGGCGACGGCCGCCCTGCCCGCGTTCGGCTTGGCCGCCGCGCCGCACAAGTCGAACATGCGCTTCGGGCTGGTGACGTATCAATGGGGTAAGGACTGGGATTTGCCCACGCTCATCGCCAACTGCGAGAAGTCCGGCACGCTCGGCGTCGAGTTGCGCACGACGCACAAGCACGGTGTCGAGCCATCGCTGAACAAAGCCCAACGCGAAGAGGTCAAGAAACGATTCGCCGACAGTTCTGTAACGTGCGTCGGCCCGGGCAGTAACGAACGGTATGACAACCCCAACCCGGCCGTCGTGCGCAAGGCAATCGAGACAACCAAGACATTCTTGCAATTGAGCCACGACATCGGCTCGACGGGCGTGAAGGTCAAACCGGACCGGTTTTGGCCGAACGTGCCGCGTGAGAAGACGATCGAACAGATCGGCAAAAGCCTGAACGAGTTGGCCAAATTCGCCGACGGGCTAGGACAGCAGGTTCGGCTTGAGACGCACGGGCAGTGCGCGGAGTTGCCGACAATCAAGGCGATCATGGACGTGGCCGACCACAAGACCGCGGCCGTCTGCTGGAACTCGAACGCGGTCGACCTGAAGGGCAAGGGCCTCGAACACAACTTCAACCTGGTCAAAGACCGCTTCGGCGCGACATTGCACACGCGCGAACTCGACGGCACGGGCTACCCGTGGGCGAAATTGATCGAGCTGCTGCACGACAACGCCTACGACGGCTGGGTGATGATCGAGGCGTCGAGTCGGCCGAAGGACCGTGTCGCCGAATTGGCCAAACAGCGGCGCGTGCTGGACGACCTGATCGAGCGGGCACGCGCGGCCGACTGACGATAACATCCACCGACGACCTGTCCTTCTGGCGTTGAACGATGCGCTGCACAAGGTGTGACTACCGGCTTTGGAACCTGTCGGCACGGACGTGCCCCGAGTGCGGCGAGCCGTTCCGACCCAGCGAATACCGGTTCCGCCCCAACAGCGTCAAGTTCTGCTGCCCGCACTGCGACCAGTCCTATTTCGGGACCAGTCGGGACGGCCTGCTGATGCCGGCTGAGTTTGACTGCGTCCAGTGCGGCCAACACATCCACCTCGACCAAATGGTGCTTCGCCCGGGCGACGGCGTGACCGAAGCGCAAACGGAAGTGACGCACAACCCTTGGTTGCGTCGGAAGCACATCGGTATCGTCAAGACATTCTTCAAGATGATCGGCCGAGGCATGGTCGACCCGATCAATCTGATGCGCGCGACGCCGGTGGACAGCGGCAACGGGCAGGCGTGGTGGTATTTGATCTTCATGCAACTCGTCGCCGCGGGCATGCTCTCGCTATTCTGCGCGGTCGTTGGCGGTTTTTTTGCCTTGTTGGTGACGCAGGCCGGCGGGCCGGGCGGCGGTGGCGGCGCACCGTTGCTGCCCATGATTGGGTTCGGCTCGTTGTGGGCGTTTGGATTGAGTATCAGCACGATTGTGCTGACGCTGATCTGGGGCGCGGTGGCGCATTTGTTCCTCTGGATGGGCGCCAAACCAAGCCACTCGATCGGCCGAACATACCAGGCGTTGTGCTACACATCGGGGCCTTACATCCTGGCGGCCATCCCGATCTGCGGCATGTACGGGTTGGCCATGGTTGGCGCGGTCTGGTGGATCGTCAGCGCGACGCTCGGGCTGAGACAGGCGCAGCAAGTCACAGGTGGGCAAGCCACGCTGGCCACGCTCGCGTTCCCAGCCATCGGCATCGTCCTGGGGTTCGGCGGCTTCCTGGCGATGATCGCCTTCTCCACCAACAAGGCCATGACCGCGCCCGGGCCCGCAGGCACATTCGCAACGACCAACCTGGGGGGTAACGCGGCGCAGGCGCTGGTCGATTACGCGACGGACCATCAAGGCCGCGGCCCGAAGCACGGGCTACAACTCATGCAGACCGATCACCTGCTGTTCACTACGGACTACCAGCTATTCACGAGTGAGTCCGACCCCAGCCTGACGGTCATCGGCGACTATACGCTGTCCACGCTGGAAAGCGACCCCGCCGCGCTCGCCGCGACCGCACAGGCGCAAGCCCGCAAGATGCCCAACAACGCCGTCGCGCACCGCGTGGGCGACCTGGTTTTTACACACCACGGCGTTCGATTGGTCGACGGCGACCGCAACCTGTGGACAGTCATCGTTTGGCCGGACCCCGACTTCAACGATCCGCCAGCCGGATTTGAGATGATCGAGATTGGATTGGCCGACGGCAAATCGATTCAGACATCCGCGCAGTTGTTTGATCAACAATTGAAGGCCCAGAATCAGATCCGGCGAGACTACAACCTGCCGCCCTTGCCGCACCCGTCGAAAGTCACACATGACGAGCCGGCAACGTCGCGGTAGTAGCACACTTCCGGCGAATCACGTGCGCTATCGCTCATTCGGCGGGACACGAAAGGTCCCTTGTGCCCATACTCCTGAATAGGTACAATCCCAAGAAGTCGTGTTATCGAGAATAGATTGATCACACTTGTGCCTGACCGCGACTATCTAAACAGGAGAACTTGGATGTTAACGAGCCGCCAACCTTTCGTTGCCGCAATGCTGTTGGTCTTTACCTGGGTTTGCGCGGCCATCTTGGTCCCATCGCGCGCCGCCGCGATCACGCTGCCGTTATCCGAGTTTCAAACAGCCGACGCCGCCGGCAACTCGCCGACAACCGGCGGCTTCGCCGGTGCCGACCTGCTCGTCCGGCACCGACGTGACGGGACGCCATTGCATCAGATCATCAACGCGTACGCCAAATTCGACCTGTCGGCTCTGGGCGGCCAATTCGTTGAAAGCGCGACGCTGAATCTCCACCAATTCCACAAGCTGAACAACGTCAATTCCGCCGACCTGTTCGTCGCTCGGGTCGCCGAACCTTGGGACGCGACGACCAGCACGCCGACGATCGACCAAACAGTCGTCGCTGGCACCGACTTTTCCTTCGGCAATAACGGCGCGGCGTCGGCCGGGCCCGCGGTTGACATCGATCATGCGATCGATGTGACAGACTATGTCAACGCATGGATCGCATCCGGCAGCAATCAGGGCGTCCGTCTGCGCATCGACCAGGACTTTGTCGGCGCAGCCTTCGACAGCACCGGGCCGGACGCACCTTTCATTGAGGCTACTCCGATCGCCAACGCCGGACTCGTAACTCAGACGGTCATCCCATTGAATCAATTCCAGACCGCCGCGGATAATGGCGAATCCCCGGCGGCCAGCGGGCAGTTCGCTGGACCGTTCTATGTTCGAGAACGCGCCAATGAAAACAATCCAGAGTTGGAAGTCAACGCCTTCTTCGATTTCGACCTGTCGGCACTCTCGGCCGGCCAAGTCGTCAACGCTACCTTGACGCTGCACGAGAACCACAAACTGAACAACGTGAATTCAGGCGACCTGTTCCTCGCACGGGTTACCGAACCCTGGGATGCCACCACCAATAACCCGACGTTTGACCAGGGTGTCGATCTGGCTGGCGAGTTGTTCATTGGTGACAATGGCAACGCCACGGACGGGCCGGTGGTTGACATCAGCTTCGTCATCGACGTGACCGACATCGTTTCGGATTGGCTGGCGAACCCATCGAGTAACCACGGATTCCGGCTGCGCCTTGACGATGCCTTCGTCGGTGCCGCGTTCGATCATGACGGACCGAACGCACCGGTCCTGACGATCACCCAGGTCAGCACGATCCCGGAACCGACCATTTCAGCTCTTCTCATGCTGTCGGGCGTTGCCCTGCTTCGCCGCCGACGGCGGGCTTGAGATGCACTGGCCGCGGGTTATGATTGTTCAACGAGAGCAAGTCCATGCCCACCGGTCATCGAATCAACTGTCAACGACGTCGCGCATTCAGCGTGATCGAATTGCTAGTCGTGATCAGCATCATCTTGTTGCTGATCGCGCTGCTGTTGCCCGCCATGAATCGCGGCCGAGAGGTCGCGCGCCGCGCGAACTGCAAGTCCAACCTCCGCCAGATGGGCGAGGGACAAATCGGCTTCGCCGGGAGCGTCAACAACGGGCAACTCGTCCCGAGTCAGGTCACGCTCGGCGACCCGGGGCTGGGCGTTTACGCCGTTTGGGGGCGGACGTGGAGCGTTGAGCCTTCGGGCAAAACTTCGTTGCACATCGATCGATACCGCAGCCACGGCGCATTGTCGTATCTCGACTACTTCGAGCCGGAGATCATGTACTGCCCCAGTTGGAAGCACTCAATGAATTACAACAAGTCGTCCGGCGCGGGCGGCGGTTGGCCGAAATACTGGGACCAGATGCCCGCAGCCCAGAAGTGGATCCAGACCCACTACCATTACCGCACGACGTTCGACCCGCCGTCGTGGCAGCCAGCCCGGCTTTCGCAGGTCGGCGTTGAAGAGGCCTTCATGGCCGACGCATTCAGCGACCCCGGCCGATCGGCCGACGTCCACCACGTGGAGGGGTACAACGCCCTGTATATCGACGGCAGTGCGGACTGGATTCCCGACCCATACAACCAGATCCGCGACTTCAACGGCGGCGTCTCATATCATGCAGGGTCAGCCAACTATGCCATCCAGGAACAGGTGTGGGCGGCGTTTTTCCGCAAGTGACCCGCTCCGTCGGCCGATGCGAGGCTGGGAACGCGACTTTTTGAAGAGGGTGAATCGATGCGAAACGGCAGCCCGGACCGGTCCAACGCCTTGACGCGCGCTACAGCAGCGATCGTCGTGGCAATGTTGCTCATGCTGATTTGCACGGCCCCGGCATCGGCAGACGACGCGGCCAAAGAGTTGATCGAACGCGCCAACAAGCTGATGCGGCAACGCGAATTCGACGCCGCCAAGCCGCTGTTGGCGGACGCGGTCAAAAAACTACAGGCCGCAATCCTCGCTGAGCCCCAAGACGCCGAACTGCACTTCGACCTGTCGCGCGCGTACTGGGCGCAAGGCAAGAAAGGTCAATCCATCGCGTCGCTATCGCAGGCCGTCCTGCTCGCACCCGACAACCGGGCGTACCGGCTTGAGCGATTCCGCCGGCTCCGCTCGACGGGACGCATCGGCGAGACGATCAAAGATATCAAGGCCGCGTTGAAGGAAACGCCGGACGACGCCGACCTGCTGATCGAGTTGGCCAAGGCGCGCACGTCGCTCGGCCAATACGAAGAAGCGCAGGAAGCGCTCAGCAAGGCCGGCGAGATCGACCCGAACAACGACGAACTCCACCACACACGCGGCATGCTGCTCGCTCGGCAGCGCCAGCTCGACGCGGCTGTCAAGGCTTTCGAACAGCACGTCTCACTCCACCCCGACCACTTTGCGGCGCACTACAACCTTGCCCAGATCTACCAACTACAGGGCAACAACGAAAAGGCGCTCAAACACTTCCTGAAAGCCGACGAGATCGCCCCCAACGACGCGGGCGCCCTGGCCAAACTGATCCAGTGTTTCCAGGCAACCGGCGACATCAAGAACCGCAACCGCTACCACGACCGCTACGTCAGGCTGTACCGCGACGGCCGAATCCTCAACGGCCGATTCTGCCGCGACCAGTTCATCCACGCCAACCATCGCGTGATCGTGATCGAACACCTCGATGTCAACGACAAGCAAGTGCTCAAGTACGTGTTTTTCGCGTACGACAAGGCCGGCACCGCGCTGCTGCAGAAGATCACGCTCGGCCTGTCACCGCTCTACGCGAAGGTGCAAATCGCGCAGGGCAAGCTCCGCCCCGGACAAAGGCTCTATCACCTGGAGTGGCGGCGTCAACGTGAGTACCGCTCCTATGCCATGTATTATGGTGAGCCGGCCTACGACAAGATCCGCCAGAAAGTGATGGAAGTCCTGGACGGCCGAGCCAAGCCCGAAACATCGCTTGGCGTCGATCGATAAGGCAGAGCCGGTAAGGCACATCCGCGAGACGCAAGCATGCCCGACACCTACCGCGTGGCAGTCATCGGCCGAACGCTCAAAGGCAACTACGGCCACGGCATCGACAAAGTCTGGCTTGACATCCCGCAGACGAAGATTGTCGCCGTCGCAGACGACAACAAGCGCGGCCTCGAAGCGGAAGCCGGCCGTCTGAAGGTCGCTGCGAAAGACAGCTACACCGACTACCGGCTGATGCTGGACAAGACCAAGCCGGACATCGTGGCCGTCTGTCAGCGGTGGATCGACATGCACGCGGCGATGGTCATCGACGCGGCACAGCGGGGCGTCAAGGGCATCTACCTCGAAAAGCCGATGTGCCAGACGCTCGAGCAGGCCGACGCCATGATCGCGGCCTGCGAAAAGCACAACGTCAAACTGGCGATCGCACACCAGACCCGCTACAGCCCAATACTGAAGGTCGTTCGCGACCTGTTGGAATCGGGGCGCATCGGGAGCGTGCTCGAATACCGGGCGCGCGGCAAGGAAGACCGACGCGGCGGCGGCGAAGACCTGTGGGTGCTCGGCACGCACGTCCTGAATCTGGCCAACCACTTGGCCGGCGACCCGACCTGGTGCTTCGCGCGCGTTATAGAGGGCGGCAAACCGATCACCAAGAAAGACCTCCGCGACGGCGCCGAGGGCATCGGCCCGCTCGCGGGCGACGCCGTCCACGCTATGTACCGCATGGCCGACGGATCGACCTGCTACTTCAACTCCAACCGCAACGCCGGCGGCAACCCCTCGCGGTTCGGCCTGACCATCTACGGCAGCAAGGGCGTGATCGACCTGCACACCGGGCACCTCCCAGCCGCGCACGTCCTGGACGACCCGAGTTGGACGCCCGGCCGAACCGGCAAAAGTTGGACGCCCATCACCAGCGCGGGCGTCGGCAAGCCGGAGCCGTTGAAGGACGGCGGCCTGCACGCGGGCAACGTCCTGGCTGTCCGCGACCTGATCGACGCAATCGAAAAAGACCGCCTGCCCGAGAGCAATACCTACGAGGCCCGGACGGCGACGGAGATGATCGTCTCCTGCTTCGAGTCGCAGCGCGTCGGCGGGCCGGTGTCGTTGCCCCTCAAGACCCGCGTGAACCCGTTGACACTGCTCTGAGCGCTGCCCGCACGCCGCCCAAGACCCGCGTCGGTAGCGGTTCACTTTGAGCTGAGCTTTTTCTCGTGCCACGGCCGTGTCGGCCGTGCGAAACACCCTCGATGAACCGCACGGCCGACACGGCCGTGGCACGACGCTTGACAGCAATGTGAACCACTACCCCCGCCGGCCGGCGACTGGATCAACCGCGACTTGCGGTTATAATCCTCGATTCGCCAACACCGCGCCGTCGGCGACCGCCGACCATTCTGGTCAGGGAACCCCACACGAGCAACGCTGTCATGGACAACGATTTTCGCGATACCGCTACCGCCGAGAAGTACTTCGCCCAAGGCCGAACAGCCGAGGACGCCGGCGAGCGACTCGAAGCCATCAAGCAGTACGAGGCGGCCTTCACCGCCGACCCCGACCATGCCGACATCTGCTTCCGCCTGGCGTACAACCTCGACCTGGTCGGGGAAGAGGACGAGGCGATCCACCTCTACGAGCAGTGTGTCCAGCGCCAACAGGCCCCGCTCAACGCGCTGATCAACCTGTCGGTGCTCTACGAAGACCGCGGCGCGTACGCGCAGGCCGAGCGTTGCGTCCGCCAGGTGCTCACGACCGACCCGAACCACCCGCGAGCCCGGCTGTACATCAAGGACATCACCGCCAGCCGCGACATGCTCATCGACGACGAGGCGGACAAAGCCCGCGCCAAGTACGCGGCCGTGCTCGACACGCCCGTGACCGACTTCGACCTGACCGTGCGGACGCGAAACGCGCTGCGGAAGATGAACATCCGCACGCTGGCCGACCTGCTCCGCATCACCGAGGCCGAGCTGCGCAGCTTCAAGAACTTCGGCGAGTCGAGCATCGAAGAGATCAAGACCATGCTCGCGCAGCGCGGCCTGAAACTCGGCGAAGCCGCCGAGCAACAAGCCACAGCAGCGAAGGAAGCCGTCTACGCTCAGCTCAAGGCCGAGGTCGGCGGCGACGACGAGCAACTGGGCCGCCCCGTCAACGACCTGAACCTTTCCGTCCGCGCACGCAAGGCGTTGGCCCTGCTGAACGTCCAGTCCATCGGCGACCTGTGCATGAAGACGGAAGCCGAACTCATGGGCGTGAAGAACTTCGGCGTGACCAGCCTCAACGAGATCAAAGAGAAGCTCGAAGAACAGGGCATGTCCCTGCGTCAGATCGAAGAGTGATCTCAAGCAAACAATCGTCACTCGGCAAGCCGGGCCAATTCCCGGCCAATGTTTTGACGCGCACTCTGTTCGAACTTCGTCGCGAAGTGGTCGGTCGCATAGATGCGTGCGCGGGCCAGGAATCGCTCAAGCACCTGCGACCTGCCGTTTCGGTACGCGTCCTCCGATACCCAACCATAATCAAGCCGGATGGCGGCCGCATACACGTCGTACCGTTCCGCGGGTTGACCGAGAATCGACAGGTCGATGTCGGCAAGCAGAGCGTCGTCTCCGCCAAGCGGATTGTCGCCGTGCGTTGTGGCGATAATCAACTCCACGACACGCGACGCGTCGATCTTCGCCGCATCACAGTGGACGCAGAATGACTCCGCCTCGGCTGCGCTGCGTTGTTCATTGTCTGATCGACGTGTGTCGTAGATCAGATCGTGATACCAGATCGCCAACTCAACGGCGTCCGGTGCGGTGCAGGCCGATCGCACGTCGTCGAATTGGCCGAGGCAATCACGCAGGTGATCCAGGTTGTGATAAACGCGGGCGTGCTCGCCGTACGCGTCCGCAATGCGTGCCCATTCAGCCGACGCATCCCGCCGGTAACCGAGTCGATCTGCCAGCTTGAGCCAACGCGTCTTCAACATGTGCGAATCGGGCCGCTTGCGGCTTAGCGCGGCTGCCATTGCTCAATCGACGTACAAGAACTCGTTCGAGTTGAGCAACACGTGACAGAAGTCGGCCAACGCCTTTTCACTGACTTCACCAGCGTGTTGACGCGTGGGCTGATCGGCCGACCAGGCCGTCACGCCGTCGTTCGACAGGTGTCGTTCGCGTCCGCATGTGTCGGCAGTGAGTCGTTTGGCATCATCAAACAGCCATTCACCCACGAGCGTGTCACGCGCCGCTTGGCCGGATTGGACAGCCTCATACGGGTGCGCTGCGTTGTACAGACGAACCGAGTCGATCAGCCCGTCCCACCCGTGCTGCTTGCCACCTGCGCCGCGGTTGCCGATCGTCAGGTCGGCGGACGTGTCGATCCCGCTCACCACGCGATGCTCGACCTGCACGGCTTGCGGTTTGCTCGTTGGATCCGACAGGTCACGCAGGACGAAAGTAATACCGGTCTTACCCGAGTCTTTCAGATTCACAGTGGCAACGGCCTGATACAGGCGGTTTAGTTGTGGGCGAAGATTCGACGCGACCACTTCGTAAGTTGTCTTGCCGGCCTTGTCCTTGCCCACGAACTGGAAGATCAGGTTGCGCGGCTGGTACTTCGACCGCGTGCTCGTCACGCCGAACGACCAGCCCGGCCGGGACGTGCTGCCGTCCCACTGCGCCACAAGAACGCGGACCGACGCATCCGCCGCGAGACTGCGTAGGACGAATCTCGTTTCAATCGTGAACGACTCGAACTTCAAGTCAGGCCCGTCCTTCAGACTCAGCCGATCGCCCTGTCGCAAATCCATGTCCGCGGCAGCGACCTTCCGCAAGACAGGATCTGCGGACAGATCGCCCTTTGGAGTCGGTGCGGGCAGCGTCTTGTAGGCCTTGACAAATGCCAGCGCGTCGTTGACCTCCGCTTCGGTCGGCCGACGACCGAGCGCCCACCGGTAAGCCCGCTCGATCGTTTTGCTTGCGGAGCCGTCGGTTTGCTTCCGCAGGCGTGCGGCCATCGCTTTGGCCATATCCATCGACCACTTGCCGTTGATCAGCATGAGCGCCTGCGGGGCCGTCGTCGTCGTGTTTCGCTGGGCGCACGAGTTGTGCATGTCCGGCCCGTCAAACGTTTCGATCATGCGCGGCCGATTGTTTCGCATCTGCTTGACGTAGATTGAACGACGCGTCGAGGTCTCATCAACGCCCTGCCCGCCCATTCGCACGTCAAGACGACCGGCCGAAACCAGCATCGCGTCACGTAACTGCTCTCCATCCAACCGACGCACCCGCTGCCGCCAAAGCAACTTGTTCTGGGGATCGGCCTGCGCTGCCGCATCACTGGCGGCAACAACCGACTCCTGCTGGTAAGCGCTCGACATCATCATGAGCTTGTGCATGCGCTTGAACGACCACTCTTGACGGATGAATTCCGTCGCCAACCAGTCGAGCAGTTGCGGATGCGTCGGACGCTCGCCAAGTGTGCCAAAGTCGTTGGGCGTGCCCACGATGCCACGGCCAAAGTGCTGCTGCCAAATACGGTTGACCGCCACACGCGACGCCAGCGGGTTCTCGGCGGACGTGATCCAACGGGCCAGGGTCAGACGTCGGCCGGACGAGTTCGGGTTATTCTCAGGCTTGCGGATCGTCACGGGATTCGGATCGATCACCGACAGATAACCGGGCTCGATATTGCGTTGCTTGCGATCCCCGGGAATGGTCACCACGGGCCCGCGCTCGCCCGCGTCACGGATCGCCATGATCGGCGTGAGCTGCTCCGGCTTCATCGTGTCATACTCAGCCAACGCCTTGCGCAATTGGTCGACCTGTTCCTTTTCCTTGCCCTTGATGCGCCCTTCGATCTTGCTGTGCTCGTAGATCATCTGCCGCCGAGCCAGGTCGGCGATCTGCCGTTCGTAAGGAGTCAGGTCGTCCCACTTCCCGTCCAGCACGGTCTTGATGTCGTCGGTGAATTTGGAATAGGCAGAGCGCTCGACCGCCTGCCGGTGTGGCGACATGATCTTGCGCATGCGCTGGCGCAGTTCGGCTGTGGCGCGGTTGTATTCCTCGGTTTGCGACTCGTACGACTCGCGCTGCGTCGGCGTCGCGGCCGTCAGCGAATCGTCCGGCAGGATCGTGCCAAGAAACGCCCGCAGGCGGTAATGGTCTTCCTGCGTGATCGGGTCAAACTTGTGGTCGTGGCATTGCGCGCAACCCACGCTCATGCCGATGAAGACCTCGCCGGTGACCTTCGTCACATCGGTGATAATCTCGTCCCACTGCTTCTTGACGTTGCGCTGATTGAACTCGTAAGGCCAAAGCCGCAAGTAGCCGGTCGCGATCATCGCGTCCGGATCGTTCGGGGCCAATTCGTCGCCGGCCAATTGCTCCAACACGAATCGGTCGTACGGCTTGTCGCTGTTGAACGCGCGGACGACGTAGTCGCGATACCGCCAGGCCAATGGTCGGTAGTGGTCGGCTTTGAAGCCGTCCGAGTCGGCGTAGCGCACCAGGTCAAGCCACAAGCGGGCCATACGCTCGCCGTAGCGCGGCGACGCGAGCAGCCGATCGATCAGCCGCTCGAACGCATTGTCGGACTTGTCGTTAACAAACGCCTCCACCTCAGCCGGCGTCGGCGGCAAACCGTGCAGGTCGAACGTCGCCCGGCGGATCAGCTTGACCCGATCGGCACGCGGCGCCGGCGCAAGCCCCTTCGATTCCAAGCGTGCCAGGACGAACGCATCGACGGGCGTCTGAACCCAGGATTTGTCGTTGACATTCGGCGTGGCCGGCCGCTTGATCGGCTGATACGACCAGAATCCGCGTTCCTCAGCGGTAAACGACGGGGCGTCAGCCGAGGCCGTCGCGCCCCACGCCAAGGTGAGAGCGATCGCGAGGATTCCAACCGGCGAGACCGTCCATTGCTGTCGGTGCATATCTTGGGGTCCATCCTTAAGGGATAGCGTGCCGGTATTATAAGCATCGACACGCAATTGCCGAGGAGCCAGATATGTTTCGTCCATTTTGTCGGATTCTGACCGCCTTCGCCGCCTGTCTGGCGGTCATGGCCGGCACTCAAGCCGCCGACCAGCCGTACCAGATCGATGAAACGGATGAACACGTCCGCATCGAAACCCCCCAACTGCAGGCCGTGATCCGCAAGACCGGCTACGTCAGCGGCGTCGCCGCCGGGTCACTTCTCGACAAGAAGACGGGTTTCCGCGACACGGGATTCGGCCTGGACATCGTCGATTGGATCATGGAACCGGGCAAGGACAACGCCTACCGAAACGACCTGCCCGACCACATGGTTTATCAGTACGGCAACGACTACCACGGTAACACCGCCAAGCGGTCGATCGAGGGGCCGCAGATCTGCACGAAGGCCAAGCGGATCAACGTCGAGGTGATCCGCGGGAAGGACTTCGTCGCCTTACGGAACACGTACCGCTACACGTTGGCCGCGCCGGGCAAGAAGCCGGGCTCGCTCTGGACACAACTGATTGTCTTCCCGCTCGGCAAGCGGTACTTCATCTCGATGGACCGCATCGACGCCGTGAACGACTCGGACGCGATGTTTCTTCGCATCGACATGCCGGGTCACATCAAACACAAACAAGGCGATACGTTCAGCGCGATCTATCTGAGCTACGCCGCGAATACGAACACACCGCGGCTTGCGCCTTCCGGCATCGTGCCATCTAGTCAGTTTCACGAAAACTTTCGACCCGACGAACGCTTGAACTACCGACGTGACGCCAGCCCAACCGTCCCACAACGGTTCATCCGGGCATACAAACTGCGGTCTCCCAAATCCGGCCGGGCCGGCCCGTGGCTGGCGGGCATGACGCTTGACCCCGGGGTCGTGCACGAAGCGTGGTGCCACCAGCGCGGTTATGTCTGCATGATCCAGGAATTTGGCGGTAAGCCTGTTAAGGCGGGCGAGTCGTTCAGCGCGGCTTTCATTGTCGGCCACTTCGACTCAATCGACGAGATGCACGCGGTCTACGACAAGCACAAGGGGCACACCGGGCTTGTTGTGGATGAGAAGGGTTGGCAGTTGACGAAGTGAAACGTGTCGGCTTCGCCGCCCAAGCGTGCGTGTGCGTCAAATCAAATGGTTGAGGACAATAGGGTTTGTCCGAAGTTTCACCGGCCCACCCGTAGGGTGCGCTTCAGCGCACCAAGGCCGTTGGCCAACCGTCCGTTCATGGTGGTGCGCTGATGCGCACCCTACGTATCAGACGAAGCCTAACCCGGTCGACCAATCGTTTGGATCTCGCCGCGCTTCATGTAGTCGCGGCCACCGAGCCTGGCGATCGGGTCGAGAGACACCGGGTCGATGTGAAGGCGCCCATCGTCGTCCGTTGAGACAGCGGCGTCATCGACAAACATGTGCGTAACTTGACCGAGGATCAATCCCTGCGGCCCGTCGCCAACTTCATGGATGGCGTACCGCGTGCAAAACATGGCCACGGGCACGTCGGCCAAACGCGGTAGAGGCTGTCCGGGCACGTCGATTGTCGGCAGGCCGAGCGATGACACTTCTGATTCGCCCGGCGGCAACGACTCGCTGGATGCGACCATCGGCTCAGCCAGCCCGGAAGGTGTCGAATGGACCACGAAGTGGTCGCGCTCGGCAATGTTCCGCCAAGTGTCTTTCGGTGTGCCGTCGGCACGTCGGCCGACACTGATCGAGACAATCGGCGGGCTGCTGCAAACACCATTGAAGTAGGAAAACGGCGCGAGATTCAATAAACCGTTGCCGTTGTCCGAAAGCACCCACGCGATCGGGCGCGGGATGATCGTCTGGATCATCGCGTGATAGACCCGGCTGGGCGACATCGACTCCAAATCGATGATCATGCGTGCACCCCGAGATCGTGCCAGGCTTCGTCCGAAAAGTAGGCTGCGCTTCAACGCACCACAATAAACGGACCGTTTCGCCGCGGCCTTGGTGCGCTAAAGCGCACCCTACGGGTCGGCCGGTGATACTTCGGACGGAGCCTGGGGAATCGATTCAGTCCAACAATTCGAGTTCGCGCATCGCTTCACGCTTGCCGAGCTGGCGCACGCGGACCAACGACGCGACCTGTCTCTGACGCGGGCGACTCTTCTCGGCCTCCCAGTTGTAGATCGTCAGCGCACTCACCCCGACCAGCTTCGCGTAATCGGCCGCGGAAAGACCCAGCTTTTTGCGGTGCGAACGCAGCCACTTCGGGCTGAAGCGGGCGCCGTCGGCCGTGTCGGCCTTCGGCTTGCGCGTCACACGCTTGGTTTCCTTCGTCTCCAAAAACTTGACCCGGCGCTCCAAGTCAGCGACCTGCCGCTTCAGCGCGGCGATGTCACGGCGGTGCGCCGTCGAGGCGCGCTTGAGCTGGTCTGTCGCCTCGCGGATTTCCTTCCGCGCGACACGCGAGATTTCTTCCTTCAAGACTTGATTGACGTTGGGCATCCGGGCGTCCTTCCACTTGGGCGGGTAATCGGTGAGGTCGCCCCCGGAGGCCGCAACTATAGCGCAGCAACGACGCGCGTGGTCTATAACTTCACACCTGACGCGATTGCCATGACAAGTTTGACGAAAGCCCTTGCTTACGATTTGCGATTAATGACCGCGTCGGCCATCTGCAAGAGCGTTGACCGCGCAGGAGAATCAGGCAGCTCGTTCAACGATTCTTTGGCTTGCTCGACCAGGCGCATCGCCCAGTCACGCGCATAGTCCACCGACCCGCCTTCCAGCAGTCGACGGCGAATGACCTGAATCGGGTCAACCCCATTGGAACGTGCCAAGCCAACATTCAGCCACCCAATGAACCGATCTCTTTCGTCCGTACCGAGCTGGGAGAGACAATGAATCATGGGCAACGTGAGCTTGCCCTTCTGCAAGTCTCGGCCGAGCGTCTTGCCGACGGTCTCCTCGTCGCCAACCACGTCGAGCAGGTCGTCCACGATCTGAAACGCGACGCCCAACTTCTGGCCGAACTGATCAACCGCCTCGACAGTCGCCTCATCGGCGTCGTTCAGGATGGCAGCCAATCGGCAGCAAACGCCACACAAACTCGCCGTTTTGCGACGAATAATCTCAAAATACGTGCCTTCGTCCAACGCCCAGTTGTTGCGATTGGTCAATTGCAACAACTCGCCTTCACAGACAGTGTTCGTCGCATCGGCCACGATTCGGCTGACGACGATCGGGGAACCGTCGTCCGACAGGCGCGACACATCATCGTTGGATACATCGAGACTCGAACAGAGGTGATAAGCGTGGCTGATCAAGTAGTCGCCAAGCATCACAGCCGTCTCGTTACCACTGAGACTGTTGACGGTCACGCCCTGCCGCCGGATCTCGGCCTCATCCAGGACGTCATCGTGGACGAGCGTCGCCATGTGGACCATCTCCATGACCGTGGCCACCACACGGTGGGCATCGGTCACGGAAGGCTCCTGCCGACCCGTCGCCATGGCGGTCACCAGCACAAGCATCGGCCGAAGCATCTTGCCCCGGTACTGCTCGATGTGCTCGACAAGCCCGTTGACAGCGGGCAAATCGCTGATCAACTCCGCCGCAAAACGACACTCGACCTCAGCCAGTTGTTCGGTCAACTGCCGGCCGATAGCGCGATCTGTTTCGCGGGTAAGGATCATGTCCGAAGAGTCCAATTCATCACGGTTAACCGCTTGCGCTACACATTCTAGACCTTGCGCCTCAAAGCGTGGGGGGCAGATTCGTAGGGTCATACCGGGATTCCCATGTTGCATCAGGACGCATATTCTCGGACGTACAAGTGAAGCGCAACCGGAACGACCGGCCCAGTCAACACCCACTGAACAGGGCTAATGGATGCCTGCCCGCGTCGTTGACAATCCGCCCGTGAACTGAGCCGATAGGTTTTCGTGGGTGAATCTGTGTCTGCTGCTACGATGGCCGGGCCCGGCGGGCATAATATTGCCCGGCGGCCTGACCCACCCCCGCCCCCACCACCCCACCCGACCTGTTGCCGGCTACGCCGGAGGGAACCCGTTTGAAACCTGCCATGACCGCGACGTCTGATCCCTCAGCGACCAACCTGGACACCCTCCTGGGTCGTCTGGTTGTTGAGCAGGGCTTGGCGTCGAACGATGAGGTCCAGCACTGCATCGAGATGCAACGGACCGAAGTGGGGCAGGCCGCGGTCGAACAGAATCAGGCGACGCTTGCGAATCTGCTGGTCAAGCACGGCGTGATCACCCGACGCCAGCTCGACCGACTCGCGCCGCAACTCGACGAGCAGAAAGCGACCCAGCAGATCCCCGGTTACCGCATGCTCAAGAAGATCGGCTCGGGCGCGATGGCGACGGTGTACCTGGCCAAACAGTTGAGCCTCGACCGCAAAGTCGCCATCAAGGTGCTGCCCAAAAAGTATTCGAACAGCGCCGAGTTTGTTGAGCGTTTCTACGCCGAGGGCCGCGCCGCCGCGAAACTCAATCACACCAACATCGTGCAGGCTTACGACGTCGGCAAGGCCGGCGAGTTTCACTACTTCGTCATGGAGTACGTCGACGGTTGGACCGTCTACGACGAGGTCGAGCAGAAAGGCCCGTACGCCGAAGAACGCGCGCTGGAAATCATCACGCAGATCTCGCGCGCGCTGGCGCACGCCCACAAGAAGGGCTTCATCCACCGCGACGTTAAGCCCAAGAACATCATGATCACGCGAAAGGAAGGCGTGGCGAAATTGGCCGACATGGGCTTGGCCCGCGCCATGAGCGACCACGTCGCCGCCGAGGCCGAGCAAGGCAAGGCATTCGGCACGCCCTACTACATCTCGCCCGAGCAGATCAAGGGCGAGGTCGACGTCGACCGACGGGCCGACGTCTACAGCCTCGCCGCGACCTTCTACCACATGGTCACCGGCCAGGTGCCGTTCGAGGGCCCCAATCCCTCGGCCGTGATGCACCGCCATCTCAAGAGCAAACTCGTCCCGCCGGACCACATCAACCCGGCGCTGTCTCAAGGCATCGGCGAGATCATCGAAGTGGCGATGGCCAAGGACAAGCGCAAGCGTTACACCTCGATGTCCGACCTGTTACAGGACCTGGAGTCCGTCTCCAAAGGCGGCCCGCCGCACCAGGCGCGCAAGCGTTTCGACCTGCGGCACCTGTCAATTCTGGAGACGAGCGCCGACCCGCCGCCGCGGATCGTCGATGCGACCCACACCGACCTCGCGCGATCGGGCAGCTTGGCCGCAGCCATGGCGATTTTCAAACAACCGGCGTTCTGGGCCGCGCTGACCGGTTGGCTACTCGCCGCCCTACTACTGATACTGCACTTCATGCGTTGACCCTCACTTCTCATCGCGCTGCCCCACCGCGACGGTAAGAGCGGGAACAATCTGACCCACTAAACTGTTCAAAAGGGTGGGGACACAACACGACCCATGCGCATCAAAGCAAACCCACAGCCGAACGCGGCCCATTCGCCCAACAAGCCTGGCGTGCCGACATCGCGTCTCTACGTCTATGTCTTCGTCGCGATCGTTCTGGGCGCCTTGTTGTGGGCGAAGGCGGGCATGTCGAAGTCGGGGCCTGAATTGGTCGATTGGCGGACCGATCACGATGTGGCGGTGCAAAGCGCAGCCGACTCAAGCAAGCCGACCCTTGTGCTCTTTACCGCCTCGTGGTGCCCGCCTTGCCAACACATGAAGCGCAAGGTCTGGACGGATCGTGCGGTGGCGGACGTGCTCAACAAGGAATTCCTGCCCATCAAGGTCGACTGTTCGGATACGAATGACACGGCCGTACTTGCGCTGCAAAACAAGTACGGCATCAAGGGCGTGCCGACGATGATCGTTCACGATGCCGATGGACGTGAGGTCGGCCGAGCAAACGGCATGGGCGGCCGGCAACTGCTGGACTGGCTTAAGGAACTGGACGTCCAGCCGCCAGAAGACACAAGTTCAGAGTCGACCATCGAAACGCCTGATCAAGCCGATCGCGAGGCCGACACCTTTGACTAGGACTGCGTCACGCGTGTGACCTGTTCTCGTGTCGAGCGTTTCGGTTCCGCTTTTTTCCTTGGCTTGCCACGTTCGATACCCTTATCCGACAGGTCGCTGAGCAGGGGCTCACCCGTCTTTGCGCAGTGTTTGACCCGGTCGAGCGCCTTCTTGCGATAGTCGGGGCTCTTCTCGCAACCAAGCCAATGCCGATTCAGGCGGGCGGCGACAGCCAACGTCGTGCCACTGCCCGCGAACGGATCGAACACGATATCGCCCTCATTGCTCGAGACCTTGATAATCCGTTCGAGCATCGCCTCGGGCAGTTGGCAGGGATGCCACGCCACGCGCTCCTTAAATGTCCCACACAGACGCGAGACATTCCACGTATCACAGTCCGGGTCGAACAGTTGCTCGCCCGCATCGATCGCCGCCTGCGGCCGAAGGTACCACGTGTCGTCCGGCAGTTTGCCTTTGGGATTGGCCCGACGGTCGCCATAGACCGTTTGGCGGGCACTGGCCACGGCGATCGTTTCGCGGTTAAAGGTCCACGGCGCGTCTTTGGTGATCTTGTCCACGTTCTTCAAGTCACACGCGGCTGAACCGACGCAGTAGAACAAGTGCGCGTGCGACCGGTTGAATTTGAGCTTGCAGTTTTGCCCGAACGTGTAATGCCAAACGATCCAGTTGCGAAACACGAGTTGCCCATCGCGCTGCAATTGTTTCAGATGAACGCGTGTCTCCGCCGCGTACTCATCGCCGATCAACACGTAAAAGGACCCTGTCGGCTTGAGCAGCCTGGCGCACGCGTCGACCCAGTCATACGTCCAGGAGAGATAGTCCTCGTCAGCCCGGTTGTCATCGTACTTGTCGTACTTGTATCCGATGTTGTAGGGTGGGTCGGCGAAGATCAGGTCGATACTGTCAGCCGGCATCCCGTTCATTTGCTCGATGCAATCGCCCTGCACGATCGTATCGACGCGTAGTTTGGATTCAGCCGAGTTCTTTTTTGTCGATTTCGCCATGAGGTCGCGATTGTAGCGTCTGAGTCAAGCGCGTGCCGACACCGTTCGCTCTGCGCGTGCACAGGCGTTGACCGGTCTCGTACAACGACATAAGCTGGATCGACCAAGCGGATGCGCCGGAAGCACATCCTCACGAGGACGGAACATGACCCACATCATCGCCGAGCCGTGTGTCGGCACGAAGGACACCGCCTGCGTCGAGGTATGCCCCGTCGACTGCATCCACCCGCGACAGGACGAGCCGGACTTCGGCGACGCGGAAATGCTCTACATCGACCCGGTGGACTGCATCGACTGTGGCCTGTGCGTGGATGAGTGCCCCGTCAAGGCGATCTTCCCCGAAGAAGACTTGCCGGACGAGTGGCAGTCGTACATCGCCAAAAACGCCGAGTACTACAACAAGTAATCCAGCCGGGACCGCCAAGCACCATGCGCCCCGTCGTCGTCATTACGGAAACGCTCGACGCCGCGGCCGCCACCTGGCTCTCCCAGCACGCCGAAGTCGTCTGGAGCAAGGTCGAAGACGGCGCGTCACATGAGGAACACCTCGCCCGGGCCGACGCGTTGATCGTCCGCACGTTTACGCAGGTCGATCGCGCGCTGCTCGAACGTGCGCCCCGCCTCCGCGTCGTCGGCCGAGCCGGCGTCGGATTGGAAAACATCGACATCACGGCCTGCCGATACAGCGGTGTCGAGGTCGTTTACACGCCCGACGCCAACACGCAGGCCGTCGTCGAGTATGTCGTCAGCCTCATGCTCGACGCCCTGCGCCCACGTCACACTATCGAATCCTCCGTGACGGACAGGGCCTTTCACGACGTGCGAAAGAAGCACGTCGGCACGCAGCTCGATACGTTGACGCTCGGCATCCTCGGCTTCGGCCGTGTCGGCCAACGGCTCGGCCGAGTCGCACACTCGATCGGTATGCGCCTGCTCGTCAACGACCTGCTGCCCGAACGACTCCTGCGCGACAACGTCGACTACGACTTCTCATACGTCGACAAGGAAACGCTCTGGCGTGAATCCGATGTGCTGAGCATTCACATCGACGGTCAACCGTCGAATCGACACCTGATCGATCAGAACGTGTTGGGTCAGCTCAAGCCAACATGCTTGTTGATTAATACGTCGCGCGGCATGGTCATCGACAGCCTAGCGCTGGCGGTATGGTCGTGCAGCGTGCTCGACAGCGGTGGTCGAGCCGTGTTGGATGTTCACGACCCGGAACCACCGCCGCAGGACTACCCGATATACAGCCTGCCGAACGTTCGTCTTTTGCCCCACCTCGCATCACGCACACACACCGCGTTGGCCAACATGAGCGACGTCGTTCGCGATGTCGTCGCCGTGCTCAACGGCGATCGGCCGAAGTGGCCGGCGCCAAATGAGTAGTTCAGTTGAACTCGGCGCAAGAAAAACCGGGCCCGCATCGGCCCGGTTTGCTTCGGACTCCCGTCATTGTCGCCGGGTGATGGGTTACTGCAGCAGCGCCAGGACGTTTTGCGACGTCGAGTTGGCCAGGGCGAGCGTCGAAATGCCCGCCTGATTCAGGATCTGCGCCCGGGTCAGGGCCGCCGTCTCCGCCGCAAAGTCGGCGTCGCGGATTGAGCTTTCCGACGCGGTCAGGTTCTCCAGCGCGATCTGCTGACTGCGGATCGTGGTCTGCAACGTGTTGCGTTCCAGCGCGCCGAGTCGCCCACGCAGCCTGGAGATCTGGTCGATCGCTACGGAGATCACGTCCTGAGCTTCGCGAGCCTTGCCAGCAGTCAGCGTCTTCGCCCCACCGGACACCAGTTCGTTCAGGAACCCGACCGACTCGTTGCCCAGTCGGGAGGGCGCGACCGACTGAATACCAAACCCGATCTGCTCGGCCGTGCTGACCGTCGCACCGACCTGGTACTTGGCCCCACCGCCGGTCACACTGAACTCGTAACTCGAGAGCGCCTGCGCGGCCACCGAGGTCAGATTCATCTGCACGTTGATCGTGGCCGTCCGCAGGCTGATCTCCGTGCCGTTGCCCAGGGCCAGATTGCCGTTGACCAGCGAGAGAACGTCCTCGCCCGTGTCGCGGTTCACGGCCCCACCGGCGGGCGCGTCGAGCGTCTGGAAGAACGTGCCGCCTGAAACCTTGCGGACGCTGACGAACTGGTCTGATCCCAGCTTCGCGCTGGTCAGGAGCATGCCCGACGCCTGGTTGGCGGGATTGACCAATGACGCGCTGACACCCGTCGCGTCGGCAACCTGATTCACGGCGAATGTCACGGCCGACAGCGTCGTACCGGACACGAAGCTGAATACCTGCACGCCCTTGTTGCCCTGCACCTCGAAGCTCACGCTCGACAGGAACGTGCCGGCACCGCCGCCGGAGATGAACAACTGGCCGCTTTCGGCGCTGTTGAGCACCTCGACCGTCACCGGAATAAAGCTCGCCGTGCCGAAACTCGCTCCGAAGATGTTGACATCCTGGATCGCGGCGGGGTTCTGCCCGCTGGTCAGGTAGTCAAGCGAGCCGTTGAGCAATTTCAGCCCGGCAAAGCTGGTCGTGTTGCTGATGCGTTTGATCGACTCGATCGCCGAGTCGAGCTGCAACTGGTTGGCTTCGATCTCTTCTTTAGAGAATGCGCCGGTGTTCGCCGCCTCAACCGTCAGGCCTCGCAGAGAGTTGAGCAGCGACGAGACCTCGTCCAGCGCGGCTTCCGTGGTCGCGATGACGTTGGAGGCCCGCTCCGCATTCGACAAGGCCGTGCGGACGCCGGTGATCTCGGAGCGCAGCCGCTCTGACACAATCAAACCGGCTGGGTCGTCAGCGCCCTTGTTGATGCGCAGACCGGTGCTGAGTCGTTCCAGCCGCGTGTTCAAGTCGGATTGCGACGTGAGCAGGTTGTGTTGTGCGACGAGTGAGGGAATGTTCGTGTTGATTCTGGACATTGACAATCCTCCTTGATTGTCTTGTCCGCGCCGGTCCGAGGCCTATCCCGATTTCGGGTTCCTGGTGTTAGGCTCCGTGTCCTTGCCGGTGCGGATCGTTGGGAACGGCGAGCCTGCGTCAGCCCGCCTGTTGCCCCCCCAACGAGGTCTATGCACTCAGGCTCCGTCCCGCGGTCCGGGGCGCGATGGTCGGCTGACGCAGCCGACCGTCACCGCCGTCGCGGTTCAGCCTGGGGAGTCGTTGCGCCGCGCGGGTCAGGTCGTCGGCCGCCACCCCTTCGGAGGCCGCCGCGTTTTCCCGTCGGATCGCGTCGTAAACTTCTTTGCGGTGCACCTGGATCTCGCGTGGTGCCGAGATGCCCAGGCGGACCTTTTCACCTTTGATATCCACCACGGTGATCTCGACGCCGTCGCCGATCATGATGGTCTGCTCTCGAAGTCTGGAAAGCACTAACATGCCGCTAGGCTCCTTCCTGGGGGGCCGGTGGTTCCGGTCGTCGGCCCGTCGCCGGCGCGTCCCTGCGCCGGGGCCCGTAAGTCGTTTCGTCAGTCGTCAAGCATGGTCGTTTCGTCCATGACGTTCACCCCGGGTCTTTCGTCCGTCGAGCGATCGCGTCAGCCTCAGGCCGACATCGCCTCGACCTCCGCCCCGAGTTCAATCAGCGGCACCCGCGTGGTGAACCGCTTGTCACTCAAGACAAGCTGCTCGCCTGTCAGCGATTCGGCGTGAATCACCAACGGGCCCTGCAGGTTGCCGGTCAGCACGTGGCCGACCTTGTTCACGATCACGAACACCTGCGCGTCGTCGATCGAACGGATCCCAAGCTCCTGCATCTGGTCGGTGCGCAACGGCACGCGGTAGCTGGAGACGAAGAACCGCGGGTCAGTCACGACGAAGGCCAGGTCCGGCGTTTCCGTCGATTGCAACCACCAGAACGACGCGTCCTGACCCGTCTCGATCAGCACGAACCGACGGTGGCCGCTGAAACCCAGCAGGCCTTTGGGAAAGGTGATGACACGTTGGTCATCCACCTCAACTTCACCGAAGCGCGACGTCTGAATCAACATCACACGATCCTTTTTGCGGCCGAGCGTCCTGGTGCTCAACCCGGTTCAGGCCTGACCGTCCTGGCTTGGCCTGAATCCCGTGGCGTCCTGCCATCGGCCCGTTGCGGTCCGTCGTGAACCGATTCCGGGGGGTACTTCCGATCGTCGGGTTCGGCCGGCCGCGGCGCAAATCCCGACGCGCAACACTTGCGCCCACTAGCGCAAGAAATCCAACAAACTCAACTGCAGATTCGACGCGCCTACCTGCAACGTCGCCTGCAACTGCTGCTGCATCGCCGTGAAACGCGTGATGACCTCTGTCAGGTCCGCGTCCCGCAGGTCGCTAAGCAGGTTTTGATCCAACAGTGTCAATTCGCTGTTCCTGTTCTGCTGTTGTTCCGCCCGTTGGGCCCGAACACCCACGTCTGCACGAGCACGAGCCAGGGCGTCTATATCGGACTCGATAGAAGAACCAGCAAACGTGATGCCACGTTCGTCGTTGTTTCGTAATGCGTCGCGTAATTCCATCAGGTGAGTCAACACGCTCTCAACACGCACGGTCGAAACATCGAGCCCGGCGATGGTCGGGTCGTCCCCGACCGCCGCGAGAATGCCAAGCCCTTCCACCGCCGTTGAAGCCCCGATCGGTTTCACTCGGAAGTCGAGTGTGCCCGTCGTGTTGTCCGTCAAGACAAACCCGCCGGCCATTGAGTCGATGGCGATGCTGAACGTACCGGGCACAGCCACGCCCGCGTCACCAGCCGCCTGCTCGAACAACGCGACGACGTCCGACACAGTCACCGCCATGTCGAGATTCACATTGAATGTCGTGCCGTCGTGCAACACCACCGCCAGGTCGTCTTCACCGGGAACGGTGTTCACGCCCCGACCGTGATTCAGGTCGTCCAAGCGCGTGTCCGGGCCGAACGTCGGCAGCCCGAGGTCAGACGCCGTCGTGCCGCCGTTCTCACGGATCGCCAACTCAACGCCACTAACCGCAGTCACTAGGTCAAGCCCGGTCCCCTCGCCATTGACCTCCAGCCGAAGCCCGAGGTTGAGTTGCTCGACGACATTGATCAGATCCTGCACCGTTTGCGCCGACGAGAAGTCCGCAACCTTGGTCACAGCCCCTTGTGTGATTGCTAGCCCATTGGCGAAGTCAACCGTCGCGCCAAGTGCTGACAGTTCCGTCGCGTGCGTCAACCGCCGCCCCACATCGCCCCCGGCGACCGCCCCGCCACTGGCTGAAAAAGCGATGCCAAGGTCCGCCGCGACCCGACCGGTGGTAGGGTCGCTGATGGTGATGGTCGCACCACCCGAAGTGAGCGTGAAGCCGTTCGTGTCAATCCCCAACTGCCCCGCACCGGGCGAGACACCTTCGATAGCGGCGTTGATCCGCGAGACGATGTCGCCGGCCGTGTCTGCCGTTGAGAGATCGACCGTCACCTGCGTCCCATCGACATCGACAAACAACGACCCACGCCGAACGCCCTGCCCCTGCGTCCCGCGCAGGTCGTCCAGCCGCGTCGCAGCCGTTAATTGCGGATCGAGGTCGATCGCCCCGCGCACGCGAGCCGACAGCGCCCCCAGCGCTTCCAGCCCGTCGGTTGTGAACTCGACGTTCGAGAGCAGGCCGACATCGCCGGCCAGGTCGGTCGTCGAGCCGGTGTACTGCACGCCGCCGAACCGCTCGACAAACACCCCGTCGCCGGCATCGCCAAACTGATGCCCCGCGAACAGCGGCACGTCCTGGTAACGACGGTTCACAATCTCGATTAATGATCGCAATTGCCCGTCGATCACCGTCGCCTGATTCGCACGCGTCACGTCGTCGCTGCCAATGCCGATCTGGCTCGACGCGACAGTTTTGGCTTCGAGCAGCAGGGTCGAGATGTCGCCAAGCGCCTGGTCGGTCACGTTCAGAAAGCTCGACGTGAACTGCAAGTTCTTCTCGTGCTGCGCCCGTTCACTCAGTTTGTCGCGGAGCGACAGGATCGCCGCCGTCTTGTCCGGTGCGTCGGACGGCCGCTGCACCGCCAGGCCGGTTGAGATCTGACGCTGCAGGTCGAGCAGTTCACGCTGTCCGCTTCGCAGCGACGTCAACAACTGGTTGCCGCTGAGCAACGTCGAAGTACGAGCGAGGATGGAGCCGACCTGTGACATCGTTTAGTCGCTAATCAACCACTACAACAGTCCGATTACCGTCTGCATCATCTCGTCAACCACGCTGAGGAAACGTGCGCTGGCCTGAAACGTTCGCTGCAACTGCAGCACATTGATGGTTTCTTCATCCACATTCACGCCACTGACAGCCTGCCGCTGCGCCTCGAGGCTTTGCAGCACGGCCGTGTCGGCCTCAGCCTCCTGCCGACCCTGCGCGACACGCACCGCCAGGTCTTCCACGTGACGCCGCCACATCTCACCGAGGCTCACGCCCCCGGGCCCCGACGGCGGTGAGTCACGCAACGCCGCGATGGCCAACGCCGCGCGATTGTCGCCGTCGGCATGGCCGAACGCCGTCGCCACACGGTCCGGATTCGCCAACACGTCGCCTTGAATGTCGGCGTCCAGCGCGTTCGTGCCGGTGAAGAACGTGTTAATGCCCAACGCCGCCAACACACCACTGGTGTCATCGCTGAAGCTCAGGCCAAAGTCCGCCGTGACCGCCTCGACCCGCAACCGACCCTCGGGCGTCACCGACGCATTGACGTTCTCGACCGCGTTCAACTGCGCAGCCAGGTCGTTCAACGACGTGTCCGAACCCAGGCCGTCCAGGTCAACCGCGATCGAAGTTGTCTGCCGTTCCCCAGTCGCGCGCTGTGTGACGCTGAGCGCAAAACTGCCGTGCGACACATCAAACGCCAGACCGGCCGCCGCGTCGTTCAACACGGCTGAGGCGTCATCGACGCGGTAGTCGCTCGTGTACACCCCAGCACGCAAAATGGGCTGCGCCTGACTGTGAATCCGGTTGACCTGGTAGATCAACTCGTTCGCAAAGCCGTCCAACGCCGCCAGCGCATCATCAATCGTATTGCCGCGCGCGTTTAGTAACCCACCAAGTCGACCAGAACGCGGCTCGATCAAAGAGCCGTCCGCCGCGACGACCAGTTCCAGCGTCGCGTTGCCGTCCACATCTGTCGTCGAGCGCAGCTCGACTCCACGGCTCGCGCCGTTCAGCACGATCGGCGTCGAGCCCACGAAGACGTCCACCATGCGCGTGGGTTGCTCAACCGTGGAGATGTCCAATTCCTTGGCCAAGTCACCCAGCAGGGCGTCACGCTGGTCCCGCAGTGATGCGGCCTCGCCTCGGCCGTCTTCGCTCGCGGCGATCTGCTGATTCAAGCTTGCAATCCGGTCCAGCAGGTCGTTCACGTTCATGACCCCGCCGTCGATCTGCTCGTCGATCTGCTCACGAAAACCGGTCAGGTCATTGCGCAGGTTCTGCATGAACAGCGTCAGCGAGCGACCCTGCTGGATCGCCAACTCGCGGATCGAGTCTTCCCGAGGCCGCAGCGACAGGTCACTGAACGCATTGAAGAACGCGTCCAACTGCGTGGTCAGGTCGTTGCCCGACAACTCGTTCTCAACCGCTTCGATCTGTTCCAGAATGGCCTGCTTGGCTTCCGACGCCGCCGCGTCGGAGATGCCAGCCCGGACGCGGCCTTCCAATGCCTCGTCGATCACGCGCGTGATCGACTCGATCTCGACGCCGCGTCCGACGAACTGGCCGCCATCGATCGGCGTGTCACCAATCGGGGCGAGCGCGACCGTTCGGCGGTGATACGACGGCGTGGCCGCGTTGGCAAGGTTGTTGCCCGCGACTTCGATCGCCGTCTGACTCGCCGTCAGGGCCGTGCGTCCGACTTGTAATGCGCCTGCCAGTGCCATGGTCTAATCAATTGCTCGTCTTCATGCCGTCGTGCTGAACGTGCTCACCGTCATCTTGGCCGTCGGCGCCGCGCCGCGTCGGCCGTACGTCCCCGTGTCCGACAACGCCCCACCGACGACCTGCATCAGGCCGCACATGTGAGCCAACAGGCCGTCAGCCGCCCGTCGCAACGTGCCGCTTCGGCTGCGGACCGCGTCGATCCGTTCGCGTAACTGGGCCCGCATCACGAGCAGCCGCCCACGCGCGGGCTCGGGCAACCGCTCAGCCAACTCGCCCATCCGCAACGGGGCCGCCGCGCGCGGGTCAAGCGTCTGCGTCAACACAGCCACAAGGGTCAACCGTCGTTTCTCCAGTTCGCCGATCGCCTGCACCAGGTCGTTCTCGCGACGACAGCAATCAGCCAGCGTCTCACGCTTGGCTTGCCGCATCGCCTCGAGTTTCTGGTCCATGGTTTCGAGCAGCCGCTCGTGCGCGGCCGTCTCTTCACGCAGGACGTCTTCGAGTTGTACCAGGGCCTTATCCATGGGTATCCACCGCGTTCGCCGGCATGCCGGGCTGTGTCAGTTGTCGATAAACCGCTTCGACGATCGGAAAGTTGGCCGCCCGCGTGATCCGATCGCCGATCACCTCGTCCAGTCGCGCGCCGAACAATTCCTCGCCTTGCCCGCCGTGAAACAGGTCGCTCTTAAAGGGGTCTTCGCGCAACATCGACAACAACGGAGCAAGGAACGTCGTCGCGACCAGATCTTCCGCCACCTTGCGTGCGGGATCCCGACCATGTTCGAGGTCCTCTCCTGATCGCGCCTTGGCCAGCAGCGCGTCGAACCCGGGCTTATCCAGGCCACTGCCACCAAATCGGGCGACGGGCAAAGTCGTCGAGATGTCGATGCCATCGATGTTCATGGCCTTACTCGAGGATGAGTTCCGCGTGCAGCTTGCCGCTCTTGTGGAGCTGTTTGATAATGTCGATCCGGTCTTTGCCCTCGACCTTCAACTGGTTGAACGCCTGCAGCAAGGCGGCGAGATTCGCGCCGCCACGTTGATCGGGGTCAACCGTCGTAAACGTGTCGCGTGAAACACGAGGCGCTTCCGGCGTCGGCGGCGGCGTGGGCGTCATCGTCGTGATCACCAACCCATGCAGTGACACGATCGCCGGGCTGATCTGTACGTCACCGGTCATGACGATCGTGCCCGTCTTCTCGTTGATCACCACACGGGCGCCGGTATTGATTTGAGAGTGATCGATGTAGGCCTGCATGATCTGGCTGATGAACGCCGCCGGGTCAACGCGCTCAGCGGGCGGGACGTGCACGAGGACGTTCTTCCCGTCGATCGCACGGGCAATGTTCGGCCCGTCCGGCGACATCAGCCCATTGATCAGGCTGGCCAGGTTGTGCGCCATCGGCCAGGACGCGACCTGCGGCCGAATCACGAGTTGGATGCGCCCGTGGCGGTCGATCGTCTGAGAAAAGATGTTGGCCGTCAGTTGAGCGCCCTTCGGAACGATCCCAGTCGTCGGATTTGCCTTGTCCTGTATCACAACAGCACCCTCCGCGAACGCCATCGCCTTGCTGTTAGGTAACGGGCCGGTCAGCGGCACGATGAACAGTCGGCCGCCCTCGAGGCTCTTGGCTGGCCCGATGCTGGCAACGTGAACGTCGATCGGGTCGCCATCACGGATGCCATGCGCTGGGATCTTCGCGCTGAGCGTGACCAACGCGACGTTCTTGGCGTCCTTCAACTCCTCCTGGACGACCGACGGGTCGATGAGCCGTTCAATCACCGCAGCCAGGGGCCGCATCGCAGGCAAGAACTTGCCGCCATCGCCCGTGCCGTTCAGACCGACGACAAGCCCCATGCCCACAAGTTTGCTGGACTCAGCGCCTTTTAGACGAGCGATGTCCTGAACGCGCGCGGCCTGCGCGGACGTGCAGATGATCATCGTCAGCGCGCATGTGAGCACAGCCAGTGAGCCGGGTCTGCGAACAGATCGAACAAATACAATTGATCCAGTGTTTTGCATGACGTGCGTCCTTGCACCTGATGTCGAAAGCCATTGCCGCGAGCTTCTCAACCGGAAAGATCAAGCGTCAGAAATTGAAGATCGTGTCGAGCACCGCCGGGATCAGGCCCTTTTTAGTCGACTTGCGCAACTCGCCCGTGTGCTGCTTCACCAGCCGCATGCCGAACAATTGCGACGAGAGCACGGTGTTGTCAGCCGTGATGTCGTCCTTGCGGCACGTACCGGTCAGGGTCATCATCAGCCGTTCATCGTCGTTCTGGATGTACTTGCGCGCCTCGATCACCAACGTGCCGTTCGGTTTCACGTCGATGATGCGGGCGGTAATCCGACTCGTGAACGTGTCACGTCGTTTGTAGTCGCCCTCGCCCTCGAACGCACGCTCAAACGACACGCCGATCTTCGGCGGGTCTTCGCTGGCGCTCGATGGACGCAGTTGGAATTGCAGCAGGTCCTTGAGCTGCAGCGACGGAAAGTCATCGATCGAACCCTTCAGGTCGTATGACTTCTCCGTCTCCAACTCGCTAGTCGCGCCGACGTCGGTCGACTCGCGCACAATGATGGTGACCAGGTCGTGCACGGCGAACTTGCGCGGCTCGGGCAGGTGCACCGCCATCAGACTGACACGCGCAATGCCGGGCGAAAGACGGTTCGGCCGACGCCCCGGCGAGGGCAGCGGCCGCACCGGTTCTTCGCGGGCTGTATACAGCGACGACGAATGCCTGCCGTCGATCGTCCAGACCGGCCCCGCGGCCGCTCTCGGCTGGCGGCGATCCGCCGCCTCGCGCCGACCTGACTGAGCGTCGACATCGCAATGAATGGCCAGCGGAACAAACAAGGCAAAGATGACGAGTTTCTTGTTCATGGTTCGCCTTTGGCTGTACGTTTCGGTTTACAAAGCAGCGGTTGGTATGACGTCGTTTGATCATTACTGCCGACTTGGCGACAACGCCGCGGTGCGCTGCGGCAAGCCGTCGGACGGATGGCTGCCGATCACCATCGTGGCCCTGCTACGCCCGGTGAGCGTGACGGCGAACGACTTGCGCGACCGCTCGTTGCGGACCTGGATCACGTCGCCGACCGCGCCCGCTTCGAGGGCACGCGCAACGGTCGTCACACGCAATGCGCCGCCCACGCACTCAATGGTCAATAGCTTCCCGCGTTCCACAGCGATCGGGAGAGCCAGGTGCGACGGCTCGACCAGCATGTCACGGCGCAGCGACGCTACCGCGCGCAACCCGATCGCCTGTTCAACCTCCGTCAAGGGCACGACGTGCGCGTGCTCGATCGTGAGCGCTCTTACTTCCAAGTCGCCACGCGCCACGATCTGGCCGCGTGGGATCGCTCGCTTGACCACGACGGCCAACACATCGCGCTTGACCGTGGCCGAAACACGCGACGTATCCACGAGACGGCCTTGTCGGTAACGCCGAATCGTGATCGGGATTCGGCCCAACCGGCCGCGTGACTGCGAGTTGATCTCGATCCGGTCGCCGTTGATGCTCGCATGAACGGTCGCGGCATCGTGGTCGGCGAACGTGACCGACACGTCGTCTGCGTTGCCACCTGCCAGGTCCTTCAAGAATTGGATTACTTTGGCGCCCACGGTCAGTTTGCTGTCGAGCTCGATCGGTGCGGCCGGGTTTGCCGCTGCCGGGCCGGAGGGTGTGCGATCCGATCGCTCAACGACCGGCTCGACCTCAACCCTGGCCGGTGCGGCGTGACGATCGACGACGCACTGGCGGAATCCCCCCAGCGAGATCCGGGCCCAGTTAACTTTCCGCTCTGACAGGACGCGACGGACATCGTCGAGAGAGATCCGGACCGACTGAACGGCCGGCAACGCGCTGAGAACGATCGTGTCTCCGAGCGCCTCAGCCTGTGCCCCCTTCAATGTGGCGATGTCGCGCAACCGAATCTGAGTCGATTCAATGGCCACACGGTGACGCAGCGCAATCGTGTCAGCCGACACCGATACAGCGCAGCAGAGTGCGACCAGCGCGCACGTCAGGCGATGGGTACAGGTTTTGACAAGATGCAATCGGACTGGGGAGTCGTAAGGCCGCATGGGGGGTCCTTTGCTTCAAGGGGCGCGGCGGGTCGTTCGGTGACGCGGTGCGTCGTTGTCGAGTCGCAATCATCTGGGTCAGGCGGTCGTATTCAGAGGCATCGCAGCGGGGCTTGATTCAATAGCAGTCTGGTTGACATCCGCGTAGCTGTGCGTCGTTCGGCTCGGCCGTGCCGGCTGTGGTGTGACTTGGCCCGCCGACGCGGGGCAATCGCCGATCGGGCTGACGGACTCGCTCAACGGAGTCATCAGCCGAGACGCGATTGCGCTGAGGCCAGTCTCGTCTCGCGAACCGGGCGCGATCAGCCGGGTCAATTCGGCGAGTACCTGCAACCGACGTCGCTCCAGATCGCAGACCTGTCGCACACCCGGCTCAGCCGCGCGGCAACACGCGGTCAACTCAGCCGGCGGCGACGAGCGCATCGCGTCAAGTCGGCGGACCAGCATCGCCACGACGGAACGGTCGTCGCGCAATTCGTCGCGTAAGAGCTGCTCGAATTGTCTGTTCAGGTCGTTCATCACGTCATGGCCCCCCATGCGTTACGGGTCAATCACTTGCTTAGAACCGTCGGAGGTTGCTGATAACCTGCAGCGCCTCGTCGGCGGTCTGGATCGTCTGACTGTTCATCTCGAAAGCGCGCTGCGTCTTGATCAACGACACGAGTTCGCGCACGGAGTCAACGTTCGAGGCTTCGAGGTGTCCAAAGAGGATTCGGCCAATCGAACCCTCATTGGGCGTGCCGGTGATTGGCGGGCCGGAAGAAGCTGACTCGGCAAATAGGTTGCCACCGAGAGGGCGCAGGCCGCCCGGGTTAACAAAATTGGCCAATTCCAGTTGCCCAACTTGCTGAAGCCCACTCTCGCCCCGGACCTGCACGTTCACGATGCCGTCCTGGCTGACAACGACCTTCTCTGTGTTTTCCGGCACGGCGATCGGCGGGTCCAGCAGCGGGCCGTCCGACGACCCGAGCACGATGTTGCCGTCGCGGTTAATCAGAAAATTGCCGGACCGCGTATAGCCGATGCCGGTCTCGCTCTGCGCGTCGGCGATGCGGACCTGAAACAAGCCCGGACCGTCGATCATCATGTCGACCGGACCGTTGGTCTTGATCGCCGCGCCGTTGCTGAAGTCGAATTGCGTATTGCTGATGCGCGTGCCAAGACCCACGTAGAGCCCGGACGGGCCCGACGCTTCAGTCGTGGGCGTCTCGACGCCGGGTTGACTCTTCTCCTGGTAGAGCAGGTCTTCAAAGTTGGCGCGCGACGCGCGAAAACCCAACGTGTTCGCGTTCGCCAGGTTGTTGGCGATGATGTCGATCTCGGTCGAGAGCGCCGAGAGCGCGGTCGCCGATGAATGTAATGCTGTAATGGCCATAGAAAGTCAGCCCTATGCGGAGACTCGGCCGAGCGTGTTGATCGCGCGGTCCATCGTCTGGTCGTGGTAACGGATGAGGTTGGCGTTGCCGGTGACGGCCTTGGCCGCCTGAACGACTTTGAGCATGGCCTGGATGGCGTCGACCGCGCTGCCCTCGACGAACCCCGCGCGGATGCTCGTGTCGGCCGCGGCCGTGCGCGGGTCGCCCGGCTCCAGCGACTTGAACAGACCGCTGCCCTGCTTGATCAGTTGATCGCGATCATTGACCGACGTGACCTGGATGCGACCGACCGATTCGCCGTTCTGCATGACGTGACCGTCAAGCTGAATCGACACGTCCGCGCCGCTGGCGATCACGATCGGCTGATCGCCCACGCCCAGCACGGGGTGGCCGCCGGTGGTGGTTACCAGCGTGCCATCGGACGCCCGGCTGAAACGCCCGTCGCGCGTGAAGCGCAGTTCGTCGCCCGTCGCGCCTTCGACCCGCGTAACGAAGAACGTGTCGGGCGACTCGAGCATCGCGTGGAGTTGGTTGCCCGTGTTCTGGGCGGGGCCGATACGGAAATCGACGTGCTGCGGGCCGGCCAAGACGCCGCCGCCAAGTTTGTCGAGCAACGCGTGTCGCACGTCAATCCCGAATCCGCCTTCGACGGATTCGGGGTGTCGCTGGTGAACGGCCGGCCGATCGGGCTTGAAGCCGATCGTGTTGACGTTCGCCAGATTGTTGGCAAAGACGTCCTGGCGGTACATATTCGTCAGGACGCCTGAGGCGGAAAGATACAGGCCGTAGTTCATCGACGCACCTCCTTGTGAGTCGCCTCCGCAACGCCGCCGACCTCCGCGCATCCGTGCCCTTGAATGGCGTCAACCGTGACGCCTGTGGGGGCGGTCGGGGCGTGTCGGGTGTCATCCGACTGGAGCGTTGGAACCACAGCCAACCGGTCGAGTCCTTCCAACCGGAACGGCACTTTCCGAGCAGAATGAGTATCGCAGCCCGCATCTAAACTGGCGGCCTCGCACATGTGGGCGGCGGCCGCCAATCGCGCCAAGCGGTTCAACGTTTGGCCGAGGTGCTCGTCGCCGGACTCGCGGAAGATGTCGAGGATGCGTTGAGCCATGGGGTGCTGCGTCTGGTCTGGGTCACTGATCCTGCAAGGCCGCCGGTCGCCCGGACCGACAGCCGCACCGCCCGTCCTGCGAGGATGGACGGCGACGATGGAACTAAGGCAACGGCGATGCCAACCTGAAATCGATGCCAATCCCGCCCGGAAATCTGAATGCAAATAGCTTGCATTTATAGTTTTATAAATATGTAGACAGGTCATGCCAACGCTATGCGCATCGTTAGAGCAAAAGATGCGCGGCGCAAGGATTGCCTCCCGTGCGCACCGTGTGCGCGACGTGGGCGGGACATGCGTTCTGACGGTGATCTGGACGTGCTGAACGGCGCAAGGTGGCCGGGTTACAACCTGCTAAGCCTTCTGGCCGAGCATCCGTTCCAGTGCGTCAGCCGTGTGATACACGATGGCTTCGTGCCAATGGGGAAATGGATTGAAGTATTCAAAGGTCAGGTAGCCACGGTACTCCACCTTGTCGAGCGCTTCGAGCACGGCCGGCCAATCGGTCGTGCCGTCGAGCAACAAGCGGAAAGCGTTCAGGTTGAACTCGTGCACCTTCTTTGAGTATTCCTTGAGGTGGATGTTCTGGGTGCGTTTGCCGAGGATCGGTATCCAGTGCTCGGGGAAGTGGTATTGCATGATGTTGCCGGTGTCGAAGTGGACCTTGACCCGGTCGGACTTGAATTGATCGACGAAGCCATTCATCTCCTGCGGGCTGTGGAGGAAGCCGTTGGCGAAGATGTTCTCCATGTTGAGATAGACCTTGTGCTTGGTGGCCGCGGGGATGAGGCTGCGCACCGCGTCGGTCGCGCGTTGCAGCGCCACGTCGTGCGGCACGGGCGGCTCCTCTGGAATCCAAGGGGCATAGACCGACCCCGGCACGACCAGCAGGTTGTCCGTGTCCAGCAGGCGGGCGGCCTCGATCATCTTGCCGGCCAGTTCGACGCCGCGTTTGCGACGTTCGGGATCGGCGTGCGTAAACGCGTATGGCCAGAACAGGAACGAGCACACACCGCTGATCTGCACGCCCACCTTGCGCGCCATGTCGCCGATCGCCTTGATGTCCGCCGCACTCGCGTCCGGCGACAGGTCGCCTTCCAGCGCGTAGTTCACCTCGACGCCATCAAAGCCCGCATCGGCGCATAATTCGAAGCAGTCCTTGAGTGACATCTTGTCCGGGTACGGCAGCGCCCACAGGTTGATCGACTTCTTCATGTCGTACCGCTTGCTGGGCTCGCGCCCGCCAGCGCGTTTCGCGGAGGTTGCGGGCTTGTCGTCGGCCGCGACGGCCAGACCTTGCGCCGCCATGAACGCGCTGCCGAACGCGGCTGAATAGGCCAGCAGCTCACGTCGGTTCAGGTCGTTACCGGGGGGCGTTGCGTGCGGGTCTTGCGGGCGCTGTGACATGTGAAACTCCTGACTTGAAGTGTGCGGTAACGATCCTGACCGACACCAGTCTACCAACGCGGTCAGCCGGTGAGCCGCAACGGCATCGCTAGCAATGAGCGCGTGCCGATCCGCTTCGTCCAGATCAGCCCATCCCGGGGCACGGCCAGTGACAGGCCGGGGAACCGCGTCAGGACGTGCTCCAAGGCGACTGCCGCCTCCATCCGCGCCAGTTTCATACCGAGGCAGATGTGGATGCCCGAGCCAAAACCGACGTGCCGGTTCGGCGAGCGCTTGATGTCAAACCGCTGCGGATCGTCGAAGACTTGTGGGTCGCTGTTCGCGCACGCGAGCATCGGCAGTACATACTGCCCACGCTTCAAGGATTGCCCGTGCAGTGTCATGTCTTCGGCGACGATGCGCGGCTTCGTGAACTGGATCGGCGTCGCGTAACGCAGCACCTCGTCCACTGTCGGCACGGCCAGGGACCAGTCACTTACCAGCAACGCGCGCTGATCGGGGTGGTCCAGCAGACACAGCAAAGCCATCGTGATCAGATGCGTCGTCGTCTCGTGACCAGCGAATAGCAGGAGAAAACCCATCGACACCAATTCGTCCTCGCTGAGCGAATCGCCATCGCGCTCGGCCTGAACGAGCAACGACAACAAACCGTCGCGCGGTGTCGTCCGGCACTGCCGGATCTGGTCGCGGAAGTAGCCGCTGATCTTAAACATGAACGGCAGCAACTTGAACAACCCGACGAGCGAACTGACCGTCGCCAAGCCCGCCGCCCATCGTGTGAACTTGGCGCGGTCCTCGGCCGGCAGACCCAGCAACTCGCAGATCACGGCCAACGGGAACTGGCGCGCAAACGCCGTGAAGTCGACGACTCCCGCATCACCAGGCCCCATCTGCGATTGTCCCGGCACCTCGATCGTCTGATCCATCACCGTCCGCGCCAAAGTCTCGACACGTTCGCGCATGTCTTCGACACTCCGCCGGCGAAAGGCGTCCTCCACCAGGTCGCGCAGACGGCGGTGGTCCGGCTCGTCCTTGGCCAACATATTCTGCGCCGGCCCACGAAACACCTTCGACACCCACCACTGCAGATCGACCCACTTGCTCTTGCCCGCGTTCCGAGCGTCGCGCACAAACCGCTCATGGTCGTGCAGCACGTCCGTCACCGCCTCGTGCGTCGTCGCCAGCCAGACATGACCGATAATCGGGATCTTCGACCACACCAACGACCCCGCCTCTCGCATCCGATCGAGTGTCGGAAACGGGTCGGCCTTGAAGGCCGGCGAGGTCATGTCGAAACGCTGTGGCTCCATCGGCACACACCCCGTTGGTCACCGATGTGCGGGCGGACATCATCAGCGCGTTGGGTTCTCGTACCAAACAACACCCAGGTTGTCGCGCTCCTCACACGTGATCACGTCGAGATCGCCGTCGCCGTCGAGGTCGACCAGTTCAATCAGGTCGTACTTGACACCCTTCGATCCGGCGATGTCGGTGTAGGTCTCTTTGGGAAAGAGCGTACACAGGAACAGACCCGACTTTTCACCGCTCGCCCCCTCACAACTGATGACCAAATCGCGTCGGCCGTCGCCGTTCATGTCGGCCGCACGCACCGCCTTGGCCGTGCCGAAACGGTCAGCCGGGTAGTCGCCGCCGACCTGTTCCCAGTCGTCGCCCTTGCCGACGTACCACAGCGCGTCATTGCGTTTGATCGCCGCGTGAACAAACCAGTAGCCCTCGAAGCGGTCAACCGAAAGGAACATGACCTCGCGGTCGGTCGCCCCGATGGTGTGCTGCTTCCACGGTTGTCCAGCGACGACGCCCTTCGCACCGGGCGAGGCCAGCCAATAGATACCACGCTGCGCGCCCTTGCGGTCGGAGAAGATCAGGTCGTTGTCGCCGTCGCCATCCACGTCGTGCGCGATCATCGACATGATCCACCCCGCATCGCGCAGCTTGTGGTAACTCCACGCCGACAGGTCGCGCGGGTTGGCGGGCGCTTCGAGCCAACCGATCGCGCCGTCACCGCCCTTCGACCCGACAATCAAGTCGACGCCGTGCCTGCCGTCGACCTGTTGCGGGACGCAGAACATCCACATCTGTTTGCCGGCCGTCGCTGGGATCGGCTCGGTTTTCCATGCAGTTTCGTCGAGGTACTTGGCCTTGTCCTTGGGCGCCCAGTGGACATACATCGTGCGCGTTCGGCCTTCGCAACTCGAGACGACATCGACCGCGCCGTCGTTGTCGAGGTCGACGAACACAGCGTCCTCAGCCGACTTGACCCGGCCAACGGTCACGCTCGGCCACGCCTTCTTCACGTTCCGGGGGCCGGGGTTGAGGTAGACGCGGATGATGCCGCCTTCTTCCCAACCGGTGGCGATGTCGAGGTGGCCGTCGCCGTTGACGTCGGCCAAGCGGACGCCGTCGGCGCCGCGCGAGGTGTTGTCGATGGTGTGTCGTTTCCAGGGGGCGGCGTGTGCGGTTGAAGTGACGAAGAAGACGACCAGCGCTAAGCCGCAAGCGGCTCGGAAATAGGGTGGGCACTGCCCACCACGGTCGTTCAAGGACTTCCGGTTGGTGGGCAGTGCCCACCCTACGCGCTGCCTAATCATCATCGTCCTCCATCGTCGTCGGGTCCGGCCGATAGATGCGCGTGCCCAGCGCCCAGACCTTTTCGGTGAAGTGCCCCCCCGCCGCTTCCGACTTGGCCGACTCGCCCCGGCCGGCGGTGATGGCCATGTTCATCTTCGCGTCGAGGTTGTCGATCAGGCTGACGGCGATCGCCTCGGGCGTCGCGGGCAACTTGAGCGCGCCGAATTCGGGCTGACCGTGGTGCGAAATGATTATGTGCGTGAGCACGCGCAGGATCGGGGCTGGGATCGGCGTCCCCGCCGCTTCGCACGCGTCGGCCTTGGCCTGCAGCCAGATCGCGCCGCGGGCGATGTGACCCACAAGCTGACCGTCATCCGAATAGTTGAACCCGCGTTCCCATGTCAATTCCTGACACTTGCCCAGGTCGTGGATGAACAAGCCAAACGTCACGAGGTCGGCGTTGATCTTTGGATAAAGCGGGCAGACCACGGCCGCGAGGTGCATCAGATTGAGCGTGTGCTCCAGCAACCCGCCGATGTACGCGTGGTGCAGACTCATCGCGGCCGGCGCGCGTCGGAATCGGGCCATGAGGTCTTCATCATTCAAATAGGCGTCGGCCAACGCCTTGAGCGCGGGGTGTTTCAAGTAGCTCAACTCAGCCTTGAGTTCGACGAACATCTGATCGATGTCGCGGTCGGTCGTCGGCAGCAGGTCGGCCAAGTCGTCGTCAGTCGGCGTGACCGGCTCGATCTGCTGAATGATGATCTGCACCTCGCCCTGGTACGGCTGCGTCTGCCCCGTCAATCGCACGAACCCGTCGGTCGGCAGGATGCTGAACAACTGTTCGGACGCGTTCCACATGCGGCCCGGCGTCCTGCCGGAGCGGTCGCCGATCAGGCACTTGAGAAACGGCTTGCCCGCGCGGGTCTGGCCGAGTTGGCAGTTATGAATCGCAAACACACCTTCGATGTATTGATTCGCTTCAAGATCACGGATGAGCGTGCGCGTGGGCAACGGCGGGTCCTTTCAGTGGGATTGGGCCACCAGCGTAGGGCCCGCGGGCGGATGCCGCAACGAGGGACCGACAGGCAATGCTAAAGAGGACAACGCTGGTGGAGTCTTCAACACTTTGGCGGATGATTGACGAATGATGAATGACGATTGTTGATTGTTGAAGTCGGATCGCGCCAATAGGGTGCGTGCTCTGAATTTGCCAATCGCAATTCAACAGTCATCAATCGTCAATTCCGGTCTCCGTTACCGGCGAATCGTCACTACGGCTACCACCCTCGATCGCCGCCTCGGGCAGGAGAATCGGAATCCCGTCGCGAATGGGGTATTTGATGTCCCGTTCCTCAGCCACCAGGTATTCACCCTCGACGCGCAACCGGGACCGCGTGATCGGACAAACGAGCACGTCGAGCCAGCGCAGGTCGAACGCAGGTTGGTCGTCCTGAGTTTCCATCGCGACAGTGTAGCGTGCGACAACGCCGCGTTAGACCTGGAAAAGAACACGCCCCGACCGCAAGGCCGGGGCGTGCATTCGTGACGTCAATATCAGCCGGAATCGATCAGGTCGATTCCGCGCCGGCAGCGCCCGCGAGGTCGGCCTCGCCTTCCTCGGCCGGCTCTTCCTCGACCGGCGTGACCGTCGCCTTGAAGGTCATCTCAGTCGCCTCTTCCACGTGCGTCGCGTGGATGGTCTGCCCGGGGCTGAACTCGCCGCGGAGGATTGCTTCGCTTAGCGGGTCTTCGATCAGGTGTTCAATCGCGCGGCGCAACGGCCGAGCGCCAAAGTCCGGATTGAAGCCTTCCTTGATCAGAAACGCCTTGCCGTCCTCGTCAACCTCGAGCAGCATGCCCTGTGGTTCAAGACGTTTCCGCACTTTGTCCAATTCGATCTCGACGATGTCGACCAGGTCTTCCTGCACCAGTGGGCGGAAGAAGATCTTGTCGTCCAGACGGTTGATGAACTCGGGTCGGAAGTAACGTTCGAGTTCGCCCTCGAGCGTCTGCTTCATGCTGTCGAAGTTGGCGTCGGTGTTGCTCGGGGCGAAGCCGAAGCCCGCGCCCTGGTTCTTGATCAACTCCGCGCCGATGTTGCTCGTCATCACCAGCACGACGTTACGGAAGTCGACGTGTCGGCCAAACGAGTCGGTGAGTTGGCCTTCTTCCATGATCTGCAAGAGCATGTTGAACACGTCGGGGTGCGCCTTCTCGATCTCGTCGAGCAGGACGACGCTGTACGGGCGTCGGCGGATGCGCTCGGTGAGTTGGCCGCCCTCTTCGTAACCGACGTACCCGGGGGGCGCGCCGATGAGTCGGCTGACGTTGTGCTTCTCCATGTACTCGGACATGTCGATGCGGATTAACGCGTCCTCGTCGCCGAACATGAACTCAGCCAGCGCCTTGCACAACAGCGTCTTGCCCACGCCGGACGGGCCGACGAAAATGAACGAGCCCATCGGCCGCTTCGGGTCTTTCAAGCCCGATCGTGCCCGGCGCAACGCCTTCGAGACGGTCTTGATCGCCGCGTCCTGGCTGACGACCTTCTTGTGCAGCTCTTCTTCGAGACGCAGCAGGCGTTCGGTCTCGGCCTTCTCGAGCCGGGTCAGCGGCACACCGGTCATGTTGCTGACGACCTCGGCCACGACCTCTTCATCAACGACGCCGTCGATCTCATTGGCCTTGGCGCTCCAGTCGCGCTGGATCTCTTCCTTCTTGCGACGCATGCGCTCGGCCTCGTCGCGCAACTCAGCCGCACGCTCGTAGTCGGCACCCTTGACCGCCTCGTCCTTTTCGATGCCGAGGCGTTCGATCTGCTCTTCAAGCTCAGCCAGGTCCGGCGGCTTGGTCATGCTCTTGAGCCGCACGCGTGCGCCGGCCTCATCGATCACGTCGATCGACTTGTCTGGCTGAACGCGGCCGGTGATGTATCGCGTCGAAAGCTCGACGGCCTGCCGCACCGCCTCGTCGGTGATCTGCACGCGGTGGTGTGCCTCGTATCGGTCGCGCAGGCCGATCAGGATCTGCACCGTCTCTTCCTTGTTCGGCGGTTCGACCATGACCTGTTGGAAACGGCGCTCCAAAGCGCCGTCCTTTTCGATGTACTTGCGGTACTCGTCGAGCGTGGTCGCGCCGATGCACTGGATTTCGCCGCGGCTCAGCGCGGGCTTGAGCACGTTCGACGCGTCGATCGCACCCTCGGCGCCGCCCGCACCGACCAGCGTGTGCAGCTCGTCGATGAACAGCAGGACGTTCTTGGCGCGGCGCACCTCGTTCATCACGGCCTTGATGCGCTCTTCGAATTGGCCGCGGTACTTCGTGCCGGCGACCATCATCGCCAGGTCGAGCACGACGATGCGGCGGTCAGCCAACAACTCGGGCACCTCCTTGTTGACGATCTTCTGGGCCATGCCCTCGACGATCGCCGTCTTGCCGACACCGGCCTCGCCCAGCAGGACGGGGTTGTTCTTCGTGCGTCGGCAGAGGATCTGAATCAGCCGTTCGATCTCGCTCTGTCGACCGATCACCGGGTCGAGCGCGCCCTCGGCGGCGAGTTCGGTCAGGTCGCGGCCGAACGAGTCGAGCGCGGGCGTCTTGCTGCGGCTGCCCTTGCCGGACGACGAGCGCGACTCGCCGGACGACTCCTCGGCTTCGACGCCTGCGCCGAGCAGGTTGAGCACCTCTTCGCGGACCTCTTCGAGTTTCAGGCCGAGGTTCATTAAGACCTGCGCGGCAACACCCTCGTGCTCACGCAACAGGCCGAGCAGCAGGTGCTCCGTGCCGACGTAATTGTGGTTGAGGTTGCGGGCCTCTTCGATGGCGTACTCGATCACCTTCTTGGCGCGCGGCGTCTGCGGCAGCTTGCCCATGGTGACCATGTCGGGGCCGGACTTGACGAGCTTCTCGACCTCAAGCCGCACCTTGCGCAGATCGACGTCGAGATTCTTCAGCACGTTGGCGCCGACGCCCGAGCCTTCTTTGACGAGGCCGAGCAGGATGTGTTCGGTCCCGATGTATTCGTGGTTGAACCGCTGGGCCTCCTGGTTGGCCAGGGCCATGACCTTGCGGGCACGATCGGTGAAGCGTTCAAACATGGGAACCTCATTCCGTTGGAGTTCTTGGTACAGCGTACTCGAAACGCGGTGGGATCCTTTGGGGCGCCAACGGTCGTTCCATCGGTCGCGGCGGGTTATCGGCTCGCAATCATAGACGTTGGTCCACGACGCGTAGTTCGCGCCGCGCGACCCCCTGTCCAAGGTGTGCACTTTTGATGCCAGCCGGGCAATTGCTGTGACATAAGGCCCTTATCGGTTCAGAACGCCCGCCGCTCGCCAACGAACGCCGTTCCTAAACGCAGATGGCGGCGTGCAACGGATGCACAACCTTGGCCGATCGTCTGCCAGTGTGGCGTAAACGCCACAGCGGTGTGCCAATAAACGGGCGATTCCACCTGTAATTCGCCAGATCCACCAAAACGACTGTCGATTCAGAAAAGCGCCATCTGGCCCGACCCATCCGTCCTGGGCGGCCGAAACGACTCACCGGAGAGCGACCCCCCGACGCGGTCGAGCTTGAATCGACGCTTGTAGAGTTTGAACATCTGCGCGATCTGCGTGGCGATCGCGCCTTGCCCGCGTTGTCGAATGCCCGGCCGAGCGTCGTACAACGCCCCGTCTCGCGTCTGCCGGATCAGGGAAAGCACATGCGACGCGCGGTCCGGAAAGTGACGTTCCAGCCAGTCGATGAACAACGCCTTGATCTGAAGCGGCAAACGCAAGAGCACATACGCGGCCCCCACCGCGCCGTGGTCGGCCGCCGCCTCCAGAACGGCCGGCATCTGCCGGTCGTTGATCCCCGGGATGATCGGCGCGAACATCACGGCCGTGCGGACACCTGCGTCGCTCAGTTTGCGGATCGTTCGCAGTCGCTCAGCCGGGCTTGAGGCACGCGGCTCCATGATGCGCGACAGGTGCGGGTCGAGCGTGGTCACACTGACGCAGACCACGGTCGCATTGTGCGCCGCCAGTTCCGAGAGCAGGTCGAGGTCGCGTGCGACCAGCCGATTCTTCGTAACGATCCCCACCGGCTGGCGGCATTCAGCCATCACCTCCAGACACCCGCGCGTGATGCGCAGTTTCGACTCGACGGGCTGATAACAATCGGTCACCCCCGACAGCGCGATCGTCTCGCCCCGCCACTTCGGTGACGACAACTCATGCCGCAGAAGCCGCGGCGCGTCGAGCTTGGCGAACAGCTTCGTCTCGAAGTCCAAACCCGACGACAAGCCCAGGTACTCATGCCCCGGCCGGGCGTAGCAATACACACAGCCGTGCTCGCAACCGCGATACGGGTTGATCGACCAGCGGAAAGAGATGTCGGGGCTGGCCTCAGGGTCGACGTAGTTGATCAGCGTGCGCGTGTGGTCGCGGTAGACGCGCGTCCTGACCTGCCGCTCGGTGTCGTGCTCGGCCAGCACTTCGTCAAGGTGTTCGCCGAGCACGTGCAGGCGGACCGGCTCGAACCGGTTGCCCGGGTTGATGCCCGCCCCACGGCCTTTGGCTCGGCCGTTGATCAGGGCGTCAGCGTGTTCGTAGTCACCAGGCACATACCTAACATATACCGATCAATAGGGCCGGTCAAGCGCTGGCTATTTCAACTGGTCACGCGACAACAGAATCTCATTGACCAGTTCCCCGTCGATTGACATCACCTGATAACGCACGGTCGGTATCTTGGCCGTCGTGTCGAAGGTGACCAGCCCGAACGACTGTTTCTTGTTGTAACTGAAGATCGCCGTCTTCATCGTGCCGTGCACGTGCTGGTTGGTCAGGCGGGACGAGTTGAACTCGTACAGCGCGTAGCCGTTCTCGCGTTCGATCCGCCAGAGGTCGCTGCGGTGGCGGTCGGCCGACATGAGCACGACGCCTTCGACCTTGTTGTCGGACAGGTAGTCGAAAATCTCATTGCGCTCATCCTTAAAACCGTTCCACGTGTCGCGGCTGTCGCCCTTGGCGACGAACGTCCACGGCACTGGCGAGCAAAGCACCTTGAACGTGCCCTTGCTCTTGGCCAACGTTTCAAACAACCACTTTTTCTGCGCCGGGCCGAGCATGCTCGGGTTTTCGATGCGCGGGTCGGTGCGGTAGTACCGGCCGTCGAGCATGATGAAGTGAACATCGCCGATGTAGAAGTCGTGCCAGCAGCCCGGCTGATCGTCGCCGCCGCCGTAGTACGGGTTGACCCAGTTCTCGCGGTAGATCTCGTAAACACGACGCTTCCACACCGGCTGATCGATCTCCGGCCCGCCCCAACTGTCGTTGGTCGCGAAGTCGTGGTCGTCCCAGATCGTATAGACCGGTGTCGACGAGACCAGCTTCCGCCACTCGGGGCGCGCGTACCGGCGGTAGTAGCAGTACCGCTGCATGTATTCGCTCTGCGGCAGGTCGATATAGACGTTGTCGCCGAGCAGGAACAAGGCGTCAGGCTTCTGCTTGTGGATCGTCGTCCAGACGTGCTCGTGTTGCGGAACAAACCCGGCGCCGCCGCCGAATGCGAGCGTGAACTTGTGGCCGCTGCCGGGGGCGGGGAGCGTGCTAAAAGTGCCGGTCTCAAGTTCTCGAACGTTCTTCAAGTCTCCACCCAACGGTTTCACCAATGAATAGGTGTAGGTCGTGTTAGGCTTCAATCCGGTGAACTTGAAAACGCCGGTGAAATCACGGTCTTTCTTGATCTGAACGTCCACCGTGCGAGTTGGCGCGTCGGCATCACCCGCGCTGACCGATCCGCGCAGAACTGTTTCGGCCGAAGCACGCACCCAGATCGCGGCTTCGGTGTCGGTAACCTGCCCGAGCATCGGGCCGTTGACCAGTGTGTTCGTCGTTTGACCGGCAATACGGCGATACGCGTCGGACTCATGAATTGGTTTCAGCAAGTCGCGCGGCCCGGCAATGAAACGCGTCGGGTGCATCCCCAATTCGATCGCCTTCTTCATCGCCGCGACCGCCGCGTCGGTGTCACCCGTCTGCGCGAGCGCCACGGTCAGCATGAACTGCGTCTCCGGGTCTTCGGGCAGTTTCTCCGCCGCGCGGCCGAGGAACTCAACGGCCTGCTCAGCCTTGCCGTTCTCGATCATCTTCAGCGCGTCCTGGTGGATGCGCTTGAACTGACCGAGGTTGACCCGCTTGGGCTTCGGCTGCTTGGGTTTCGGTTTGTCGGGTTTGGCCGGCTTGACCTCGGGCTTGGCCGGCTGCGCTGGATTCGGCGCAGGTTGCTTCGCGTCCTGCTGGGCGTGCGCGCATGAAATGACGCTCGACAGACTGAACAACAGGACAATCATTGAGTATCGGTACGACATTGGGGGACTCCGGCAGTGGTGCGGGCGGCGATTGTAACCGATCGCAGCGGACATCCACGCCGTTCTCAAAGCGTGTGTGGGAATGCGGAGCGCGGTGCGATAACGCGACACGGTGGGGACGTGTTTCTACGCTCGAATTGAGTTCGAGATTGACGTTGGGCCGCGCTAGGCCGCAAGCGGCTGCGGCCACTTCCGGGGGTCATGCGAACATGTCGTACTTCACGTCGCCGTACACGTCGGTCAGGCGGAAGTCGCGACCCGCGTAGCGGTAGGTGAGGCGTTCGTGGTCGAGGCCAAGCGCGTGCAGGATCGTTGCGTGCAGGTCGTGTGTGTGGACCTTGTTCTCCGACGCGACCCAGCCGGTCTCGTCGGTCGCGCCGTAGCGGACGCCGCCCTTGATGCCGCCGCCGGCCATCCACATCGTGTAGCCGCGGTTGTTGTGGCGTCGGCCGTTGAAGTTGCTCTGCTCAGCCGGCGTTCGCCCAAACTCGCCGCCCCAAACCAGCAGCGTGTCGTCCAGCATGCCGCGCGACTTCAGGTCGCCAATCAGCGCGGCGATCGGCTGATCGATCGACTGACAGAGCTGCGGGAAGCGTGTCTTCAGGCCGTTGTGCGTGTCCCATCCGCCTTGTGTGACCTCGATAAATCGCACGCCGCTCTCGGCCAATCGGCGGGCCATGAGGCATTGCGTGCCGAAGTTGCGCGTCGGGCCGTTGTTCAGGCCGTACATCTCGCGGATGTGCGTCGGCTCGCCGGAGATGTCCATGACTTCCGGCACGGCCTTCTGCATACGGAACGCCAATTCGTACGACTCGATGACGCCCTCGATCTCCGTATCGACCTTGGCGCGGTTCAGCGCGTCCTGGTTCATCGCCTGGATCAGGTCGAGGTGGCGACGCTGCTCGCGCGCGGTCTTACCCGCGGCGTTGCGAATGTTGGCGATGGCCGAACCGCCGCTGGTGACACGCGTGCCCTGGAAGGCCGCCGGCAGGAAGGCCGCGCCGTAGTTCTGCGCGCCGCCGAGCCGTTGCAGCGGGTTGATCGTGATGAAACCGGGCAGGTCTTCATTCTCCGTGCCCAGGCCGTACACACTCCACGACCCGATCGACGGGCGGACAAAGTTGATCGAGCCGGTGTGCAGGAAGATCGTCGCCTGCGGGTGGGCCGGGTTCGACGTGTGCATGCCGTTGATCAGGCAGAGGTCGTCGGCGTGCTGAGCGAGGTACGGGAACCGGTCGCTGATCTCGATGCCCGAATGGCCTGACTTGTGGAACTTGAACGGCGACTTCATCAGCTTGCCGCTGAACTTGTTCTGGTTGTAGCTGAAACTGCGCGTCTGGCCGTGGTGCTTGGCCAACGCGGGCTTGTAGTCGAAAGAATCGACGTGCGTCGGCCCGCCCTGCATGAACATGAAGATCACCCGCTTGGCACGCGGTGTGAAGTGCGGCTGCTTGACGGCCAACGGGTGGGCTTCCGCCGCGGAGGCCACCGGCGTTGCGGGGCGGGCGATGGCGCGCGATCCCCACTGCGACGTCAGCCCGGCCAACGCGAGGTAACCGAAGCCCGCGCCGGACTTGAGCATGGCGCGTCGGGTGGGGTTGGTGCTTGGTGAGGTCATCGTTGTATGTCCAATCTCAGGGTTCTTGATCTAACTGCGTCGCTACTGCACATACCGGAATTCGACACTGGCCAGCAGCGCGTGGTACACGTCCGCCCACGCCTGCTGTTGGACACTGTCGCCGCGCTTCTTGTCCTGCGCGGCGCTGGTCGCACCTGCGATGAATGCCAAAATACGCTTGGCCTCCGCCTCCGTCGGCGTTCGACCGAGCGCCGTTTGATAAGCCCGCTCGACACGCTGCCGGTCGTCCTTCGTCGAAGCAACCAACTTGCCGGCCGCGGCCTTGGACTGGCTAATCACAAACGGGCTGTTCATCATGAACAATGCCTGCGGCGCGACGGTGGTCACGTCGCGTGCGCCCTTCGTCTCGCTCGGCTCGGCAAAGTCGAAGGTCGTGAACATGTCCGGCACGAACTGCCTGACAATCGGCGCGTACACGCTGCGGTACGGGTCGTTCAACACGGCCTCGCTGGAGTAGCCGCCACGCCCCAACTCGCCGTTCTTGGCCTTGGCCACCGGCGAGCCGGCACGGGGCTCGAGTTTGAGGTTGCCGCTGACGCGCAGCATCGCGTCGCGGATCGCCTCGGCCTCCAACCGACGGCGGCTCGCACGCCAGAGCGTGACGTTGTCCGGATCAATCTCGTAATTGCCAGCGTGATGGTCGTTACCCAGTTGGTACGTCCTGCTGAGCACGATTGCGCGGATCAGTTGTTTGGTCGACCAGCCGTCGGCGACGAATCGCGAGGCCAAATGGTCCAGCAATTCCGGATGGCTCGGCCGTGCGCCCATTTCCCCGAAGTTATCGACCGTGCGGACGATGCCGCGACCGAACAGGTGATGCCAAACCCGGTTGACCCAGACGCGCGCCGTCAGCGGGTTCCGCTCGGCGGTCATCCAATCAGCCAACTCGGCCCGGCCGCTGCCGTCCGACTTGATCCGCGCGTCATCGGTCCAGTGCACGACACGGACGTATCCGCGCGGCACGGCCGGCCCCAGGTCGTGCGCGTCGCCCTTGATGTTGATCCGCGCATCCGCCGGCTGTGGCGACTCGCGGACACCCATCGCCAACGCCCCTGTCGGCCCGTCGTCGAACTGCGTTCGCTTCCGCTGCAGTTTCTTGATCTCGCCCTGCATCTTCCGCGACGCCTGCTGGGCCTGGCGACGTTCCGCCGCCGTGATGCTCTTGTCCTTCGCCTTCGACCGCAAGCCCTTGATGTCGCGGTTGAGCTTGGCCAACTGTCGGTTGACGGCTTGCAATTGCGCCTGGTGCTGGCGGACCGCGGCGGCTTCTTCGTCACTCATGCCGCCGACGCTATGAAGCATCGACTTGTTGCCGTAGCCCTTGTTGCCCCCGCCTCCGCGGTTGCGGTAACCGTTGAGCATTTGCGTGCTCTTGAAGATGCCGGCCAACGCGTAGTAGTCGGCCGTCGGGACGGGATCGAACTTGTGGTCGTGACAGCGGGCGCAGCCGAGCGTCAACGCCATCATCGATCGCCCGACCACGTTGATCTGCTCGTCGACAACGTCCATCGTGAACACCGCGCCGTCGCGTTCGTTCAGGTCGTGCGAACCCAGCGCGAGGTAGCCGGTCGCGATGAGTTGCTCCTCACGCTGCGATTCGGTCTCGGCAGGCATCAGGTCGCCCGCCAACTGCTCGCGCACGAAACGGTTGAACGGCTTGTCTTTGTTGAAGCTGTCGATGACGTAATCGCGATACCGCCAGGCGTGCGGGAACGGGTAATTACGCGTTCGGCCGATCGACTCGGCATAGCGCACGGTGTCCAGCCAATGCCGGCCCCACCGCTCGCCGAATTGACGTGACGCCAGCAAGCGATCGATGACCTTCTCGAATGCCTTTGGTGTCGGCGACGGGTCGTTGACGAACGCCTTGATCTCTTCGAGCGTCGGCGGCAGGCCGATCAGGTCAAACGTGACGCGGCGGAGCAACGTCTGTCGGTCGGCGTCGCCGACAGGCGTCAGCTTGTCCTTCTCAATGCGTGCAAGGATGAAGCGATCGATGTCGCTACGCGGCCAGGCGTTATCGCGCACCGAAGGGATGCTCGGCTGTTGAACGGGCTGGAACGCCCAGAACTGGCGAGCCTTGCTCAGGTCTAAGTCAGACTCCGAGGCCGCCAACTTCTTGGGGGAGTCGTTTGAGGTCGCTGCCGGGGTGCGCGGGTCAGGCGCACCCATCGCGATCCACTGCTCAATCGCCCGGATCGCACTCTCGGGCAGTTTGCCCTTCGGCGGCATCCGCAGGTTACGACTGCTGTGACTGACTGCCTTGAAGAGCAAGCTGTCCTTCGGCTTGCCCGCCACAATCGGCGATCCGGACTTGCCACCCTTGACCCAGCCCTGCCGCGTGTCCAGCCGGAGGCCGGCCTTGAGCTTCTTGGTGCGGTCCGAGTGGCATTGGTAACAATGCTTGGCCAGGATCGGCCGAATCTTCGACTCGAAGAAAGCGACCTGTTTCGCGCTGGGTTCCGCCGCCCTCGCCGTCGACGAGACAGCCAAACCCATTGCGACCAAGAAGAAACATGTGGCCATTCGCACCATGACCTGACTCCGCATCAGCGATCGAATCTCACTAAACTTCATTCTACAACGCTTCAACACCTAAACAATTGCCTGCCGTATGTATTTAATAATCAAATATTTACACGCCTGCTACGTCTGGCGACGCAGCGCCAAGGGAGACCGAGTTATCCTGTCAACGGCTCGATCCTTATCTGTTCATTGGAAACATTGGCATGAAGACACCGAAAGTAACTGCTCTGTGCATCGTTCTAAGCCTCACTGTGACGACGCTCTCGGCCCCCATTCAGGACGTCGCCAAGCGATTCGAAGCCAAGTCGGTCGTCTACACCGGCGGCCCTTACAAGAACGAGGTATTCAACTACCGCCTGCTACGGCCTGCCAAGATCGAGAAGGGTAAGCGGTATCCTCTGGTCGTGTTCCTGCACGGGGCCGGGGAAAGGGGAGGCGAGAATGTCAATCAACTCAAGTATCTGCCCGACTGGCTCTCTTCGGACGACATGCGGGCCAAGTACCCCTGCTACATCCTCGCGCCCCAATGTCGGCGGAACGAGAAATGGGTCGACTCGCCCTGGGGCGCCATCGAGTCGACGCCGCTTGGCAAGCCAAGCCACCAGATGCGTGTCGCCATGCAGGCCCTTGACAAGACCCTCCGCGACGAACAGGAATCGATCGACACCACGCGGGTTTACCTGACCGGCCTGTCGATGGGCGGATACGGCACATGGGACCTGGCGATGCGTCGGCCGACGACGTTTGCCGCAATTGCCCCGATTTGCGGCGGCGGCGACGAACGCGAAGCCAAGCGGATCACGCGCCTGCCGACCTGGGTCTGGCATGGCGACAAGGACGGTGCAGTCCCAGTCGAGCGGTCGCGCAACATGATCAAAGCCCTCCAGGACGCTGGTGGCAAGCCAAAGTACACGGAACTCAAAGGTGCGGGTCACAACGTCTGGACACCCGCGTACAAGAACAAAGACGGCGTGCTGCCTTGGCTATTCAAGCAGCGGCGGTCAAAGTGACGCTCTAGTTGATTGGAGCAACCACTCATGAAGCACCCATCGCGATTGGCCCGCCTCCCACAAACAGCGCTGCGCGTCTACGTCTCGATCGTGCTCGCCCTGTGGATCGCCGGGTGTCAATCGAACCGGTCAACGTCGTCGGGCCCAACGCCGGATCCAGCGGCGATGGAAGAAGCCGCGGCCCGACAATCGACGGTGGTTGGCCAACCCGCCCCAACCTTCAAGCTACCAGACCACAACAACAAGCCGTTCGACTTGGCCGACCAGCGCGGCAAATGGCTTGTCCTGTACTTCTATCCCAAGGACGACACTCCCGGCTGCACCTGCCAGGCCACCGAGTTCACCGACCTGTTGACACGTTTTCACGATCTGGGCGCACGCGTGGTCGGCGTCAGCGCCGACTCGTGGGTGATGCACCAATTCTTTCGGACCAAGTACAACCTCAAGATCGACCTGCTCAGCGATACCGAGCACCGGGTCCTGTCGCAATACGGGGCGTGGGTCACCGCACGCGTCGGCCAATCGTCGGTCGGCCGAGTCATCCGATCGACGTTCCTGATCGACCCGGACGGCAAGATCGCGTACCACTGGCCCGAGGTCATCCCCGAAGGCCACGCGTCGCGCGTTCGGGCGAAGCTGGAATCGATCAAGAGAAACAGCCAATCAGTCAGAGACGCGCGCTGACTCGCCGACCTCCGAAACAAGGATGCCAGGCCGAATGCGGAATGCGTGGCTGCTCATCTTGACCATCGTCGTCGCGCTGCCCGCCTGCACACCACACGTAAGCGATCCGGCCAAAGCACATCAACTCGAACGCGCGCTCGACACCATGCTCGGCCGACAGGAATCCGAGTCACGTCGGATTGCGCAAACCGCCGTGTACTACACCCGCGACCTTGCCCGCCGGTACGACGTGCAACCGCCGGCCGTGTGGCACAACTTCCTGGTCAACGCCGGCGCGCGGCAGCGCGGTCTGTGCTGTCACTGGACACGCGACCTGATGGACAGGCTCATCGCCATGAATCTCGTGCACTACGAGTTGCACTGGGGCGTGGCCTACCACGACAACCCGCTGGAGCACAGCGGCGTGGTCGTCACGCCGGTCGGCGGCCGATTTGAAGACGGCATCCTGCTCGACGGCTGGCGTGACTGCGGCGACCTGCACTGGAGTAAGGTCGAGGCCGATAGATTCCCATGGATACCGCACCCCGATGCCAAGCCAGGCGTGCGGATCGAGTGTAAGTGAGCAGGCCGTTGCCGATCGCCTTGATCTTGAAACGCCACGTGGTCACCGCCTGCGACGCGCAATCCGAAAGCACTCTGCGCTAGTGCGACATCGCCGTCTTGCCGCCTTGATCGAATGGCAGGTCGATCCGGCCGTAAGGCGTGCCACCCTTGACGGAACCGTTGACCCGGTAGTCGATCGATTTGGCCTTGAGCATGTTGACCGCGGCGACGCCGAGCTTGAGCGTCGAGACCTGGATCGGGATGTCGATACTGCCCGACCCGCCCTTCGAAAGCGCAATCTTCTTTCCCAGCTTGACGTCGGCGAATTCCGTTCCACCCAGCGCGATCTTGAAATCCAGAGTGCTCAAGTCGAGCGGAAACGCGTTGGTGTTCTCGACCTTCAGTTTCACGACCGCGGCCGCGCCGGTCAGACTCAGCTTCGACCAACTGACTTCGGCCAACTCGACCTTGGGCACAGCCGGGACGGGCAGCTCGCCCGACTTGCGCATGGGCAGTCGCAACGGTCCGAGCCCCGGCGCATCGACCGCCAGGCCCAACTCGGCCGCATAAGGCACGACCTGCCCCGCCTTGACACCTCGCAAGGCCGCGATGAGTTGATCGAAACGGACATCGGCCGGCAGGGTCAGCCGCTTCGACCCGCGTGCGGGGATCGAACCGGTCAACTCGCCTTTGCCGCTGACAAACGGCTCGCCACCGCTGGCCAGCGCGTAGTCCACATTGACCAGCGGCAACGCCACGTCGTACGGGTTCGTCACCTCAATGTCGAAATCGAGTGACACACTCCGCAGTTTCAGGTCGCGCAGCTTGACGCCGCGCACCCGGGCCGTGGGCTTGTCCAACGAGTCGAGGACCTGCTGCACCGACCCGCAGCCCGCGCTCAAGACAATGGCAGTGCAAAGAAGTATTGACAACAAGCATTGACGGATTGACATGGCGGCCCCTGTTCGAGTTGGTCCGATTGTATCGACACTGAGTCGTCGCGCGTCTTCACTCGGCCGCGTCCACCATCAGGTCGCCAACGACGCCGACCAGCCCTGCCACGACCTGCGCCATCCGATCGAATTTGAGCTTGTCGGGCGTGTCTTCGAGCGTGTGGTAGTGGTCGTACCGCATGAAGGCCGTGTCGGTGATCGCCAGCGCCGGGTAGCCGCACTGCCAGAACGCCCAATCGTCCGACCAAGCGACGCCGCGCGTCACGGCGGGAAAGGCCTGCGCGATCGCGGGAAACGACGAATGCGATTGAAACGATGCGAGCGTTCGACGCAGCAGCGGCTTTGAACGCAGGTTGGACAGAAACGCGATGAAGTTGCCCACACTCGAGCGAGTCAAGCCCAGCGGGAACGGGTAGCGCTGCGATCCCGGCTCGTCGCTGTAGTAGCCGAGCGTCTCCGGCGTGAGCATGCCGACAACGTTCTCGCCCCGCTCCCGGCACCGCCGCGCGTAGACCAGACTCCCCATCAGATTGGTCCTGAAAAACGGCGGCTCTTCATTGACAAACGCCACGAATCGCAAGGCGACCGGCTGAGAACTGCGTGCGAATGCGCGGGCCAATGCGAGCGTCGCCGCGACGCCCGTCCCGTTGTCGTTGGCGCCGGGCGTGCCCGGTTGACCCGACAGTCGTTTGCGGCCGCGCCGGATGCGGTCCATCGCGCACCGCGAGTCGTAGTGCGCGCCGACGATCAGCACCGGCGCGTCGTCCGGAGCGGGCATCGACGCCTCGATGTTGTAGACCTCCACCCCCTCCGCCTCGAACGGCTGACGATTGACTTCGTATCCCATCTCTCGGAACGAGCCGTCGATAAAGTCTGCCGCATCATTGAGCTTGTCGGCGCACCAGACGTTGCGCTCACCGATGTCGGTCGCCAACGTTGCCACGTCGCGCCGCAACGCGTCGGCCAACTCATCGATGGAACGCCACGCCGGGTTATCGCTCACCTGATCCACGGGCACGGTTATCACACCTGTTCTGGTCGACGCAAAGGAACGCGACGAATGGTAGAGGGCAGGCCATTCGACCGACGCCCTATCATCCAGCGACTCGACCCGACGCCCCCCGACGCGCCCGACACCCTCCAATGCCCGACCCGATGCCACCAGAAACCGATCCGTACGCTCCGCTGGACGAATCGCCGCCCGGCCAGGTCGCCGCCACGCCGCCGCGCGCCAATCGGCCGTCGGTGGTCGGCCGAATCGTCGTGCTGTTGATGTGCGCCATGGGCGTCGTGGCCGGCTCGATCGCCGTGTGGTACTGGACGACCCAGGTGAAACAGGTCGATAGCACGGAACGGGGCGGCGACCCGTTCGCGACGCCCGGCCAACCTGAACCGCAGGCGCCCGACCCCACGGACAACACCCAGCCATGAAGGGTAAAGCGTTTTATCTCGTCGTCGGCCTGGTCGTCGTCCTTGGCGTGGGCGGCCTGATCTGGCGTGGCGTTTGGCTCCAGCAACAGACGCCGCTCGACCCCAACGAATGGGACCTCAAACGCGCGCAGCAGGAACTCGACGTGCTGCGCGAGCGGCTCAACAGCGGTGAAGAGTCCAGCCGACGCTTGGCGGACGACTACCGCGAACTGGTCGAGCGGTTCCCCAAGTTCGCCACGGCGCGGGCTGAGTACGCGATGGTGCTCTACAACATCCCAAACTGGGAAGAGGCGTACGAGCAGGTCAAGCAGGCAATCGACCTGGACGACCAACGCGGCGACTGGCACCTGCTGGCCGGCACAGTCGCGTCGAATCTGGGCATGACCGAAACCGCGTCGAAGCACTACGAGCAGGCGGTGTCGATACAACCCGACAACGCCGACTTCCTGACGCACCTGGCTCAGACGCAGATCAATATGCGTCAATTCGACGAGGCGCGGATGACGTTGCTGCAGTCATTCAAGTTCGACGCGGAAAACCACTCCGCGTACGGACTCATGGCCGACCTGTACGCCCGTCAGAACAAGATGACGCTTGCGATCGACGCGATCAAGAAGGCGATCGACCACACGCCGCCCGACCTGCGACCGGTACAAGCGGCCTACATCCAACGCAAGGCCGCGTACCTGCGACGCAACCGGCAGTACAAGCAGGCGTTGAACGTCTTGAACAACGAGTTGCTTTCGGACGATCACCTCCGCCCCAGCGTGTTGCAGGACCTGGCGGTGACGTACATGCTGCTGGGCGAGCCGGCCAAGGGAGCCAAGGCATTCGAAGAGGCGTTCAAACTCGTGCCGGCCGACGAAGCACTAGCGGCCGGCGCCGCTCACTGGCGGATCAAGGCCGGCGACCTGGACAAGGCCGGCGAACACATCGCCGCGCTGCGACGACTCAATCCGCGCGACCGTCGGCTCGCTCAACTCGAACAACAACTGACCGCCGCACGCAACCGGCCCAAGCCATCGGAGTCGACCGATGACAAGACGCCCACGTCCGACGCGGCCAATGCGGACGCGTCGGGCGGGAACCGGTAGCAGCAAGTCACCTGGATTCCCGCGCGCTCGGTGCGCTGATTGATTGACGAATGATGATTGTTGGATTGAGATTGATGAAGTCGGAACTCGCGCCGAACGCGGTCTTTCCGACCTCAACAATCAACAATCGCTATTCATCAATCGTCAATTGCTTGAGCTTCAAATCGCGCCCAGGAACGGAACGTGCCCGATCGCGAGTCGTTTGATACGATCCCCTCATGCCCATCCGTCAACTCTCTGCTCTGCTGGTCAACCAGATCGCCGCCGGCGAGGTGATCGAGCGGCCGGCCAGTGTGGTGAAGGAACTCGTCGAGAACAGCCTCGACGCAGGTGCGACGCGGATCGACATCCGCGTCGAGGAAGGCGGGACCAAACTCGTCCGTATCAGTGACAACGGGGCGGGTATCGAGGCGGACGAATTGACGCTGGCCATCGCGCCGCACGCGACGAGCAAGATCAGCGACCCGGGGGACCTCGAATCGATCGGCACACTGGGGTTCCGTGGCGAGGCGTTGGCGTCGATCGCCAGTGTGAGTCGGCTGCGCATTACCAGCCGACCGACGCGCGACGGCCAGACGGCTGAAAGCGCCACGATGATCGAGTCGGCCGGCGACGACGTCGCGCCGCTCGTCCCGTCGGCGGGCAGTCCCGGCACGGTCATCGAGGTACGCGACCTGTTCTTCAACACGCCGGCCCGCCGGCGCTTTCTGCGGACACCCTCGACAGAGTTCGGCCACATCAACGAGGTCGTGACCCGGCTGGCCATGGCGCACCCGCGCACCGGATTCACACTGACCCACAACGACCGCAAGGTCACCGACGTGGCCGCCACAGACGACCATCGCCAACGGTGCGTCGAATTGCTCGGCAAGGAACTCGACGAGGCACTGCTCGACTTTGAATCGGCCCCGGACACGCAGCTTAACCTGGGTGACTCAGTTGTCGACCCACATCGCTCATCGCACATCGAACATCCCACATCGCCCAGCCTCTGGGGCCTGGCGGGTTTGCCGACCATCGCGCGCGCCACGACGCGGTTTCAATACGTCTGCCTCAACGGTCGATTCATCCGCGACAAGCGCGTCGCGCACGCGATCAAGGAAGCGTACCGCGGGCTGATCCCGCACGACCGCAACCCCGTGGTCGTCCTGTTCATCACGATGGACCCGTCAGCCGTCGATGTGAACGTGCACCCGGCCAAGAGCGAGGTGCGCTTCCGCGACGCCAACCGCATGCACAGCCTGGTGCTCAACACGCTCCGCCAACGGCTGCTCGGCAGCGACCTGACGCCCTCGGCCACACTAGGGGCGGGCGACAGTCGGCTTGCCTTTGACCTGCGTCACGGCGATCGCGACGAATCGTCTGCCAACACTGACTCCGATGCGCAGGTCAACAACGACAGCCTCGACGCGTTCGTCGATTACTTTAAGCGCATGGCCCCGACGCAGAAGGGCTTCGTCTACGAACAGGTCAAGCGCGAGATGGGCGCGCCTGAGGACGACCCGCTGCTCGATCAGCCGACGCCCGACGCGGACACGTCAGCGAACGTCAAGGCGCAGACGATCCTGCAGGTGCACAAGAGCTATGTCGTGACGCAGGACGAAGATGGCATCGTCATTGTCGATCAACACGCGCTGCACGAGCGCGTCATGTTCGAGCAGCTCAAGCAGCGCGTGCTGGAACGCAACCTCGAGAGCCAACGCCTGCTCATGCCGGCCGTCGTGGAGGCCGACGCCGGGCGGATCGACGCGCTAGAACGTTGCGATACCCTGCTGCCGCGCATCGGCGTCGAGGCGTCGCCCATCGGCCCAAGCGCGATCGGCGTGCAGGCGTTTCCGTCGTTCCTGTTTGACCGCAAGGTCGAGCCGGTCGAGTTCCTGGGTGACCTGCTCGACCAGGTCGCGTCGGGCGACCTCGATGTCGGCACGGCTACGGCTGAAGAGGCGGCGTTGCACGAGGTGTTGGACATGATGGCGTGCAAGGCCGCGGTCAAGGCGGGCGACCAGATGTCCCACGACGAATTGGCCGAACTGCTGGCCCGACGCGGAGACGTCGAACGGTCCAGCAACTGCCCGCACGGTCGTCCGACCACGCTCCGCCTGTCGCTGCGTGACCTCGAAAAGCAATTCGGACGGACCTGACAACCCAACATCGCCCGGCTTCGAGGGTCAGCCCGCAGTCAAGTCGCCTCTCGCTTCGGCCGATACTCGCCAGAGTACCCTCCCGGCGCTGGCGACCCCTCCGATGAGCGACTCTATCCGCATTATGTGCCCCAACCTCAAGTGCAGGGCGTTGCTGTCCGTCCCCGGCGCGGCCCGCGGCAAGTCGGTCAAGTGCCGCGCGTGTGGCACGCGGGTGCGCATCCCCGACCCGGTGGCGGCGCCGGCACGCACGCCCGCGCCCCAGCCCGATGTGGACACGGCAGATGAAGTCGATCAATCCGAAGACGGCGCGGCCGCCGCGTGAAAACCGTTCGGCGTTCTGACGTCGGTCAACCAGCATCCCGTCAACACCAGAAACGCCACCAGGGGCGCTTGCCATCTTTCCGAACGGGTGAACGATGGGTGGGCAACGCATGCGGGTATGACTCGCCCTCATCGCCGACGACCTTGGCCTGGAAGTGGGCAGCGATGTCCAGCATCTTCGCGATGATTTCGTCATCGGGATTCTTGACCGAAATACAGCCTTCGAAGTGCTCGAACCACGCGTGGTTCCCGCCCACCCCGTCACGTGACCAGGCGGTCCAGACGGCAATACTCTCGTCTTCAGCCCTCAATGTGCCGTCCGGCGTTTCAACCTCGGCGAAGCCGTCTAAGCGCATGTCGGGGTCTGCAGATACGTAGTCGAGCCACTGCCGCAGCGTGATCGGGTCGGACTCCACCCAGTCTTCCGCCCGCGTGATGTGCAGCTCATACCCCACGGCCGTCCCCGATCGCCGATCCGCATCGGCTTGACATTGCTTGGGTTGTCAATCGACTCGATGTGAGGCCGCGTCGGTCAGCCCTTTGATTCATCGTCTTCCGGTCCCACCTCGTCCGCCAACGCCTCGAGCGCCGCGAAAGCGTCGTCGTCTTCCTCTTCGTCCATGGCCAGCAGGTTGGCAAAGTCGTCGTCGTCCAACTCGTCGGTATCGGTCGCCTCCGTGGGCTTGGCCTTGTCATCCTTGACTGGTTCGATCGACGGGTTCGAAGAGAGCAACTCGACCTCTGGCGAGGGCACGGCGTCGGCCGCGAGGGCGACCTTCTGCTTGGCCTCGTCCGGTGCGGCCTCGGCTGCCAAGCCCGTGGGCATGTCCATCGATTCGAGGTCGTCCAACTCGTCGTCGTCGTCGATCATGGCCGGCAGCGTGGCGGAGTCTTCAGAAGACTTGCGTGCCGATCCCGTTCTGGACGGCGCGGGCACGTCGCTCGGCTGGCCGTCGATGACAACGGTGAACATGATCGGACCGATCCCCACCTCGTCACCGGCCGACAGGGTCGCCTCTTGAACTCGATCGCCGTTGTGGAATGTGCCGTTGCTGGAACCGAGGTCCCGCAGCAGGACGGTGTCATTTTCCAGCAGAAACTCGCACTGGCGTCGCGATACGGCCGACAGGGGCACGCGCAGGTCGCAGTCGTTCGTTCGGCCGACCACGGTACGCGGCTGGGTCAGCGGGAATTCCCGCCGCTCGCCGTCGTCCATGAACATGACTAGGAGAACATCCATCTTCGACCTGTTTCGACTCCCCGATCGGCCAAACCTCACACCGAGGCGACCGCCGGGCGTGTGGGTCGGGCGATTCGTCCGCCCCCGGCGGCGGCCTGCGTAGCATCGTCGTGGGATCAAGACGACAGGCCGCGACGCCGGCCAACCCTCGATCAGCCCGGTTGGCGACCGCCAACCCGAACGCGACCGATCGGCAGTGAGTGTATCGTGCCCGCGATCGATCTTCAAGCCCCGACGCCCGCCATCGCCGACCGCGCGATCGACGCGCTGTACCTGCACGTCCCCTTCTGTTTCCATAAGTGCCACTATTGCGACTTTTACAGCCTTGTGGACAGCCCGGCCGAACCGGGCGAGGCCGATCGGCAGGAGCGGTTCACCGATCGGCTGATCGATGAGATCCGCTGGGCGGTCGCCGCGCACAATCCGCAGCCGACGACGCTGTTCGTGGGCGGCGGGACGCCGACGCTGCTTCGGCGTGCGTTGTGGGATCGGCTGCGGGGGGCGTTTATTGAGTCGGGATTGACCGACACTTTGTCCGAGTTCACCGTCGAGGCCAATCCGGAAACGGTTACGCTCGACGTCGCCCAGGGGCTGCGTACGGCGGGTGTCGATCGTGTGAGCCTCGGGGCGCAGTCATTCGACCCGGACTTGCTCAAAGCCCTGGAGCGTTGGCACGACCCGGACAGCGTGGGCAAGGCCGTGGCCCTGCTTCGGCAGGCAACGATTACGAACATCAACCTCGACCTGATCTTCGCGATCCCCGGGCAAACGCTCGACATGCTCGACGCCGACCTCGACGCGGCGTTGTCCCTGAAACCAACGCACCTGAGTTGCTACTCGCTCATCTTCGAGCCGAACACGCCGCTGACACAACGGATGAAGATGGGCCAAGTCGAACCCGTCGACGAGTCGCTCGAACGCGAGATGTACGAGCACGTCATCAAACGACTCGACGCGGCCGGCTACGAGCACTACGAGGTGAGCAACTGGGCGAAGCGTGTGGACGCCGACGGCGAGCCAAGCGACGCCGGATTGACCGACTTTCGCTGCCAACACAACCTGGCGTACTGGCTCAACCACAACTGGCTCGGCCTCGGCCCGTCGGCGGCTAGCCATATCAACGGCAAGCGGTGGAAGAACGAACCGCACCTAGGGCGGTATCTCGGCTCGACGGGCCAACCGCCGACGACGGATCAAGAAGAACTCGACGCCGACGCGCAAGTGGGCGAGCAGTTGATGCTGCGGTTGCGGTTGATCGAGGGTGCGCCAATCGACTGGTTAAACGCCCTGCTGGCGCTCGACTCGCGCCGAACGGCGATCATGGACGAGTTGATCGACCAGGGGTTACTTGAACGGACAGCGACGCACACGCGCCTGACGCGCGACGGGTTGTTTGTGGCGGATGGTGTGATCGCAAAATTGTTGTAACGGGATACGGCAATTGTCGGCCGGCGAGGTAGGCCGGGCACATTGCCCAGCAATCAAATCTCATTGTGCGGCCAACCGCCGGGCAATGTGCCCGGCCTACTTGCTAAGAGTCCCAACCACCGTTTTCCCGTACTAGTCTCGCTTCCTTTCCATCCCACGACCAAAGATCCGCCGTCTCGCCGCCGGCGAGACCACCCCAAGCAAGCCCAGAGATAACAAGCCATGGGTCTGTGCTGGCCGGAGTTGTCAAGTCGGTGTCATGCGTCCAAGGCTTTGCCTTTGGGGGGTCTTCGATGTGCCACCAGTAGTCGATGAACCACCAGAAAGACTCAACGTCGTGCTTATACCGCTTTCTCCATTCCAACAACTCGTCGGGTGTAAGTAACACACACCGCTGATCGTCACCTGGCCACAAAGACTCGGCGACAGACATACCCTCAAGCGGGATCGAGCAGATAAGCACTTTGTTGCCAGAAGAGCCGAGCTGCTCCGCCTCGGTGATCATTGACTCATAGATGGGCAGCTTGGCCTTGTCGCGGTCACTCAAGTCCTCAGGTTTCAGACAAGGTCGATTCGCACGGGCGCGGGATTCAAATGAACGGAGCATCGGTGACCATTTGTGGTAAAGCCGATCTGCTCGTTCAAGTTTCCCAACAAAGCCGCGGGCAAACTCAGCGCCTTCTTGCCTGACCATCTCGTCGCACAGATCAGGGGCGTAATTCAATCCCCCGAGCCGGTCGGCGATGTCCTGGGGTGTGACCATTCGGCACGCTCACGGGTTGTCCGCCTCCGCATCCGATTCATCAAAGTGCGCTTCCGGCTCGTGCGACCCGCGCGGGATGCGGACCTGTTCGACCAGGTCCTGCACGTCCTGCGGCGGCGGTGCGGTGAGGTGCGAGATGACCAGTGTGATGACGAAGTTCAGCAGCATGCCGACCGTGCCGATGCCCTGCGGGCCGATGCCGAAGCACCACGCGGTGGCGTACCACGGCTTGACGTAGTCGTCCGGCCGGTCGATCTTGAACATCACGTCCCACTGGTTGCACAGGATGTAGACGCCCGTGAACAGCAGGCCGACGACCATGCCGGTGACGGCGCCCGGTCGGTTGGTGCGCTTGTCGAAAATGCCCAGCAGGATGGCGGGGAAGAACGACGCGGCCGCGAGCCCGAACGCAAACGCAACGACCTCGCCGACAAAGCCCGGCGGATTGATCCCGAAGTAGCCGGCCACGACAATGGCGATGACGATGCACACTCGGCCGACCATCAGGCGGCGCTTCTCGGGCGCATTGCGGTCGAAGAAGTGAATGTACAGGTCGTGCGCCATCGACGAGCTGATCACGAGCAACAGTCCGGCCGCCGTGGAGAGCGCCGCCGCCAGCCCGCCGGCCGCGACCAGCGCGATGACGGCCGGGTGTAGCCCCGCGACCTCCGGCGTCGCCAGCACGATGATGTCCTTGTCGATCTTGGTGACTTCGCTGGACACAGCTTCGCCGGCCTCATCCTTGACCGTCATCGTGATCTTGCCGTCTTTGTCAGCGTCGCTGAACGCCAACAGGCCCGTCTGCTGCCATTTGGTCGCCCAGTCGATGTCCTGGCCTTCCGGATCGCGCAGCTTGTAGATCGTCCGCTTTTCTTCACCCTCTTCGCTTGTTTGCACCGACACGACCTCGGCGCCATGCAACGACTTGATCAGGTTGTAGCGTGCGAACACGGCCAGCGCGGGGGCGCTCGTGTAGAGCAAAGCGATGAACAACAAGGCCCAGAAGGCCGACCATCGCGCGGCACGCACGCTGGGCACGGTGTAGAACCGGACGATCACGTGCGGCAGGCCGGCCGTGCCAAACATCAGCGCGGCCGTGACGCAGAAGACGTTGAGCTTGTTGCCCAGGCCCCAGAACGGCTCGGTGTATTCGACGTGACCCAGCGCCGCCATCTCAGTATTCAGGTCGGTGGTGATACGGCTGAACGTAAACGCCAACTGCGGCATCGGGTTGCCGGTCAGATGCCAAGCGATGGCCACAGCCGGCACGATGAAGGCCAGGATCAACACGCAATACTGAACGACCTGCGTCCAGGTGATGCCTTTCATGCCGCCGAGCACGGCGAAGAAGGCGACAATGAACATGCCGATGATCACGCCCGCCGCGAGATCGACTTCGAGGAATCGGCTGAACACGATGCCGACGCCTTTCATTTGCCCCGCCACGTACGTCACCGACACAAAGATCGCGCAAACCGCGGCGACAATGCGGGCCGTCTCCGAGTAGTACCGCGCGCCGACGAAGTCGGGCACGGTGTACTTGCCGAACTTGCGCAGGTACGGCGCGAGCAACAGGGCGAGCAGCACATACCCGCCCGTCCAGCCCATGAGATACACGCTGCCGTCCGACCCCTTAAACGCGATCAGGCCGGCCATCGACAGGAAAGACGCGGCGCTCATCCAGTCGGCCGCGGTGGCTGCGCCGTTGGCGATCGCGGGCACGCCCTTGCCGGCCACGTAAAACCCGCTCGTCTCGGCCACGCGGCTGCGCCAGCCGATGTACAGGTACGTCATGAACGTGATCGTGATGAACGCGAACGTCCAAGGCCGACTGGGGTCGTCAACGCCCGCGTCCGCCGCCTGTGCCAGTGTGATCCAAAGCGTGCTCATTCGTTCACCCCGAACTTGCGGTCAGCCTTGTCCATCTGCCAGGCGTAAATCAAGATGAGCACGACGAAGACGTAGATCGATCCTTGCTGCGCAAACCAAAAGCCCAGCGGCAGCTTGCCGATCGTAATCTTGTTCAACTGCTCGATGAACAGGATGCTGCACCCGTACGAAACGACGGCCCAGATGCTCAGCAGCACGGCGATGAGGCGGAGGTTGGCACGCCAATAGTTGCGGTGTGCTTCGCTCAACGCGGGCGTTGGGGCGGAAGACGACTCGGGCGACGAGGGCGGGGGCTGCGGCGTATCAGACATGCAAGCATTCCAGGTGGACCGGTTTCACGTGACGCGTGAGGGGGCATAGCAAAACGGACAAGAGGCGATGTGTCAAACGCGCGGGTTTGATGTGCAGGTCAGAGAAATGGCGAATGGAGAGTGACAAAGTCGGCACAGGCGTCCAGACACAGGTCTCCGACTTCTCAAATCAACAATCGCGATTCGTCATTCGCCATTCTTCCGTCTTTGTTCCCACCGCGCCATCTCGACCGCCGCCAGCAGCGCCATCGCCCCGCCGCGCCCATCTTTACCGTGCGTCTTGGGTCGTTTCAGGTACGCTTCGAGCGATTTCTGCTTGCCCGTACCGACGCAGACACCGTCGATCGAACCGTGATCGCCAATGCGCTGATTGATCGCCCGCCAGGCCTTGCGCACGATCGGCTCGTACTCCTGCGGGCGCAGCAGGCCAAGCCGCATCCCGCGTGTGATCGCAAACGTGATCATGCACGTGCTCGACATCTCCTGGTAGCTGTCCGGCCGATCGATCACCTGATGCCACATGCCGTCGGCGTCCTGGTGTTTCACCAACGCCTCGATGTGCGACTTGAACGCCGCGTACACCGGTTTGATCTGCGGCGACGCGGCGTTCATATCGGTGAGGACCAAGGCCAAGCCCAACGCCGGGAAGCCATTACCGCGACCCCACGCAGCCTCGTCCAGCGGCGAGTGACGGTACAAGCCGTCATCCCGCGCACAGAGCCTGCGCATGAACAGCAGGTGACGCACGCACGCCTTGTCGTATTTGGGGTCACCAGTCAACCGACCCGCCCGCGCCAGGATCGGGCAAACCATGAAAACCGAGTCACTCATCTCGCTGTGACCCGGCACCCCCGGAACTAGCGGCTTGCCATCCTTGTCGAACGCGCGGTCACCGGCGACGCGGACCATTTCTACGTAACGCCGTGCATCCACCGGCTTGGTCACCATCGCCAACTCGCCGAACACGAGATGACCCGCGAGGTTCACGCCGCGCGTGTTCTTACTTAGCGCTTCCTTCTGGCCTTCGTAGTACGGCTTGACGATGCGCACCACATCGTTCAGATGTGTCTTGTCGTCCGTCAAGTCGCTCAGCCAGACGCGCCCGACCAACGCCAGCGACGGGATGTATGCGACGCTGCGCAAGTCGTGACCGTAATGCTTGCTCAACGACTTGGCGACTTCGAGCGGTGAACGCTTGAGCCGTGTGGCGCGCTCGGCGGCATCGGCCGCGCACACGCGTTCGACGCAAAGAACGTTCAACAATAACGCGACGCAAAGTAGTCTGTTCAACCGTATTGCCATGTCTCACCCGGCTCCATTTCTTTGACCTCGATACCCGTGGGCCTGAACCCGTCCGCGCTTTGGGCCAGCAACGGCCAGGTCTTGTAATGAACGGGGATCGCGACCTTGGGTTGGATCAGTTCAGCCGCTGTCGTGCCCAGGCGTGGCCCCATCGTGAAGCGGTCACCGATCGGCACGCATGCGATGTCCGGCCGATACAACTCGCCGATCAATTTCATGTCGCCGAACAGCGCCGTATCACCGCAGTGGTACAACGTCACACCGCCGAGGCTGAGCACGACGCCGCAGGGCATGCCCATGTACCGACCCTCGTACGAGTTAGAGTGAAACGCCTGCGTCAGTGCAATGAACCCGAAGTCGAAATCGACCTGCCCGCCCGGATTCATGGGCTCGGTCTTGACGCCCTGCTCGCCGAAGTATTCCGTCAACTCGAAGGCGCCGACGACCGTCGCGTCGTTCGCCTTCGCGATGGCGACGCTGTCGCCCAGGTGATCGGGATGGCCGTGCGTCAGGGCAATGGCCTGACAGCGGATGTCATCGGGCTTGTGCACCGCCACCGGGTTGCCGGTCAGAAACGGGTCGATCGCCACCGTGTGCGAGCCGTCGCTGACAAGGAGCCCCGCGTGGCCCAAAAAGGTGATTTCGGCAGCCATTTAGTCGTCACTCAAACGGGGTGAATTAACGTCACGAAGGCAGGCATCATGCAGCCGCACGCCCCTCGGTCGGCGGCATTGTACTGACTGGGGCTGGGGGACAGATCGTGGGACGTTTCCTACCAGCACGCCCGACGAACTGATTCGCGCAATCCTTTGTAAACAAATGAATTAAAGACGGCGATTTGACAAGACGCAACCAATCTGCGACAATCCGCGTCATGCCAAGCGCGTCGAACAAAAAAGGTGGGTCGGGAAAGAAGGGCAAGGCAGCCAAATCGACCGCAGGCAAGGGCTCCAAAACCCGCAAGTCGGCTGGCAAGACCGCCGTGGCCGATGCCCCGGACGTGACCAACTACGCCTCCGCGACGAAGTGGCTGCTGAGCCACACCGACTACGAGCGGATGCGGGTGGTAGCTTACAATACCCGAACATTCAGCCTCGATCGCATGCGTCGCCTGCTGGACGCACTGGGCAACCCGCACGAGCAGATCCGTTGCGTGCAGGTGGCCGGCACCAAGGGCAAGGGCTCGACCTGCGCCATGCTGGCCGCCATGCTCAAGTCCTGCGGGTACACGGTCGGCCTGTTCTCCAGCCCGCACCTGGTCGACCTGCGTGAACGCATCACGATCGACGGCAACATGATCAGCCACGCCGACCTGACGGAGATCTTTCGTCTCATCGCCGAGGCAGAACCGTCGATCGGCAAGAACCGCCCCAGTTTCTTCGAGGTGATGACAGCGGCCGCGCTTCGCTACTTCGCCGACGAAGCCGTGGACATCGCCGTGCTTGAGACCGGCCTCGGCGGCCGACTCGACGCGACCACGGCCGTCACGCCGATGATCACCGGCATGACGCACATCAGCCACGACCACATGAACATCCTGGGCGAGGAGTTGGAGTCGATCGCGACGGAGAAGGCAGGCATCTTCAAACGTGACGTGCCCGCCATCAGCGTTGAGCAGGAACCCGAGGTGGCCAAGGTGCTCGACGACGCGGCCGAGTCGGTCGGCACGACGTTGCAGTACACGGGCAAGGACATCGAGTTCAGCCACCGTTTCGAAGCCGACCGCGAATTGGGCCCACACACGAGACTCAGCATCACCACGCCGTCGAGTCGTTGGGAACACCTGGCCGTGCCATTGCGAGGCGAGCACCAAGCGCACAACTGCGCACTGGCCTTGTCGATGCTCGACCGGCTCAAGTCACTGGGTTTCGAGGCGCCGCAAGACAAGGTCATCGCCGGGCTGGACGCGACGCTGTTGCCCGGCCGAATGGAGCAAGTCTGGGACACGCCGCGCGTCGTCGTCGACGGCGCGCACAACGCGGCGTCGATCCAGGCGTTGATCCGCTCGCTTGGCGCGCACATCACCTACGACTCGCTCGTGCTCGTCTTCGCCTGCGGCCAAGACAAAGACGTGACCGGCATGTTGAAACAAGTCGCACTCGGGGCGGACAAAGTCATCTTCACCCGCTCGCGAGCCAACCCGCGCGCCGTCGAGCCGGACGACCTGCAAAGCCGGTTCGGCGACCTGACCAGCAAGATGTGCCAGGTCGCGCCCAACCTAGAAGAAGCGATCAAACTCGCCGGCCGCGCGGTGAGCCGCGAGGACATCATCGTCATTACCGGCAGCTTCTACCTCGTCGGTGAGGCGAGAAAGTACTTCCAGGACGCGGCGGCAAAGGCCGGCCGTTGAGCCATGATCCCGAACCGGCGAGTCCGTCATGCCCGACCTGCATATCGACGCCGACGGCCATCTCGCAAGCGACCTGCGATGCGCCGGCTGCACTTACAACCTGCGCGGCAGGCCCGTCGAGGGTGAGTGCCCCGAGTGTGGACAACCCGTTTCCACGGCGATCACTTACGCCATCGCCAGCGGGCGATTCGGCGTGGTTTCGTCGATCGCACCACCTGCCGCGGACTGATCGCTGGCGGTCAGTGCGGAGCAAGCTCCGCGGCTAAACTTGGGCATGCTCCGCATCGGCGACGTCCAACTCGAAAACCCGCTGCTGCTCGCACCGATCGCGGGCTACTGCGACTTACCGTTCAGGTTGATCGTGCGTTCGCTGCGCGGGCCGTCGGGTGGTGTCGGGCTGGCGTGCACCGACCTGCTTTGTCCGCAGGCTGTGTTGCGAGAGACCGATACGACCATGTGGCTCGCGGCGACGAACGACGACGACCGTCCGGTCTGCATGCAGCTCTACGGCCGACACCCCGATGTCATGGGCGCGGCCGCGCAGTGGGCCGAGGCGCACGGCGCGGTCACCATCGACATCAACATGGGCTGCCCCGTCGACAAGGTGACCAAGAAGAACGGCGGGTCGAAACTGCTGACCGAGCCGTGCGTCGCGCTCGACGTCGCGCGGGCGTGCGTCGAAGCGGTCAACGTGCCCGTCACCGCCAAGATCCGACTCGGCTGGGACGACGACTCATACATCACGAAGACGCTGCCCGTCGCCCTGGCCGACGTCGGCATCGCGGCCGTTACCGTGCACGGCCGAACGACCGAACAGAAGTTTCGTGACCACGTGCGACTGCCGGGCATCACCGAGGTAGTTGAGTCGGTCGGAAAACGTCACCCGAACGTGCCCGTGATCGGCAACGGCGATGTCAAATCGCCACACGACGCCAAACACATGATGGACGTCACCGGCTGCGCCGGCGTCATGATTGGCCGAGGCGCCTTGGGTCAACCTTGGCTCTTCCGCGACGCGGCGCACTACTTGGCGACCGGCCAATTGCTCGATCCCCTACCACGCCTCGACCGCGCGCAGGTCGTGCTCGACCATTTCGAGACGATGCTACGCTTCCGAGACGAGCGCCGCGCGGTCAACATGATCCGCACGCGCATCAGTTGGTACTCGAAGTTCCTGCAACCCTGGCCCGGCCTGCGGCGCGAGGTGCACCACATCAAGTCAGCGAACGAGTTTCGCGACTACTGGTCGGCTGGGATGGAGCGGTTGGCAAGCGAGGAGCCCGCCGAGGCCTTGGTCGCTTGACGTAATTCAGAATTCCGCATGCCCCGGCGTCCGTGGGAACGGGATGACGTCCCGAATGTTCGCCATGCCCGTCGCGTAGAGGATGGTCCGCTCGAAACCGAGTCCGAACCCCGCGTGCGGGACAGTGCCATACCTCCGCAGGTCGCGGTACCACCAGTAGTCGTCCTGGTTCAGGTCCATCTCAGCCAAGCGAGCGTCGAGCACGTCGAAGCGTTCTTCGCGTTGCGACCCGCCGATGATCTCGCCGATGCCGGGGGCGAGCACGTCCATGGCGGCGACAGTCTTGCCGTCGTCGTTCATGCGCATGTAGAACGCCTTGATGTCCTTGGGGTAGTCCATCACGACGATCGGTCTGCCGACGTGTGTTTCGGTCAGCCAGCGTTCGTGCTCGCTCTGCAGGTCAACGCCCCACTGGACAGGGAACTCGAACTTATGACCCTTGGCGGCCGCGCCTTCGAGCGCCGCAATCGCGTCGGTGTAGGTCATGCGCTCGAAGCTGGCGTCGACGAACGACTCTAATCGGGTGATGCATTCCTTGTCGATGCGCTGCGCAAAGAACGCCATGTCGTCGCCGCGCTCGTCGAGCACGGCCTTAAAGATGTACTTGAGGAAGTCTTCGGCCAAGTCGGCGTCGGCCGCGAGGTCGGCGAACGCGATCTCCGGCTCGATCATCCAGAACTCAGCCAGGTGTCGGCTGGTGTTGCTGTTTTCCGCTCGAAAGGTCGGCCCGAAGGTGTATACCTTGCTCAGCGCCATGCAGTACGTCTCGACGCTGAGTTGCCCGGAGACGGTCAGGTGCGCCTCCCGTCTGAAGAAGTCGCCGGCAAAGTCGGTCTTGCCGTCGGCCGTGGGCACGTCGCGCAGGTTGGCCAAGTCGAGCGTTGACACGCGGAACATCTCGCCCGCCCCTTCGCAGTCGTTGGCCGTGATGATCGGCGTGTGCACCCAGTAGAAGCCGTGCTCGTGGAAGTAGCGGTGCACGGCCATGCTCAACGCGTGACGGACGCGCGCCACCGCACCGAACGTGTTCGTCCTCGGCCGAAGGTGCGCGACCTCGCGCAGGTACTCGAACGTGTGCCGTTTCGCCGCGACGGGGTACGTGTCCGGGTCGTCAACCCAGCCGACCACCTCGACACTGTCCGCCTTGATCTCGACGTTCTGCCCCTTGCCCTGCGACTCGACCAGTTCACCCGACACGACAGCCGAACAGCCCGTCGTGATCCGAAGGACGTCGCTTTCGTAGTTATCCAGTTCATTGGGCACGACGGCTTGCACGTTGTCGAAACACGACCCGTCGTTGATCTGCAAGAACGACAAGCCGGCCTTCGAGTCACGCCGCGTACGCACCCAGCCGCGCACGGTCACACGGGAACCCACGGAAGCTCGGCCGGCCAACACATCACCAACGGAAACGGTCTGCATCACATGTGTCCTGATCGGGATTGACCCGCACAGTGTAGACCGTCTGACTGAACTGTTGTGACCGCGGTGTCTGCCTGCAAGACGGCCTGCGACGTGCCGTCGTTTGCCGTACAATCCGCCCCGCTCGATCCAACGTCGATCGACCTGATCCTCCTGGCCTGTCGCTCGCCCCATGGAAGTTCTGATCTACGACAACTACGACGCGATGTGCGCCGCCGCCGCGGCCGCGGTCGTCGAAACGCTCAACGCCAAACCGAACGCCGTGCTCGGCATGGCGACCGGCTCGACGCCGCTGGGCGTGTACCGCGAACTCGTCCGCCTGCACCGCGAGGAAGGCCTCGACTTTTCGCAGGTTACGACTTTCAACCTCGACGAGTATGTCGGCCTCGGCCCGAACCATCCGCAGAGCTACCACCGTTTCATGCGGGAACACTTTTTCGACCACGTCAACATCCCGCCGCAGAATGTCTACATCCCACACGGCACGACCAGCAACGCGCCGGCCTTCTGTGACTGGTACGAGCAGCGTATCAAGGACTGCGGCGGCATCGACCTGCAGATCCTGGGCATCGGGACGGACGGGCATATCGCGTTCAACGAACCGACCTCGTCGCTCGGGTCGCGGACGCGCATCAAGACGCTTGCGAAACAGACGATCGACGACAACGCCCGATTCTTTGACAACCGCGACGACGTACCGAAGTATGCGATCACGATGGGTGTCGGAACGATTCTCGAAGCGCGACAGATCGCGCTGCTGGCGGACGGCTCCAAGAAGGCGGCGGCCATTGCATCGGCCGTGGAGGGGCCCATTACGAGCATGATCACAGCCAGCGCCCTGCAGTGGCACGCCAACACGCAGGTGTACGTCGACACCGCCGCGGCCGGCGCACTGACCATGACCGACTACTACCGGTGGATTCAGGATCACAAACCGGGCGCGCCGTAAAACCGTTTCGTTCGACAACCGCCACGGTAGCGACCCACCGGGGAGCCTCTGCCGATGGACGCCCGGCCAAGCGATGTCCAACAAACCGAGCAGGACAAGCCGCGGCAACTGGGCCCCGTCGTCGCGGTGCTCATCGCGTGGATACTCGGCATCCTGCTGGGCAACGCGTTCGGCGGCGTCTCCTTCTGGCTGCTCGCAGGCGCGTCGAGCCTGGCACTCGGTTTGATGGTTTATTGGCGGCTTCGACATGTGCCGCACGTCGCGCGTTTCGCCATCCGTTTCTTCGCCATGATCGCCGCTGGATGTGCCGCAGCGGCGTGGCACAATGTGCGCGTCGAACGCATCGCCGACGACCACATCGCACATTACCTCGACGAGACGTCCCAACTGGCGCTCGTGACGGGCGTCGTCGATTCGCGTGTCAACCTGAACCCGCCGCAACGCGGCGCGTTTGCGTCGTTCACCTACCAATCGCCCGTCACCATGTTCGCGCTGCGGGTCGACTCGATCGTCGTCGACGGTCGCCCCGTATCGACGCGCGGGCGGCTGTTCGTCAAGGTCGAGCAGGCTGACCATCGGTTGCGCGAAGGCATGTACATCGAGGCGGTGGGTTGGCTCGCGGCGATCGGCGGGCCGAACAACCCCGGCGAACTCGACTACCGGAGGATCATGGCCGACCGGGACATCGACGGCAGACTGACGCTACGCCGCCGCGGCAACTGGCGGGTGATCGAAGGCGAGCGGAGCCGATCCTTAACCTCCACGCTCGCGTCGTGGCGTCGCGCGTTACGCGACGAGGCGGCGGCGGCGCTCCACGCGGGCCTGCCGCCGGGTGAAGAACGCCGCGCGTTTCTCGACGCCCTGCTGATTGGCAGGCGCTCCGGCGACGCGGGCGAATTGAGCGATGCTTTCCGCCGCGTCGGCTTGGCGCACCTGCTGTCGATCAGTGGCGCGCACCTGGCGATCCTGCTCGGCCTGACCTGGCTGGTCGTCAAGCTGTTCGTGCCGAACCCGCGCCGGTCGGCGGTCGTGGTCGGCGTTGTCCTGGTGTTCTACCTGTGCATCGTCCCGGTGCGTGTGCCGATCCTCCGCGCGGCGATCATGGCCGGCCTGTTCTGCGCCGCTTACGGCTCAGGCCGACTGGTCAGCGGCACGAGGTTAATCGCGCTGGCGGCGTTGATCGTCTTGATCTGGCGGCCGGGCGACTTATTTACGGCCGGCTTTCAACTCAGCTTCGGCGTCGTCGCCGCCCTGCTCGCGTTCGCCGACCCGCTGAGCAAGCGGCTTTCGCCCGAGCCGGAGGTGCGCGTCCATGGCGACCGCACTGCCCACACGGTCGCGCGATTCATCGTCGGCTATTTCGCGGCCAACATCGTCGCGTTCCTGGTGGCCTGGCCGATCGTCGCGTACCACTTTCAACTGATTAGCCCGTTGACCGTCGTGCTGTCGCTCATGGCGTTGCCGGTCGTCACCGTCGTGCTCGGGTTCGGCTACCTCAAGGTGATCGTCGGCATGGCCCTGCCGACGGTCGGCAAGCTGTTGGCCGGCCCTCTCAGTTGGTCAGCCGACGCCATGACGGGGCTGGTCGAACACGCCGCGACGTGGCCCGGCGCGGCCGTCGAACTCAACCGTACCCCTTCGTTGGTCTGGCTATTGGCCACGCTCGGCGTGACCCTTGCCTGGTTCACCGGCGCGCTGCGCGGACGTCGTGTCACGTTGATCTGCGCTCTGCTGGCTTGCGTGGCCTGGCTCTTCGTGTCCGACCGCGGGCTCTGGTTCCGCACATCGTCCAACGCCGCCAATCCGCCAGGCGATCGCGCCGCATTGCGTATCAACATGTTCGCCGTCGGTGACGGCTCCTGCTATCTCGTCCGCGTCGATGACGCTCAACGATCCGGGATCGGGACGGGCCAAGCCGCTCGCACACTGATGTTCGACTGCGGATCACAGGCGTTCTACGACGTCGGCCGACGCAGCGTCGCGCCCGCGTTGCGACACATGGGCGTGTCGCACCTCGACATACTGGTTCTGTCGCACGCCGATCTCGACCACTTCGGCGGTGTGCTCGACGTACTCGACGCCGTGTCCGTCGGCCAGGTGTACGCGCCACCGCAACTGATCGCAGAGGCGAACGACAGACCCGACGGGACCGCGGCATTTCTCGTTGACCGTTTGCGTGAGCGCCGCGTTGTCATCAAGCCCATGACGCGCGGCTGGCAAGCCGACTTGGGCTACGCCCAACTAAGCACGCTCTGGCCGCCGGCCGACCTCGAACCCAAGCGTGCGAACGACTCCTCAATAGTCCTCTCCATCCGTACGTCGAACCGCCGGCTGTTACTGAATGGCGACATCCAGCAGGACGCGATCGAGTCACTGCTTGAACTCGAAGTCGACTTGAAGGCCGACGTAACCGACCTGCCGCACCACGGGAGTTTCGTCGATGCGTCACTCCAGTGGTTCAAGAGTGTCCAACCGCAGGTCGCATTGCAATCATCGGGACCGACCCGGCTTTATAACGACCGTTGGCGCGACGCGTTTGAAGACGCTGACGCGACACGGCTCATCACTGCACGCCACGGCATGGTCGAGGTTCGGATCAGCCACGACGGCACCATATCCTGGTCGACATTTCGCCCTCGGCCAGGGACGATTCATGCCGATCCGTGAGGTGCGTACTCGATACCTCTCAGGTAAGGGCGTGGCAAGGTGATAACATCATTCGAGGCGACGACGCTCGGGCTCCACGCTGGCGGCGGGGTCGCAGATCATGCACGACACAGCCGTTCATCATCTGTCGAGCAATGAAAGGTTATTAATGCGTCGAATGATGCCCCTCCTCGCGTTGTCGCTCCTCACATTCACCGACGCAGGTTCGGCGTGGGGCGCGGAACCCGCTGACAACGCGCGCAAGAAGATCGTCCTGATTGCCGGCAAAAAGAGTCATGGCCCAGAGGGCAACCGCATCCACGACTACCCCTGGTCGGTTCGTCTGCTGAAGGTCATGCTCGACAACTCGAACATCGCCGACCGGGTGCGGGTCGAGATGCACTTCGACGGTTGGCCGGAGGATCAGTCCACGCTTGAGGACGCGGACACGATCATGATCGTGTCGGACGGTCGCGACGGCGACAGGTTTTCGCCCGCGCCGCACCAGGCTAGCGACGACCGCATCGCATTCGTTGAGAAGCAGATGAAGCGGGGATGCGGCATCATCACGTTTCACTTCTCGACGTTTGCGCCGGACAAGTACGGCCAGAAGATGCTCGCGTGGGGCGGCGGCTACTTCGACTGGGAGGAGAACGGCAAGCGCAAGTGGTACTCAGCCATCCGCCACATGGGCGGCGACACCCAGGTCGAATTGCCGAACGCCGCGCACTCCGTCTGTCGCGGCATCAAGCCGTTCATGATGAAGGAAGAGTATTACTACAACATCCGCTTCGAGCCGAACGACCCAGGTCTGACGCACGTGTTGCGCGTCCCGTCGCTGGGCGGGCGCGCCCGCGACGGCAACGTCGTGGCGTGGGCGAAGCAGCGTGGCGAGGCGTTTAAGAACGGCCGGGGTTTCGGCACGACCTGCGGCCACTTCTACGACAACTGGAAGAACGACGCGTTCCGCAAACTCATCCTCAACGCAATCGCGTGGACGGCGCATATCGACCTGCCGGCCGGCGGTGTCGAGGCGAGCTATTACGAACACGACCAGATCAAGCAAGCCCTGACCGGCGTGCAGGGCACGCAACCGGCGAGTATCGAGCCACCCATCAAGGCGTTGATCCTCACCGGCCACGACGGGCCCTTCCACCCCTGGCGGAAGAAAACGCCCGTCCTGCAGCGCGCGCTGGAGCAGGACGCGCGGTTTGACGTCTCTGTCACCACAAACATCGAAGACCTGGCGAAGATCAAGCCCGGCGATTACGACGTGCTGCTGTTGAACTACTGCAACTGGGAACGGCCCGGCGGGCTGAGCGACGCGGCGAAACAGGCGTTCGTCGCATACCTCAAGGCCGGCGGCGGCTTGACGATCGTGCACTTTTCAAACGGCGCCTGGCATCGCTCGCTGCCCAAGGCCGAGGCGTCGGACTGGCCCGAGTTCCGCAAGATCTGCCGACGCGTCTGGAACCACAAGTCGAACAGCGCGCACGACCGATACCGCAAGTTCACCGTGGAAGTGACGAAGGTCGAACATGAGATCACGCGCGGCATGGCCGCGTGGGACACAACCGACGAGCTTTACTTCAACCAGGCCGGCGACGAGCCGATCGTCCCGCTGGTCAGCGCCGTTTCGGAAAAGACGAAGAAGTCGGAGCCGCTGGCGTGGGCGTACACGTACGGCAAGGGCCGCGTGTTCCAGACGCTGCTCGGCCACGACGACCGCTCACTGATGTGGGGCGGCACGGCACAGTTGATCCGACGCGGCACGGTGTGGGCGGCGCACCGTCGCCAGCGCGCGATCGGCCGACACGACATCAGCCAGGCCAAACCGATCGACGCTTCGACAGGCGATTGACGTGCTGACGACCGCAGCCCTGGTTGTGTTTGTCACCGGCGCAACTGATCGAGAATCACCGGGTCCTGGATGTCCTGATCGCGTGCCAGCATCAGCACCTTCGAAATGACCTCGGCCGTCCGTGGGTCGTCGTCGGCAAATGGGAGGAACAGCCGACCCCGATGTTGGGCGTGGACGGGAACGACGCACAGCGCGCCGCCGGGCATCTTGTGGATCCCGGCACTGCCCAGGTGGACTGAATACTGCCCCAAATCGCCGTCGACCATCGCGTGCGGCTCTTTGAGTCGGACGTTGTCGATGCCGAGCAACTGGCAGGTCTCACGCAGCAAGGTCGCGCGCATCTCGACCGTCGATGCGCTGGCCTCGGGGTCGACCCCGCCGCGGTGCGCGACGCTGACCACCAGGTCCATGTCGCGCATGATCTCGCTGAAGATGCGCGGCGGCACGTCGGCAAACTGCAAGGCGTGCCGTTCGTCGCGTTTGAAAAAGCGGACACACTCAATGGTCAGGCCTTCGACTTCCAGCGGCGTCGTCACGCCGTAATCGAACTCGACCGACGCGGTGACGCCCACGTCGTAGAACGTTTTCCAAACCCCGTCCTGCGTGCCCCACCCGCGCTGCCCCCACAGCGCGTTGGCCTGCATCGGGTTGACCTGCTGGCCGGCGTAGCGGCGGGTCTTGTTGCCGTCCGACCTCTCCTGCTTGGTCAACACGTAAAGCTCGCGGAATACCTGCTTGAACGGTTGCAGCCGCTCGGCGGCGAAGCACTCATGCTGCCACTTGTCCCATCGGCCCGTCTCGAACAGGTCGTACGCGTGCGCAATGCGCAGCGCCTCGTTCTTCTTGATCGGTTCGAGTTTGCCGGCGTGGTCGCGTAGCACCTTGCCGCCTTTGTCCGGGTAGCCCATGATGCCTTCGCCGATGAACACCAACCGACTGACCAGCGGCGCGAGCACGGCGTGCGCGCTGATATCAACCAACTCCGGTGCGGTGAACAAGTCGCCGCGGCACATCGCCGTTTCCAACGACTGCCGCATACGCGATGCCTGCCGCTTCAATTCCTTGACCCGGTCGGCCAACGCGGCGATCTTCTTGTCCTTCTTCTTGATCTTGGCGGGCAGCGTTTTCAACGTCTTTTCGCCGCGCGTCACGGTCAGGCTCGGCCGAGACGCCTCGTCGAGCGCGAGCGTCACCGTGTAACCGTCTCGCTCGACGGCGACGGGCCCGTCGGCCAGGTCCTTGACCGCCTCGGCCTCCATCGCCCATTCCAGCCGCAGCGGGTCGGGGTAGCCGACCGTGCGCGCCAGGTTCTGCATACCGACCTCGGCAGAACGCACCGCGTCTTCCTTCGACATGGCGCTGAGCTTGTTCGCGTATCGCCGGTATTCGAGCAGCACCTTGTAACGCGTGGCGATGTCCGAGTCCCGCCGCGTCCCCTTGGCCAACGGCAGCAGGCCGAGCAGGCGGACGTACTCTTTCAGGTTGCGTTGCTTGATGCCGTCGATCAGGAACTTGCGGCTGACCCGGCCGAGCAACACGTCGGCGACCAGTTGAGCCCGCTTGGCCTGCGCGGCCGTGGCGGCGAAACGCGCAGCCGACGACATCGCTTCCCAGCGTTTCTTGGTGAGCCGTTTGTACACACGTTGGAACCAGTCGATGTCGACAGCGCCGCCGCGGCGGTCTTCATCGGTCAGTGGGGTGCGCTCCATGATGAGGCGGTCCCAGCCCGATCGTTGTTGTTGGGTGTCCTGTTCGTCACCGGCTGAGTCGTCGTCGCCGACACCCGCGCCGATGGCGGCGCGTTCGCCGGCGTCGTAGATGTAGTTCATGTGCGCCAGCAACCAGTACACGCCCTCACAGAACCCGTCCCACTTGAAGTAGGCCTCAACATGCCGCGACCATTGCGGGGCCAGAAAGGCCAACTCCAGGACGCGTTGTTCGTCGATATGCCCAGCCTTGACGGCCGCCCCCACGTCGTGGGCGAACGACTCGGGCGTGTCGTCTTGGCCGGCATAACTGACCTCGGCCAAGTGCGTCAGCGTCGCGACCCGGCCGTAGTGCGCGTCGCTATAGTAGCTGGCCGACGTCTTGTATCGCTCCTTACCGAGCGCAGTGAGGACGCGCAAGAGATTGTCCACACCGCGGACGGCCTGCAGGCTGTGTGCGGCCTGGGTTGCGGCGGTCGCTTCCTCACCGCGGGCCAACTCAACTTCCAGGACGCGGTCACGGCAGCGATTGACGACCTCGTGCAACTGCGGGCATTGTTCGAGATAGCCGCCGTATTCACGGGTCAGGTTCACCCGCGTCAGCATCCGCAGTTCGTCGAAACCGTCGTTGTAGCCCGCCAATCCGCGCGGGCCCAGGACATGGTCGTACACATCGGTCAGGTTCGCCCCATCGGCGGCATAGGCGTCTAACAAGACGTTAAGCCCGGGCCGATCTCGCTTCGCGCCGCGAATCGGTTCGTCAGCCCAGTGGCCCAGTTGCCAACAACGCACTTGCTGCTCCGGCGTCATGCCACACTCGACGAGGCCGCTGATCATGAACAACTCACCAAACCACTCGCTAATGGGCCCGCCGTTTCGCCAGTCGTAGGGTTGATCGCCTTCGACCTCATTTTCATAGCGACCGGACGGCGCATCGGGCCGGGCCAGGTCCTCGACCGCGTTGGCGGGCAGGATCGCATAGGCCGTCTCGACGGCGTCCAATAGCCAATCCACCGCCGCGTTCGGCTGTTCCCAATAGACCAGCCATTCGACAATCTCTTTAACTTCACACTCGTATCGCAGGTCCGGCGGCTCGTGTCCGCCCGAGACAGCCCGCAGGTAGTCGGCGTAGCCCGGCCGCTTGGCCAAATCCTGCCACGTCCGCCACTCCCAGTTGCTGATGCGCGTCAAGATGTGAGCGCGGACGATTTCGAAGCCGTCACCGTCCTTGAGCTTACGCTTGCGTTTATCACGCCACTTCTCCCAGACCTGCTGTAGCGGACACTCGCGGTCGCTCGCTGACGGAGCCTTGTGCCACTCGGGCGACGGGAAACTCCACCCAAGATTGCCCAGCAAGTGCCGCTCGTTGTTGCCCTCGTAGTTGACGATGGTGACTACTTCCTCGCGGTGCTCGTGCACGAGGTCGTCCAACGACTTAAGACACGCAACGGCCGCGTCGGTGATGAACTTGACCTTCCGCTTCTTGGGCGGGACGACGGGCGTGCGATCCGCCAGATCGAAGAGGCCGAGGCCGTTTTCGAGTGTGAGCTTTTCCGCGCCGACGTTGTTGATCGCGTCGAGTTGTGTGGTTTCGTCGTTGGTCAGCTTCTTGCGCGAATCGGCATAGGCGGCGGCGCGCTGCCGGCATGCGTCGCGTGCGCGGTCGTCCTCAGCTAACTGACGCAGCATTTCCAAACCGGCCAGCCGTTGCGGCGCCTTGCCCGATTCGAGCAACCGGTCGGCGCTGGCCAACGCACCGTCGTCGTCCTGCACCAGCAGCAGGCCGATCACCCCGCGGCGCAGGTCGCTGGCCTTGCGTGTGAGCATGGCTTCCAACCGGGGCAAGTCTTCGTCGCGCAGGGGCTTCTTCGCCAGCGCGGTGATCGCCGCCTGACGCGCATCGGGCGACGTGTCGCCGGCAAGGGACACCAGCGCGTCGTGCGTGAGCTTGTCCCACTTCTTCTGCTCGGCCAACGCTTCGACAATCTGTCGCCGCATCCACCCGTCGAACGCCTTGATGTATGGCAGGATGCGGGTGGCCGGCCGATCGCCGAGCATGTAATACATCTTCAACGCGACCTGCTTACGGTCGATCGTCACGGTGACCCAGGGCCAGATCAGCGGCTTGGGCTTGTGCGCTTTGGCGGGCGTGCGCTCGTAGAGGCGTTCGAGTTTGTCGAACACGTCCTCGTCGGTAGCGCCCGGCCCCGGGTCGTGGACAGCCGGGAGGGCGCTGTACGCGACGCGCAGGTCTTCGTCGTCCAACGCCTTGGCGAAGTCCGGGCTGACAAACGGCGCTTGCATTTTCGCGAAGTGGTGCGCGGCTGCGAAACGGTGTTCCACACTCGGGTGATCAAGCAGTTCGAGCGCCGCCACAGCCGACTCGACCGCGTCGTCGAACGCCATCACCCACAACGCCATGAAGACCTGCTCCGCGTCGTCGCCCTTGAGCGCCGCATGGCAGGCGGCGGGGTCATCCAACATCTCCGCGGCCGACGCGATCGTGTCGTTGACGGTTTTGACCGTGGCAGAGTCCCACGCCAGGCCGAACCAGACGTCAACCGCGCGCGTCACGGCGCTGAACCGAGCCAGTTTGTGGTCGATGATGAGCCGGAGCATCCGGCGGAACGCCTGCGGGTGCGCTTCGTCGATCGTTTCGAGAACGGCTTGACGCAGACCCTCCTGACGCTGCGCAGCCAAGAGTGTCTTTTCGATCAACTCCCAGCCCTCGGGGCGCGACGCCGAGAGCAGGCCGCGGATGACGTGCGCACCCATGCCGCCGATCTCGTGCTCGTTGCAGGCCGAAGCGGTCAGGATCTCAAACACCTCGTCAGCCACCGGCCCGCCCGCGTCTATCGCGCCGGCGAGCAGTCGGCCAATCGTGTCCTGCTCCCGACCGTAGTACTCGTCTAAGAACGGCGCCCAAGCGGCCAACCACGGGCAGGTGACGATGTCGGCTTGATATCGTGACGTCAATCCGAACAACGACGAAGCCCAATCGCAACGCGCCTCCAACGGCGCGCCCGGGAAGGCCGGCGTGCGGAACGCCTTACGCACGTAGCCGCCGGAGTACGGGGCGCGCTTGAGCAGTTCCCACGCGGCGTCGACCTGTTCGGCGATGTTGGGGAACAACGCGCCGAACAGCTTCGCGCGCTGCCGAGCGCCCAGTTCGTCCACGCGCTCGCGTGCGGCGGCGGCCATGTTGTGCCGCTCCTCCCAGTCGTCGTGCTCGAACTCCGAGCCGTCCGCGTCTCGGCCGAACAGGGCGTACCCCGCGGCGCACGCCTGCTTGGGCAGCTTCTTCAGGATTGGCGAGTACCGAAACCATGCCGGGTCGTCCGTGTCGTCCTCCGATAAACGCCACGCCTTGAGCCGCTCCTTCGCCACGTCCGGTTTAAGCACGGTCAGCCTCCCGCCAGAAGAGTGAGTCGGATGAATGTGATTCGGCTGTCGGGCTTGAGGAACAACTCGCGGTCGAGGTCGCGTTGGTCCTGCTCGTCGACGGCGACCAGGTAGATGCCGTCCTCGAACGCCTGTATCGCGGCCGCCACGGCCTCGTCAACGTCCTGCACGCCGACATCGCTGCCGCCGGACTCAATCTTGCCTTGGTCGGCAGCCTGCTCGATCTGCCGCGCGGTCAGGACGCGGAAGACCGTGCGGTCCTCCTGCCGCTTGACGAATGCCTCGACTTCGTGCCGAACGACGTGCTCGATGATCTGCCGCAGTGTCACGCCACCGCCTTCGTGCATCGAGGGCGGCGGCGGGATCGCGTGATCGGCAAACAAGGGACGCTTGCGCCCCAACGCCCGGCCGGTGATCGTGACGGTTGACATGCGATTCCCCTGGAGCGGTGTCCGCTCAGTTTACCGTTTGCTCGTCGGGTCTCAAACGACTCGACACGGTCGGGCTCCAATCCTGCAACGACGTCGTGTCCACCGTACCGCGAGGGGAAATGCACCCGCCTATCCCCGTGCGTTGTTGAGCGATCAGGGAGTGTATTTCGACTTCGCTCACGGCTGTGACGGCCCCGCGTCAGCCGATACAATGGAGTTGAGGAAACCAAATGAACGCTCGGTTGGTTGCTTTTTTCGTGGTCTTGCTTGGCGCGCTGGCGATGGCCGGCGGCAATTGGGCGACTGCTGCGCCGCCGTCAAAGAGCGAGTTCATCAACTTGGTGGATCAGCATTGCACGGGTTGCCACGACGCCGACTTGAAGAAGGGTAAACTCGATCTGGATTTGCTCCTCGATGCCCAGGTCGCGAAGCATGCTTCCGTTTGGGAGCGTGCGCTGCGCAAGATAGACGCGCGACACATGCCGCCGATCGGGAAGAAGCGACCGTCGGAAGCCGAGTACCGCCAACTAACTTCGTACCTCGTCGCGTCGCTTGACGCGGCCGCCGAAGCACACCCAAATGCCGGACGCACGGACACGTTCCGTCGCCTGAACCGGACCGAGTACCAGAACGCCATCCGCGACCTGCTCGCGCTGGAGATCGATGCGGCGTCGCTGCTGCCGCCTGACGAGTCGAGCCACGGCTTTGACCACATCACGGTCGGCGACCTGTCCCCGGCGCTGCTGACGCGTTACGTCAGCGCGGCGCAGAAGATTAGCCGACTGGCCATCGGTGCGCCGCGCAGCGAACCGGACGGCGTGACCTACCGCATCCCTCCTGACGTGACGCAGGAGAGCCACGTTCCCGGGCTGCCGTTGGGGACGCGCGGCGGCGGGCTTTGGCGGCACCACTTCCCACGCGACGGCGAGTACGAGATACAGATTCGGCTGACGCGCGACCGTAACGATGAAGTCGAAGGACTCAACGGCTCGCACCAACTCGAGGTGTTGGTCGATCGGGCGCGGGTCGCACAATTCACCGTCGCCCGTCCCAAGAAACGCGCTGCGAATCACTTTGACGACACGAAGTTGAAAGCGCGATTCAAGGCCAAGGCCGGCCCGCGCGACCTGGGCGTGACCTTTGTCCGCAACGGGCGATCGCTTGAAGAGACCAAGCGTCAGCCGTTGAACGTGCACTTCAATCTTCATCGCCACCCGCGACTTGGGCCGGCGATCTATCAGGTGTCGATCATCGGGCCGTTTCACGACAAGGCCGACGACAACCCGTCCTTTACGCAGACGCCCAGTCGCAAGCGTGTCTTCATCGCCGATGCGAAGGACGATGAACAGGCCGCCGCACGCACAATCATTCAAACTTTGGCACGACGAGCCTACCGACGACCTGTCACCGAACAGGACATGAAGCGCCCGATGGTCTTCTTTGCCGAGGCGCACCGGAAGGACGGATTCGAGGCCGGCATCGAGATGGCGCTCAGCGCAATCCTGACCAGCCCGCATTTCCTGTTCAAGATCGAGCGTGAACCCCAAAGCGTCTCGCCGAACAAGCCCTACAAGATCAGCGACATTGAACTTGCGTCGCGCTTGTCGTTCTTCCTCTGGAGTTCGATCCCGGACGATGAGTTGCTGACCATCGCGGAAAGCGGCAGATTGCACAATCCAGACGTGCTGGAATCGCAGGTCCGCCGGATGCTTGCTGACGCCAAGGCCGAGTCCCTGGCCACCAACTTCGCGAGCCAGTGGTTACACCTGCGCAACCTGGATTCGATTCGGCCGGACGGTCGCCTGTATCCGGACTTCGATCACAACCTGCGTCTGTCGATGCGGCGCGAAACCGAACTGCACTTCCATGAAATGGTCCGGCGAGATGCCAGTGTGCTCTCGCTGCTCCGGGCCGACCACACCTACCTGAATGAACGCCTCGCCAAGCACTACGGCATCCCGCATGTCTATGGCAGCCGATTCCGGCGAGTGCAGCTACCCGCAAACAGTCCTCGCGGCGGGCTGCTGCGACACGGCAGCATCCTGACGGTCACGTCGTATGCGACACGGACGTCGCCGGTGATCCGTGGTAACTGGGTGCTCGAGAACATCCTTGGCACACCCGCCCCACCGCCGCCCGAAGATGTGCCGTCGCTGGACGACAGTCAAGTCGTCTCAGCATCTTTGCCCGTGCGTGAACGGCTGATGCAACACCGGGCCGACCCCGCGTGCGCCGGCTGTCACAACCTGATGGACCCGGTCGGATTCGCCTTGGAGCATTTCGACGCCGTGGGTCAGTGGCGTGACCTGGAGGGCGGACGCCCCGTCGACGCCTCGGGCGGCCTGCCCGACGGCAGCGCGTTCAGGGGCGTTGCGGGCCTCGAGGCCGCTATACTCAGGCGACCTGAGGTGTTTGCCACAACGATCACCGAGAAGTTGATGATCTTCGGACTCGGGCGTGGGCTCGAGTATTACGACCAGTCGGCGATACGAAGGATCGTGCGCGACGCGGCCGATGATGATTACAAGTTCTCAGCCATCGTCCTGGGCATCGTCAAAAGCGTGCCGTTTCAGATGAGGAATCAAAAGTGAACACCATCACAGGCAAGTCGATCTCTCGTCGAACGCTCCTGCGCGGCGTCGGTGCCGCGGTCGCGCTGCCCTTGCTCGACGCGATGATGCCGGCCGGCACGGCGCTAGCCAAGCAGGCCGCCACGACGCAGGCCAAGCGAATCAGCTATGTCTTCATGCCGATGGGGTGCGACCATTCGCGCTGGACGCCGAAGGGTGACACGCTCGACGACCTGCCTTTCATCCTCGAATCGCTCGCGCCGGTGCGCGACCATGTCAATGTCGTCAGCAACCTCGACCTGAAGAACGCCTACCCCGGTTCGCACGCGACGTCGAATTCGGCCTTCCTCAGTTGCGCCCGCGCCAAGCAGACCGAGAGCACCGACTACTACCTGGGCACGACCGTCGATCAGATCGCCGCGCAGCGCATCGGGCAATCCACCCAGTTGCCGTCGATGGAACTGTCGATGGACCTGATGCAGGTCGTGGGGCAGTGCGACAACGGCTACGCCTGTGTCTATCAGAACAACCTTTCATGGTCATCGCCGACCACGCCGCTGCCTTCCGAAGCCCACCCGCGCATCGTGTTTGAGAGCATGTTCGGCGAAGGCGGCACAGCCAAGGAACGACGCGCCGCCCTCCGCAAGCAGGCAAGCCTGCTCGACTCTATGACCGATGAGATCAGCCGACTCAAGCACGAGGTCGGCGCAGCCGACCGGCGGCGGATCGATCAATACCTGCAGTCCATCCGCGAAGTCGAGCGGCGCATTCAGAAGGCCGAGTCCGACGTCAACGCCGGCAAGCTGCGCGACCTGGAGCGTCCGCTGGGCGTGCCCGCGTCGTACGGCGAACACGCCAAGCTGATGTTCGATCTGCAGGTACTCGCCATGCAGGGCGATATCACCCGCGTCATCACATTCCAGTTGGCTCGCGAGACGTCCAACCGAAGTTACCCCGAGATCGGTGTCCCGCAATCGCACCACCCGCTGTCACACCACGGTAACGACCCGAAGAAGATCGCCCTGATGGCGAAGATCAATCGGTTCCATGTTTCGCTGTTCGCTGAGTATCTGAAGAAACTCGCCGACACACCCGAGGGCAACGGCTCCCTGCTCGACAACACGCTGTGTCTCTACGGCAGCGGCATGGGCAATCCCAACAAGCACGATCACACGAACCTGCCCACCCTCGTCGCCGGCGGTTCATCGGCCGGCATCAAGGGCGGTCGGCACATCCGTTACAAACACGAAACCCCGCTGGCGAATGTCCATCTGACTCTGCTGGACAAAGTCGGCGTCGATCTGGAGCGCTTCGCGGACTCGACCGGCTTGGCCAAGGAACTGTTCGATCCAGCGAGCCTGTAACCGAGATTGCTGTTGGCGACATCAGGCACGGCGACAACCTCGACCCGATGCCCAGGAATCGAGTGGATGAATCGCAGAGGCACAACAGCACGCGCCCGGGGATTGTGCCAGCCGCGCGTTGCGTGCGCCGAGTCGACCGGCATGCCGTCATGGGCGCCGTTTACGTCAATCGTCCTGCTATTCATCGTGCTGGTTTCGCCATCTCGATCGGCGGCCGCTTCGCTGGCCGACGCCGTTGAACGACGTGATCAGAATAAGATCGCGCTACTGATTGCCCAGAAAGCCGACCCGAACGCGAAGCAGGTCGACGGCATGACCGCGCTGCATTGGGCGGCGTATTACGATGACGATTCGTTGGCGCGGAAACTGATCCAAGCCGGGGCAGACGTGAAGTCGCTTAATCGCTATGGCGTCGGCGCGCTGGCCATCGCCGTGACCAATGGCAACGTGAGATTGACGAAGTTACTGCTTGACAAGGGCACCGACCCGAACAGCGCCTCGGCCGGCGGCGAAACGGTGTTGATGACCGCGTCGCGCACCGGCCGACTTGAAGCGGTGAACGCCCTGCTTGCCGCGGGGGCGGAAGTCGATGCAAGAGAACGACGGGGACAGACCGCGTTGATGTGGGCCGCCGCGGAGGGGCATGCCGATGTGGTCGACGCCCTGATCAAGGCCGGCGCTGATTTCAAGAAGCCGCTCGATTCCGGCTTCACACCGCTCTGCTTCGCCGCCCGCAATGGGCGCATCGCGGTCGTTCGGCGGCTCCTGGCGGAAAAGGTTGACGTGAACGAGGCCATGACCGACGCCCGCGGCGGCCGCAACAAACCGGTGCGAAATTCCACGCCGCTCATACTTGCTATGGAAAACGGTCACTTTGAGTTGGCGGCGCTGCTGCTCGAGGCAGGCGCCGACCCCAATGACCAACGGACCGGGTTCGCGCCGCTGCACGCGACGTCATGGATCCGCAAACCGGACATCGGCGACGGCGAGACCGGAACGCCGCCGCCGAAGGGCTCGGGCAAACTGACAAGCCTTCAGTTTGTGCGGAAACTTGTCGAGCACGGGGCGGACGTCAATATCAGACTGAGCGAGAAGGCGCGCGGGAGACGCAAGATTTCTGTGAAAGGCATCACGCCCTTCATGTGCGCCGCCGCGACCGCTGATGTCGCATTTATGAAGACATTGCTCGAGTTGGGTGCCGATCCAAACATACGAGACGCCCGCGGGCGCACCGCGCTCATGATGGCCGCGGGGAGCGACGAAAGCCCGGAAGGCGACGGCCCGGCAACAGCCCAAGAGCATCTGGCCGCGGTCAACTTCCTGCTCGACCTCGGCTCGAAGTCCGGAAAAACGTCCGCCGGGTTCGACGTCAACGCCGTCGATCACAACGGGGAAACGGCCATGCACGGAGCGGCCTACAAGATGCTGCCCGAAGTCGTCCGCCTGTTGGATCAACGCGGCGCGGAGATCAAGATTTGGTCAGCCAAGAGCAAGCAGGGCCGAACGCCGCTCTCAATTGCGCAGGGTTTTCGCCCCGGCAATTTCAAGCCCTCGTATGAGACGATCGCCGCCATCAAAAAGGTGATGATTGCACACGGCGTCAAACCCCCACCACCACCCAAGCGACGTGACGGAAGCTGGCAGCGTTGACCGAGCGCGCGACGTCAAAGTGCGACACAGGTGGTGACGCGGAAGACCACTCACCGATCGACCGCTCACTCGCCACGAGCGGGTCAGCAAAGCGTCATGGCGATCCACTTTCACCATGGCGGATTGTTCCGACCGCCCGTGATCATCACGCGGACGGGTGCGAGGTCTGCCACCGCGATGACCCGAGCCGTGTTATGATGCGCAATCAACAATCCGGCGGCTCATCCCTTGCAATACGATCTCGGCAAATAGATGTCGATCACCAGCCCTGCCTCCTAACGATCCGGGAGCGTGACCATGCAGGTCAAACAACTGCGCAGTCGATCGGCACTGGCTTGTAACCTGGTCTTGCCGTTACGGGCTTTCGGTTTGCTGGCGGTATCGATCGCGCTGTACATGCCGACGGCAGTATTGGCTTTGGATGCGCAGGTCGTCGCGCGGGGCAAGGCTGCGACGGCGTTGATCGACCGCGGCGACCTGGGGAGCGGCAGCGGCTTCTGCATCCAGGCCGGCGGGCTGTTTCTAACCAACCGTCACGTGGTCGATGAATTGCCGCTGGGCAGTATTGTGAAAGTTGTGCTGCGGCCAAGCGAACCGACGCAGCTTGTCGTCGATGCGCGTCTGGTCAAGGTGTCAAAGGATTACGATCTGGCCTTGCTTAAGGTCGATCAGCCTCTGAAAGTCAAGCCGCTCGAACTCGGCGCGGTGGGCAAGCTGATCGAGACGACACCGATCACTGCGCTGGGCTACCCGTTCGGCAAGATGTTGGCGATGGACCCGAAGGGCTACCCGAACATCAGCGTCAACACCGGCAAGATCAGTTCGCTGCGAAAGAAGGACGGGAAGCTCGAAGCGATCCAACTCGACGCATCGGTCAACCCGGGCAATTCCGGCGGCCCGGTGGTCGACGAGCAAGGCAGGGTTGTCGGCGTGATCGTGCGCGGCATCCCGGGCTCGGGCATCAACTTTGCGATCCCGGTGAGCCACGTCAAGACGTTCTTGAGTCGGCCGGGGCTTATGCTCGCATCGGGCCAATTGGACTTTGTCGATCGCCACCGGCAGCGGCCGTTCGATATTGAGGTGATAGGCGTCGGTAAACGAGTACCCTTGAAAGAGGTCGAAGTTCGACTGGGTGGGGAAGAAGCCGGTCGGACATTCACAGCCAAGGCCGCGGGTGACCGTTACCGGGTCATGGCAACGGCGCTCGACCCGGCATCGACGCCGCTGGAACTGGTGCTTGTTGGGAAGATCGACGGCAAGCGTTCTCACCTGAGCCTGAACGACCAGGCGATTCAGATCGGCGGTCGATCCGTGCGCCTGTCAACCATTCGGACGCTCAAGATCAGCGACGGCACCGGGCAGGCTGAACTCAGCGATGAGACGACCGTCAAAGGCAAAGTCACCGGCCTGCCCAAGTCGGCCGCCAAGCAGTTGAACGCGTCGAGTGACGTCTACGTTTTCGCGATCGATGTACCGACCGGCGTGCCATACACCCTGAAAGCGAAGACCCCCGACGGCAAGACCGTCGAGTCAGTCGGCACGTTGGAATTCAACGAACGGCCGGCTGAATTGGTTGGTTCGTGGATTGATGTGAACGCGATTGCGGAGACGAAGCCGGACGTCGAGCGGGGCCAATGGGAATTGAGTGACGGCGAATTGCAACTGAAGTCGAGTAAGGGCGGCATCATTCAACTACCCGTTTCACCGGCTGGCGACTACGACCTGAAGGCCGAGTTCACACTCAGCGAGGGCGGTGAGTTCCAGCTAACCCTGCCCCTGGAGACACGTGCGTGCTTCTTCGGTCTAAACAAGAAGCAGGTCGGCGTCGGGCCTGGTTTCCGAACTCCCAATTACGGGAAGAAGGTCAAACGTCCCAAGTTCGGCCAAAAGCAGACGCTTGAAGTAAGCGTGCGAAGCCGGAGCAGATTCGCGACCGTAACAATCGTTATCGACGGTGGAGAGCCGATCCGATACTGGGGTTATCCGCCGGACCAGGCGTCGCTGCCCAGTGATTTGCACAAGGTTGTCGCGACGCGTGCGCTGACGCTCACCGGCATCGGTCAAACCGTGACATTCCACAACATCAATCTCAAGATGTTGCGCGGCAAGGTCGCGTTCCACCGGCACGGCGTGGACAGCGCGTCGGTCAAGGGCGGCATGATCCGGCGATACCAGTGGGTCAAGCGGCCGGGCACGATCCCGATGACGCCCGTCAAGGAGACGTTTGGCATCCTCGGCGGCGTGACCGGCGGCTTCCGCGGGGCGGCTGAATCCGTCTGGCTGTCGCAGACCGAAGACGGGCGGTGGCAGTTGAACGGAAAGTCGAGACAACCGTTCCTCGCCGGAGTGGGCTTATCGGTTCGCCACCCTTTGCGCTCGGCGTTTGAAGACGAGGTGAAGGAGGTGATCTGGCGGGCGAGAGACAAGCCGATCAAGCTGATCCACAAGAACGACGGATTCCCACTGCTGTCCGGTGTGTGGGGCACTTTCGCGGGCGGTGGCGAACGCGTCGGTGTCACGCTCAATGAAGACGGCTACTGGTATCTGGGCGGCAAGTCGGGCCAACGTACACTTGGCGCCCGGGCGTTGGTCTACAAGTTTCGTAAACCCGGACAGTTCAAAGCGAAGATTGAACGCCACGAATGGACCCGTGGCAAGCCGCCGGTGCAAATGATCCACCGAGATAAGGGCATATGCGTGCTGGCACTGGTCGCCGGGGCTTACTGGACGGGCATGGAAGGCGTTGACATCTTCACCGCGAGCGACGGCTACTGGTACCTGCGCGGCAACGCACGGCGCGCAATCCGCGGCGAGGTCATCAGCATTGAGTTTCTTAACAAGTGAGGTGGCGGGTTACGTTTAACCGACGACGACGCATCGCAACCAGCGCCAGACCGAAGAAGGCCGTTACCGTCGCGGGCTCGGGGATGGAGAACCCGCCGCCCGTGCCGCCCGGCGTCGTGAACGTGAACTGCCCGGCGTTGCCGTTGGCGAACACGTTGACATCGTCGATATTGAATAGCCCCAGGCCGTCGTCATAAGCCGCCCAAGTCCCGTCGAAGGGGTCGAGAAAGCCGATGCTGACCGTCGATGCCTGACCGCCGGGCAGCCCGGTCAGATCCACGGTAAGCGTCCCAAACTCCACGAACATGCCGCCGGTGTCGTCCAGCGCGGCGGCGAAGCCGAAGTCATTGTCGTATTGCGCACGAGAAACGTCCGCGAACGGGTCGGCGAAGCCGTTGACCGGTGTCCAGATGTCGAACGGCGCATTGGAGCTGAGGTCGAACGAGAACCTTGAATAGTCCGTGCCGCCCGCGGATAGATTGGCGCTGCTATTGCGGACGTCGAGTTGAAACTCGACCAAGTCGGCCGACATGTCGCCGCCATCGTCGTATCGACCGACCACGTCCACCATCAGGCTGTTGCCGGCCACCGAACCGTTCGTCAGGTCGACAGTCAGCGTCGTCACCGCCGACGCGGAAGTTGCCCAGCTTAACACGGCCATCGCCGCAGCAAGCAGGGGCAATCTGCTTAAGCTCGTACTCATCACGCTCTCCTTTCACACCTCGTCACGTAGACCCGTGAGACGAGCTAATAGTATGACCGCGGATTCGGCAGAGTCCAATCCAATTGCTCCTGTGCGGCGACGATTCGATTTGCGTCGTGCTCACTTCTAACGCCACCACTCGATCAGGGGTGATTGCACCGGCGATCTTCTTGCATCGTCAAGGCCGATTGAGTAGGCTGATTGCCGTTCAGGCGTTGCCATCCGGCGGGGCAGCGATGTGTAAACGACCCGATGAGCGGGTCGTGGGTCGAAGGGTGTGCCATGCATTTCGCGTCCGTGTGGACCGTTCTGTCCAGCTAGATGGTCAAATATGTGGGCACTTTCAATCAGTGCGGTGGAGTCCAGGAGGTTGACATGTCAATGCGCTCACGTCTTTTCGAACGCGCCCGACGGATGAACCATGTCTTTCAACAGCGGTGGAGGCGAGCATGCCGATTTGCCGCCAGCGCCGGTCGGCCGTTCAGCCCCTCCGCGCGTATCAGGCCTTGCGATATCGAGCCGCTGGAACCGCGCGTCCTGCTGTCGTCCGTCGGTGAGTCCGACAGCCTGCAACTCGCGCACGACGCTTTCGACTTCGGGACGACAAATTCGCCAATCGAATCCGGCTTTGAACCTGTCACGCCGGCGACGACCTACAGCGCGCAGCGCGGCTACGGCTGGCTCCCCGGCTCGAGCGTCAAGGCCCAAGATCGGGCGCAGAGCACGGGCGTCGAGCGAGACTTCAACGCCGTGATCAACTCGACATTCGTGGTCGATCTGCCGGACGGCAGGTACGTCGTCGATACTTACCTGGGCGACACCCGGAAAGTCCGCGACAAGACGCAGGTCACCATTGAGGGCGAAGCGCAACTGCCGGTCACGACCATGTTCGCCGAGTCCGCGGTCGTCTCGACCGAGGTCGAGGTGTTGGACGGCCAACTCACGCTGCGCATTCAGGACCTGGGCGGCACGTCGAAACGCAGCGCCGTGCAGGCGGTGACGGTCACGCCGGTGGTCGATGCGTCGGATCCGATCGAGCCCGCTTCAGCGCCGACGCACACGTGGGTCGCGGTGGCCGACGGCGACTGGGAAGACGGCGGCAATTGGCAGAGCGGCGAGGCCCCGCACGTCGGCGACGACGTCGTGATCAACGCGCCCGGTGTCACCGTCACCATCAACAGCGATGTCGATGTCAACGCGCTGACCAGCACGGCCAACCTGATCGTCGCGTCCGGCTCGCTGACGATCCGCGACGTTTCACAGATAGACGGCGACCTCACGGTCGCGCCGGCGACGACGCTTACCGCCGACGGCGCGACGACCGTCGTGACCGTGAACGGCGCGGCCGTGGTCGATTCCGCCAACCTGATCGCTACCAACGGCGCGGAGCTGTTATTGCCGACTGTCGCGTCGATGGTTCTCGATCGCACAAGCGGCAATCAACCGACCATTCGCGCGGAAGGCGCGGGCAGCCTGATCGACCTTTCCAACGCAACAAACCTGACACAAGCGGTGCGCACCGACGCCGAAATCGAGGCGTTGTCAGGCGGCACGGTCGATCTGAGCGGCGTGACGTCGATCGACATCGCCGCGGGCGGTTTTGCCTTTCAGCAGCGGGATATCAACGTCACGGCTGACGGCCCGAGCAGCCTGGTCGATCTTTCCGGGCTGACCAACTTCAACGACCTGGGCCCAGGGCGTTCCGTGTTGTCGGCTGTCAATGGCGGCGAGATTCGCGTGCCCATCATGACGACCGCTGTCCGAGTCGATGTCACCCTCGACGGCACGGGCACGTTCTCGACCGCGCAGATTACGGACGGGCTGGAAAGTCGCTTCGTGGCCGACGGCACGAACGTCGATCTGACCAACCTCACCAACCTTGAGAACGGTGAGTTAAGCCTGCTCAACGGCGGCACGATGACGACGCCGAACATCTCGAACATCGACGATGCGCAGTTGTATGTCGCCGATAGCGTGACGCTGAGTCTGCCTGCGGTCACGACCGCGCGAATGGATCAGGGCGACCCGTTCGGCCCGCCGACCTGGCGGGCGACGGGTGCGGGCAGCACGATCGACCTGTCCAACGTGACCAACCTGACTCAGACGATTCAGACCCAGGCCAACGTCGAGGCACTGGCCGGCGGCACGGTCGACCTCAGCGCGGTGAACAGCATCGACATCAATACCGGCGGATTCAACTTCCAGAACCGCAACATTCATTTCACAGCCGACGGCGCCAATAGCCTCGTGGACCTGTCGATCTTGACCGCGTTTAACGATAACGGGCCGGGCCGCTCGATCCTGTCTGCTGTAAATGGCGGTGAGATCGACGTCGCGAACATGACGGCCGCCAACCGCGTCGACATCACACTCGACGGCACGGGCACGCTGGCGACCTCGCAGATCATCGACGGAACAGACAGCCGATTTGTGGCCGACGGCGTGTCGATCGACCTTTCTAATCTTACAACGCTTGCCAACGGCGAGTTGACGCTACGGAACGGCGGGACGACCAACGCCCCGAACCTCGCCAACATCGACGACACCCAATTGTTCGTTAGCAACGGCGTGACTTTGTCACTGCCCGCGGCCACCACCGCGCGCCTGAACCAGAGCCCGCAGTTCGGCGCGCCCGTCTGGCAGGCGACCCATGCGGGCAGCGTGATCGACCTGCCCAACGTGACCAACCTCACGCAATCCACCGAGACGATGGCGTCGATCGCCGCCTTTGCCGGCGGCCTGATCAACCTGCCCGGCGTAACGTCGATCGACATCGCGGCGGGTGGTTTCAATTTCCAGGAGCGCGACATCCACGTCATGGCCGATGGCTCGGGCAGTGAAGTCAATCTATCGGGATTGACGGCGTTCAACGACGCGGGGCCGGGGCGGTCGCGCTTGTCGGCGACGGACGGCGGCGAGGTGGACGTCCAGAACATGGCGACCGCGAACCGCGTCGATGTCACGGTCGATGGTACGGGAACGCTGCCGACTTCGCAGATCGTTGACGCGATGGGCAGCCGATTTGTGGCTAACGGCACTCTGATCGACCTTAGCAACGCGACGACTCTCTTCGATGGCGAGTTGTCCTTAATCAACGGCGGCACGGTCAACGCCCCCAACCTGGCCAACATCGACGACACGAAACTGTTCGTCAACGACGGCGTCACGCTCTCATTACCAGCGGCTGTCAGTGCGCGTCTGAATCAGAGTCCTCAGTTTGGCGCGCCGATCTGGTCGGTCGATGGTGCGGGCAGTGCGCTTGATGTGTCCAGCCTCACCACGATGACACAGACCACTGAGACATTTGCCGTCGTGCAAGCGCTCAACGGCGGCGGTGTCGATCTCAGTGCGCTGACCACATTCGACATCGCGGCCGGTGGCTTCGACTTCCAGGAACGCCAGATCGACTTCAACGCCGACGGCGTGAACAGCAGTATCGACATCTCCGCGGTGACACTGTTCAACGATCAGGGCCCGGGCATCTCGCTGATCATGCCGACCAACGGCGGCACGATCGACCTCGCGACCGCCGTGACGTTCGTTGGCATGAACATCCTGTACGACGGGACCGGCACGCTAAACATTGACGACATCGACCTGGGTGAGCGCTCGCTGCTCGAAGGTTCGGGTGTGTTGACGGCCAACGTGACCAATACGGCCGGCACGGTCGATGCGAATGCGACCCCAGGCAACCTCACCATCGACGGCACGTTCACGCAGGGACCGGACGGCAACATCACCGTTCTCGTCGGCGGGCCGGTCGGCGGAGTCGATTTCGATCAACTGGTCATCACAGGCGCGGCCGCCATCGACGGCACATTCACGACGGGCCTGTCCAACGCGTTCGAACCGACCGTTGGCGACATGTTCACGGTCGTCACCTACCCCTCCAAGACCGGTGACTTCACCGCGTTTGCCGGCCTCGACGCCGGCGCGGGCGTCGAGTTCGTGCCCGACGTGCAGGCGACTGAAATCAAACTGAACACGCAGTTCGCAACCGGTCCGTCGGTCAACTCGGCGGTCTTTGAGGATGGCACGACGTCCGGCGGCCAGCCACAGATCAGAATCACGTTTGATGAGGCCGTTGATCGCGCCACGGTGCGCGCCGAGGACGTTGTCGTGGTCGGCCCGGGCGGGCCGGTGACGATGGCGAACCCGTTCCCGGTCGGAGGCACGAACAACACGGTCTATCTCGCGCGCATCACCGAGCCGGCGCTCGACCCCGGTCTCTACAACGTCACCATCGGACCCGACGTCAACGACTTCGTTGGTAACGCGATGAATCAGGACGGGGACGGCACCAACGGTGAGACGCCCGACGACCAATTCATGTTCAGTTTCAATCTGGACCTGCCCGACTTGGAGGTGGAATCGGTCGCGCTTGACACGGCTGCCGCCTCGTTCGGCGACAGCGTGCAGGTCGACTGGACGGTGCGCAACACCGGCACGGTCGACGCCACGGGCACCTGGTCAGATCGCATCTATCTTTCGGACGACAACGTGCTCAACGCAGGCGACACACTGCTTGCCACCGTCGACGCATCGGCGTTTGCACCACTCGTGCCGACGGACAACTACAGCAACTCGACTGTCGTCACGTTGCCGATCGACGCTTCGCTGGGTGACGGGGCGTACTTCATCATCGTCGAGACGGACAGCGGCAACGACGTCGTCGAACTGGGCGAGGCGAACAACACCAACGACGCGGCGATCAACCTCGTCGTGCCCCCGCTACCCGATCTTGTCATCACGCCGACGCTCGTGCCGACGAATCCGGAGTCCGGTTCGTTCGTGACACTTGAGTGGACGACGGGCAACACGGGTAGCGCGGCGACGACCGGCGGCTGGACGGACCGCATCTACCTGTCCACGAACAACACGCTCTCAGCGAACGACCGTTTGCTGACCGAAGTGATTCAGCCCTCGTCACTTGGCCCCGGCGGGTCCGTGCCCAACTCGGTCAACGTGCAGTTGCCGATCGACTTCTTCGGCGACGATGTGTTCTTCCTGTTCGTCGCGGACGACGACGATCAGCAGATCGAGCACGCCGGCGAGGCGAACAACGTCGTTCCCGTCATGGTCGATATCGACCTCGGCCCGATCGCTGACCTTCGTGCGCTTGATGTCACGTTCACGCCGAACGAGGCAATCGGCGACCCGGCTTCCATCACCGTCGACTGGACGGTGGAGAACAACGGCACGGGCACGGGGATTAACCTGGCCTGGTTCGACACGGTCATTGCGTCGGCCGACAACATCGCAGGCAACTTCGACGACCGTGAGCTTGCGCGCTTCGCGAACCCGCAGGTGCTTGACGTGGGCGAGTCATATTCGCGCAGCGAGACGTTCAACCTGCCGATCGGATTTGTCGGCGAGTTCAACATCTTCGTCATCGCGGACGGCGACGACGACGTGTTCGAGAACGGCGCGAAAGCAAACAACGCTGCCCAGGGGCCGGGCGTGCTCACGGCGATGCCGATCCCCTACGCCGACTTGTTCGTCACGACAGTCATGCCTCCGCTTACGGCTCAAAGCGGTGAAACGATCGAGGTCTCGTGGGTCGTTGAAAACCAGGGCATCGGCCAAACCAGCACGGGCACGTGGACCGACCGCGTGTACTTCGCTACGGATGCCGGCGGCGTCAACCGCATTCAGGACCCGTTCGGCGACGACCTGTTCTTCCCGTTCAGCCACTTCGGCCCGCTCGCGCCGGGCGGGACATACACGCGCACGGGTGAAATCGCCGTGCCCAATGGTTTCAGCGGCGATCTGTTCGTGATTGTCGAAACAGCCGCGGTCGGTGGCCCGTTTGAGTTCACTTTCGACAACAACAACGAAACGGTCGGCGCGACGCCGATCGATGTGACGCTCGCGCCTTCGCCCGACCTGACGGTGACCAACATCGATGCTCCGACATCGGTCGAGGATGGCCAGACCATCGATATCACGTGGACCGTGACCAATCAGGGTGCGGCGACGGCCTCAGGTCCGTGGGAAGACCTTGTCTATCTCGAGCAGGTGACCGACCCGGACAACCCGCAACTGCTGGGCACGTTCACGCGCATCGATGACCTCGACCCCGGCGAGTCGTTTACGCGCACCGAACGCATCTCGCTGCCGACCAAGTTCAGCAGCACGCACCAGTTATTCGTCGTCACCGATCACGCCGACGCGGTGTATGAGGACGACAACGACAACAACCGCGTGGCCGACGACGTGACGATGACGGTCTCACTCGCGCCGCGCGCCGACCTTGAAGTGACCAACCCGATCGTGCCGGCCAATGTGATGGCGGGCGCGGCGTTGCAGGTCGAGTTCGACGTGACAAACAACGGCACGGCCGACACGGTCCCAATGCAGTGGACGGATCGTGTTTACCTGTCGCTGGACGCGGTCGTGTCGCGTGACGACGTCTTGCTGGGCAGGCTGGAGAATCAGGCGGCCTTGATGCCGGGTGAGAGTTATCACCAGATCAGTGACTCGATCGTCGTCCCGCTGCGGTTCCGCGGCGACATGTTCGTCCTGATCGTGCCGGACTCGGACAACGTGGTCGACGAGTTCCCCAACGACGACAACGTGTCCGTTCAGCCGATCTTCATCGACCCGCAACCGCTGGCCGACCTGGTTGTCAGCGACGTGATCCTGCCGACGCAGGCGACGGCCGGCTCGACCATTACCGTCCAGTGGTCGCTTGACAACCTGGGCAGCGGTATCGCGAACACGGGCGACTTTGTCGAGCAGGTCTGGCTGGCGGCCGATCCCGACCGGCCGCACCCGGCCAACGGCGACATCCTGCTTGAGACGATCAATCGCACCGGCGATTTGCTGGACGTCAATGAAGGCGTCGACCGCTCCGAACAGGTCACGATCCCGGGCAACCTGCCGTCGGGCATGTATTTCATCCTGCCGTGGGTCGATCCGTTCGGCGCCGTCCTTGAAGACACGCTGGCGATCAACGTCAACCCGGACGACCCCAACGAAATCGACAACAACAACTACAAGGGCGCCCAACTCGACATCATCGGCGTCCTTCCGGACCTGGTCGTGACGGACATCACGCCGTCAACCACGACGGCCTCGGGCGGCGACGCGGTTTCGTTCAGTGTGACGGTTGAAAACCAGGGCACCGGCGTCGCGCCGGGTGGATTCTTGACGCAGGTGTTCGTGACCGACAACGCCGACCCGTTGGCGGACGGGGCGCGCAGCCTTGTGCTGGCTGAGTTCAAGCGTGACCAGCCGTTGGGGATCGGCGAGTCGTTTACGTTCAATACTCCGGTGACGCTGTCCCCGTCCGCGAACGGCCAATTCTTCGCCGCTTACGCGGATGTGCCCCAACTTGGTTTTGACGACCCCTTCAACGTTGTTGAAGAGGTCTTCGAAGATAACAACGCGACCGCCGTCGCGGCGACCGTGACGCCGCAGCTGGCCGACCTGGTCGTGACCGACGTGCAGTTCGAGCCGACGATCCTGTCCGGCGAGCCGACGGTGATCCGCTACACCGTTGAGAACCAAGGCACGGCCCCGGTCTGGACCGGCACGGAGTTTTGGCGTGACTTCAACTGGATCGGTGTCGACGACACGCAGATTCGCTTGCGCTCGTCGTTCATCGGGACGCATGTGCAACCGGCCCCGGCGTCGCTCGCCCCCGGCGAGAGCTACGAGGTCGTGTTTAACACAACGATCCCGCGCGGCTTGGACGGTGATTACAACCTGTATATCAACCTCAACGCGCACAACGACCTGCCGTGTCTGTTCTTCCCGATCGACTGCCGATTGCTTGAGACCGACTGGTTCCCGGCTGATACGGGTTCCAACGACGCGCACCTGAGTACGTTCCGCCGATGGGCGTTTGAAGACCCGAACAACAACCTGCACGTCGAGCCGTTCAACGTCACATTCAATGAGCCGGATGTCGCGGTCCTCACTGTGACGCCGCCCGCCACGGGCAACTCAGGCCAGAACATCACCGTCGATTTCAGTGTGACCAACCAGGGCACGCGCGCGACGCGCGGCAACGTGAAGGACGCGCTGTTCCTGTCGCACGACCCATCGCTGGATCAGGGCGACCTGTTCCTCGGACAGTTCACTCGCCCAGCGGTCGCGGCTGGCGAGACGTACAACGTCACGGCGGACGTACGTCTGCCCGACGGAATCGAAGGCGACTTCTACATCATCGCGCACACCGACACGGCCGCGAGCGAGGACACCTTCAAGAACGGACCGCCGAGCACGATCGGATTCGACTTGCCGGGCATCAAGTTCGACACGTTGGCTGACGAGTTCATCCCGTTCGACATGGTCGACCTCGAGCGGCGTCAGCAGTCGCGCGGCCCGATCTCCGAGTTCCAGAACGAAGGCAACAACATCCTCTCCGCGCCGTTCACGGTGAACCTGACGACACCGCCCGACCTGCAGGTGACCGGCATCACGGCGCCCGCTTCGGTCTTCGCGGGTCAATCGTTTGACGTAGCATTTACCGTGACCAATCTCGGTGGCGACGTGCCTGCCACCGAAGCGGCCTGGGACACGTTGTTCAACCTGTCAGCCGACCTGAACATCGACCTGAAGGCTGACCAGTTCCTTGACGTCTTTGAACGCGAAGGCGTGCTTGCGGCCGGCGGGTCGTTCACCGAGACGATCACGCTCACCGCACCGCCCGATTCGATCGGTGACTTCAACCTGTTCGTCACGACCGACCCGCGGCGCGCAAATAGCGCGGTCGGCAACGTGTTTGAAGGCAACGACGAGCGCGACCGAAACAATTCGGCCTCCGTTCCACTGACGATCAACATGCCGCCCGCGGTCGATCTGGTGATCGACCCGACGAGCATTGCCGGGTTGCCGGTGGCCTTGAAGGCGGGCGATGCCGTGCAGGTCAATTGGACCGGCCAAAACATCAGCGGTGAAACCGTTGACGGTAGTTGGCGTGACGCCGTGTTCCTGTCGACAGACAACGTGTGGGACATCAGCGACAAGCCGCTGGGCACGGCTGAATTTACCGGCGTGCTCAATGCCGGCCAAACTTACAACCAGACTCTCGACACCTTTGTACCCGCGGTGTTGCCGGGCGACTACTTCCTGATCGTGCGCGCCGACGTGCTCAACCAGGTGTTCGAGGGCACGGACGAAGGGAACAACACCTCCGCGTCGGATACGACCGTCGCGGTGAGTGTCGATGAGATCCCGTTGGGCGTGCCGTTCCCCACCACGCTGAGCAACGGCCAGGATCGACTGTACCGCATCGTCGTGCCGGCCAATGAAACGCTGCGCGTGACGCTGGATGCCTCCGACGATCGGCAGATCAACGAGTTGTTCCTCGGGCAAGATCGTGCGCCGTCGGGCACGGACTTCGACGCGACATATGAGGGCGGCCTGAACTCGACGATCATGTCGACCCTGCCTTCGACCGAGGCGGGCGAGGTGTTCGTCCTCGTGCGCGGCCGATCCGCGCCGGCCGACGACACCCCGATCACGCTCTTTGCCGAGTTGTTGCCGCTGACGATCACGAGTGTCGATACCGATACCGGCGGCGACAGCGCATTCGTCACGACGACCATCCGCGGCGCGAAGTTCGACCCGGCCGCGACGGTCGAGCTGATCCGGCCCGGCTTCGGGACGTTCACGCCGGCGTCGCACACCGTCATCGACACCACGAAGATCATTGCGTCGTTCGACCTGACCGGTGCGCCGCACGGCCTTTACGACGTGAAGGTCACCAACCCGGATGGCAGCGAAGCGATCGTGCCGTACCGGTTCCTTGTCGAGCGTGCTGTCGCGCCGGAAGTGACCATCGGTGTGGGCGGGCCACGCATCGTGCTGGCCGGTGACATCGGCACGTACAGCGTTGCCGTGCAGGGTATTGCCAACGTCGATACGCCGTACGTCTTCTTCGAAGTGGGCATCCCCGAGATGGGGCGGAACCTACTCGTCTACAACCTCGACTACCTGAACCTGAACACCAACGTCGGCGGCGCACCCGATGCCGGCGGTGTAAGCGACCTGCCGTTTGCGTCGCTGGTATCGAAGGTGAACACCGACGGCCACGTGCTCGCACCGGGCTACGTGCACGATCAGCATGCCCAGGGATTCGACGGCTTTACATTCAACGTTGAGACGTATCCGGGTCTTCGCGAGCTGAACGAGCGTGCGTTCGACGAGTTAGCGCAACGTATTCAGGACGCTCGGCCGGACCTTGCGGCGCTGGGCATCCCCGCAACGCCAGAGGAGTTGGACCTCGTTCAGCCCGGCCTGTTCGCCAAGTACCTGGAGTTCGGCGCGGTGCCGGACTTCATCACCGTGAACTTCATCCCGTTCCAGTTCCATGTGGTCGCGGCGGCGACGGCGATGACGCGCAGCGAGTTCATTGACCACTCGCTGGAACAGGTCGAACCGGTGCGGCAGGCGATCGTGTCCGACCCGACGGCCGGCGCCGCTTTGGCGGCGCTGGCGGCGGACAAGGCCACGTGGGACACGCTCTACCTGGCGGCTCTGGAAGAGGCGGACCTGCTGCGTGCCGACGGTGCCGCGCCGCCGAACCGGGAGAACGCGAAGATCATCTCGCTGATGGCGACCATCGCCGGCGGCATCCTGGTCGGTCCGGCCGGCGACGACATCATCGCGACAGACAACGTGCTCGACTTCTTCGGCTCGCTGCGCGAGCGGTACGGCCACCAGGAAACGCTCGAAGCGCCGACCGAAGGCGTCACGCAGACCAGTGGCAACCCGATCCCCGCGCTGCCGACGTTTGGCGATTACGACCTTGGGCTGACATCGCCGACACACTTCGAGGCGTTCAACGTCTATTCGCCGTGGATCCCGTTCGAGCTGCGCGGCGCGGGTCTGCCACCGGACTTCCAGATCAGCGGCGTCGATCCGACCAACCCCGGCGACCCGCTGGCCGACCTGGATCTGTCGCGCTTCCTGCTGGGCGATGCCGGGCTCACAGGCATCGCGTCGATCACGGGCCCGGCGACCGTCGACGCGGGCGGCTTCATCCCGGTCGATCAGCCGTTGCCGTACACCGTCAACTTCCAGAACGACCCGGTCGCGTCGAAGCATGTGCAGGAAGTGCGCATCGTGGCCGACCTCGACCCGAACCTCGATACGCGCACGTTCCGCCTGGGCGACATCCGGATCGGCGACATCAACGTCAGCGTGCCGGCCGACCGCGGCGTGTTCCAAGGCGACTTCGACTTCGTCGACACCAAGGGCTTCATCCTGCGCGTCAGCGCCGGCGTCGATCTGGCTTCCAATGAAGCGACGTGGTTGTTACAGGCCATCGACCCAATCACGGGCGACTTGGTGACCAACCCGAACATCGGACTGCTACCGCCTAACAATGCATTAGGCGATGGGTTCGGATTCGTGGGGTACAGAATTCAGACCGAAGACGGCGTTGTGTCGGGTGACCAGGTATCCGCCAGAGCGCGGGTGATCTTCAATACGGCCGCGCCCGAAGACACACAAACGATAACCCAGACGATCGACGCTGTCGCGCCGACGACGATCCTCACCACGACCCAGATCGCCGGCACGACGAACTTCGTGCTCGATTGGGACACGACGGACGATTTGTCTGGCGTCAAGCATGTCACGCTCTACGCCGCGCGCGACGGCGGCGATTTCGAAGTGTTCCAACGTCAACTGCCCGACGCCACCGGCAGCGAGGTGTTCATCGGTCAAGTGGGCAGCAATTACGAGTTCCTCGCCCTGGCGACCGATATCGCCGGCAATCGAGAGGAAGCGCCGCTGGGCGTGCTCGTCGCCGACGACGGCGGCGGGGCAAACCTCGGCGTCCTGCCCGACCTGGAGCAGACGCCGCCGAACTACGGCATCCCGCCGGCGCCCACGGCCGACCCGTCAACGAACGCGCTGTTCACCGCGGCCGAATTCGGTGACTTCGCGGCTATCCCGCCGGTCAACCTGTCGGAATACGACAACATCCTCCGGCCGTTCGAGGGCCGCGCGTTTGCGACGGGTATCGGTCAAAGCCACGCGAATATCGGCCCGATGGCGATCGCCGAGCGGGCCGACGGCACGATCTTTGTCAGTGGCGGGCCGGGTCGAAACGAGTTGTACGTCCTGCCGACTGATGGTGGCCCGGCCGGTGCGCCGCTGGCGACGCTGTCGCACCCGATCTTCAACCTTGCGTTCGATTCTTCCGGCAACCTATGGGCGACCACCGGCGGCGGTCCGCTGCTGCTCATCAACCCGGACGACGGTTCCGTGCTCGGCGAGTTCGGCAACGGGCTGACCATCGCGCTGGCGGTGGACCCGGCCGACGACACGTTGCTTGTCGGTTCCAACCGGGGCGTCGAGCGGTTCGACCCCACGACGCAGACTTTCACACGGTTCAGCCGCGACCGCGACCTGCGCGTCGGCGCGCTGGCGTTCGACAACAACGGCGACCTATGGGCGACCGTTTGGCCTGACCGTGACCAGATCGTCCGCTTCAATGCTCGACGCCGGGCCGAGGCGGTGATCGATTTCGACACGCCAATCGACTCGATTTCGTTCGGCCAGGCCGGCACGGATCTGGCGGGTCTGCTCTTCGTCACGCACACGTCCGGCGACCCGACCGACGGCGGCGCGATCGAGCCGACCGGCAGCGAACTGACCGTGATCGACACAGCCACGCTGCGGCAGGTCGCGGTGGGCCGTGACGGTAGCCGCGGCGACGTGGTCATGACGACCAGCGACGGCCGCGTGCTCGTCAGCCAGAGCAATCAGGTCGACGTGCTGGAGCCGGCCGAGCCGCCGATCGTCTTGTCGGTCGACCCGACGGACGGTTCGGAAGTGGACATCACGCTCGACACGATCACCGTCGTCTACAGCACCGACATGATCGAAGGCGACGGTACGGGCGGCGACTCGGTCATCAACCCGGCCAACTACAGCGTGGTCGGCGACGTGGTCGGCCCGATCGCAATCACGAACATTGTGTATGACGCGTTGGCCATGTCAGCCACGTTGACGATTGATGCGCTGAGCGTTGATACCTACACGTTCACGATCAACAACATGGTCGCAAGCATCGATCACCTGACGCTTGAGGAGTCGTTTGTTTCGACGTTCACCGTCGATGAAGAGAACCTTCCGCCGGTCGCGAACCGCGATCAGGCCGGGCTCAATGAAGACACGCCGATCGATCTCAATGTGTTGCTCAACGACTTCGATGTCAACAACGACATCGATCCATCGAGCGTCGTGATCGTGGATCAACCGACCAACGGCATGGTGGATGTCGATCCGTTGACCGGCGTGGTCACATATACGCCCCACGAGCATGTGTCGGGAACAGACACGTTCACGTACACCGTCGATGACTTCTTCGGCAACACGTCGAACATCGGCACGGTCGACCTGACGATTATCGCGGTCGCCGATGCGCCGACCGTGTCGGCCGAGATCGTCGCGGGCGATCAGGACACGCCGCTCGCCTTGAACATCACGGCTGGCCTGGTCGACACGGACGGTTCGGAAGTGTTGACCGTGCGCATCGTCGGCGTGCCGATCGGATCGGCGCTGTCGGCCGGCACGCAGGTATCGACCGACACCTATGAGGTCGACGCGGCCGACCTGCCGGGCTTGATGTTGACGCCGCCGGCCGGCTTCAGCGGCGACGTGACGCTCAGCATCATCGCCGTCGCTACCGAACAGTCCAATGGCGACACCGCGACCACCGCGGCACTGATGCCCACCAACATCGCCGCGGTCGACCCCGGCCCCGTCGAGGTGGTCGCATTGATCGTGAACAACGGCGAGGCTCAACGCTCGCGCATCCACACGCTCGGCGTGCAGTTCAATCAGGACGTGCGGTTCGACGATCTCGTCGGCGGCGTGCGGGTCGTGCCTCGTGGGGGCGGGGCGCCGCTGACTTTGGACGCGAGCCGCTATTCGTACGATCCGTTGACGTTCATCCTGTCGATCGATGTTGCGGAACTTGCGTCGGCCGACGATCAGTACGACGTGCAGATTACGCCGTCGACCGTGCACCCGGCCGCGGCGTTGAACTTCTCGCTCAGTCAGACGGATGTCGCACGCGACGACGACGTGCAGACGCTCAGCTTCTTCAGGCTGCTTGCTGACTTCACCGGCGACGAAGTGGTCGATCGCACCGATCAGACCATGCTGCTCAGCCGCTACCGGACCGAGGTGGGTGATCCGAACTACGACCGCAACTTCGACCTGGACCTTGACGGTTTCATCGAGCGATCGGACTACCTCCTGCTGCGCAACCAAACACGTCGGTCGGCCGACGTCTATGGGCCGGACCTGGGCGCGATGCTCAGCAATGACACCGGTCGCGACGTGACGGACAGCATCACGTTCGATCCGACCGTGCTTGGGTTCGTCGGCGATCTGTTGGATGTCACGTCGCTTCAGGCGGGATTGAACGGCCCGACGACGACGGACATCCTCGGGCTGGTGACCGACGGCGAATTCACGCTGACGCAAACCGACCTTGAAACGATCAACGGCGGCCCGCTGATTGACGGGGACCACACGTTGTCACTGGTCGCGACAGACGAACGCGGCAACGTGTCCGATCCGTTCGAATTCACGTTCACACTGGATCGCATCGCTCCGGCTGCGCCCAACACGCCGGACCTCGCCACGGCCGACGACTCGGGCGCGTTTGACAACGATGACATCACGAATCGGTCGAACGTCACCGTGCAAGTCGATAGTGAGATCGACGCACTCGTGCGCGTATTCGTTGATGGCGGCCTGAGCGGACAGGCGATCCGCAACGGCGGGCCCGCGGACGTGTCGCTCTTCGCCCTGAACGAGGGTGTGCGTCAGGTCACCGCGACGGCCGAAGACGTGGCGGGCAACATCAGCGACCCGTCGGCCGCGCTCGACATTACCATCGACCAGACCGACCCGGCCGGCCCGACGCTCGGCATCGACGGCGACCCCGACAACACGACCAGCGCGATGACCGTCACACTGGCCGGCACGACCGATGCGAACGCGTCCGTCGAACTGGTCACCACCGGTGACACGACGACGGCTGACGCTGGCGGGGCGTTCAGTTTCTCGGGCATCAACCTGACCCTGGGTAACAACGTATTCACCGCCCGTGCGACCGATCTGGCGGGCAACTCCTCCGAAACCAGCGTCAACATCCGTCGCACGGGCCCGGAAACCGACGGGCCGATCGTCAACGCCGGCCTGGCGAAAGACACCGGCACTTCGGATAGCGACAACCTGACCAACGACCCGACGATCGTCGGCACGGTCAACGACGCGAGTGTGGTCACGACCTTCCGCGCGGGTCTCAATGCCGCGCCAACCGTCGATATTCTTAGCAACCTCAGTGGCGGCGTGTTTACGCTATCGGTCACCGACCTTGAAGCGATCAACGGCGGTCCGCTCGCGGAGGGTGCCCACACGCTGCGCCTGTTCGCGCAGGACGAGTTCCTCAACGACTCGGACGTGTTCGAGTTCACGTTCACGCTAGACACGGTTGCGCCGCTTGTGCCTCCTCGACCTGATCTGGCGGATGAAAGCGATCGCGGCGACCTCGATGACGACAACGTCACGAGCGACACGTCTCCGCGCATCGACGTGATGGGCGAGGACGGCACGACGATTCTGCTGTTTATCGATAGCGTGCTTGACAGTCAGATGCCGATCGCGGGCGGCATGGCGTCGTTCACACCGACCCTGGGCGGCGGAACATTTGACATCACCGTCCAGGCGACGGACGACGCGGGCAATGCCAGCGGTGATTCCGACACGTTGACGATCACCATTGAAACCGGTGCGCCTTCGCAGCCGACACTCGACCTTACGGTCGGCTCCGACACGCCACCGCTCGGCGACCGCACGACGGACGACGAAGTGGTCGACCTCGAGGGCGCGACCGACCCGTCGCTGACCGTGCGCCTTTTCCGCACGAGCGACCTGAATTCGCCGATCGCTTCGACGGCGTCGTCCCCAACAGGCGACTTCACGTTCAACACGATCACGCTGGCCAACGGCGCGAATGACCTGACCGTTGTGGCGTCCGATTTGGCGGGCAACGAAGCGTCGTTCAGTGCGGTCTTTACCAGCAACGCGCCCGACACGCGCGCGCCGGTCATTGACGCGGCGCTCGCGAACGACACCGGCCGCAGCGATTCGGACGGCATCACATTCGACGCGACGGTCGTCGGCATGGTCGATGACGCCAGCGCCATCGCCGCATTGCGCGCCGGCATTGACGCTCTGCCGACCATAAACATCCTTGCGAACCTGTCCGGCTCGTCCTTGACCTTGACGCCCGCCGACCTCGCAACGATCGCCGGCGGCTCGCTCACGGAAGGGACACACACGTTAAGCCTCGAAGCCGAAGACGCGTTCGGCAACACGTCGTCCGTCTTCGACCTGACGTTTACGCTCGACACCATCCGACCGGGACTGCCCGCCACGCCCGACCTGCCAGCCGCGTTTGATACCGGCACATTCGACAACGACAACGTGACGATGAACACCTCGTTCGATATCACCGTCGATGGCGAGGCGGACGGCCTGCTGAACTTGTTCGTCGAAGGTGTTGATGTGGGTCAGACCGTGCTCACCGGCTCACCGGTCGACTTGCCGGTCGGCCCGCTTGCCGACGGCGTGCATCGCATCAGCACGCAGGTCGCGGATGTTGCGGGCAATACAAGCCTGTTCTCAACTCTGCTGTTGTTGACGGTGGACACAGTCGGCCCGGCCACGCCGGTGTTCGGCCTCGACGCCGCGTCCGACACGCGGCCGTTCGGCGACAACACGACAAACCTCCCCAACGTGCGCTTGTTCGGCTCCACCGAACCGAACCTCGCTATCGAGTTGCTGGAAACCGGCGCGACCGGCACGTCGGAAGACGATGGTTCGTTCGCATTCGGGCGCATCTCATTGCCGTCACTGGGCGACTTCGACTTCAACCTGCAGGCTAGCGACATCGCCGGCAACACGACCGTCGGCTCGACCACAGTCACACGAAACAACTTCATCCCGACCGACCTGTTGCGGCCGGAAGTGACGCTCGAAGTTTCGTCCGATACCAACTTCGTCGGCGACGCGGTGACGGTGACGCTCACCGTCATGGACAACGTCGGCGTCGTCGATCAATCACTCACGCTCGACGGCGCGCCGCTCGCATTGACGCCGACCGGACCGGGCATGTTCGAGGCCACGATCAATGCCGCCGACGCCGGCTTCCCGACCCTGAACGCGACGGCCACCGATGCGATGGGCAACGAGGGCGCCGCGTCGCTGGAAGTCGCTTACTTCCTCAACCCCGCAATCAGCGGCGACGTGACACCGCCGACGGCAATCCTTGACAACGCGGGCGTGACGGGGATCGCGACACTGCCCGGCGACATCACGGGCACGGCGAGCGACGCCAACTTCCTGCGATACACACTCGAACTGTCCGTGCGCGATGCCGACATGTTCGTCGAGATCGCCTCGGGTGACATGGAAGTGATCAACGACGCGCTGGGCGTGTTCGACCCGACGCTGCTCGAGAACGGTTTCTACGAAGTGCGCCTGATCGCGATCGACACCAGCGGCAACAGTGCGTCGGCCACGCGCGTCCTGCGTGCGGACGGTCAGGCGAAGATCGGCGAGTTCAGCCTCAGCTTTGAGGACATCAATGTGTTCGCCCAGGGCTTCCCGGTCACGCTGAACCGCCTGTACGACTCGCGACTCAAGAGCGAGCCAGGCGACTTCGGCTTCGGGTGGACCGCGCTGCAGAACGCGGTGTCGGTAACCACCGGATCCACGCTGGGAGATGGCGGCTTTACGCAGACCGTCACGGTCATCGAGGGCGGCCTGAGTTTCGTCGGTTTCGAGAACACGCGCGACGTCACCGTCAGTGTGACGCTGCCCGGAGGTGACGTTGAGCGGTTCATCCTCGGGTTTACCGGCTTCGCGACCAACGACCCCACACCGGGGCCGCTCGTCCAAACGAGGCTGTTCTTCCAACCGTTGCCGGGTACTTCGTCGACGCTGGAGGCATTAGCTGACAACGTGGTGGATGTCGTGCCAGGAGACTTCGGCCCGATCACGTTCCGCGACCGCGCCAGTGGTGACATCTACAACCCGTCCCGCTGGAAGCTGACGACGCAGGACGGTCGCGAGCTGATCATCGATGAGGTGGAGGGTCTCGAGTCCATTACCGACCTGAACGGTAACACGCTGAGTTTCAGCGATGCGGGCACGTCGCACAGCGACGGCCAGGCGATCGATATTCAGCGGGATGGCGAAGGCCGCATCACCAGCATCACCGATCCGCTGGGCAGCACGATCATCTACGACTACGACTTCTACGGCGACCTCGTGGCGGTAACCGATCAACTCGGCAACGTCACGCGGATGACCTACGACGACAGCCACCGCCTGCTGGAGATTCACGACCCGCTGGGTCAGCGGGGCATCCGTACGGAATATGACGAGAACGGACGGGTGATCGCGACAGTTGACGGCGGCGGTCATCGCACGGAAGTCGAGCACGACCTGGACGGCCAGCGCGAGGTGATCACCGACCGGCTCGGTCACACATCCGTGCAGGAGTATGACGCTGACGGCAACGTCACCGCGGTCACCAATGCGCTGGGTCACACCACGCGCTACACCTACGACGCTAACGGCAACGCTATCTCGGTGACCAACCCGTTAGGTCAGATCGAAACGCGCACCTACAACAGCGCCGGCCTGCCTCAGTCGATCACGGATGCGTTCGGCAACACACGCACGTTCACGTACGACGCGGCCGGTCGCCCCATGAAGTTCACCGATGCACGCGGCAACGCCACCGACTACGAGTGGGATGCCGATGGCAATCTGCTGTCGGTGACCGACCGCATGGGTCACACTACCACGAACACATACGACACCAAGGGCCGAATGACCAGCACGACCGATCCGGAAGGCAACGTCACGCGCATGGATTACGACGCATTCGGTCGTCAGACGATGCTGGAGGACGCCAACGGTGTGGTGACGACGATGACCTACGACGGGCTGGGCAACCTGCTGACATCGACCACGATGCGGACAGATTCTACCGGCGCCATGGTTCCGGTGGTTTATGAAAGCGACTACGACGCCGCCGGCAACCTGACGATGGTCGTCGATCCCGACGGCAACATGACTGAATACATGTACGACGCGGCGGGGCGCAACAGTGCCATCACAAATCGTCTCGGTGAAACGGTGACGTTTGAATACGACCCGCGCAACAACCTGATCGGCGAGGTCTTCGAGGATGGCTCGACCCGCAGCCGGCAGGTAAATGCCGAGGAGCAACTGCTCGACTTCACCGATCGCCTGGGCAACACCGGTTCGTATGTCTACGACGCCGTGGGCCAGGTCGTCAGCCAGACCAACAACGGCGAGACCGTTCAGTTCGAGTATGACCCCGCGGGACGTCGGACCGCCGAAATCACCGTGTTCGGCCGCACCGAGACGCTGTACGACGGCACGCCGTCGCTTGCGCTGGTGCAGAGTGTTGGCGGCGACATGGGCACGCCGGTCACGGGCAATCCGCAAGCCAGCGCGATTCTCGCGCCCGATGGCACGATGACCGAATTCGCTTACGACCCCAATGGCAATCTGATCGGCATCATGGTAGGCGGCGGCGACATGACGATGACGCAGTACAACGCCAACGACCTGCCGACCATGACCATGTTCCCCGACGGTACGACGGCCGAGACGACCTACGACGCGAACAACCGCAGCACGGGCATCGTCGATGTGGACGGCACCAGCCGCGAAGTGGACATCGACCCACTAGGCCGAATCACTGCCGCGATGGACCCGATGGGCATGTCCTCATTGTTCCAGTACGACGAACTGGGCAACCGCACGGGCGTGACCGACGCCAACGGCAACCTCACCCGCGTCGGGTTCAACAACCAGGGCCTGCCAACCAGCCAGACATTGCCGCTCGGTCAGGCGATGTCGTACGAGTACACCGATGATGGTCAGATTGAACAAATCACCGACCGCAACGGCAACACGACCACGTACCAGTACGACGGCGCGGGACGGGTCATCCAGCGAACCTACGAAGACGGCCGTGTCGAGTCGATGACCTATACCGACGACGGCCTGCTCGAAACCGCCACAGACCCGCGCGGTACGACCGGCTACACCTACGACACGGACGGCAACATCACCCGAGTGGATCACCCGGATGGCACATTCATTGAATATGACTACAACGACCTTGGCCTGGTCACGACGCTGACCACCCCGGCCGGCACAACCACCTACGAGTACGGCCCGCTGGGCACGCTGGAGAAGGTCACCGACATCCACAACGAGGTCACTGAATACGAGTACGATCCGATCGCCCGCATCACAACGATCAAGTACCCCAACGGTGTGGTCGGGACGCACCGCTACAACGAGGATCTGCGGCCGGCAGAATACACCTACGTCGATGCCGGCGGGAGTTTGATCGAGAGTTACCAATACACCTACGACGCCATCGCCCGCACGATTACCGTGCTGGAGCATGACGGTCGCACCGTGGTCTACACCTACGACGACAACCAACGGTTGATGTCCGAGCAGATCACCGAGTCGGGCGGCGGCGGTGAAACGATCAGCTACACCTACGACAATGTCGGCAATCGGCTGACCCGTACCGACGGCGATGGCACGGTTACCTACACCTATGACGACAACAATCGTCTGCTCACCGCCGGCGGCGTGGTTTATACCTACGACGACCAGGGCAACGTCACCACGCGCACCGAGGGCAGTGACGTGACGACCTACACCTACGACGCCGCCAACCGGTTGGTGCAACTTGACGCGCCCGATGGCACGGTGACGCAGTATGAATACGACTTCGCCGGACATCGCGTGGCGAAGGTCGTTGATGGCGCGCGGAGCGATTACCTGATCGACACCCGTTCGACCGTGGCTTACACGATCGAAGAACGCAACGCGGCGGGTGACCTGGTGGTGGACTACACCTACGGCCTCGATTTGATCGGGCAGAACCGAGCCGGCGATGCCGCCTACATGCTTACGGACATGCAGGGTTCGACCCGCATGATCACCGACGCGGCAGGGATTGTCACAGACAGTTACACCTATGACGCGTTCGGCCAAATCGAACAGCAGTCCGGCAGCACGCTGGCTGAATACCTGTTCGGCGGCGAGCAGTTTGATCCGGAATCGGGGCTCTACCACCTGCGTGACCGCCAATACGATCCCGAGGTCGGTCGATTCACGCAGGAGGACCGCTTCCAGGGCATCTCCGCAGCGCCGGCCACACAGAACCGCTACGTATACACGATGAACGACCCGGTGCTGCTGTCCGACCCGATCGGACAGTTCGGGTTCATCCAGTTCGCCTCGATCCTGCCCATCCTGCTGCTGCAGGTCAAGGCGGCGGTTGAAGCGGTGAAGGGATTCGCTGAAACCAGCAGCATCGTGCTCAGCGAGTTTGCCAACTTCCTGAACCCCAATGGCTCTAAACTGGCCGGCTACTTCGCCAGCGCCGGCATCAGCTTCGAATTGGGCGGCTTCGGCCGATTTGGCCTCGGTGCGAACATCGATCTTTTGATCGAAGGCATCGTCATGCGGAACGAGAAGCTCGGCACCACCATTGACGTGATGAACCTCATTCCTTACGGATTGCACGCGTTTGTCGGGCCGTCATTCTCCATGCAACTCTCCGCCGACCAGACCGCGGTCTGGACGCTGTCCGATCTGGGCGCTCAGGCTACGAAGTTCGGCGTGCAGGTCTCGACAACCTTCCTCGGGGCCGGCCTGTTGGGTGTACTGATCAATGAAGTAGGCTTTGCCGGTGGCGCCGTGCTCAACGCGAAGCACCCCGATGACTTCGGCGGGCGCGGCTCGGCGGTCACGATCTCCAAACAGTGGACCGGCGAAATCCTCAATGCGATCACCTATGGCTACAGCCATCCCAGCGATCCCAATGCCCGAGTGACCGTGTTCGGCGGTGTTGGATTCAACCTCAGTGAAGCGGAAGTCACCGCACCGGTTTCCATGGAATACAGCACAGCGACCATGACGCCGCAGCCAGCGCTTTCCATCTCAGCGCACGATGGCATTGCTATTCCGGTCTTTACCAGCGACGACAGTTACCTGGCCTACCTCGACAGTGTTCGTTTGGAACTTGCAGCAACGCTGTACCAGTGGATGGAGGACATCGGCAGTTACCTCAACATCTCGCTGTAATGGCGAGAGCAAGATTCGAAGCTTTTGACGCAGGTCGAACGGAAACCGTGAGGTATCGATCTGCGCTGTAACGAAGTGCGGCTCAGCGGCCGGCCGTGAGCTGGTGCAAACGGTATGGCGGCACGGTCGCATGTAGGACAAGTTCATGAAATGGCTTAGAGACGGCAGATGACAGAGCCTCATCTGCGCGATGCGGCTGCATGTTTCGATGGATTGACTGTGGAAATGTCAGCCTACTGAGTACTGACTCGCTCCAAACCTGGCGGGCGTCGCGGATCGTCGGAGAAGCTCGGCCCCGATACGACACCCCGACATTGCTAGGGGTCTACCGGACGTCTTCGTCTCTACAAGACCATTTGCGGGCAGAATACGACAGAACTCTTGGAGGAATCCGGCGTATTCGTCCATCAAGCCGCATTGCAAATCGCTGAACCACTTTCTGTTTGCTGCCGGGCACATATGATTGGGTGTCCTCAATCGCGCGGGCCGACGATTGATCCGCGACGCCGAGCTTGACCTGAATAAGGAACGACGATGCTCTACCGACACCTCACGGCTTGTTTGATCGTGCTTTGTTTGCTGGCTGACGGGGCATTCGCGGCGGAAGCCGCACAGACAACCGGCCCGGCCAAGGGCACGTTGATCCTCGTCGGCGGCGGTGGCGGCAACGCCACGGCGGCCAAATCGATCTATGGCCGATTCGTTGCATTGGCCGGCGGCAAAGACGCCCGTATCGTCGTCGTTTCCACCGCCGCGTCGAGCAGCCCGAGTTACGACTATTTCAACGACCGGTTCGCCCGCATGCTCAAGCAGCGTTACGGGGCCGGGCGGGTCACGATCGTGCATACGCACGACCGCAAGGAGGCTGACACCGAGGCGTTCGTCAAGCCGATCAACGAAGCGACGGCTGTGTGGTTCGGCGGCGGTCGGCAGTGGCGGTTCACCAAGGCCTACCGCGGGACGCTGGCCGAGAAGGCGTTCCACGCCGTCTTGGAACGCGGCGGCGTGATCGGCGGGTCGTCGGCCGGAGCGACCATCCAGGGTTCGTTCCTGGCGCGCGGCGACTCCAGAACCAACCGCATCATGGTCGGTGATCACCAACACGGCTTCAGTTTCCTGAAGAACGCCGCGATCGACCAGCACATCGTCCCGCGCAAGCGGCAACTCGACATGCTCGACGTGCTGAACGACCCGCAGAAAAAGATGCGCAAGGAGTTCGACCGCGAGGCGCTGCTCGGCCTCGGTATCGACGAGGACACCGCGATCGTCGTGCGCGGCGACCGGTTCGAGGTCATCGGCAAACCGTTGGGGTTGGTGTTCGTCTACGACCCGCGGTCGTGGCGCGACGACACGCCCGACAACAAGAAGTACATCACGCTCAAACACGGCGCGAAGTACGACCTGCGGCAGCGCAAGCCGATCGAGACTGTCGCGTCGAAAGCGGACACGCCCAAGTCGGGCGACGCGGTTGCGACCGTGCCGGAGGAGCCCGAGGCTGAACAGGAGGATCCGGACGAACTCCCCGCCGGCCACTCAGCGCACGGCGAGGTCTTCAACGAAGGGCCGCGCCAACGGGCGTATCTCATGGGCGGGACCGGCGCGGTGAGCTTCGCCGTCTCGTCAAAACACCCCAAAGTTCAGCCGTTCATAGAGCAGGGCATCGGGCAGTTGCACGGGTTCTGGTATTTCGAGGCTGAGCGTTCGTTCCGGCAGGCGGCCGTGTTCGACCCGGATTGCGCCATCGCCTACTGGGGCATGGCGCTGGCCAACTCGAAGAACAGCACACGGGCCAAGGGTTTTATCGAGGAAGCGATCAAGCGGCGTGACAAGGCGTCGCAGCGCGAGCGGATGTACATCGATGCGCTGGCTGACTACCTCAAGGGCGGCGGCAAGAAGTCTGACAAGGCCAAGAAATACATCGCGGCCATCGAGAAGATCGCGAAGCAGTTTCCCGACGACCTCGAAGCGGAAGCCCTGGTGGCTTACCTTTACTACAGCAAGCGCAAGGACGCGGGCAAGAGCTACGAAGACGTCGAAAAGCAGCTCGACAAGGTGCTCGCACGCGAGCCGGCCCACCCGGTGCACCACTTCCGCATTCACCTGTGGGACCGCAAGACGCCGTCCAAGGCGCTGGCGTCGTCGGCGCTGTGCGGGCAGGCCGCGCCCGCGATCGCGCACATGTGGCACATGCCCGGCCACATCTACTCACGGCTGAAGCGGTACGAAGACGCCGCGTGGCAGCAGGAGGCGTCCGCCCGGGTCGATCACGCCCACATGATGCGCGACCGCGTGATGCCCGATCAGATCCACAACTTCGCGCACAACAACGAGTGGCTGATCCGCAACCTGCAGCACGTCGGCCGGTGGCGCGACGCGGCCGACCTCGCCAAGAACATGACCGACCTGCCCCGCCACCCGAAGTACAACACGCTCAACGGCAAACGCGGCAGCGCGCACTACGGCCGACTGCGGCTGTTCAACGTGCTCAGCGAGTACGAGATGTGGGACGACCTGATCGCCGCGGCCCAGGGGCCGCGCCTCGAACCGACCACCGTCGAAACCGAACAGATCAAACGGCTGCACTGGCTGGGCGTCGCCTTCGCGGCGACGGGCGAACTCGACCGTGCCCGCGGCGTGCTCGACGACCTGAACGGCAGGCTGACCAAGCTCAGACCCAAGTCCGAACCGAAAGCCGACGCGAAACCCAAAGGTAAAGCCAAGCCATCGGCCACCGAAACCGCCATCAACAAGGCCGTCCCCGCGATCGAAGCTCGGATCGCCATGCACGAACAGCGATTCGCAGACGCCCTGCCCCTGCTGCGCAAGGCCGGCGAGAACAAGATGACGATCGCGCTGGTCCAGGCACGGGCAGGCGAAACGGCCGAAGCGATCAAAGCTGGTGAAGCGCACGTCAAGTCGAATGAGAACGAAGTCGTGCCGCTGGCGCAGTTCGTCGAATTGCTGTTCCTGGCCGGCGAGAAAGAGCGTGCGACCGAGACGTTCGAGCAACTGCGCAAACTGTCTGGCTCGATCCAACTCGGCTCGCCGGTCTTCGACCGACTCACTCCGATCGCCAAGGCGCTCGACCTGCCCGAAGATTGGCGAGTGAAGCGTGAGCCATCCAACGACGTCGGTGAACGCCCGTCGCTCGACGCGCTCGGCCCGTTCCGCTGGCGGCCGATGCCCGCAGCCGATTGGCGGCTGCTGGACGGGTTCGGCAAAGCCGTCAGTCTTAAGCAGTACCGCGGTCGGCCGGTCGTGGTCGTCTTTTACCTCGGGCACGGCTGCCTGCACTGCGTCGACCAGATCAAGGCCCTGTCGCCGATGACGTCGAAGTTCAAAGCGGCCGGCATCGAGGTCGTCGCGATCAGCACCGACCCGCCGAAAGACCTGACCGACTCGATCAAGGACTTCGACACGCTCGTGCCGTTCCCGCTGGTCTCCAACAGCGGCCTGGATGTGTTCAAGGCCTACCGCGCCTACGACGACTTCGAGTCGGCCCCGCTGCATGGGACGTTCCTGATCGACGGCGAAGGCCTCGTCCGCTGGGCGGACATCAGCTACGAGCCGTTCATGGACATCGCTTTCCTGCTGAGCGAATCGAAGCGGCTGCTCGCACAACCGTCGCCGGCCAAGGCTGTGAAGTAACCCGCGGGTCGATCCGCCTCGCTTAAGTGGCCCCGCCCCGCTTGATCGCCGCCTTGCCAAATCGCTCAGCGATCCGGTCTGTCACCGCGTCGATCTGTTGCTGCCGCTCGTGTTCGGGGTCCGTAAACAAGCCCGACTGCGACTCGCCCCTGCTCAACTGCTCGGCCGTCATCCCGATCAGACGCACCGGGCGGAACGTCCACTCGTCGAGCAAACGCTGCGACGCGTCCCACAGTTCGGCCGTCACGTCGGTGGCGGCGAGCAACGTCGAGGAACGCGTGACTGTCTCAAAGTTACCGAACCGGATCTTGAGCGAGACCCGCTTGGCGGACAACCCATGCTTGCGCAGCCGGCGGGCGACCTGCTCGACGTGGCCAAGCAGGAACCGTCGTACCTCTTCTCGCTCTTCGATGTCCGCGGCGAAAGTCTGTTCGTGTCCGATGCTCTTGGCCTCGCGGTCGGCGACGACCGGCCGGTGATCGATGCCGCGGCACAGGTTCCAGTAACGCTGGGCGTCCTTGCCGAACTTGGCTTGCAGCCAATCCATCGGGCGTGCCCGCAGATCGCCGATCGTGTGGATACCGGCGTCGTTCAGACCCTTCGCAGTGACCCGACCAATCCCCCAGATGCGAGTGACGGGCAGCGGCGGCAGCACGCGGTCGATGTCGTTGACGGTGATCACCGTCAAGCCGTCGGGCTTCTCCAGATCGGACGCCAACTTGGCCAGGAACTTGTTGGGCGCGAGCCCGATCGACGCCATGAGTTGCAACTCGCTATGGATGCGGTCCTTCAATCGACGAGCCACGCCAACCGCGTCGCCCAGAAGTCTCTCCGTGCCGGTCAGGTTGAGAAACGCCTCGTCGATGCTCAACGGTTCGACCACCGGCGAGAACTCGTCGAGGATCGCAAACATCTGCCGAGACACGCCGCCGTAATGTCGCCCGCGGACGGGCAGGACGACGGCCTGCGGGCACCGCCGCCGGGCAACGACCATTGGCTGGGCTGAGTGACAGCCGAACTTGCGGGCCTCGTAGTTGGCGGTGGCCACAACGCCCCGCGGCCCGTCGTGCCCGATCAGCACCGGCCTGCCCCGCAGCGAGGGCTCGTCCCGTTCTTCGATGGCCGCGAAGAAGGCGTCCATGTCGACGTGGAGGATGGACCGTTCACCGCTCATCGGTTGCCTTGCTCGGTTGCGATGCTTTCGCGTGTGCGTAACGTCGGCTCTGCGAAGACAGAATAGCAAAGACCTGGCGATCCAATCCGATGCGTCGTGCGGCATGAGAACGGCCTTGTATGACCATTTCCACCCTGCGGTAGAATCAAACCTGCCCGGCCGCGCCGGTGCGAGTCGTCTGTGAATCCGATCCGGTACTTCAGACAGAGGCTTACCCAACAATGAATAAGACTTGCAAGCAAGCGCCGACTGCGGTCCTGGCTGCCGTGTTGTCGTGTTTTGTGTTGTGCTCGGACGTGCGCGCGGATGACGCGCCCGGGGCCAACGATGCGAAAGCGGCACAGAGTCAACCCAACGTGTTCGACCTGCCCGCACTGCACCGGGGACAGTTGCGGGCGCAGGCGGTGGTGACAACGCTGTTCACCAAGGGTGAATACGCCAAAGCCGAGGCGGTCTTGCGCCAAGTCGTCGAGCGGTTGCCGTTCCACGCGGCGTCCCACTACAACCTCGCCTGCGCGCTGGCCCGACAGGGGAAGAACGACGAGGCGTTGGCCATGCTGCGCAGGTCGGTTGAGTTGGGGGTTCGCGACCCCAAGCACATTGAGGATGACGACGACCTGAAGTCGCTGCGCGGCGACCAGCGCTTCAAGGCAATCGTCAAACTGGCCGGCACGCCACTCAAGCAGAAGCCGGAAGGCTGGCGGTACAAAGTGAAACCTGGTGCGGTGGCCGACGGGCAAGGCGTCGTGACGGCGCAAAACGTGGCGTGGGATGCGAGGCGGGGCATGTTCCGCGTGTACTTTGACATCGACACCAAAGCCTTGGCTGACAAGCCGATTGTCAAAGGGTTCGGCAAGGCCGGCGAGTTGCTGCGCAAGTGGCAGGCTGAAGGTTCGGCCGCGGGCAACGCCGGCGACCTTTATGACAACCACGATTCTGACCACTCGAACATGAGCTACGGCATGTTCCCGCAGATCACCCGGATCGAGTTCGGCGACGAGGCCAAGAAGCGCCGGCTTCACCACGGGCTTCAACTGGCGCTCCTTTACAACGGCGTGACGATCGGCAACTCGTCCACGGCGTTGACTTCCGGGCCGTTCTGGCGGAGCCAGCCGCGGTACGCGCTGACCAGACCGCGCGGCCCGGCCGCGCTCTACGTGCAGTACATGAGCAACCACATCTACTTCTACCCCGAGCACCGCGACCACGACCCGGGTCACAACGGCGGCAAGAGCAAGGGGTACGGCGACGTCATCCCCGCGAACACGCCTTACATGATCGTGTCCCAGGGCTCGTCGGGATCGGACCGGGCGTTCATGCACGCGGTCGCCGCGACACTCGCAGCCTTCCAGCCGCAGGTCAAACAGAAGCTGGCCAAGGCCGGCATGATCGCGCCGACCGTGCAGATGATCTTTCGCATGAGCAACAAGATGGTGGCGAGGCCGCAGGACTACCTGACCGGCAAGGCGCACCCCACGGCATTCGACAGCAAACAATTGGACGTGGCGAAGATGGTGACGATGGCGCACGACCTGAAGCCCGATGCGCTGCCGCCGATCGTGCAGTTGAAAGTGGTCGAGGAAGACCAACCGATCGTGGGACGCGACTACTTTGATTACGCCGCGCGTGAAAAGCTGTTCGACACGCCGTGCGCGATTGCCCGGGTCGTGAAATCCACCGCGTACACCCGCCGGATGGTCGTCAGCGCCGCGGCGAGCAAGGACCTCAACGGCGAGCCGCTGACGTACCACTGGGTTGTCCTGCGGGGCGACGCCGATCGCATCGTCATCCGCAAACTGGATGACGCCGGTACGAAGGTCGAATTGGTTGTGCCTTACCACGAGCGCCGTCCGATCACGCCGGGTTCGGACATGGAGTCCAATCGCGTGGACATCGGCGTGTTCGTGCATAATGGAACGCATTACTCTGCCCCGGCATTCATCAGCCTGTCCTATCTCGACAACCAGAAGCGCGTCTATGACGACCGGCAACGCATCAGGTCAGTTGACTACGCCGATCCGTCGGTGGCGGGCAACTACGCGGACCCCATGCTCGACGCCACCAAGCGTTGGCGTGACGAGTACCACTACGACGATGCGGGCACGGCGACCGGTTGGACGCGCATCCGCGGTAATCGGCGCGAACACTTCACAGCCAGCGGCCTGCTCATCTTGAAGAAGGACGCCCGCGGTCAGCCGACCCGTACCGCGAAGGTCCGCTACCTGCCCGTCCGCCAAAAGAACGGCACCGTCGTGCTGGAACAGCAGGTCGTTCCGTCAGGCGGGGAGTAACGGCCGGCGCCTGCGCACTTATCGACTGCGACTGGCAAGTATCAGGACGACACATGGAATCCGTCCTCCAAAGCCTAACGCTGTAATTGATAGTCCGCGCCCTCGTGGCTTCTCAGCACCGACGCCTGCCACGCTTCCAAATCCGCGCGCATCGCCGCGACGCGATCGGGCTCAGCCATCGCGACGTTCGTGGATTCCATCGGGTCCTTGATCAGGTTGTAAAGCTCGATGGTGACCTTGTCGCCTTGCTGAATCCGGTGCAGTTTCCACGGCCACTTGTTCCACGCGGCGTGTCCCTTGAAACTGCCCTTAACGTGCTTTGGAAATTGGTTCACGTTCTTCAGCAGGCGTTGCGGCAACGGGTTCGGCCGGCCCGCCTGCTGAGATTCCATCAGTTGCTTGATGAATCGATCGCTGTACGTGCTCTGCCCGCCGGTGAAGTGATGCCAGAAACCCATCGCCGGCCGACCGGCCTGCCTGCCCGCGATCACGTCGGCCAGGTCGATCCCGTCGAGCCTGGGTTGGTGCTTGGGCGTCACCCCCGCAATGCCCAGCAGCGTCGGGTAGATGTCGGACGTGTACGCCGGCACGTCAATCTGCTTGGCCTTGAACTTGGAGGGCCACTCCAGCAAACCGGGGACACGCAGCCCGCCTTCATAGATGCTCCCCTTCCTCGCTCGGCCGCCGGAGCGCTCCGCGTTCAGCCCGCCGTTGTCGCTGCAATACCACAGGATCGTGTTGTCCGCGATGTTCAGCTTACGAAGTTCGGCCCGCAACCGCCCGATCTGCTGGTCGATCACCTGGATCTCCAGGTAGTAGCCCGCCATCTTCCCGGTATACGGCTCGACCCCCTTGGGCAGATCGACAGGCTTCTCCTTATGAGGCCCGTGCGGCGCGGGGAACCACGTCACCGCGAACATTGGTTTTTTCGTCCCCGCATGTTTCCGCAGGAACGCCAGCGTTGCGTCCATAGCGATCACCGAGCCCTGGCCCTTGACCTGTTCGTACTTGCCGTTGCGTGAAAGGTACGGGTCGGTGTCGAAGAAGTTCAACCCCGAGAGCCACTCGTCAAACCCCGCGCCGCCCGGCGACGTGGGGCTCTTGGCCTGCACCGACCCGATATGCCACTTGCCGAAATGCCCCGTGACATAACCAGCCGACTTGAGCGCTTCCGCAATCGTCGTTTCATGCGGCCGCAAGTAATGCCCGTGGTTAGGCACGTTGACGCGCATCGGATGCCGACCCGTCATCACACTGGCCCGCGTCGGCGAACAGACGGGCGCAGCCGCATAAAAACGACTAAAGACGACAGCGTGCTCAGCCATCGCGTCCATGTGCGGCGTCTGCAGGCTCGGATGCCCCGTGTAGCCCGCATCGCCGTAGCCCTGGTCGTCGGCCATCACCAAAATGATGTTGGGAAGATCAGCCGCCGACAGGAACGCGACAGGGCAAAGCGCGGCCAGGCAAACGGTCACGGACAGGAGCATACGGTGCATGGTCGTTCCCAGCGGGGAGTACGGAACAGGACGTCATCGCGGCGACGGCCGCCCGAATGCGTCTACTTCTGCATGGCGATCATCGCCTCGGCGAAGGCTTTGCCGATCTGGCTCATAGTCTTGGCGCTGCCAAAGTAGTGGTAGCCGGCGTTGGATCGGCCGGCCTTGGCGTACGCCTCGTCTTCGGCGCTGATCAGCTTGCCGCGGTATTCGTCGAGATACGCCTTCTGTGCCTTCGCGTCCATCTTGCCGTCCTTGTTGGCGTAGTCCTTGTGTTTGCTCTTGAGGAAGCCGGCCATCTGCTTGACCTTGCTCTGCTTGTTCTCGATCTCCTGCAATCGCATGTCCCAGAAAGGCGCGGTGCGGACGGCCGCGACGTTGCCCTTGAACTGCGGCAACGACGCCGGTGCGGCCATGGCTTCTCTGAAGCTGCCGTGGATCGGCACGTAACGCTGGCTGACGTACTTGTCGAGCGGGCCTCCCGTCCCCATGACGCCGATCACAAACTTCATGCCCGGCGCTTTCAAGTCTTTCCGCACGTCGCGGATGAAGTGCGCCAGGCACTCGCTGTATGCGTCGTAACCGCCGGGCTTACCGCGGTTGGGATAAGTGCCGCTGGCCACCATGTCGTTCCAACCCTGGAACCAGACGAAGCCGGCCAATTCGTACCCCTGCGTCGGCTTGTAATCGGGATAAACGCGCTTGATGTCCGACAACACATGCCTCACGTGTTTGAGCATCAGCCGGTAGTACACGCCGGTGCGCTCAGCCTTCTCACGCTTGGCCTCGTCCAGGCTTTTACCGCGTTTCTTGAGGTTGGCGATCTCCTGCTCGTTGAACACGTAAGGACCAGCCGACGGCGGCCGAAAGTCGGTGTGAATCGACTTGCCGCCCCAAGCCGTCTTGATGATCAGAATCGGCTCGTTCAAGGCTTTGTGCATGTAGATGCCAAACGTGAACTCCGGCCCGATCTTCCCACCGGATTCAGCCGGATTACGCCGCGCCCCGTAGCCGGCGGTCAACTTGCCGAACCCCTCGCCCATGTTGTCCCGGCCGCCGGTGAAGTACGAAATCCAGACATCGTCGCAGACCCGCGGATTGCCATCGGCATCGACCATCTCTTTGAGGATCGGGGCCGTCACCGGGTCTTGAGCCATGACGCCGAACGTGCGGATCTGCGCATGCCCCTCCATATTCGATTGGCCGCACAGGACGTAGACCTTGAGCGGCTTGGCATCAGCCGAGCAGACGCAGAACGCAACAACAAGCAAGGCATGGGTGATCGCAAGTCGCATGGAATCGGGCTCCTTTACATGGTGTAACTACCCCGTGAGGCTACTTCCGCCCGCGACGCAGGTCAACGAAGACCTGCCAACCATCGCTAGCGAAGAGCCGTCCGAAACGTCTGACCTTGAGTGCTGAACAGTCATCAACCAAGTTAGCCAGCGCGTGAGTGAATGAGCATGTTTCAACCTCCTGAACTGGCTCACAGCGTTCTTCGTCACAAAACCCGCGACCAGGATGCCTCGCCCTTTGACCACGTCGATCATGTCGTCCGAGGGACCGGTGGCGGCAGGGCAGGGTCACCCCCCTCCCCCATTCGAGCACAAACGGGCTTAAACCACGAACAGCGCATCGATTACAGCCGAACGCCCAAATGTCACCCTGACACACGGGCAATACGCCCGCAATCGTCCATAGCCCAAGTGATGTCAATGCGTTGTGTTGCATGATCGACTCTCAACACGGTGTCCGCCCCTGACACCCCCCCGACGCCCTCGACGTGCCCTGCCGCCCAAGGCTGACACGGAACGACGCAGGCCAAGTGTGCGTCCCGCGCCCCAACGCGCGCGGCGCGCCAACGCCGCACAGTGATCGCGCCGGGTCGGCATCGGTAACGCCGACAAACGGGTGCAAGGACAGCAGGTCGTGCGCACAGTTTCGCAGCGCCGCTTCGATTGAAGCACCGCACGCCTGGTTTTACGCAAATGTCCGGCTCGAAACAACGATCACTTTTGTGCGCGACACGCACACGCCGAACAGCCTTGGTCCGCACACTTACCCGCCGATGCGCGGCGGCCGCGATGATGTGTCATCGTTTCTGGATACAATGCTGCCATGCACGACCTGCGACACATCCTTCTTGCATTTGTGGTATTCGGCCTCATCGCATGTGACCAAGAGCAACCGTCGGTGCAAAAACTGCATTCCGACAACGACGCCAAGGTGGAAGTCAAAGTGATGGTCGACGGTACCATTTTTGCGGATGGCGATAAAGTTTCACTTGATCAACTCCGAAGCACGTTTGCGCACTTGAAGGAAGCTGGCGGTACGGTCTGGTATTACCGAGAGGCCGCAGACGGCGAACCCCACCCCAATGCGATGGAAGTGATGAATCTCGTCGTGGAGAATCAACTCCCTTTGACGATGTCTACGAAACCGGATTACTCTGATTCGGTTGGACCGGAAGGTGTCCCGCAACCACGGTAAGGTGCATACCCAGCGGGCAGGCTGGGCACATTGCCCGGCGGTTCGGCGCACAACGACCTTGAGTTGCCGGGCAACGTGCCCGGCCTACCGACTGGCCCGCAACTAAGGCTTGATTCGTTATGCCCCAAGAACCAACGGGAATAGAGATTCTTGAAACGAGCGATCGTGGTCCGTTCGTGGTGGAATCTTTTGCCATGTTGCCGGGCGAAGAGACGGCTGCAGCGGATTACCTCCTAGATGTCTTGGGTGACGCTGAAGTGGTCTTGAAGAACGGAGAAGATGAGGGAGGCGAGGGTTGCACTACTCTGCGTTGTAGCGAAGACGGATTTGAAGCAAAGAACGGCGGTCACGGATGGCAGGGTGATTGGAAAGGCATTTCGCTTGCCAATGCGCGATCGCGAATCATTGAACTAGCCGTTTTCAACCGCGGAGAACACTGGAGCACTCAAGGCTCCATCGTTCGTCCAAGGGCATAACTAGGCGTTGCACCCGACCGCCAAAGCGCTTTGTCCATTGGTACAATCAACCGGCGGCGGGTGAACTTAGCGGGTAGCGACTGAGTCTGTGACGGTCCCTCAACCCTCACGAGGTGAGCATGCCCGAGCCACTTGTCCCGGACCTTGCGTCACGCCCGTTTTCGATGACCGTTGAGCGGCAGATGGCGGCGTCGGCTGAACTGATCTACGACGCGTGGACCAGGGGGTTCGACAAGTGGTTTGCTCAGCCGGGCGAGCTGATCATGACTCCGGAGGAAGGGAGTCTCTACTTCTTCTACAACCGGCACGATTGGGGCCGACACGCGCACTACGGGCGGTTTCTTAAACTCGTCAAGAACGAGCGTGTGAGCATGACCTGGCTGACCGGTGCGCCCGGCACTTACGGCGACGAGACGGTCATCGAGGTCGAGCTGATCCCGCGAGACGGCGGCACGCTCCTTCGACTCACGCACTCGGGCTTCAGCACGGAGGAAGCGTGCAAGGGGCACGAAGAGAACTGGCCCGCTGCTTTGGAAACGCTGGACGAGGCGCTGAGCAAGTAAGGCCGGGTGTTCAGCCGCGCGGCGGACGCGTCGCGGGCGCGCATCGTTTCACACCAGTTCCGCGACTCATCAAGGCTTGAAGCGGAGGAGGAACGTCTGCATCGGCCCCGTGAACGACTTGGGGATCAGGGCGACACAGACATCCGGCTTCGGGGCGTAGACGAGGGCGCACTCGTGGCCATACAGCCCCTTGGGCAGGTCGACCTTGATCTCACGCACCTCGTTGGTCGCGCAATCAAGTGCATAGAGGCGGTCGCCCAGCCAGAGGACGGTGTCGTGCTTGGGGACGTAGACGGCCTCTCGGCCGATCGCGGCTTGGCCGGTTGTGTTGAGCAGTCGCCAGGTGTCGCCGTCGTTGAGGCCGCGCACGTAGACATCGACCCGCTGCTTGTCCCCTTTCAACTGGATAAGCCGACCGCGCTTCGTGTCGTGGACGACGGGCTGATACTCGTAGTGATACTTGATCTTGTCGGGCGGCCTGGGGAACTGCTTGTCGACCGTTCGCCAATCGACCCGGCCGGTGTCGCGGTCGACCTTGGCGTGGTACAGGACGTTCCGACTCATCGCGTAAACACCACGCGGCGTGCCGACCAGCGACAGGTGCCAATCGTTCCTGAACGTTCGGCCGAAGCTGGGCGGGTGCATCTTCCTGGCGACCGGGTCGTAAACCCAGCTTGCGTAGCCGTGCTTCTTCGAGTCGTAGGTAAACACGTCGCCGTCTCGGGTCAATTGCACCTCCGTGCCATCCGGGATCGACGGGCGGGCCAGGTACAACATCGTCTTCGAAGCCGGGTCGTAGGCGTACCACAGGTAGGTGTGCTGGCTGAACGGCACCATGCCGTAGCTCCAGCCGAACAGGCCCGCGTTCGTGCCCTCCAAAAACGGCGGGAAGCGTGGCGGCGCGTCGAGTTGCCAGCGGTTGGTCGCGACGTCGTACTGCGCGATGTCGTTGCCCGAGTAGCCCGAGTGCCCGCCGCCGGTGTAGAGCACGCGGCTGCGGTCGGTGTCCATCACGGCCGTCGACCACGTCTTGCTGATCAACATGCCGGGCGGGTCGGCGTTGACGAATCGGTTGGTCGGAAGCGACGCGAGCGTTCTAGCGTGTTGCTTGGCGTCGTCGGGCGGCGCTTGCTCAAGCGTTAACGCTTGCTCGGGGTACTTCCAGACGACGGTGCCCGCTGCAGCGCCGTCGAGTTCGACGGGCGCCGCGTTGGGATCGTATCGCAAGGCATAGGTCCGACGCTCTCGCCCGAACGCGACCAGCAGCACGACGCCGCGTTGCGTGTCCGTGTCGGCCGTGAGCCAGTCGTACCCCGGCAGGTTCAGCCCGTTGTTGATCGGCGTCCACGTGTCGGCCGCGACGTCATACACCCACGTCTGCTTGTTCGCAGACGACGTGGCCTTGTGGTGCATCCGCAGCTTGCGGGCGTCGGCCCCGCAGACCAGCACCTTCCCGCCGCCGGGCAGCAACGCCGCCGCGGGTGTGTACATCGGTGGCGGCGCGACTTTGGGCAGACGTTTTGACCAACGCTTGGCCTTGCAATCAAACACCCACGTGTCGTTCAGCGCCGCCGCCTGGTTGTATCCGCCGAACATGACCATCTGCCTCGTCGTCGGGTCGTAAACGATCGGCGCGTTGCAACGCAACGGCGGGTCGTTTGAATCGGTCGGCCGAGACCACTGATTGGTCTTGCAGTCGTAAAGCCACGTCGGCGCGCCGCCGGTTGGGTTGGTGGCCAACCCGCCGCCAAACAGCAGGACGCGGTCGTTCCCCGGGTCGTAACACATGCTCGCCCACGCGACCGATTTGCAGGTCGTCGGGTGGTTGCTGGCTTTCAGGTCGGTCCACGAGTTCGTGCTGGGGTCGAGCGCGAACGTCACGCCGTCGCTGTAGTAGATCACGCGGTTGCGCTTCGAGTCCCACGCGGCCATGTTGAACGTGTGGATCGGGCTCGGCCGAAGCACGCCGTCGAAGTCCCACCAGCGGATGCGGTTGGTCGAGTGGTACCCGCTGACGACCTGCAGGCGCGGGCCCTCATCCCACTTCAACCCGTCGGGCCCGGATTGGCCCCAAATCCGAAACGGCGGGTAGTCATTAGCCGACCACTTGCCGCGCCGCGCGTGCGGGAACGCGGGATGCCAACCGGGCTTGGCGGGGTCGAAGCTTTCCAGTTCGAACCGTTTGTAAACGTTCCGCGCCGGCTTCGCGCCGCCCGTGCCCCACAGGAGGAGTCGGCCGACGTTGGGCGCATAAACGGCCCGGGCGAAACGCTTGCCGCCCGACGCGTCTTCCTGGTCGATCAGCTTCCACGCGTTCGCCGGCAGGTCATTCGGGGCGGTCTGGGATTGCGCGACCACGGGCAACGCGACGATGCAAACGATCGCGAGCAGCGAGGCCCGCCCATCTGCGCGACGTGGATATGACATCGCAGACTCCGTCGTTGTTTTTGTCTGACCAACCCAAGTCACATGAACCGATCGATCGCGCCGGACTGTTTCAGCCGATTGCGCTGCATCGTCAGGTCCAGGTCGCCGTAGTGCTCGATCGGGTTGCCGTACACGTTGAGCAACGTCGTGTACCAGTTGCTCAGGGTCTTGTGGCCCTCGGTGCCGTGGAACGGCATACGGATGTACCGACCCGCCAGATCGAGTTTGGAGTGCCTGCCGGTCATGATGACCATCGGGGCTTCGTTGTCTGGGCCGTGGTGGCCGGCGCCGGTCTCGGGCATGTAGATGATCGTCGTGTTGTCGAACACCGTGCCGTCGCCCTCGGGGATGGCCTTGAGCTTGGTGACCAGTGTCTCGACCTGCTTCATGTGATGGGTCTTGATGACGTCACGCATGAAGGCTGACCTGCCGCCTTGGCCGTGACCGACGGCGTGGATGTTGGTCTTTTCATCGTTCTCGGGCAGCGTCGTGATCGGCGTGCCCAGGTCGTCGATGGTGTAAGTGACGACGTTGGTCAGGCCGGAGGCCAGCGCGGCGACGATGATGTCGGTGAAGGCGGCCTGTTTCTGAGGCAGCGTCGCGTCGGGCCCGCCGTCCGCGTGGACCGGGTCGATCCGCGGCAGGTGCTTCCTGATGACATCCCCCAACGCCGCGACTTTCATGTTCCGGTCACGGATCGATTGGAGCGAGTCAATCTGATCGCTGATCTTCAGGCGCTCGTCGCCGTCGAGGCCTTTGAGCCGGCGGGCTTCCTGATCGTGGAGGTAGTCCAGCAGCGCGTTGTCTGAAGCGACCTCATCGACGTTGGTGACGGACTTGAACAGTTCCTTGTAAGCGGTCATCGGGTCGGCGTAGCAGTAGTTGCGCTGCTGCGGCGCCGGGGCGGAGTACCCCGAAACGATCCCGGTTCGCTTGTCGCGCCCGTGAGGCACAGCCAACGACATTTCAACGTGGCCGAACGGTGAGGGAAACAGCTTGGCCAACTCGAAGTCGACGGTCGCCCACTTGATGTTGCTCAAGACGTCGCGGCCGGCTTTGTATGCGCCCATGCAACCCGAGTACGAGTAATGCCCCCCACCGCTGACCGACATCGAGATGCCGTGCAGGATCGTCATGTTGTCCTTGTGCCCGTCCAACGCCTTCAGCCAATCGGGCAACTCGTGCTTGTCCAGGGCGACCTCAAACGCCTGCTTCTCCTTGTCCATCTTCTGCTGCGCGTCAGAGAACGAGGGCAGACTGAACTGGTGAGGCAGATTGCCATTGGACTTACGGATAAAGACGAACCGGTGCGGCAAGCCCGCGTTCGGAGCGGCGGCCTGCGCCGGTGCGGCGAGCCAATTGTTGAACGACGGCGTCATCGCCAGGGTCGCGGTGCCCAGGGCGGTCGTCTTGATGAACTCGCGTCGGTGGATCGCCATGGCTTAGTCCTTGGAGTTCCGGGGGTGCGCATTCCGGGGGTGCGTGTTCCGGAGGTGGGGCTTGCGGTAGATAAACGAATCGGAAGTCAACAGCGAAACGATCACGGCGTCAAAGCTGCCATTACTGTCGAGGTATGCCTTTTCGGCGTCCATCAAAGTCTTGGAGTCGGACAGCGTCTCGTTACGCCCCAGGAAGAAGCGGAAGGCGTGGCGGATGATCGACTGGCGGACCTTGTCGGACTTGGCCAACCGGTCGATCAGGTCGAACGCGCCTTGAACTTCTCCATCCAGCTTGGGATCGTCCGTCCCTTTTAACACCCCGCGTGCATCGACGGGCAGCGTCTTGTAGACCGGCAGGCTGGCGCCGAACGCGTTAAGCTCGCCCCGTTTCGCCGGCTGCAGCAGGTTGTCCGGGTGCTCGAGGTTTTCCTCGGTGCGAAACCTGCCGAAGTCGTCGTAGCTTTCGAACGGGAACCCCAACGGGTCCATCTTCTGATGGCAGCGCCAGCAGTAGGAATCACCCGTGCGGGCCTCCATGCGTTGACGCAGCGTCTTGTTCTTGTCCGGGTGGATCATCGCATCGACGGTGATCGGGACGTCGGGGATCGTCCCAGCCAACAGTTTCTCGCGGACCCACTTGCCGCGGTGGATTGGGTCGGTCTCCAGATTTTGCGCGTGGGCGATCAGCCAAGCGGGATGCGTGAGGATGCCCTTGCGGTTGGGGATCTTGGCCGGCTGCTCGGTCGGGTAGTCCCACGTGCGCCAGTCGAGGTTCCAATAGGTCGTGACCTGTTCGCCGCGCATCTGCTGCCCGCTCCGGCCGAGCACCGGGCCGCCCCACCAGAATCCCATGCCGTTCTTCATGTAGGGCAGGGCGCCGGATTGGCCTTCGCTGAAGTGCAGTTCAAGCCCGACCATCAGCTTTTGGAGCTTCCTGAGGATCTTGGCATGATCGCCCTGTTTCTCGCGTTGAAACTCCCAGTGGGTTCTCAGAAAAGCCTCGTGCGGGGCGACGTCCTCCGGCTTCCACGCCTGCACGTCTTTGTCCTTGAAGAAGTCGTAAATGCTTTTCAGTGAATCGGACGCGGCCTTCATCGACGCGTTGTCCCCGTTATGAAAGACGTAGAACTTGTCGGTCGTGAGCAGCGCCTCGAAGACGTGCCGGTCTGCTTCGAGGATGTACTCGACCAACATGTCCGCCTCTTCGATCAGGCGGCTGACCGTCGGCTCGTGCCGGCCGGCCCCAAACCGGCTGTCGTCCTTGAAGACCTTGAGCGCCTTGGGGTAGCCGAAGAAATCGCGGAAGAACCGTAGCTTGCGGATCGGCTGATTCGTCACGCTGGGGTTGAGGTTGGCCGCCTGCACCGCCTCGTCGACGACCGTCCACCGGTCGCGGCGTTTGAGCATCCGGCGCGCCTCGCGCTCGTAATCCTCACGGGTGTGGAGCCGGCCTTCCCGTGCCGCCTCCGCCAACTCCGCGTCAGGGCTGGAGTCGGTCAGCGCGTAGGCGAGGGCGTAGCTCGCGTCCCTCGGCGACATCATCCGCCGGCCGTGCTCGTCCGCGGCGCCCGCGCCGAACTCGTGGCGATACGCGAACTCGGTGTTCAGAATCAATGACTCGATCAGCTTGGCGATCGCCTGCTGCCGCTCGAGCTTGGCCATGAACCGCTTGAGCAGCTCGCGGTTCTCGGCACGCTCCGATTCACTCGGCGGACGCTCGAAAACCCGCGCGTACAACTCGTCGATCAACGCGTGAATCCGGGCGTCGTCCGCGCCGCCCGCCGACGCGCGTGCCCGCTCGAACGACTCGGACCAGTCAGACATACATTTGTCGATGATCGCCTGGTAGTTGTCGCCCTTCTTGCGATGCTTCCGGATCGTCACGGCGATCACCTGCATCTCGTTGTCGTTGAGCGGCTTGTACGCCGGTGCGGGGCCACGCTTCTTGGCCTCGCGATAAACCAGATCCATGTCCCAGTGATCCCAGAACAGCTTCATCAGCTCGACGCGGTTCCGGATGCGGTGGCCGGGGACGCCTTGCATGAACCAGTCGCGCTCGGCCTGCAGGATGACGCTTTCATGGTCTGCGCGCTGGCCGTCCAGGTAGGGTGCCCAAGGCTCGCCCTTGCTGTCCCGGATTAACTTGTCCTTGTCCTCGGTGACCTCGTACGGGGTTTTCTTGTACGTCACCATCCCGCGGAACACCGCGTCAACGTCTTGCCTGTCCAGCCCGTTGAGGAACTCGGGTCGTTGAATGCGGTACGTTTTCTCCCCAGGAAACTTTCTGGGGCGCATGCCCGGGAAAGGGATGTCCACACGCACAAGCTTGGGCAGGAGCGTCTCGTGCCTGTCGCCATAGAGGTCTTGTAGCAGGCGATGCATGGTCCCGTCGGTGGTCAGGAAGGCTTCGCGTGTCCGCAGTGTTTCACGGGCACGCAGCTCGTCCCGCATTAGTGCGTGCATCGCCGGGTACTGCGACTTCATCGCCGACTCGGACGACATGTGCCCGGCGATCCGCTTGGCGTTGCCGACCATGGTCAGCAGGTGGCCGGTCGTCAGCCCTTCCTTGCCGTAGTACCGAACGCCGACCTTCTCGGGCAGGAGGAAGGGATTTGTGATCGTCCGGCGGAACTTGTTGCCGTGCTCGGTCTTCGGGCTCCAATGGACGCCGCTGTCGCCCCGGACGCGCTGTGTCTCACCGTAAATCCTGCGCGACGGCTGGTAATCGAGCAGGCGGTTTACTTTCTCGTTGAAGATGTACTCGCTGATCATCCAGCGCCGGTCGTGCGTGAAACCGGGCAGGTCGGCGTACTCGCCGGAGAACAGGTCCGCGTGTGCGACGACGTTGCCGTACTCGAACCGCCGCAGTTTTTCAGCCAACGCCTTCGCCGCCTTGCCGGTGAGTTGGCTTTCCAACCACTGCATCAAGACCTTTCGCTCAGCCGCGCTGGGCTGCTTGGCCTTCTCAGGCGGCATCTCTTCAAAGTGCAACGCCTCCTTCGCCTTGGCGTAGAGCTTCTGCTGATCAACCGGATCGACCGTCTCGAGGGCATCTAGCCGAACGCTACCCTTCTGCTTCGCCTGCCCGTGACAGGTCACGCAGTAAGCTTCCAGCACGCCGACGGCCTTGGCGCGCAGAACGGTCGGGTCGGGCTCGGCCTGTGAAACGGCTGGTGTGGTAGCCGCGGTCTTATCCACGGCCTCCGCCGCGACCCGCTGCATTAGCAGCGTTAGCCCCGCGGCGATGACGACGAAGCCGACCCACTTCATTCTTGTCGAACAGAACTTCATGACTCTCTCAACGTGCCGTTCGGGGGCTTGTCCATTGATCTGACCGAAACACATGATCGGTTACATCAGCCAGACCCTTGCCGCTCCGGCCTGTCACGCCGGTTTCGTGCTTGCAGGACGTTCCTGTTTGACCGGCAGCCAAGCCCGACACCGCGGCTCAAATTGTAGCGGCCCAGCGGGGCAACTATCATAATGGGCCGGAATCGAATGAAGATGTCGCCATGAGACCACTTGATTCAGCGGGCGTTGCTCTCCTTTCCTTCTTGATCATCGGCGCGGCCGGCATGTCGGTCGCCGCCGCAGATGTGATCAATTTCGAAAGACAGATTCGCCCGCTGCTTCGCGCCAGGTGTGCCGAGTGTCACGGTTCGGCCAAGCAGAAAGGCGGCCTGCGACTCGATGCTCGCCATGCGGCCTTCAAGGGCGGCGACGGCGGCCGGGTCATCGTGGCGGGCAAGAGCGACAAGAGCGAGTTGCTCAACCGCCTGACCACTGACGACCCCGACGCCCGCATGCCCCGCAACGGCCGCGCGCTGTCCCGCAATGAGATCGAGCTGATCAAACGGTGGATCGATCAGGGCGCGGGTTGGCCCGAAACGGAATACGACCGCCAAGCCCGCATCGATCGGCGGCTCGACCATTGGGCGTTTCAGGCAGTTCGCGACGTGAAGCCGCCGCACGTCAAGGGGGTTTCCGGCGCAATCGACTCGTTTGTTGTCGCCAAGCTCCGCGAACACTCGCTCACACACTCGCCTCAAGCCGACCGACGCACGCTGATTCGACGTTTGTTCCTGGACGTCATCGGCCTGCCGCCATCCGTCGAACAAGTCAATGCCTTCGTCACCAGCAAAGACCCCGCCGCGTGGGAACGACTGGTCGATCAAGCACTGGCCAGCCCGCGCTACGGCGAGCGCTGGGGGCAGCACTGGCTCGACGTGGTCCGGTACGCCGACACGCATGGGTTCGAGGTCAACACGCCGCGCCCCAACGCCTGGCCGTATCGCGATTACGTCATCCGCGCATTCAACGAGGACAAGCCTTACGACCAATTCATTCGCGAGCAACTGGCGGGCGACGCGTTCGGAGCGGACGACGCGACCGGCTTCCTGGTGGCGGCCGCGGTGTTGTTGCCGGGCCAAATCGGCAAGGACGAAGAGTCCAAACGACTGGCGAGGCAGGACGAACTGGATGAGATCATCACCGGGACCGGCGCGACCATGCTCGGCCTGACGATCGGCTGTGCGCGGTGTCACGACCACAAGTTCGACCCCATCACCCAGCGCGATTACTACGCGATGCAGGCCTTCTTTGCCGGCGTCGATTACGGCGACCGCAAGATGGTCAACGCGGACCGCGACACGATGGCGCAGGCCGCGTCATTAAAACGCCAGATCGAAACGATCGACCGCGAGCTACGCCAATACGAGCCCAGCGCGTTCAACGGGCGGACGATTCTGATCGACGAAGAAGACAAGACGCGTGTGACTTATCTGAAGAAGCCAAACGGCCCCGGCGCGAACCCGGCGGGAACAAAGCGAGGCTATCTCAAAGACGTCGGGTCGGCTGATCGCGTCGGCAATCTGAGCCGCGGGCGGTACACGTGGTGGAACAACACGCCCGGCGAAGACGTCATCACGTATCAACCCGGCGTTGCAGGCCGATTCCGGCTGTGGGTCTCGTGGGGCGCTCACGGCAGCGGCGTCCACACGCGTGACGCGCGCTACGTGATCGACAAGGACGGCGACCTCACCACACGCGACGATCAGAAGCAGATCGCGAGCGTTGACCAGTACTGCCCCGCGGGCGTCTCGACCGGCGAGACCGAGAAGAAGCCGCTTTGGAGCGGCCTGCTCGATGTTGGCGAGCATGATTGGACTGAATCGACCAAACTCATCCTGCGCGGCGGGGACACAGGCCGAGGCATCACAGCCGACGTCATCGTTCTTCAAGAACGCGCGTCCAGCGGCCAACCGCTATTGCGCAACGCGGTTAGCGCAAAGCGCAACACCGAACAGTTCGCTCCTGTCACCGCCAAGTTCATTCGTTTCACGACGCTTGCAACGATCGACAACAACAAGCACCAGCCCTGCATCGATGAACTCGAGGTCTATTCGTCCGGCCTGAACGCGCGGAATGTCGCGCTCGCCTCGGCCGGCGGCGTGCCGTCGTCATCCGGTAACTACGCGAACGACGGGAAGCATCAACTCAAACACGTGAACGACGGGCGTTACGGCAATGAGCGTAGCTGGATTTCCAATCAGTACGGTGGCGGCTGGGTGCAGATCGAGTTGGCCGAACGGCAGAACATCGATCGCATTGTTTGGGGCCGCGACCGCAACACCAAGTACAAAGATCGCCTGCCCGTGCGGTATCGCATCGACGTGTCCCCCGACGGCAAGGCGTGGCAACGCGTCGCGGGACACGACGACCGCGTGCCGATGGGGACGCCGTTTGATGCCGCGACGGCCTTGCTCCGCAATCTGCCGTCGACATCAAAGACCGACATCCCCGCGCTCATTTCAAAGCGCGACAGTCTTCAAGCGAAACTGGCGCAGCTCGAAACGACGCAAGTGGTGTATGGCGGACAGTTCCGCAAGCCGGACACCACGTTCGTGCTGCGGCGTGGCGATCCGGAGCAGCGCACGGACCGGATCAACCCGGCCGTGCCCGCGCTGTTCAATGAGGCTGAACTCACCAGCGACACGGCCGAGCAGGACCGGCGGCTTGCCCTGGCCGAGTGGATCGCATCGCCGAAGAACCCGCTGACCGCGCGGGTGATGGTCAACCGCATTTGGCTTTACCACTTCGGCCGCGGGCTGGTGAATTCGCCGAGCGATTTCGGGATCAACGGCGAACGCCCGAGGCATCCCGACCTGCTCGACTGGCTGGCCGGCGAGTTCGTGCGCAGCGGCTGGTCGGTCAAGCACATTCATCGCCTGATCCTGCACTCCCGCACCTACCGCCAATCCCACCGCGGCGACCCACGCTCAGCCAAGATCGATCGCGACAATCGGTACCTGTGGCGTTTCGCGTCGCGGCGGCTGGAAGCCGAGACGATTCGCGACAGTGTTCTGGCTGTCAGCGGCGAATTGAATCTCAAGATGGGCGGCCCGGGCTTCGACTTCTTCAAGACGCGCGGCGGGCTGAATGGGTTTCCGCCCGTTGACAAGTTCGGCCCCGAACACTTCCGACGCATGGTGTACGCACACAAGGTCCGCATGGAACGCGTCCCGATCTTCGGCGCGTTCGACTGTCCCGACGCGGGGCAGGCGACGCCACGGCGCAGCCGATCGACAACCGCGATCCAGGCCTTGAATCTGTTCAACAGCCCGTTCATGATCGATCGCGCGAACCAGTTCGCCAAACGCATCAAAACACAGTCGCCGAACGATGTCAGCCAACAGGTCACATCTGCGTTTGAGATCGCCCTTGGCCGACCGCCGTCAGAGCTTGAACTGACAAAGTCAGTCGCTACCGTACACGAGCATGGCCTGAGCCTGCTGTGCCGCGTGTTGTTCAACACCAACGAGTTCTTGTTCATGCCGTGAGCCGCATCATGCAGGAACCGAAACCATATGCGATCACCCACGCCGGCCGGCAGTTGCTGTCGAGGCGTCACTTCATCGGCCAGACATGTTCGGGGTTGAGTGCGGTAGCGTTGACGCATCTGCTCAGTCAACAGGGAGCCATCGCGTCAGACACGGCCTGGAAGCCACGCATCGACCCACGGCATCCGCACGCCCCACGCCCGCCGCATCAAAAACCGAAAGCGAAGAATGTGTTGGTGATCTTTTGTGCCGGCGCGTGCAGTCAGTTGGAAACGTGGGACTACAAACCCGAACTCATCAAGCGAGACGGAACGCCGTTGAAGGGCGGCCCCGCGGTGACGTTTCAGGGACCGGCGGGCAATCTCGCTCGGCCGCAGTACAACTTTCGCCCGCGCGGCGAGTCCGGCAAGATGGTCTCGGACATGATCCCGCACCTCGGCGCGATGGTTGATGACTTCGCGTTCGTTCACTCGTTGACCAGCAAGTCCAACACGCACGGCCCGGCTGAAAACTTCCTGTCAACCGGATTCGTTCAGGACGGCTTCCCCAGTATCGGCGCGTGGTTGACGTACGCACTCGGGTCGGAAAACCAGAACCTGCCCGCCTTCGTGGCAATCCCCGACCCCCGCGGCGTGCCGCAGGCCAGCGTCAACAATTGGGGCCCCGGCTTCCTGCCCGCCGTCTTTCAAGGCACACCGTTCACTGCCAACAACCCAATTGAGAATCTGCGCCCGCCGAAGTCGGTCTCGCCGAACAGCGACCAGGCCGCGCGCGAGTTGCTTCACCTGATCAACCGCGAGCACCTCAAACGCAATCCTCAAGACCACGACCTGGCCGCGCGAATCGCGAGCTATGAATTGGCTGCGCGCATGCAGCTATCCGTACCGGAGATCAGCGACCTGACCACCGAGCCGAGTCACATCCTCGACATGTACGGCGCGAACGACACAGACAAAGTCAAAGCCGGCTTCGCACGCAACTGCATCCTCGCGCGTCGGCTGATCGAAAAAGGTGTTCGCTTTGTTCAACTCTTTAACGGCGCCTACGCCAGCGGCGGCAAGCTGAACTGGGACGGCCATCAGAAACTGCGCGAACAGTACGACGTACACGGGCGGGTGATGGATCAGCCCGCCGCCGCGCTCATCCGCGACATGCGCTCGCGCGGCTTGCTCGACGACACGCTCGTCGTGTGGTGTACGGAGTTCGGCCGAATGCCGATGTTTCAGAAGGGCGCGAAAGGCCGCGATCACAATCCCGGCGGCTTCACCGCCGTGCTCACCGGCGCAGGCGTGAAGTCAGGTGTCAGCCACGGCAAGACCGACGAACTCGGATTCAAGGCCGTCGAGGATGTGCTATCGATTCACGACCTCAACGCGACGATTCTGCATCTGCTCGGTCTCGACCACGAACGGCTCACCTACAGGCACAACGGCTTCGATAGACGGCTGACCGACGTGCACGGACACGTCATCAACCCCGTGCTTGCTTGAAAAGTTTGCAGTGCTATCGAGGTGTAACCGCCCCGTCGGTCGTAACACGTAATACCGCAGAACGGGATGCTGCCGCGGGGAACCGACCGTATTCCCCCAACAGCATCGATATCCCCGCCAAGGCGATGGCGCTCGGCACCGGCGTTTCGGCCTGCAATCGGTCATGGGCTTCGGCCTGAGGCCATATAATCTCGGCCATAGCCGTTCCACTCGTTCCAAACCCAAAGGTAGATGGTATGAAAACCCCGTTGCACCTGTCGCTCGCCGTTGCGATGGCCCTGGTCGCCTGGACGTCAACAGGCTTGATCGCCGCCGAAAAAGACTACGTGGAACTCAAGCCCGGTGCTCGGATCGTGCTGATCGGCAACGGGCTGGGGTCGCGGATGCTGCACTCCGGGCACTTCGAGACCCAGATGCACCTGCGTTACCCGGGGCACCGCCTGTTTATTCGCAACATGTGCGACGAGGGCAACACCCCGAGCTTTCGTCCGCACTCCGGCCGAAAGAACCAGTTGGGATTCCCCGGCGCGGAAAAGTTCCATGCGCCGTACTCGGACGGCAACACAGCCGACGGGATCGGCCATTTCGAGACGGAAGAGGAGTGGCTACGCCGGTTGAAGCCGGACATCATCATCGCATTCTTTGGGTTCAACGAGTCGTTCCAGGGCAGCGCCGGGCTGCGCAACTTCCAGGCGGAACTCGACGCGTTCATCACGCACACACAGTCGCAGAAGTACAACGGTGCTTCACATGTGCAACTCGTTCTTGTCACGCCCACCGCATTCGAGGATCGGTCGGCCACGCTCGACGTGCCCAACGGGCAGACGCAGAACCAGAACCTTGCGGCGTATTCGTCGGTCATTCAGGCGCTCGCCGAGGAAACATGGACGCCGCTGGTCGACGCCTTCAGCGCGTCGCACAAGTGGTACCGCCAGTCCAAGGCCCCGCTGACGTCCGACGGCGCGCTGCTGAACGACGCCGGCTATCGCCGACTCGCACAACTGCTGGCTGACGAGATATTCGGCAAGGCGCCGCTCAAGGCGAAGTCACACGAGGCCAAGATCCGCGAGGCGATCCGCGACAAGAACTGGCTCTGGATCAACGACTTCAAGATCCCCAACGGCGTGCACGTCTTCGGGCGACGACATAACCCGTTCGGACCGGCGAACTACCCGTTCGAGATCGGCAAGATCCGTGAGATGACCGCCATCCGCGATCGGTTGATCTGGGCGGTCGCGAACGGGCAGACGCTCGACGTCGCGACCCTGGACGCCAAGACATCCAATCTCCCGCCGGTCAAGACCAACTACCGACCCGGCGGCAAGAACGGCGCGCTGACTTTCCTCAAGGGCAAGGACGCGCTCGACACGATCAAGGTACCGCAGGGTTACAAGATCGAGCAGTGGGCGACGGAGCAGGAATTCCCCGACCTAGCGAACCCGGTGCAGATGGCCTTCGACAACCAAGGCCGGCTGTGGGTCGCCACCATGCCCAGCTACCCGCACTGGCGGCCGGGCGACCCGCGGCCGAACGACAAGCTGCTCATCCTCGAAGACACCGACGGCGACGGCAAGGCCGACAAGCAGAGCGTCTTCGCCGAGGGGCTGCACCTGCCGATGGGCTTCGAGATCGCCTCCGACGGCGTCTACGTCTCGCAGGGTGTCAACCTTGTCAAGTTGTCCGACACCGACGGCGACGGCAAGGCCGACAAGACGGAAATCATCTTCAGCGGTTTCGATGACCACGACACGCACCACGCCATCAGCGCGTACACCGCCGACCCTTCGGGTGCGATCTACATGTGCGAAGGCGTCTTCCTGCGCACCAACGTCGAGACGGCATACGGCCCGGTGCGCGGCACGAACGGTGGCTTCTACCGATTTTCGCCGCAACGCCGACACCTGGAACGACACGCCCAGCTTTCGATCCCCAACCCGTGGGGCATCGCGTTCGACGACTGGGGGCAGCACTTCTTCCTGCACACATCGGGCCCGACGGTCGAATGGATGCTCCCCGGATCGATCAAGCCCCGGTACGGCGTCGCGACGCCCGGTAGCCAAAACCTGATCGAATCGGCTCACCGCGTTCGGCCGACGTCGGGGATCGAGTTCATCCACAGTCGGCACTTCCCCGACGACGTGCAGGGCGACATGATCCTCTGCAACAGCATCGGCTTCCGCGGCATCAAGCAGCACCAGATGATGGAGGACGGCACGGGCTACAAGACAAAGTGGCGGCAGGACCTGATGACGTCGACCGACGGCAACTTCCGACCCGTCGATCTGGAGATCGCGCCGGACGGTTCGCTCTACATCGTCGATTGGCACAACCCGCTGATCGGCCACATGCAGCACAACGCCCGCGACCCGAACCGCGACCACGCGCACGGCCGAATCTACCGCATCACCTACCCCGGCCGACCGCTGGTGAAGCCGGCGAAGGTCGCCGGCGCGACGATTGAGCAACTGCTCGACAACCTGAAGCTGCCCGAATATCGCACGCGTTACCGCACCCGCCGCGAGCTGCGCGGCCGCGACGCGAGCGAAGTCCTGTCGGCCGTGCGGCAATGGGTTGCCGGCCTGGACAAGAACGACGCGAAGTATGAACACCACCTGCTTGAAGCGTTATGGGTGACGTGGGGTATGAACCGCGTTGACCAGTCGTTGCTACGTCAGTTGCTGCAATCCAAAGACCACCGCGCCCGCGCCGCGGCCGTACGCGTGTTGCGATACACCGGCCACCAAGTCAAAGATCAGGTCGCGCTACTGAAGAAGGCCGCAACCGACCCGCACGGGCGGGTCAAGCTCGAGGCGATCGCGGCCGCGTCCTGGCTGCCCAGCCACCACGGCCTGCCCATCTTGGAAACCGTGATTTCTGCAGGTCAGACCAAGACCGACCAGCCGGCCAAGCGCCACGTCGAGGTCAGCGCCGGCGGCAAGACCATCAAGATCACGACACCCGAAGCCGTGCGCGGCAAGGTCACGTCGTTCACGATCACACTGCCCGGCCGAAACCGCACGATCAACCTCGCCGAGATGGAAATCCGCAACGGCCGAACGAACGTGACCAAACAGGCGAAGCTGTCGCAGTCGTCCGAATACCAGGGTGGCCAATTCCCGATCCAGAACCTGGTCGATGGCAACCGCGGCAACTTCTCGCACACGTCGGAGCAGAACAACCCCTGGATCAAGGCGGAGTTCAGCTCAGCCGTGACCTTCGATCAGATCATGATCTGGAACCGGTCGGGCTTCGAGAGCCGGTTCAACAACGCGCGGATCGACTTTTACAACGGCAAACGGAAGCTGGCGTCCGTCTCGATCGGCGACATGGGCGGCAGCCCGGACATCGCTTTGGACGATTGGCTGAAACGACCATTCCAGACGGCCGATGCGCACCTGAGAAACCGCAGCATCGTCACCACCGTCAAGGTCGAGGTGCCCAAGCACCTGAACGCCGGCGCCCGCGAGCTGTATGTCAAAGGTGCGGAGATCTACAACCGTGAGGGCCACTGCGCGACCTGCCACCAGCCGGACGGCCTCGGGCTGGAGTCGGCGCACTTCCCGCCGCTGGCTGAGAGTCGGTGGGTCACGCAGGACGTCGATCGCCTGATCAAGCTCACGCTTCACGGCATGCAAGGCCCAATCGTGGTCAAGGGTAAGAAGTACCCCGGCCTGGTCCCCATGACGCCGTTCGGCGGCATGCTCGACGACACCGACATCGCCGCCGTCTTGACCTACGTCCGCAACTCGTTTGGCAACAAGGCCGCGATCGTGACACCGGAACAGGTCAAGAGGGTCCGCGCCGCGACCAAGGCGCAAGACGGCTTCTACGTACCGGAAGAACTCTTGAAGCAACACCCGCACAAGTAGGGGCTGTTTGGATGGTGCGGTCGAGTAGCAGATCCCGCGAGACAACCACCGAACCAAGCCCGTTGATGTACACTAAACAAGGTCGACACCTACTTTGAACAATCCAGCCCAAGTGCAGAAAAGGTCCACTATGAATCGCAACATCACCCGCCGTGACTTCATCCAGACAAGTTCCGCGATCGCCCTCTCCGGTGCCGTTGGGGCCAGCGCTCGGCCCGCCCGCGCGCAATCGGCAAACGACACCCGGCTGCGCGTGCTGTCCATCGGCGTCATCGGCACGATCGGCAAGGCGGACCGCCTGGCCGTTTCCCGTCACAAGAAAGCGGATATCGTCGGCCTGTGTGACGTGGACAAGAACGCGTTGGAGAACGCGGCCCGGAATCACCCCAACGTGTTCCAGTGTTCGGACTACCGCGAGGCCTTCGACAAGCACGCCTCCAAGTTTGACGCCGTGATCGTGTCAACGCCCGATCACTCCCACGCCCCGATCGTCACGCGTGCCTTGGCTGAGAAGAAACACGTCTACGGCCAAAAGCCGTTGGTGCACCAGCTCGAGGAATTGAACATCATCGAGGACGCCATCAAAGCCCGCCCCGACCTGGTGACCCAGACCGGCGCTCAGCGCATCGCCAGTTACGCGCGGCGGGGCGCGGTCGACATCCTCAAGATGAAGAAGCTTGGCAAGGTCAAGCAGTTGATCATCACCAACGGCGGGCGGGGTGCTCTGGCCGGCGGCAGGTACTTCGCCGATGGCAAGCTCGGCGACCCGATCGACCCGCCCAAGCACATCAACTACGACCTGTGGATGTGTGGCAACGAGATGGAACCCTGCCGACCCAACATGCTGCCCATCAAGTGGCGGAGTTGGTGGAAATACGGCGGCGGCATGATCGCCGACTGGATCGTCCACCTCTCCGACGTCTTCATGTACGCCTACCCCGAGTTGACCAGCCCGGTCAGCGTCACCTCCAAGGCGAAGAAGGACCCGACCGAACACTTCCACGCCCAGGCGGTCCACGCCACGATGACTTACAAAGTCAGCGGCGACAGCTTCGTCGGAAGCACGGTCAACCTCGACATCTACGACGCCGGCCAATACCCCGACCGCAAGTCGATCGGCCTCGGCGACGGCGGTTGGCCCGGCGGCGGCACCTGCACCATTGCCGTGTGCGAAGGCGGCACGCTCGTGCTCGCGCCCGCCGGCCCGTTGGAAGTATGGCGTGACGGTAAGAAGGAAGACGGCCTGAAGATGTCGGGCCTGCCCAAGTACGAACGTATGGACCACTGGCACGCCTGGGTCGACAAATGCCTCGGCGTCGACACGCCGCACCACTGGTGCCCATTCGAACAAGGCATCCGCTGCACCGAGCCGGGCCTGCTGGCCGTCAAGGCCGCCAAGTACCCGGGCCAAACGCTGCACTGGAACCGCAAATCGCTTACCTTCACCAACCACAAGGAAGCGACGCGCACCATCGTCAAGCGCGAATACCGCAAGGGATTTGAGCCGGTTCGGCTGTGATGCCAACGGGGCGTTGCAGACACGCGACCGCCCCACTGCCCTGTTCATTCAGAATGTTGGAACGTTGCCCACGGACGACCTGGCGGCCGAGGTTGTCCAGCGCGCCCGCCAGAGCACATTCAGACCACCAGTCCTGGGTGCCACACTTTGGCTCTGCAAAGTGTGTGAGTTGTAGGACATGGTCACTTGACCAAAGCACACTTTGCAGAGCCAAAGTGTGGCACCCACAAATCGCTTCTATTGAATTGAAATCGCCAAAGGCGCATGCACCGCGACGAAGCCCAACTGTATCAGGTCAACAGTTCCGTCATCTCGCCCGTGCTGTCGGCGAATTGTTCGACGGGCAGGTTCATGCGCTGGAGCATTGTCACGAACAGATTGGAGAGCGGGAACTGCTCGCGGTGCTTGACGTACTGCCCGTGCTTGAACCCGAGCTTCCTGCCGCCGGCCAGGACGAGCGGGTAGTTGTGATTGTTGTGCGTTCGGCTGTTGCTGCTGCCGTAAAGCACCATCGTCCGGTCCAACAGATTGCCGTCTCCCTCACTCGTGTTCTTGAGTCGGTCGAGGAAGTAGGCCAACTGCTCGACGAGGAATTGATCAAACCGGCCCAGCTTCTCAGCGCCGCCTTTCTTGCCCGCGCCGTGAGCCAAACCGTGCCAGTTGCCCGCCAGCCCGAGGCAGGCTGGGAACGCGTTGGCGATCGACGTCGCGCCCGCAACCTGCCCGATCATGTAGGTCGCGATACGGGTCGAGTCGGTCTGGAAGCTTAAGAACATCAGGTCGTACATCGTGCGGATGTACTCCTTCGGGTCGTCTTGCGTGGACTCGAGCGCGATCGACGACGCGTCGACCTTCGGCTTGGGGATATCGAGCCAACGCTGGCTGCGCGCGACACGTTGCTCGATGGCTCGGACGGATGCGAGATACTCGTCGAACTTCTTTCGGTCCTGCGTGCCCAGTTTGCCTTTGAGTGAACGGGCGTCCGCGAGCACGCTGTCGAGCATGCTTTCGGTGTTCTGCAAACGGGTCCGGCGATCGCCGGCCGAACCAGCGCCGCCCTGGCCGAACAGCCGCTCGAAGATCTGCTGGGGGTTGGCCATGGCGGGGATCGGCCGACCGCGCCGCGAGAAGGACAACGTTGTCGAACGCGTGGGCTCGCCGACACCGCCGTCGCTGGACAGCGTCAACGAGGGGAACCGTGTCTGGTGCCCCATGGCCGCGGCCGCGAGTTGGTCGATCGACACCGAGTTTTGATATCGACTGCCCTGGAATGCCGCCGCGGTCAGGAAGATGTCGCCCGTGTCATGCCCGCCCATCTTCCAGCCCGTCGGGTGCGACAGGCCGCCGATGACGGTCACGTCGTCTTTCACCGGGGCCAGGGGCTGCAACGTGTTGGTGAATTGAAAGTCCTTGCCCTCGCCGCGCGGGAACCAGTTCCACTTGGCGTCTTCGCTGCCCTCCTTGGGCAGGCTGACGCCGAACGGGAAGTAAACCGCGCACATCCTGCGGGGCAATTCGGTCGCGGCCGACTTCGCCGCGGACGCGCCCATGCAATCGAGCATGGGCAAAGCCAAAGCCGCCCCCGCGCCGCGGAGGAACGTGCGTCGATTCAGATGCCAGGACTTCTTCATGGTCGTCATTCCCGTGTGAAATCACTTGTGCTGAAACGGCTCGCTGGCGACGATCGCGACAATCAGGTCGCTGATTCGGTAATCGCTCTTCTGGAACTGCGTGACCAGCGACTTGACGGTCGCCTCGTCCGACCACTCCAACGACCTGCCCAGACTGTACGCGAGCAACCGCTCGACCAACGCTCGGCTGAAGCGGTCTGTCTCGTTTCGAAGCAGATAGGTCTTCAGGTCGTCAATACCCGATACCTCATGCCCGCCCGGCAGGACCGAGCGGGCCTCGACCGGCGACCTGCGGGTCTGACCTTTTCGCACAACGCGGACTACCTCGTCTCGCCACAGACCGACCGCGTCGTAATGCTCAAACGCAACACCCCACGGGTCGATCCCGCGGTGACAACTGTTGCACGCCTCCTTGCGGCGGTGCAGTTCTAGCTGCTTACGCGTGGGCAGCCCGGCCAGGTCCGGCTCCTGCGGATTCAATTCGGGCACGTCAGGCGGCGGCGGCGCGGGCGGGTCACCCAGCAGACGATCCAGCAGCCAAACGCCGCGTCGGATCGCGTGCGCATCTTCACCCGTCGAGTTGCTCAGGAGGATGCTGCCCTGCGTCAACAGCCCGCCCCGACGGTCCTGCGGCTTGACCGCGACACGCTGAAAGCCGTGCCCCAGCGGCTTGGCCAAACCATAATGCTGAGCCAGGGCCCGGTTGACCATGACGAAGTCGGAGTCGATCAGGTTGAGCGCACTGAGGTCGTTGCGCAGAATCTCTTTGAAGAACACATGCGTTTCCTGCCGCATCTGTGGCTTGAGGCGATCGTCGAAGTCCGGGTAGTACTCCGGGTTCACGGCCACACGGTCGACGCCTGCAAGCCCCAGCCACTGGTCGGTGAAGTGTTTTGCAAACGCGTTGGAACGGTCGTCGGCGATCATCTTTCTGATCGTTTGTTCCAAGACCTGCCGTTGCCGCAGCTTTCCGTTTGCCGCCAACTGCGTGAGCGTGTCGTCGGGCGTCGTGCTCCACAGGAAGTACGAAAGCCGCGAGACCAGCTCGTATTCGCTGAGTCGCTTGGCTGGCTTGCTCGGATCGCTCGGTTCGACCAGATAGAGAAACTGCGGCGAGATCAGGACCATCGCCAAGGTCTCACGGATCGCCGCTTCAAACGACGCGACCTTGGGACGGACCTTGCGAAAGAACGCCAATTTCGAGTCGACGTCCGCAGTCGTCGCCGGCCGACGGAACGCGCGACTGATAAACCGTTCCAAAACGACCCGCGCATAGGCAGATTCATCGTCGCGCAGTGCCGAGTCAAAGAGAATGCGCTTGTGATGAGCGGGCGGCCAAGTGTCGAACACCGGCCCGATGAACTCCACCGACTCGACATGGATGGCTGGCAGTCGCGGATCGACCTTGAACTTGGGCGTCTTGGTCGACCGGTTGCCCTCCTCCTGCTTGACGCCCGGAAGTTCGACCGTGTCATGCTTGCCGTCGTAGACGTTTCGCAGGATGACCAGTAGCCCAGGAAACTTGGGGTTGTGACCCGGTAGAGGGAACTGATCGATCTGGCCCGTGAATTCGAACACCCGCGGCTCATCGATCGGCTGAACAAGACGGCGTTCATTGGCCGCATCGGCGCGTTTCTGCTGCTCCGCCCGCTGCGCGCGGTCGAGCTTCTGACGCTCTCGGGTCAACCGCCGCCGCTCATCGCTGAGCTTCTTCTGCTCGGTCTTGGGAAGCGACTTGTCGGCCAACTTCTTTTGAAGCGATTCGATCCTGGAATCGAGGTCAGCAAGTTGCTCCAATCGAGGGTCGGCATTGGGGGGCGTTTGTTTGGCTGGCGCCGCGCCGAGTTGGGGCAACGGTTGCGGTCGGCCGGGGACCTCGATCACGCCGCTCTGTTCCTCCGGCGTCTGCGTGTCGGACCGCACGCCGAGCGACAGGGAAAGCAACGGGTACCCCGATCCCACCGGGATCGCGGCGGCGGCCTTGACGCGGACAACGAACCTGCCCGTCCGCGGAAATTCGCGGAGCTTCGCGACGAACTCACCGCCGCCTTGCAATCGTTTCGTGACGTACGGCTTCACGCCCCGATTTCGGCTGCGCGTGACTTCTCTCGAGTCGGTAATCAGGTGACGGTGAACCTTCGGCTCCGGCCCGGTCACGATCGCGCGCTGCAGCGCCAACCGCGCCGCCGCCAGGTAATACTCGATCTGGATCGGCGACATACCCAGCGATGAGCCGTTGTTCTTGAACCCGTCAGGCGACGTCGGCTCAGGCGGCAGGTCGCGCGCGTAATCCATGTCGATGCCCAGCAGGTCGCGCATCGTGTTGTTGTATTCGTATCGCGTCAGCCTGCGCAGCACGACGCGGCCGCCCGTGCTCCGTTTGATCTTCGCGGCCTTCTCGAATTCCTTCGTCAACCAGTCAACGATGATGGCGCGCTGCGCAGCCGACGGCGCGGCGGCGTCTTCGGGTGGCATGTCGCCGACGTTGAGGTTGTTCAGCACGTCATGCCAGGTCTCCGCCTCCGGGCCGCGGACCAAGTCGATCCCCAACGTGTCGAGTCGCAGCTTGGCCTTCTGCTTCGTCGGGCCGTGACAGCCGAAGCAAAACGTTTCGAGAACGGGGCGGACGGTCGTCTGGAAGTAGCGCTGCGCATCAGCGGACGCGGAGGGCGTTGGCGCACCCCAAGCCACCGAGACAGGGCCATACGCCGCCAGACAAACCGCGACGACCGTTGCCACACTCGACCAGAATCGAACCATTCAACTAGACTCCAAGCCAAGGCGACGCGAGCGAACCACGTCGCCCCGGCAGCAACCCGCAAGAGTCGGCCATCGCTGATCGCCCCCGGGCGAAATGGACCTCGGGTGCACCGCTGGCAGACTCAGTTCGAATGCATATTGTAGATGCTGCTCCTTGAGTAACGGGCTGAACTGACAGCACTTGCCGTGACCGAGATTCGGCCCGAGCGTCCAAAACCGGCCCCGAATCGGCAAGGCCGGCCCGATCGACCCTGGGACGGATTCGATACGCTCGGGGCCTTGGCGTCTCCTGGCAATTACGATGGACTGGCCCACGTGTGCGATGCCGTGCCCCAGCAGGCATTCGAATCGATCCGACTTTGCGTGAGTGAACCACTATGAATCGATCAATCGCGATATGGGCGGCGTCCGCATGTTTGACGCTCGCATTGCCGCAGGCGACACACGCCGAGCGCAAACACCCCATCCCCAAGAGCGACAATTGGCTCACTTACGAGGGCGCAGACGGTCCCGGTGCCGGCAAACACATCGTATTGATCGCCGCGGAGCAGGAATACCGATCCGAACAGGCCATGCCGATGCTCGCCAAAGTGCTGTCGAAGCACCACGGCTTCCACTGCACCGTCCTGTTCTGCGTCAATGAAGACGGCCTTGTCGACCCCACCTTGCAAGCCCCGTTCAAGGATCGGAGCAAGCGACATCGCGTTCCCGGCTTGCAGCACTTGGCGAAGGCGGATTGCGTGATCTGGATGTCGCGTTTCCTGCAGCTTGACGACGACCAGAAAAAACACTTCCACGATTACTTCGATTCCGGCAAGCCGTTGATCGCGCTCCGCACCGCGAACCACGGTTTCTGGGGTGGCATGCCCTACAAGAAAGACGTCAAGAACGTGCCGCTCCGCGTATTGCTTGGCGGGTCGTTCATGAAACACCACGGCGGCTGGCACCGCGAAGCGACACGCGGCATCGTCGTACCGGAACAGGCCAAGCACCCGATCCTGATCGGTGTCAAAGACATCTTCGGGCCGTCCGATGTTTATCGTTGTCACGCGGACGGCGCATTCCCAGCCGACTGCACGGCATTGCTCTTGGGTCAGCCGCTGATCAATCTCGAGCCCGATGCGCCTGCCAACGACAAAAAGGAGCCGCTGCCCATCGCGTGGACGAAAACCTGGACCGGCAACAACGGCAAGACGTCGCGCATCTTTCACTTCACCATGGGTTCAGCCCGCGACTTCCAAAGCGCCGGCGTTCGACGGGTCACGGTCAACGCCGTCTATTGGGGACTGGACCTGGAGTCGAAGATTCGACCAGATAGCAGTGTCGAGATCGTTGGCCCCTACGCTCCCCTGAAGTCGGGATTCAACTATGAGAAACTTGGGGTCAAGCCGAGGGAGGTCAAGTACTATCGATAGGTCGGCCGACCGTGGCCAATCAGCCCCGAGCGAACGTAAATGATGTCGACGCGGAGTTTTGGATTGAAGCATTACAGACTGTTGATCGCGTTGGCGTGCGTGGCCGTGACAACACCGGTCGTCGCAGGTGTGCCGCCGACGGTCCCCGCTCTAGAGAACGACCATCCGTTGTCGTCGAAACAAGTTGGCGATCTATTGATCTCCGAATTGCGATGCGCTGCGTGTCACGGCGAACACACCGACCTCGGCTTCTCAGCCCCGCCCGCACCGTCTCTCAATGAAGTCCGCTCGCGCGTGTCGATTGACTTCCTCCGGCGGTACATCGCCGACCCCGGCGCGACGGACCCCGGCACGACGATGCCGAATGTTCTCGACCATCTGCCAGAATCCCAGCGGGACTCGGTTGCCGCCGACCTCGCCGACTACCTGCAGTCGCTGGGTACTGCTCAATTCAAAGTCGGCAACGTTGATTCAGCAGAGGTCGCCCGCGGCAAGAAACTCTTTCACCGAGTCGGCTGCGTGGCTTGCCATAACCCACGGGACAAGGACGAAAGCCTCGTCAAACTGAAAGGCTCGGTGTCGCTGAGCCACGTCGAGCAAAAGTACGGTCTTCAGTCGTTGGCTGACTTCCTGTTCAGGCCACACGACGTTCGGCCTGGCGGACGAATGCCCGATATGCGGTTGAGTCGACGCGAAGCGACACAGATCGCCAGCTACCTCATCGGTAAGTCCAAGTCCGCGAGTCCCGCTCACCAACCCGACCCCGTGCGCGTCGCGCGAGGCAAAACCGCCTTTGCCGAACACGGGTGCGCAGCCTGCCACGCGCTGCCATCGCAACAGCCCAAGAGTGAGCCGAAGCCGGCACCACGCTGGTCCGCGGCCAATTCTTCACGTGGCTGTCTCGATCCAAAATCCAAGACTACGCCGCGCTACCGACTCAGCAAAGAGCAGACCGACGCGATTCGCGCAACGATCGGGGCAGGGCCAACCAAACTGGACGACAGGTCCAAACTGAATCTCACCCTCGCGGCCTTCAATTGCACCGCCTGCCACACGCGCGCCGGGTTCAGCGGTCCGACACCCGAACGCAACCCACACTTCACGACCGATGAGCCGAACCTGGGCGATCACGGTCGAATCCCTCCAACGCTCGACCTCGCCGGCGCCAAGTTCAAGACGCTGTGGTTGCAGAAAGTCCTGTTTGATGCAGAGGTCGTCCGACCCTACATGCACACGCGGATGCCGCAATTCGGCGAGGCGAATACCGGACACCTGCCTGCGCTCTTCAAGCGCACCGACCGCCTCGACCCCGTCGACATCCCGGAACCAAGTCGTGAAGAACGACGGACGCTGCGTGACGCGGGGAACAGGCTGCTCGGTGACAAGGGATTGAATTGCGTGACGTGTCACAACTTCAACGGCCTGGAATCACCCGGCTTCAAGGGCATGGACCTGATGACGACCTTCGAGCGGCTTGAGCCGGCGTGGTTTGACCGGTTCATGCGCTCACCGGGTGCCATGCGGCCGGGCATTGTCATGCCGACCTATTGGCCGGACGGCAAGGCCGTGCGAACGGACGTCCTGGATGCGAACACCGAACAGCAGATCAGGGCGCTCTGGTACACGTTCTCCCTTGGGCGATCGGCCGGCACGCCGTCCGGTATGCGTCACGTGGGCACGAAGCTCGTCGTCACGGACAAGGCGCGCGTCTATCGAGGCCGCAGCCGGATCGCGGGCTATCGCGGCATCGCGGTCGGTTTGCCGGGCGGTGTGAATTACGCCTTCAACGCCGAGACCGGGGCGCTGTCGGGCCTATGGGCGGGCGAGTTCGTTTCGGTCAACTGGAACGGCCAGGCGGCGGGCAACTTCAATCCCGCGGCGCGGGCCGTCTCGCTGCCGCAGGACGTGAGCTTTTACCGACTCACGGACGTCAAGGCGGCTTGGCCGCTGCGTCCGGTTATGACCAAGGAACAGCCGGTCAATCCCGACCCGCTCTACCCCCGTAACCGCGGCTACCGATTCCTCGGTTATCAACTCGAAGACGGCGTCCCGACATTTCGCTACCACTCAGATGACCTGCGTATCGCGGACAGATCGACCGTGTTAACGGCCGGTGATCGTCGGGTCCTCCAGCGCACATTGCGATTCTCGACGCCCAAAGCCCAGACCGTCTGGTTCCGGGCCTTGACCGGATCCTTCGAGTCCAACGGTTCAGCCCACCGCCTTGGCAAGCTGACCTTGACGCTGCCGCAAAGCTCGTTGATTGACCAAACAACCGTGCGACCCTTCGAGAAGGCCAAAGAACTGCTTGTGAAACTGCGGCTCCCCGCCGGTGAGTCGAGTTTGGAGATTCAGTATGCCCTTGAACCGTGAGTCAGCTTTCGCCCTCTTGATCGTGCTGTCGCTCGCCTCCAGCCTCCTTGGTGAAGACGTCGGGGAGCGTTGGGGCACAGCCGAGCGCGAACGGGAGTACTACCGGATCGTCAGCGTGCCGATGCCGAAGGACGCGGTCATCGAGGCAGGCGCCTTTGAGGTACTGCCCGATCGAAGGTTGGCGATTGGGACACGACGGGGTGATGTCTACTACGTCAGCGGCATCGATCAGGAAAAACCCAACCCGGTCTACCACCGTTTCGCAACCGGTCTCGATGAGATCTTTGGTCTGGCTTATCGCGACGGCGCGCTCTATGTCACGCAAAGCTGTGAGTTGAGCCGCATCCAAGATACCGATGGCGACGACCAGGCTGACCGTTTCGACACGGTCTCCGACGCATGGGGCTACGCCAACTACCACGAGTACGCCTTCGGCTCCAAGTTTGACAAGCAGGGCAATCTGTATGTCGCTTTAGGGCTCTCTGCTTCGTATCACTCCCGCGCGCTGTTCCGCGGCTGGGCCTTGCAGATCACGCCCGAAGGCAAGACCATCCCAATCGCCAGTGGACTGCGCAGCCCGGGAGGGATCGGCCACAACGAACACGGCGCGGTGTTCTACATCGAAAGCCAGGGCCCGTGGAATTCGTCCTGCAGCTTGAAAGCCGTTTCGCCCGGGAGCTTCATGGGTCACCCCGCGAGCCTCAACTGGTACAAGTACGCGCCCAACATGGGCTCGGCCCCGCTTCAACCGGAGTCGGGCACGCGGATCGTGACCGAGAAACTACGCGTCAAACAACTCGTGCCGTACGCGGTGGTGTTCCCATACATCCGCATGGGAAGGTCAATCACCGGTTTCACGGTCGATCGCACAGGCGGCAGGTTCGGCCCGTTCGAAAACCAGATCTTCTTGGGTGACTACACGCAATCCATTGTCATGCGCGCGACGACCGAACAGGTCAACGGCGTTTGGCAAGGAGCCTGTTACCCCTTCAGAGAGGGCTTCTCGACAGGTATCCTCAACGTGCAGTTCACCCCTGAGGGCAACCTCATCACGGGCGGGACGAACCGCGGTTGGCCGGTGCGCGGGATCAAGCCCTACGCGCTCGAGCGGATCGACTGGACGGGCAAGATGCCGTTCGAGATCAAGCGCATCACGATCGAGCCCAAAGGCTTCAAGATCATGTTTACAAAACCCGTAGCCCGTTCACGTGCGAAGGCCGAGCACTTCAAAGTAACGACCTTCACGCACATCTACCACGGCGGCTACGGCGGGCCGGAAGTCGACAGGACGACGCCCAAGACGGTTTCGTTACGATTTGCCGATGACGGGCTTACCGCATGGATCGATCTGGATCAGATCACAGTCGGCCATGTGCATGAGTTCGATCTCGGAGAATTGAGGTCACGCGACGACGAGCCTCTCCTGCATCGACACGCGTACTACACGGTGAACGCCTTGCCGCGTGCAGATCGTTAGCCCGTGTTCCGGTCAAGTGGTTGCGCGGTAGAAACGCCAAGCAGCCGAAGTGGTGATGGGCGATCTTGTGCGGGTCGCGGCCTGCCCGGTCGCTTGGTAGACTGCAACCGATTCAATGACTTCAACAGGCCTAACAAGAAGGTCGACGCGTGAGCATCAGCACCCTTGGCCAGTGATGGAGTGTCTGGATCGGTGACTCGCCAGCCGTTACACGTCCAGTTCCCGGATTGGGTCGAGGTTTGGGAGACGCGCGCCGACGACTTCAACGCCGCGGTCGAGCGTTTTCCGCGCGCCCGATGGCGGGAGAGGGATACGTTCTTAGATGACCTGGGTGTGCGGGCCGGCGACGTGTTTCTCGACGTCGCGGCGGCGGGTGGTTATCTGCTGAGAGGTGTGCGCGCACGGCTTGGGGACACCGTTCGCATTCTGGCGGTTGAGCCGAGCGAAATGCATCTTGCAGCTCTGCCGGAATACGTCGAGGTCGTGCCGGGTGCCACCATCACACGGTTTACCTTGGACGACGCAAGCGTCGACTGCGTGGCCAACCTGTCGGGACTTCACCACACCGAGGACATTCGGCCTTACTTTGTCGAGTCGTTCCGCGTCCTGCGTCCGGGCGGGCGGATCGGCGCGGCCGACGTCCGCAAGGGGTCGACGGTCGATACGTGGTTGAACAAGGTCGTTGACAGGTACAACGAACAGGGGCATGTCGGTCACTTTTATGACGAGGGCGAGTTCGCCGCATTCATGCGGGACGCCGGGTTTGTGGAAGTAGTCGAGCGCACGGCTCACTACACCTGGGACTTCGACACCGTCGTGGACATGGCGGTGTTCTGCAAGCAACTGTTCGACATGAGGGGGATCGAGCCGCGGCAGGTTGCGGAACTGATCGACAGCACGCTCGGGATTATCGACCTGCCCGGTGGCGGCGTCGGCATGAAGTGGGAACTGATTCAAGCGTACGGCCGAAAGCCGGTGTGAGTGTTCATCACCGAGTAGGTGTTCGGATGTCGTCTGTCAGGAATCCCGATCGACCCCCAACGGCGTCCGCCGCGTTCTGGGATGAGGCGCGCCTCCGGCAACTCGCTTCGCCGACGGTCACCGCACAGGACCTTGCCGCCCTGGCGACCCTGCTCTCCGGCGTGAAAGAGCAGGATGAGGCGTTGCCGGCCGAGGCGCTGGTCGTCCTGATGGCGTCGCTGAAAGCGAACGACGAGTTGTCGACGGACGGGCGGGCGGCGATCCACTTGAACATCATCGCGCGGATGATCAACCGTCTGCGCATTCAGCGCGTGTTGAAACGCCATCCGTTGATTCAGGACGAGCGCATCGAGCGCCCGCTGATCGTCACCGGCCTGCCGCGGACCGGGACGACGCTGCTGCAACGCTTACTCGCGCAAGACCCAAACAGCCGATGCCTGCCGTTCTGGGAGGCGTTGCAACCGGCGCCGTCGGGCGATTGGCCGCCGCGCGACGCCGACCCTCGGATCGACGACGCGGCCGAGCTTATCGCCGTCACCAGCCGCAAGAACGCGAAGATGAAGAGCGTCCACGCGACCGATCCGGAAAGCCCCGAAGAGTGCACGCTGCTGCTGCTGAATAGCCTGGTCTACCCGGCCTTCGATCAATACGCGCACGTGCCGGAGTACATCGATTGGCTGCGCCAGCGCAGCTTGTTGCCGACCTATCAGTACTACGTCCGCCAGTTGCAGATTCTCCAATTCGCGCACCGAGCAGAACACTGGGTGCTCAAAGCGCCGCGACACCGGCGATACCTGGACATCCTCTTGCAGGTCTTGCCCACCGCACAGATCGTGCTGACCCAACGCGACCCGGTCAAGTCGATTACGTCGGCCTGCAGCCTGCGGATGACGACACGCAGCGCATATCAAGACTCCGTTGATCCGTTGGCGATCGGTCGGCGCGCGATGGACAAGATCCGGGACTTCCTGGAAGAGAGCATCGAAGCGTTTGACCGGATGCGCCGCGAACTCGACACCGGTCAGTTTGTCGATGTGCAATACGCAGACATGATGCGCGACCCGATCGCGACCGTGCGGGGCATATACGAGGCGCTGGGATACACCTACAGTGATGCGTTCGAGACGCGGATGCGGCAGTGGCTTGCGGAAAACCCGCAGCATAAGCACGGCGTTCACCGCTACACGCCCGAACAGTTTGGCCTGGACCGCCATGAGTTATTCGAGTTGTTCAAGCCCTACTACGAGGCGAATGGCATCGAGCGTGAGCCCATCTGATCGGCGTATAAGAGCGTTTCGGCTGAGTCCCCATCATGTCAGACGTCGAAGCGAACGACCTGCGATTCGAGACGGTGGACGACGCCAATCTGGAACGACTGAGCGACAGTCTCGACGCGTTGAATCAAGACTACCTCGGCGAGGCGTGCGGCGAGGCCTACTGGCGTTGGAAGTATCTCGAGTCGCCCGGCGGGCCGTCGCACCCGGTCGTCGCGTTCAAGGGAGACCGGGCGATCGGCAAGCGCGGCAGCGTCCGCGTGCCGATGATTGTTGACGGTTGTCCCGTGCGCGGCGCGGTGTCGGAAGGGCTTTACATTCGGCCGGCCGACCGCGCCTGGCCTTGCTTCATGGGATTGCTCGAAGCTTCTCGAAAAGCGAACGCCCGCGACCGTGTGGCCGTGAGTTTCGCGATCAGTACGCCGATGGCCGCGCCGATGTCGCAGCGATTCGGCGCGGTCAAACTGGGTCCAGCCCCCGCTTTTGCCCGACGGCTTGGCCGGGCGCCGATCACGGAAACAACGTCGCTGCATGTGCGACCCGTCGAGCGATTCGACGCGTCGACGGACGACCTCTGGCGGAACATGGCCGAACGTCGCAACGTCGCGGTGATCAAAGACGCGGCCTATCTGAATTGGCGATTCATTGACCACCCGTCGATCCGATACGCCTGCTTTGCCGCTGAACGGGCCGGCGAGTTGGCAGGGCTAGCCGCGTTTTCCGTGGTCGATTCGACCGAAGGATTGGCGACGCCGCGCGAGGGAGAGTCCGGCCGAGGGCCGCGCCGCGGACGGCTGCTCGAGTTGCTGGCCCGCGACGACGATGCGGAAACGCTCTGGGCGTTGCTGTTGGCCGTGCTGCGCGAGATGCAATCACGCCAAGTGGATATCTTGGTGGCTTCGACCCGGCCGGGTTCGGTCGAGTCCGAGGCATTGCGGCGCGCCGGGTTTGCCCTGCAGAGTCCTCAGTTCTGGAACGTCGATTTCACCGTGCAGCTCGGCCGGCGCGACGACCTGCAAGCGGCGCGAGACATGCGAAACTGGCAATTCAGTCTTGGCGATTGGATGTTGGGTTGATCCGGAGACAACGAGTGACACGCGTATGAATCCCGAAGCATTCATCCTCTGGGTCGCGCAGCCGCCTGGCATCGACCGGCTCGACCTGCTCGAAGAAGCGGCCGGCCGAGCTGAACCACTGATCGACCTGCGCTATGGGTCCGCTGATCACCGCCGCGCGATCGTGCGGACCGCGTTGGAGCGCAACCTCTCCGGGCTAACGGTCGTGGTTGACGGCCGGGACGGCGCACTGATCAATGAGTTGTTGCAGACGCTGCCGCGCGAGTCGCGCGTCATACTTTCGTCGTTGCCCGCGGAGGGTGAAGAGACTCACAGCTTGATTGAGCGCTTGCGCCAGGCCGACCTGATCGTTGGCTTTGAGGTGACGCGGTCCGACGACGCGCTCCAGGCGGCCGTCGCCGGCGCGGACTTCATCGTGGCGTCGCCGCATGAGGCGTATGGCCCGGTCTCCGACCGGACATGCCTGACGCTTGTCCAGGAGTTGTTGGAAGAAGTAAGCCTGCCGGTCGTCGTGCGCGGTGGCCTGGGCCCGCAAGGCGCAGCGGCGGTCATGGCCGCGGGTTGCAGCGGCTGTATCCTCGACTCGCAATTGCTGTTGCTGGATGCATCGCCGATCGACGATGGGTTGAAGAAAAAACTAAAGGATGCTCCATCGCAAGATCTTGTCGTCGTAGGCGAGTCTGTGTCACGTCCTTACCGCTGCCTCGCCGTCGAAGCCGACGACGACCGTCGCCGGTTGGTCGAGCGTGAACACGCACTCTTGTTTGACGACGAAGACACGGAGGACAACGCCCTCCGATTCGAGCGTGAACTCGAGCCGCTGATGCGCGACGGACTGAATGTCGCCAGCGGTCTCCTGCCGGTCGGTCAAGGTATCGCGGTAGCGCGCCGATTCGCTCGCGACGGCTTGAACCTGAATGACATTCTGGGGCTTTATGAAACGGCACTGAGGGATTCGCTCGGCCGCGCCCGAGACAACTTCCCGTTCTCCGCGGGCAACGCGCTGGCTCGGTCGCTCGGCACGTCGCTGCCGATCATTCAACGCCCGATCGGGCTGAGACCCGGCGACACGTCGTTGGCGGGCGAGATTGCCGTGCACGGGGCGCTGCCCGTGGTGGCGATCGACGCGAGGCACGACGAACACGCCAATCCAGCGCTCAAAGACCTGCGAGCAACTTCGGGCGACCAGCCGTTCGGTGTGGCGATGATCGGTCAGGCTGACGAAGCGATTGACGACGGGACGCTCGACGCCGTGGCCGCGGCGCGGCCGACTTGTGTGATCCTGGACGGTGTGGATGTGGCGCATTCGACGCGGCTTGAGAGCGAAGGTTTGGCGGTCTACGTCGTCGTTCGATCGCCCGCAGAATTTCAGACGGCACTCGACCGCGGGGCTCGTGGACTGATCGTTCTCGGAAGCGAGGGCGGCGGTTCGACGGGCGTGACCGATTCGTTGTCGCTCTGGGAAGTAGCCGTCGATGAGTTGACTCGACAACCTGACGGCGATGTCGCAGGCATACGTCTCTTGCTCGGCGGCGGCTTGGCAAACGCGCGCGGCGCGTTGATGGCGGCTGTGCTCGCATCGCCGTTGACCGAATCAGGCGTCGAGATCGGTCTATATGTAGGCACGGCCTATCTCATGACGCAGCAGGCCACGGCGATCGGCGCCATCCCTCCGGCATACCACGGCTCACTGCTGCACATGAAAGACACGGCCGTCACCGGCCGAAGCGTCGGTCAACCGATGCGCTGGCTCCGGACAGCGTCGTTGTTGAACATCGCGCGTGCCGAGATCGACCTGCTCCGAGAAGGGTTGCCTGAAAACGACCAGCGTGCAGCGGGCGACCGCATGCATCGCGTTTTCCATCAGGCCGCGCTCGATGCGTCCGACCCGGACCGGTGCGCTTACCCGGCCGGCCAAGCCGTCTGTGTAACTCATCGCGCTCTCGACATCACCGACCTGCACCGGGCGTTGACGACGGACGCACAGTCGCTACTCGATCAACCCGGCAAGTCGGGTGACGACTGGGTACCACACGACGCCGTCGCGATCGTCGGCATCGGCTGTGTGTTCCCGCAGGCCAACAACCCGGAGCAATTCTGGGACAACATTGTCAACGGCGTCGACACGGTGCGTGAAGTGCCAGACGACCGGTGGGAGCCCAGGTACTTTTACGACGCTAAGCGCGGCACGCCGGACAAGAGCTACACAAAGATCGGCGCGTTTGTCGAGGGTTTCGAGAAAGACCCGATGAAGTTCTCGATCCCGCCGGTGTCGGCCGCGTCGATCGACCGCGCCCAGTTCCTGACGCTCGAGGCAACACACCAAGCTTTGCAGGACGCGGGCTGTCTAGAGAACGGTTTCCCCAAAACGTCAACCGGCGTCTTCGTCGGCAACGCGGGAGGCGGCAACCTGTCGTTTTCATATGGCCTGCGTGCCCACTGCGACGAACTCGCTCAACGTGTGCGCGAGACCGAAGCGTTCCAGGCTTTGCCCGAAGCCGAACGTGAGCAACTGATCGAACAGATGAGCGAGCGGTACAAACGCGACCTGCCTGTGTTCACGGAGGACACCTGCGGCGGGACGTTCGGGAGCCTGATCGCCGGTCGCGTCGCCAACTGCTTCGACCTCGGTGGGCCCGGCGCGGTCGTGGACTGCGCTTGCGCGTCGTCGCTGGCGGCGCTCGACGCGGGCATGACGGCCCTACGGGAAGGCCGGCTGGACATGGCCCTTGTTGGCGGCGTCGATGTGCGCGTCGACGCCGGTACGTACGTCTTTTTCTGCAGCCTCGGCGCGCTGTCGCCCAACGGGTCGTACCCCTTCGATGAACGGGCCGACGGCTTCGTGCCCGGCGAGGGTGCGGGCATGATCGTCATCAAGCGTGCCCGCGACGCCGTGCGCGACGGCGATCGCATCTACGCGATCGTCCGCGGCGTCGGCAACTCCAGCGACGGTCACGTCAAGGGCATCACCGCGCCCGACGCCAACGGGCAGATGCGCGCGCTTCGGCAGGCTTACGCCTCCGTGCCGTTCGCGCCCGACACGGTGTCGCTGATCGAAGCGCACGGCACGGGCACGTGGGTTGGCGACATCACGGAACTGAAGTCGCTGACGACCGTCATGCGTGAGCACACCGACCGCAAACGGTTTGTCGGCATCGGGTCGGTCAAGTCGATGATCGGCCACCTCAAGGCCGCGGCCGGCATCGCGGGCCTGATCAAGACGGCGCTCGCGCTGCATCACGAGACGCTGCCGCCGACCATCCACTGCGAACAGCCACGCAAGGAGGTCGATTGGGAGAACTCGCCGTTCTATCTCGTTACCGATCCGCAGCCTTGGCAGGACACGGGGCCGCACCCGCGTCGAGCCGCGATCAACGCGTTCGGCTTCGGCGGGATCAACTACCACACGATCCTCGAATCCGCGCCGCACGAACAGGTCGCGCAATCGGCCAAGGCGCGACCCACTGACGAGGTGTCCGATCTTCCTGCCGAGTTGTTCGTCCTTCGTGGAACCACGCGCGATGAGCTAACGCGCTTGTTGGATGAAACTAAGGAACGCCTCGCCAAAGCAGGCGAAGCAGAGCTACAGTCGATCGCGTTCGACCTGTTCGAGTCGAGGCCAACCGGCGACCTGACCGTGGCGATCGTCGCGGCGGATCGCCAGACGTTGCTGTCTCACCTGGACACCGCCGGCGAGGTCGTCGCCGACGAATCGCGGACGCACTTCACCGCGGCAAAAGGCATCTACTTTCAAGCCAAGCCGCTGCAAGACGGTGAAAAGGTCGCGTTCCTCTTTCCCGGCCAAGGTTCGCAGTACGTCGGTATGTGCGGCGACCTGCCCAAACACCTGCCGTTTGTGCGGCAGACGTTTAATCAGATCGACGCGATCTCACGGCGGCATACCGGTCAGTCTGTCATGCCCGTCCTGTTGACCGACAGCGACATCACCGACGAACAGCGCGAACACCTGGGCGAGTTGCTCGTCCGACCCGATGTCAATCACCCGGTCATGCTGGCGATGGGGATGTCGATCGTCGAGGCTCTGCGACGTGCGGGCGTCGCCCCCGACATGCTCGCCGGCCACAGTCTGGGCGAGTATGTCGCGCTGCATGCCGCAGGTGTCTTCGATACCACCACCGCCATCGAGGTCGTGACCGGTCGTGGCCACGGGATTCAGTCGCACGACGCCCAACCGGGCGGCATGGCGGCCGTCGCCGCATCAATCGAACAGGTCGAACCCGTGCTCGCATCGCAGGACGGGTTCGTCGCGGTCGCGAATATCAACTGCCCCGCACAGACCGTCATCTCCGGCGAGGCCGGCGCGATCGAACAAGCCGTCGCCGTGCTCGGCACGCAGGACATCCACTGCCACCCGCTGCCCGTTTCGCACGCATACCACACCGAACTACTCGACGAGGTGGTTGAGCCGTTTCGTACCTATCTCGAGTTCTTCCCCGTCAACCCGCCGCGCGTGCCTGTGCAGAGTAACCTGACGGGGGAAGCCTACACATCGGGCGACGAATTCGCACCGCGCTTGCGCGACACGTTGGCCAAACACTTGACGCGGCCGGTCCAATTCATCGCCAACATCCGGTCGATGTATGAGGCCGGCGCCCGCCTGTTCGTCGAAGTCGGACCGGGCTCGACAATGGCTTCCTTCGTCGAAAACACGCTCGGCGGCGAGCCGTTCCAGTCCGTCCCAACCAATGTCGCACGCCGAAGCGCGACGCTCCAACTCCTGCACGCCCTGGCCGTCTGCGCCGCGCACGGCCTGCCGGTCGATACGCGCGGGCTGGTCTCGTCTCGGCCCGCGCGAGCGTTGAGTCGGTCGCGCCGACTCGTCCGCGGCGCACCGCAAACCGCGCCGAGCCCGCCGGCAAAGACCGCCGTCGCGACAGCCGCAAGCCCGCCGCTCGGCGACGTGCTGGCGGACGTGGACAAAGACACGGTCGCCAGCTACCTCGAACAACGTGGCGACTTCATCCGCGACATGGTCCGGCTCGACTTTCAGCACTTCAGCCAAACCACCGGCATCACCACAGCCAGCACACCGTCGACCGAGAACGACGCAAACGACCCGTTGACGCAGCAGGTCATCGATCTGGTCGCACGCAAAACGGGGTACCCGCCGCAGCACATCGACATCGATCTCGACGTGGAGGCGGAACTCGGCTTGGACTCGATCAAGCAGGTCGAGATCATCCGCCAGTTGTCGAGCGAACTATCGATCACACTCAACGACGCGGACGGTGCGCGGCACGGCATCTCGACGTTGCGCAACCTCATCGAACTGGCGCGGGAGCGCACGCAGGACGGACCGACCGACGACCTGGACCAGCGCGTCGTCGAATTGGTTGCCCAAAAGACGGGCTTCCCGCCTGAGCACATCGACCTCGACGCCGACGCCGAGGCGGAACTCGGCCTGGATCACGTCAAACGGGTCGATGTCGTCCGCGCACTGGCCGACAACCTCGGTATGCAAGACGTCGAAGGCGTGGACGCGGCGCTGTCGGAGTTTCAGACGCTGAACGACCTGATCCATTTGATACGCGGTCGGCTGACCACAAGCGCGACGTCAAAGGACGAGCCAGCGGACGTCAACAACGCGACCGACCTGGCCGGCGTCAGCACGGATTGCCATCAATGGGCGTGCGTTCCGGTCGATTCGCCCTTGTCGGGTGATGGCGATCTAGCGGACTTGGCGGGTCAGACAGTCCTCGTGCTCGCAGACGAACACGCCGTGTCGTCGTACATCGCGAAACAACTCAGTGCGGTGGGCGCCCACGTGAGGGTAGTCGCACTACAAGACGCGGACACCGACCTGCCCGATCACGTTGACCTCGTTTTGAACCTGCTCGGCTTCGGCGCGGACGAGGTTGACATGCGGCCGGACGATGTCGAAGCGTGGTGGGAGTCGACGGCGGAAACAGCGCGGGCCGTGCTCCGACTCGCGCAACGGGTTGCAGGCCCGTTGCGCGATGACACCGACCGTCGACTGAGGTGGGTCGAAGTCACGTCGTTGGGCGGGGCATTGGCGGCGGAGTCGGCCGATGGCGCGTCGGCGCGCGCGGGCATTGGGCTTGGGATGATCAGATGCCTGTCCGCCGAGTTCCCCAGTCAGGTCGATCGCGTCAGCATCGACTTCGACCGGTCCACCGACGACGAGCAGGTCGCTCGGCAGATCGTTGCCGAGTTGGCGAGCGGTGTGCAGACACGCGAGGTCGGCTACCGCGACGGGAAGCGGCATGCGATCACTTGGCGGCTCGACGACACTTCAACACAAGATGCCGGCCTCACGTTGAACACACAAAGTGTTGTCCTTGTGATTGGCGGTGCGCGCGGGATCGCCGCGAGCATTGCGCACGCCTTGGGGCGCGAGTGCAACTCGAAGTTTGTCATTGTCGGCAGAAGCCCGATCGACTTGTCCAACATCGACGCACTGGACGTACCTGTCACGTTTGAAACCGGACGCGACGGGGTGATCCGGGAGCGTCAGGCGGCGGGGCAACCGGTCGTACCCTCGGAAATCGAGGCGGCGGCCTGGCAGCGTGTCTGGCAGGACGAGCGGTTGGACAACCTGCGCCGTCTGCAAGAGGTGGCCGGCTCGGTCGATTACCGACAGTGCGACATCACCGACGCCGAGCAAGTTCGACGCCTGGTGAGCGAAGTGACGGATGACCTCGGCCGAATCGACGTCGTGATCCACGGCGGCGGGTCGTTGGTGTCCAGGTCGACGCTTGACCTGACTCCGGACGAGTTCGTCACAGGCATGACCTCGAAGGCCAAGGGGACGGCCTGTCTTTTGTCGGCGTTGGCTGACGTGGAAGTCGGCGCATTCGTCAACCTTTCAAGCATTGTCGGGCGCTGGGGTAACAACGGCCAGAGTGCTTACGCCGTGGGTCATGAGATCGCTTCGGCGCTTGTTGCGGCGGCGCGCAGCCGTCGGCCGGGACATTGGCCGAGCGTCTACTTTGGGCCGTGGCTGAATGTCGGCATGGTGCGAACCGGTGCGGTGAGCGAACGGTTGCGTGCGAACCGCGTGCCGTTTGTGACGGAGTCGGCAGGCACAACGTGCGTGCTCGGCCTGCTTCGCAGGGGTGGCAATCGGTCGGTCGCGTACTGTGGCGACCTGACCCGAGCGAAGCAAGCGAGCCCAGCCCGGCCGCGCACGATCCGACCCGAGCGAGCGCCGACCCTCGATGACGTCCGACAGACCGAGCCGGGCGTGGTCGAGGGCCGAGTGCTGATCGACCTCGACCGCCACCGGTTCGTCGCCGACCACGTGGTACTGGAAGGCGAGCCGATTATCCCCGGCTCGGTCAGCCTGGAGCTGATGGGCCAGACGGCGTTGACGCTGGCTGACGAATCGATGTCGATCGTCGAGCTGACGGACATTGACTTCCCGCGCGCGGCGCGCTTCCCGCGTGGCGAGTCGCGTGAGTTCCATACCCGCGCACACGTGCTGTCCGACGACTCCAACGGCTTGTCATGCGCTGCGGAGCTTTACAGTCTCTTTACGCCGCCCGGGCAGACTGTCTCGGAACGTTTGGTCTTTGCGCGATGCGTCGTCCGCCTCGGCGATCGCCCTGCACCGCCACAGCCTTCGATGGTGTTGGCGTTGCCCGGGCTGACCACCGATCCGGTCAATGCGGCGGGTTTATGGGAGACGAAAGCGCGCGGGACTCGGCGGGGCATGTTCCGCAACATCTCGTCGGTGCACGGCATCGCGCCTGATGGCGTCGTCTGCGAGTTGCCGAGTTCGCCCGTTCCCGACTTCGGCGCGCAACCGGCAGTGGACGAGCCGATCCGGCTGGACGGTTTGTTCGATGCCTGCCAATTGCCGGTGATCGCATTCCACACTCACGGCTTTAGAGCATACGTCCGCGGCGCGGCGTCGATGCAGTTCTTCCGATCCGACGACCCGACTGGACCACGTCTCTGCCGGTTGCGGATCGCGCGCGAAGTAAACAACTCGACGTGGTTTGAGATGGAGGCGACCGACCGATCCGGCCGAGTCGTTGAGCGCGTTCGGGACTTTGTAAAAGCCGAAGTCGACGCAGGTGACAACGTCCCCCCTACCGAGCCGTTCTGGCAGCGGCAGAGAGAGGGCGCGCACACCGCGCGTATCCGCCAGGTCCTGGGGCTTGCAAACCCTGTGACGTTTGCGCATATCGACATCAACTTGCTGAATGAGGTGATCAAGGCGGGCAACCTCGCGCTCGAGGACGAACTGTGCGCGGAAGAGTTGGACGTCCTCAATTCCCTGACTCAACCGAAACGGCGGACCGAGTGGTTGGCTGGCCGACTGGCCGCCAAAACAGCCCTGCAGCTGATCGCCCTGCCGCAAGCAGCGCGAAACCGCGAGCTGCACATCGGATCGTCCAACGACGGGAAACCCTTTGTTGTTCAATCGAACGACCTTCCGCTGAACCCATGCCCACAAGTGTCGATCTCCCACAGCGGGGCCGTCGCCATCGCGTCGGCATCGATCGGGTCGCCGATCGGAGTGGATGTCGAGCGGATCGATCCGTCGATCATCGACTTGAAAGACGAGTTCACTTGCGACGAAGAGGTCGCCCGTTGGGTTGCCCGCGAGCACGACGACACGATCCATGCATTGACCGCGATCTGGGCGGTCAAGGAAGCCTGCCGAAAGGCGCTGGGCCCCGCGACCTGCACGATGCGCGACCTCGTGTTGCAGGAAAGCAGGACTGAAGACGCGTACGTGATCGCCACACTCGGCTGTGGCAACGACCATTCAGCCAGGGCGGTGTGTTTCACCCATGAAGGCTACGTCTACGCCGTCGCCTTGGCCGGCGACCATGATGCAGAGAACGATTCATGAGCAACGTCGGGCTTGAACAAGTAAGCGAACTGATCGGCGGCGTCGTTGACCTGACCGGTGTATCACTCACCGAGCAAACGGTCATCGGCCAGGACTTCGCGCTCGATTCGCAGGACATGCTGCGCGTCCTGTCGCAGATCGAAGCCCACTACGGGTTTCGTTTCAGTGTGCAGGACCTGGTCAGCCTCAAGACGATCGGCGACGTGCTGCGAGCGATCGAGCGGAACGTAGCCGAGGGCCAGCCGGATGCGTAGCTGAAATCAGGCAGCGCTCACCTCGACTATCGCGACTCAGGTCGCGACACACCACAAAAACAGCCGAAGCAAGACTGTCTTCATTCAACATCACCCTGCGTGTAAAAGTCAGACGTAAAGCTCTCGAACTTGCGTCCCTGCTCGATCGGGATTGACTCAACGACAGCGATGTCAAGCGCCGGCGTCGGCCCGGTCGCCGCGCTTGACCAGGCGTCACGCAGCCGTGTCAAGCAACGGTCGTCGAGTTCGCCCCGCACCGCCAACCGTAAACGGAAGCGTCCGTCCAACGACTGGTGAAGCTGATACTGTCGCAGGGGGCGGGCCAAGTCATCGGGCATCTCCGCCACAGCACGTTCGATCGACTCCCACTGCTGCCACGTGCCGTCCGGCAACGACACGATTTGCCGATATCGGCCGACGACATCGCCAAAGGTCGGCAGCGTTCGGCCGCACGGGCAAGGCCCATCCACCGCTTGCGCCAGGTCGCCGGTGTCGTACCGGATCAACGGCATGGCGGCATTCGTCAGGCAAGTCACGATCAGCCGACCGACATCGCCCGGCGTGCAAGCCTCACCCGCGTCGTCCACAATCTCGACGTGGCAGTGTTCGGCGTGCACGTGGTATCGACCGCCTTCGGGACACCGCACGGCGACGAGGCCGACTTCATTGAGACCGTAATTCTGTCGAATAGGAACGCCGAACACGCGCTCGATCAGTCCCCGCGCGTTTGTTGTCAGTTGCTGACTGATCGCCAGCACACCGGACAGTTGAACGGGCAGCCCGGAGTCGCGGCAGGCTAGGGCCAGGTGTTCCAACGTCGCTGGCATCGACGTCAAATACCGTGGCCGCTCGGTCTCAAGCCATGCAAGCTGATCCTCGACGCCGTGCGTGTAGGGTAGGCCAACGCAAGGCCCGGTCTCGAAGTAGTGACCCACGTAAGGCCAGGAATGAACCCGGTCGGCCGACGCCTGGTCGGATTCGCTACCGACTTCAAGTTGATCGAGTTCCTCCAGTTCGCGGAGCAGCGCCAGCTTGCCGGACGGGTCGAATCGATACCAGCGGTACTCGCGTTGTTTGAGCAGCGAAAACATCCGCCAGGACACGTCGCTGTGCAAGACCTTCACCGGCTCGCCCGTCGAACCGGACGTCTTTGCCGTAAGAGAAGGCTTATGACCCCGCGGCAAGGCGGTCGCCCGCAACTGGTCAAACCTCTCCTGCAATATCGCACGGGAGAGGATCGGTATCCGCTTCAGGTCGTCGGCGTCAACAGATGTCAACGAGAGGCCAACCTCATTGAACGTTTCGGTGTAGTAAGGCACGTATCGAGCGGCGTGCCGCAAGATGGTCGTCACTGCGCCGGTCATTCGAGAATGACGTTGCGCTTGTGGAAGAAACTCCTCAGCGATCAAACGATCAAACCAATCGACATCCCGGAATTGGGATCGCAGCGGCCACGAACGCTGGACGGTCAGCTCGGCCATCGGCGACGTGGCATGAAATCCGGGCATGGGGTGTACGTTAGGCTGTCCGGGTATGTCGCAACGCGCCCACTTTCGCACGGCTACGCACTGAGCCGGCGAAGTCAGAGGCACATCGACAAGTCAATTCAGAATGGGCTGCAAAAACGCCTAACCATGCGGACCGATCGGAATGTGTGACAAGATGATTGGAATTACTTGGACCGGCAGTCTCGCGGACACGAGAGGTATGGTTAACGATCGGCCAGCAAGAACCCCAACAAGTCATAGAAGTCCGACTCTCTCATCAAATCCACATAGTTGCCCGGCATCGGCGAATGCTTCGACGGCCGCTGCGACTCCACTTCCGACTTTGCGATCCGGACGGCCTTACCTTGCGTGTCCGACATCACCACAGATTGCCCTTCGGCACGCACGCCGAACCCCATGACCACGTCGCCATCCTTCTTGGCAATGACTTGCATCCGGAACACCTGGTCGACATTCCGGTTGGGATCGAGGATGTCCTCGATGAGGCGGTCGGGGCCGCGGTTGGCGATGCCATCGAGCGCGGGAGCGATGGTGGCGCCGTTATCGTCGATTCGATGACAGGCGGCACAATGCTTGTTGAATATCAGTCTGCCATTGGCGATGTTCGGCCTGGCCTTGACGTAATTGGCTCTCCGGTGGACGATCGCCTTGGCTAGTCCGTTATCGAGCGGAGGGACACGACGCAACAGTTCCCGTGCCCGAGCTTGCATTGACTCCGTTGCAACACGCGCGAATCGCTGCTTCAATCCTTCGTCGTCCAACAGTCGCGGCGAGGCTTTGCCTTCTTCGATTGCTTGTAGCAGAGCGCTGGCGCTTACGGCTGACTCACACAGCGCGTTTGCAAATCGCAGTTGTCTCCTTGCTGGCGCGGCGCGGATGGCTTCGACGATCGCTTTGATGACGGGCTTGTCAAAGTCCGCCATCCGGCGAAGGCTGTTCACGGCGGCGAGGCGTATGTCTGGCTTGGCTTTGCTATCCAAGATCTGTTCGCGCAGTTGGGGGACGAGTGACTTGACGCGGTATTGGCCGACGCGATCCAACACCGCGACCGTTTGACCGGCCCGACTCGCAGCCGACAAGCCCAGCACACTCACCACCGCGGGTTCAAATCGCGCGACTCCAATCCACGCGTAGGCGTTGGCATGGTCCGCGTCGACGATCTCGATCACGCCCTGCTTGCCCGCGTGTGCCGACAAGTTCCAGGTGTACTTGCGGGCTGTGTCATGCCGTGGCGGAACCTGACGCGCGACTTCCTTGCCATCCACGACCAGCCGAATGTGATTCACCGGCGGCGGACTCTTGCCCGGATACCCATTGTGTCCGCACATGAAAAACGACAGGGCCTTGGGCACGACGAACGGTCGACTCCGCAGGACGCCGGTCAGTTGCTCGCCGTTGACGATGCTGTCGATGAAGACGACGCGCTTGCCGTCCGCGCAAGCACGCTCGCGCAATCCCCAGGGCGAAGCCCCGCCGGGCGTCATCGCGTGATGACGCCACATCGGCTGCGCGTCCTTCCTAAGCAGTTGGGGCGTAAGCGTGTTGAGCCATCGGCCCATCGCGCTCTCCACTTCAGGCTTTACACCTCGCTTGTCCAGCCCGGTTTGCATGGCCTCGAACATCGACCACTGGCCGGCAACGTCGCCCGCGAGTCGCTTCTGCACGAGTACGACAATGTCATCCACGCGATCGGCAGGCAGGTGCTGGGCGACGTGCTCCATGCATCGCCTTTCAAAGGCGGGTTCGACCTGATTGGTGCGCAGGTACTCAAAGGTGAACCACGCGGCTTGTTCGGTCGGCACGGCGAGGGCGATGTTGACGAGGCGATTCAGATTGGCCGCATCGAGCGTGATGTCCTTCAGCTTGGCATTGGTCGGCAGGGCGCGTAGCTGCTCCCTCAGCGACATGCGAATGGTGTGGATGAGAAACGTGTCCGCCGAAGCCACGCCTGACCACGCCTTCAGCAGCGGCTCGATGTTGGCTTGGTCCGGGTGGCGGGCCAGCGCATCGGCGGCGTACCGCTGCACAATCGCGTCCGTCCCAAGCAAACTGTTTCGGACCACCTCGGCCGTCGCACTGTCCCACGCTTTGCGTTCGCTTAACGCCTTGATGAGTTGCAGACGGACCGAGGCCGCGTCGGCCGCCAGCCGTTGCATCCGCTTGGCATCCAGTAATCCGAGTCGTTCATTCAGCCACACGCCCTTCGCACGCCAGGCGATCAGGTCCGGCCGCATGCCCTTGTGTGGCGGCACGGGGGTATCGAACGGATGCCGATGTGTGACGACTTCCGTAAACGCCTTGACCGTCGCATCGCCTTCCTGGCCACGTTGAATTAGCTCGCGCGTCGCCAACTCGCGGCATATGTGGTTGTCACTACGCAACTCGTCAAACAAAACCGTCGTGGTCAACTGCGTGAACGCCGTTCGCGTCGAGAGCTTGGCCTTACCGTTCTGACCGGTGTACACAACGCGCCAGATCCGTCCGCGCGAGCGGTCTCTCCGCGGGTGATTCAAAGGCACTTCATAGTGGCCGATGATGCAATTGTAAAAGTCAGCGATGTACAACGCCCCGTCCGGTCCCCATTGGATATCCACAGGCCGGAACCAGGGGTCGTCGCATGTCAGGAAGTCGACAGGTTTTTCGACCCGGTAAGTTGAGCCAGATTGTGTGAGTCCATCACGATGGATCTTGTTGGTGATCGGGTTGCCAACGTAAAGGCAGTTGGTGTATTCCTTCGGAAATGTTTTGCCTTGCACGTAGGCGATTCCCGCAATGCCCGTTGACCCATGGCCGTCGTTCGTGGTTGGGGGCGCGAAGCCGAGCCCGTCGTGTGGTTTGCCGAAACTCGGGTAATACCCGCCACGCAACAACAGCGTTACCGGTTTGGAATGGCAGTCAGCCGTGAAGATGTCGCCGTTCGGGTCGAAGCACAGCCCAAACGGATTGACTTGGCCGTGCGTGTATTGTTCGATCGCCGAGCCGTCAGGCTTGAAGCGGTAGGTGTTGCCCGATTGCAGTTCGAGCACGACGTCGCCCGTGCCGCCGAGTTTGATTCTCGAGTGATTGCGGAACCCGTGGCAAGCGTAGACCCAGCCATCGAGTCCAAGCGTGAACGCGTTCTGGTTGCCGTGTGTGTCGTCGATGCCGAATGGCCCGTAGAGAATCTCACGCTTGTCCGCCTTGCCGTCACCGTCGGTGTCCGCCAGTTTCCAGATGTGTGGGATCGACCAGACAATGGCTTCCTTGCCGCGATTCATCGGTTGCACACCGATAGGAATATTGAGCTTGTCGACAAATCGCGTGACCGTGTTCGCCCGGCCATCAGCGCCGAAATCCGACAGGACGGTCAACCCGTCACGCGCTTGGTCGGCATCCTTCGCGGCGAATGGGTATTCCACCGAATGGGTCACCCACAATCGCCCACGCCGGTCAAAGTTCAGATTCATCGGCTTCTGAATCGCAGGCTCCGACGCGACCAGTTGAATCTCAAACCCGGGCGGCAACTTGAACATCTTGACTTGTTGAGCGGGCGTAAGCGGTTCAGTAGGAGCGACGAGCGGCGCGGCCTGCGCAGAAAGCGCGGAAAGCATGACGACGACTGAGGCGAACGTATTCATGTTCTGTACCGATTGGCTGGTACAAGTATGTTACCACGGCTGGTTGAAGCAACAATCCTTCAGCCTTGTTGAGAAGCCAAGGCTGGCGGCCGACTTGACTCTGTCAATACCGGCAAGTGCTGAAGGCGAAGGCCAACTTGATGGTGGCGACAGTTTTCTTATGCAAGTCGGCGTAGACGCCGCTGGGCAAGCGACAGGCCAATCGCCCTATATTCGTTCACTTCGGTAGCCGCAAGGCGAATGTCTCGCCGGTCACCACATGCGTGACACGTTGGGGTACACCTACGGCGAAACCGCCTCCAATCCAACCCCACTGATCACGGCCGGCAGGTCGCCGATCGGCGCAAGCTCGATCAGCAGCGACTTGTCTTTAGCCGTCACGGTAAACGTCTTGGTCACGCCGACCATCGAGCCTTCCGCCTCCTTCGCAACGTCCAGCCCCTGCAACACGCGCTTGCCCTGGATCGACACGTCGAACCGCCGCTGACCCGGGTCCAACGGTTCCGGTTCAAGGAAGTGCAATGTCACGCGGTAGGTCTTGCCCTGCTCACATCCGATTGAAACGGAACGCACCCCCTTGAACCCCGACGACGCGATCCACGGTGTCCGGGCGTCGAAAACCTCCGACGAGTGAAAACGAAAGACCTCCGGCGTCGCCGGTTGCGTCGTCACCGCCACCTTGTCCGATGACCCGCCGACGACCGGGTGCTCGACCCACAGCGTCCCGTCGGCTGCGCGGCGGTCGCCCGGCGCACCGAAGTTCACGCCCACCCGCCCGTCGCGGAACCGCGCGCCGTACGTCCAGACGTCAGCCTCGGGCATGTGGATCAGCGCCAAAGACGTCTGATTCTGGTACGCACAATTGCAGGTGCGCGTGTAGTCGGGCGCGCTCAACACGCCGTTGGCCACGATCAGGTTGTTCGTGCAACTCGACCGGAAGCCGCCGATGTTGCCCGTGCCGCCGTCACCGGTCAGGTCGTAGAAGCCGGCCGCGCCGGACCGGAACGTGATCAGGTGCTCGCTGCCGATCGCCGTGTTGCATCCGTACATCCGTTTGTACGACCAGCCGGTAGGCTTGCCGGTCTTGACGTCCAGTGCGAACCCGCCGCCGCCGTTGGTCAATACCTGGTCGCGCCACAACAAGCACGGGCCACCGTACGACACGTCTTTGTTGTGCCAGAGCACTTCGCCGTCGCGGCCACGGAAGGCGGCCATGCCCCGGTCCGTCTCGTCCTTGGCGCGGTCGCGGTAGGCGCTGCCGGCCTGCAACACCAGGTCGTGGTCGGCCGAATAGCTCAGGAACGTGCCGAACACCGCCTCGGTCTCCCGCCAGGCGACGCGGCCGTCCGCAAGATTGAGCGCGTAGAGCACCGGCTCGCGCGTCGTGTCGATGCCGCGCCGTCGCAGCGCGTTGAGTTGCGCATCGGTGAGGCTGTCGATGCAGAACACCTTGTCCGGACCGATGGCGATGTTGTTGTGCCGGAAGTTGTATCGAGCATCGCGCGTCCAGAGCAGTTGACCCGTCTGTCGATTGAACACCGCCAATCGCCGACTGCCCGACGCATAGCGCGCCATCGGCAGCCCGGCCGTCGGCCCTGTCCGCGTCAGGCGAGAGGGCGCGGGCTTCGGCTCAGCCTTGTCGGGCTTGGCCGTCGGCGCGGCCTTGCCATTCGGCCGGCGCGCCACCAGGTACGGGTCGAGCGTGAAGTCGCTGCTGGCCGCGCTGACATTGTGCCCCTCGATCGCCAACACGTTCCGCCCCGGCCGAACCAACGCGGCCCCATCCTTGATCACGATGTACGCGTGGCCGTTTGCTTCGTGGCTGGTGATCCGCGACGCCTTGCCGCCCCGCCCCGCGCCGACGCCGACGCGCAACACTTCCTTGCCGTTCAGGTACGCGATGAAAGCGTCGTCGTAGTTAATCACAAGCCCCAATTCGGACGACCCCGCGACGGCCTTGCCGTCAAACGCGCAGCGGGCATAGACGCGCGTGAATCGGTTGCGCATGTTCAATTGCGTGCGGTCGTCGCCATCGCCGTACCCGAAGCCGGCCGCGCCGACCTTCCACGACCCGTCGTCGAACGCAGGCGAGGCCCAGTCGTCTTTCGGGTCGGCGCCCGCAAGGTACCGCCACTTCGCGTTGGGCTTGATGACCGGGACCGTGTCGCGCGGCATGACCACGACCTGGCGCGGCGACGACGCCTTCTGCGACGTGATCTTGACCGGCGACGACGTCGCGATCAGGTAGTCGCCCGACACGCTGACGTGACCCCAGTACGGCGCCGGTTGGCCAGGCTTCGCCTCAAGGGTAAACCGTTGTTTCAAATCGCCCGTCGCGGATTCGAGTTCGAGGATCTCTGTGCCGTAGACGGCGTAGATACGGTCGGGCAACGAGACGTAGTTGCTGCCGATCTCACCCGCGCCCGCGAAGTGAGCGGTCGTGTCGTAATACTTGCCGAAGTCCTTGAGCGTCTTCTCCCACAGCACGCGTCCGGTGTAGACGTCGACGGCGCGCAACATGTCGGGCCCCTCGATAAATAGCCTGCCGCCGGCGACCTGCGGCGACGGCCCGTGCCCGTGACGCGGCAGGATGCCCTCGTGCGACGGTCCGCCAAACCACAGCAGACCCAGCGGCGTCTTGACCTGTTTGTCTTTCGACACCACCGTCTGCGCGGCGTTTGCGTATTGATGCGTCCAGTCGTCGGTGTCCGGCAACGCGCCTTTGCGGACGAGCACCGTCAACCCGTCTTCCGACTCGATGACTGCGTTCTCACACTTGGCCCGCGTAACCGAGCGGGCCAGCGCCGCGCGCTGCTTGTCATCCAACACGAAACACGCCCGGCCGCCGTAAGGCCGCAACACGTCGAACATCCTGCGAACGGTCGACTCGTCATCAGCGATGCGTTGCGCCACGGCCGAATCCTCGGACGTGACCAGGCTCGCGAAGTAAGGCGGCAGCACAACATCCCGCTCATCGTCCACGATCGCCGCGACCCGCTGACCGTAAACACCCGAGTCCATCATCCGCCGACGCAACCGATCGACCTTATCCGCGTCCGGTTCGACAACGATCAGGTGCAACTCGGACTGCAGCACGAGTTCGTCGATCAGTCGGCCGGAGCCGACGCCGAACACAAGCACGAACGCGTCCCTCGGCGCGTGCTGGTTCTCGGCCTGTTCGATCAGGTCGGCCGCGAGCGTCTTGAAACGATCGTCCTTCGACTCGATCGCGACCTTCGACAGCGCATGGGTCGTCGGCTCCGTCTTGTCAGCGCCGAAGCAATGCAGCCGGCCGTCCAACGTCACGACGAACAGCCGATTGTCCGCCGCCAGCATCGTCCAGACGCGGCCGTCCATTTTGGCCGACCAGGTCGGCGACGACTTGGCCGCGTCACCGTTCAGGTCGTACGCAGCCACGGCGTTGTCGCCGCCGACGTATAGCGTCGAACCGGCCTTGATGTAGACGGGGTCCGACGGCCTGTCGTTCAATCTGACCTTGCGCTTCAGCGGCGCGTCGATCGTCTTGATCTTCTGTTGTTTGCCGCGCCGGTCACGCACTGTTTTTTCCGTGATGCGCAGGTCGCCGCTGTAGATCGAGAGGTCGCTGCCGTCGGCCGTCACGACGGTCTTGTCATCCATCACAACCGGGTGGCGCAATCCCGCGACGCTCTTGCCGTCCGACGCGACATAGCCCTGCCCGTTGACCCAATAGCAACCGCCATGGGCTGATACCGCGTGGCCGCCGTGCCGCTTGTCGTACTCGAAGTGCCGCAGCCGACCGTTCTCCAAGTCGTATACCGCCGGAGTGGACCGCCCGCCCGGCACGACCAGATTGTCGCCAACGATCGCGAGGTGACCCTGCGGGACGACGCTGGCAAACGACGGCGCGCCGTGGGGCTGCACGGTGTAGTTCGTCCCATCCCCACTGTTCGTCCACCGGTAAGCGCCGAACTGCACGTCGATGCAATGAACAAAGATGCCCATGAACGGCCAAATGCTGGCCGCGAAGTAAACATGCCGGCCGTGCGACACCGGCCCGCCCCGCGCCGGCCAACTTGAGATCAATCGGCCGTTGCCGATCCCGCGCCGCGTCGTCGCGCAGCCCTTGAGCTTCCAGTCCAACGCACCGGTCGCGGCGTCCACACAATAAAGCAACCCGTCGTCGCTGGTGAACAGAACACGCCCGTCGCGCGCCAGCGGCGCGAACCGCACTGGCCCCTCGGCAAAGAAGCGCCACAACGCCCGCCCCGTCCGCGTGTCGTAGGCGGTCACGCTGTCGGTCGACGACGACGGGACAAAGATGCGCGTACCCACCACGACCGGCTGCGGCGCGAGGTCGAATTGCAGCTTCTGCTGACTCTTAGGCCAGGCTGGGGCCGCGGCTGGGAGTTGACGGACCCACTGCAAATGTAGCGTCGCCGGCAGCGCGTGCGGGCTCGACCCGCTGCGCTGTGCGTCGTACCGCCACATTGGCCAATCGCCGGCTCGAGACGACCCCGGGGCTGCGATCAGGCCGAACGAGACCACGACCCAAACTATCAGAGCGTGAATGCGTTTCATGAGATTGCCACTCGCCTCTTGTGTCGGTGTACCGTGTCATTCACAAGCATCGTCGAGTTCGACACATTGTAACCCAAGCGTGATCGTGCCATCGATCAATCGTAAGTCGGACATCGCTTAGACAAAGACCCGGACGGTACGGTAATGCTTTTTCTGAGTATCTGACTCCTCGTCCACATGAAGAACAGAAACACAACCCGGGAGCCGAGTACCACATACCAGGTTGTAAGTCTCCGGTCGCCATCACTGTCATCGACCAGGTCATTGCGCTTCTGCCTTACCCAATTGACTCGACGTGGAGGAGCGCGGGAGCATCCAGTGCACGCCGCCTTTGGACGATGGCCGATTCATTGCGCCCGAGTAAGAAGCTGGAACGGTCAGCGGTGCTGCCTTGGCAGAGTTCTGAACCCATGCGGACTCAACGATCTGGCAAGCCCCTGCGAGTTGATTCGCCGCCCAGGCTCGCCCGAATCAACTGGTTCGCACGCTCGTGGCAGTACCTTTCGAGGTGGCTGTATCCGGTCGCTGACAGCCTGCGTGAATCCGATGGGTCCGTCGGATCCAACCCGTGGATCTTCTCCCACTGGTCGGGGATGCCGTCGTTGTCCGAGTCCTTCTGGCCGGGCCGTGCTCGCAGAGCGGCCCGGTCTGCCTCCATGTCCGGCTGATAGCCCTGCTTCCCCGTGCCCGTTCGTGTCTCGCGCACCATCCGCGCACTGGTGGCGTCATGGGGCAGGGCGCCGGCTCCACGCAGCACCAACTCGTATGCCTCTTCAGCCGTGATGTCGGTCTTGAGATTCAGGTCGCCGAGTTTGCCAAGATCTTCCACGGGTGGTCCAGGCGTCCCATCGCGCTTCTTGGAGACGCACCCGCGCACCGCGATCACGTTGCTGCGGACGGGGACGGGGCGCTTGCGCCGATCCGGTCCCAGCTTGAAGTAGCAGTGGGCGATCTTCAGGCCTTCCCCCGCAGCACCCCAGGTCTGCTGCGAATTGGAGTAGTTGTAGACAACGTTGTACACGGCTTCGACATAAGACCCCTTGCCGGCCAGCGGGTTGCGCTTGCTGTGGTGCGCGAACAGGCAATGGTGGATCGAAACGTTCCGGGCTTTGGAGTAGAGGCCGCCGTAGTTGTGCCATTGCCCGTTATTCTCGAAGTAGTCGCTGTGAGCCTTCTCCTTGCGGGACTCATCGAGCCCCGTCCACTGGATCGTCACGTTGTCCACGTCGCTTGCCGAGATCGTTTCATCACACGCGCCCGCGAAGCTGCAGTGATCGACAATCACATCCCGGGCGTGCCAGATGAGCAGGCCGTCCGGGTCGTTCCGTGTGTGGACGCGTGTGCCCCGAAACCTGAGGAATCTCATGACGACCTGCTCTGCGCCGTCACGGATGACGAAGCTGCGGTAATTGTAAATCGCGATGCCCCCCGGCGAAGTCTCGCCGGCGATCGTCACATGATCGTTGTCTGCTCTGATGGTGAAGCTGATTTCATTGCGGCAGTCGATCACGCCGCTGACGTCGAACACGATGGTCCGCGGCTCCTTGACTTCGTTCAAAGCCCAAGCGAAGCTTCCCGGTCCTCGTCTGTTGAGATTGGTGACGTGAACGATGCGTCCGCCTCGTCCCCCCTTTGTGTGCGAACCAAATCCTTCCGCACCCGGAAAAGCGGCGAGGCGCCGCTCCGCGCCGACAGCGGCCGTTCCCGCCAACAGGCACACGGCGATGACCGTCAGCATCGCAGAGCCAGTGTGATTCCAGCCTAAATGCGTCGAACGTTTTTGCATGTAGTATCCTTGCATGGTTCTAGCTTGATTCGGCCGGCCAATCACCGGACCAAGGACGCCATGAAGCACGTCGCCAAACTCGCATGAATGCTCAAATCTCGCAGCGGCAGGCCAGACGCAGAGTGGCCATGACGACATTCTAACGGCGGATGTCAAATTGGAACTGTTGCTGGCCCTGAACGTCAAAACTCCAATGCCACACTTCCGACCCATATGCACGGCCATTGTCCTTTTCACATTGGTGTGGACTACGCTCACTGCCTTGGCGGCCGAGCACAGGCCTGCCGAACCAACTGAAGCGAAGCGGCCACCTATCAGGGTGGTCGTCATTGGCCCGGACCACCCGATCGATCGGCTGCGCAAACTCGGCTTTGACGTACGAATGGCGCACTGGAAGACGGTCGAACCCAACGAACTGGAAGGCGTTGATGTGCTCTACCTGTCCACCGACTGGGCATACACTGCGGCGCAACTAGAACAATTGAACTCAAAAGCCAATCAGTTCCACGCATTTGTCAAGCGCGGCGGCGGGCTTATCGTGGGTCAACCCAACCCGTACTCGGTAACTGGCCAGGTCTGTACGCCCGCGCTGTTACCTTATCCCGTCACATTTCATTACTGGTACGACAAGCGTCAACCAAGCCGCGAAACTGTCTCTCACGAGCATTTCATCACCGAAGATGTCGCGGTAGACAACCTGCCCTTTCCAGCCGATACGATTCGCAGTATTGACCCGCGCTACAAAGCGCTGGCCAGGCAGACATCGACACGGCGCATCTCACTGGCGGTCTGCGAGTTCGGCCAAGGCAGGGTCGTCATTCACACTGGCCCGGACGGCTACAACAGCCCGTACCCGACAGGCGACGAGGTGTTCAAGCGAATGGTGGTATGGGCCGCGGGTCGTGAACCGGATCGGAATCGGCAGCGGTGAGTCCTTCGACTGTCTGCAATCCACTCCGCTGCGAATCCGGCCTCGCTCTCCACACAGTCAGCCGCACACGGCAAACGCAATCGCAGCGTCGCTGACGGTTCACGCGTCACAATTCACGGTCGAGTCTCAAAGAGGCCCATGGCTTTCAGGAAGCAGTCATTTCACGGACAATCGCCATTGGCGCGTCCGGGGCGGGCCTTGGAACTCCGCCTGTTGCATTGGGGGACAGGCAACGAGGAGATCTACACATCGATACCGAGGCCGATCGCGAGTCAGCGCTCGGCGCTGTTTGGTGAGTCAATTCGCCATTAAACCCATCTCGCCGAACGCCACGTCAAGACGTGTCGATTGGCGTAGTGCTGGCGGAACAGTTGTACTGCGCACCAGGCCGTTTAGTGCTTCGCTATCAGGTCGGCCATCGCATCCGCAAAAGCATTTCCAAGCCTGACAAAGAAAGCGCCGCTTCCCAAGTAGTGATAGGGCCGATCACTGCCAACCGTATCCCACTCGTGATAGTGCTTTGGCCAACCCTTCTTGAACACTCCGTAGGAAAAGTGGGAGTACTCCGTGTAACTCTCGACCGCCACGACGTTGTCTTTGAATTCCGGCAACTTGGCGGCTTCTCTCTGGCCGACCGAAACCGCGTTCGCGGCCACCTTCTCCGCCGTCATCCCAGTCCCCAGCACGCCGATCACAAACGGCAGGTTTGGCACCTTGTACTCTTTGCGGACGTCCTTAACGAACGCGACCATGTTGGCCTTGTAGTTCTCTCGGAACGCCGGCGAAAACTGGTCATTGAAGCCTTGGAACCAAACAAAGCCGGCGATCTCATATCCGGCTTTGACGTCATAGGCCGGATGATGATCTTTCAGATTGTCGAGTACCTTTTGGACGGCGTCATTCATCATTCGGTAATCACGCCCAGCGTTCTTCTTGATTTCCTCGGCCTTGCCGCTTGACTTCTCTTTGTCGTTCAACTCATAGGCGCCTGCGGAGGGCGGACGGAAGTTGTAATTCAACGACTTGCCACCCCATGAGGTCTTGATCAACAGAATCGGGCCGTCGATGTGCTTAGCGATAGAGAGTCCAAAGGCATACTCCGGTCCGATCTTCTTCCCGTCGCCACCATAACCGACTCCGAGCTTGCCAGACTTCCTGTTGCGATCCGCAATTGAACTGATATAGACCCGATCAGACACCGCGCAGGCCGAGGCGACCAATTGCTTGTAGGCCTCGTGCGCGTCTTTGAGCTTCTTCACCTCGGCCTCGAGTGCCAATTTTTCCGGGCCCGGCTTCATCGCCTTAATCTTGTCGTTGGAGATGCCTCCAGTCAGCGAATCGATCTTCCTTCCCCGGACCAATTGGTCCAGCAGCATCTGCTTGGACACCTTGCTTCCTCGTCCGAATACCAATTCCACAAGCGCCTCGTCCCGCGCGTCGTCTGAGTGAAACAGTGTGGCGATGGTGTGGGCCCGCGCGTGGCCAACCATGTTAGACTGCCCCGCCAAGATAAAGACCTTCAGTTTTGTCTCGGCAAGAGACGGGCTGACGATCAATAGGCACGAGGCCACCACAACTGACGTAAGACTTATCTTGAACAGCTTGGACTTCATGGATGATTCCTCTTCTGTGGTGTGACGGATATCCCGATTGATGAGAGAATGGTAACCGAACTGGCTGATCTTATGGAGCATCAAGCACGACGTTTACTCGCCGGATACACCCTTTGAGCGGGGTCATACTCAGTAAAGCACACACCCACGGCAACGGCCTTACAGTCGACCGTCACACATAGGATGGCGCCCGCCGCAAGTTGCCACAGCATCGATTCGGGCAACTGCCCGGCGAAGCTGCCGTGTGCACTTCTTCAACTCATTACGAAGTACTTTGTCATGACCCCTGTGTTCCAGACGGCTCTCGATCTGGGCTCCCCCCAAACCACACACTCGCGACTGTAGTACCTCCGAGATCGCCGGGAACAGCGGTCTTGGGCCAGCCGATACTACCATTGTTCGCCGGCTGAACAAGTCACATCTATGCACGCTAAGGGCTGCGCTGCGGAAGGGCACGACTTCATAGATTGACAACCTTTGCTGCACTCACTGCGCCGGCCGCTCGCATGCCATGTCGCCACCTTGAGATTAGCTTCAAAGCAGACTACCTTGGGCTCGGCCTTGAATGCCTGACGTGGAGGTCCTCCGTGATGCGCACTGCTTTTCTCGCTACTGCGGTGATTCTATTCCCTGGTATCGCGCACAGCGCAGACGATCGGCCCAACATCGTGCTAATCATGGCCGACGATATCGGCGTCGAAGGACTCGGTTGCTATGGCGGCTTGAGTTACAAGACACCAACTCTCGACCGTATGGCTGCACAGGGTGTTCGTTTTACGCATGCATACGCGCAACCACTGTGCACAAACACTCGCATCCAATTGATGACGGGTCTCTACAACAACCGGAACTGGTTGTATTTCGGGACGCTCGATCCAAAGGCGAAGACAATTGGACACTACATGCGGGATGCAGGATACAGCACTTGCATCGCGGGCAAGTGGCAGTTGCAGAGCTACGACCCACCGAGCTATCCCGGCTCGCACTTGCGGCGGGGCAAGGGAATGAAAGTTAACGACGCGGGGTTTGACGAGTACAGCCTGTTCCATGCGTGGCACACAGAAGACAAGGGATCGCGATTCGCCGACCCTACCACCTATCAGAATGGCACACTGATCAAAGCACTCCAAGGGAAATACGGGCCGGACCACTGGGTTGGTTTCATCAACGACTTCATCACACGAAAGAAGGACGAGGACAAACCATTCTTTGTCTACTACGCGATGGCGCTGCCGCACCGCCCATTCGTGCCCACACCCGACAGCCTCGATTGGCCAAATGACGCCAGCCACTTAACCGAAGACACACGTCACTTCCCGGGTATGGTTCAGTACATGGACAAGTGCGTCGGCCGTGTGATCCAACACATCGACGACCTGGGGCTTGGTGACAACACGTTGGTGATCTTCTACAGCGACAACGGCACTCACAGAAAGATCACGTCGCAGACGCGGAGTGGCCCGGTCGTCGGTGGCAAAGGCAGAACGACAGATGCAGGTACGCATGTGCCATTGATCGTCCGATGGACTGGGAAGATCAGGCCGGGCATCAACGATAATCTTGTCGACTCAACCGACTTCCTACCGACTGTCATGGAAGCGGCTGGTCAAGCCCTTCGTGACGAGGCCGCCATTGACGGTATCAGTTTCTACTCTCAGCTTTTCGGTAAGCCGGGCCCCACTCGCCCATGGGTGTTCTGCCACTACGACCCGCGGCCGGGATGGGACAAGGATCAATTCAGAAAGGTCCGATTCGCGCGCGACAAGCGATACAAGCTCTATGGGGACGGCAAGCTCTACGACGTGCCAAATGACAAACTCGAACAACAACCCATCTTCCCCGCTAACGACACCGAGGCAACGCGCAGAGCCCGCCAACGCCTCGCTCTTGTGCTGGACGCCATGCCCAACCCAGACCCCGCGCCGCGCGACGGCGACCCGCGGGACTCCAAGCAGCGATTGTACTTGGCCGCAGGCGGTGAACTCAGCGTGTACGGGGTAAACAAGGAGAGCGGCGAGCTTACCCGGCTTCAGCAACTACGTCTCGACGGCGCGGGCCCATTCACATTTGCGCCGAATCGACAACTGATGTACGCCGTCGCGGTTGCGTCTAGTGCACAAGGGACAACACCGGCTATCGCCACGCTACAGATTGGGAAAGGCGGCGAATTGAAGCTCGTCCACAACGCGAAGATCGCAATGCGACCCGGTTATCTGATGACCGACAACAACGGCGAGTTCTTGGCTGGCAACCACTATGGACCGGGTAAGGCGACGATCTGGAAGATCGATCCGGTTTGTCGCGGTGTTACCGCTCAAACCTTGACGTTCGAGCAGAAGGCACACAGCGCCGTGTTTTCGCCGGACAATCATTGGCTGCTTGTCCCGGCAACCGGCCCCAATAAGATCTTCATCAATCACTTCACCGCACAGGTGGGGACGTCCGAACCGAATGACCCGCCCTTCGCAAGTGGCCCCACGGGTCGTGATGAAGCGAAGCAACCCCGACACTTGGTCTTCCATCCCAACCTCTCCATTGCCTACACAACGCAAGAGCGTGAACAGCCCGGCGTAGGCGTTTGGCAATGGGACACGGAAAGCGGCACACTCAAGCTGATTCAGAATCTCGTGACTCAACCCGATGGGTTCGATGGCCGCATCACAACCGCTGATCTTCACGTGACGCCCGATGGCCGGTTTCTTTACGTGTCCAACCGCGACATTACCAATCGCGGTTCGCCTACCGGGAGAGACAGCATCGTGGGATTCAGCGTTGATCCTCAAACTGGACGTTTGAAGCAGATCGGACACTACCCGTGCGAACGCGTACCAAGATCGTTTACGATCGACAAACTCGGCAAGTACCTGTATGTCGCCGGTCAGGGTGACGCACGACTGGGCGCGTATCGCATCGAGGACTCTGGTGCGCTCAAGAAGATCGCACAGTACCCGGCCGGGAAAGGCCCGATCTGGGTTGAAACGATGTCGATCATCGAATGACTTTCCCCGCTGACCGATGATGGGCACCGCTGCCGATTGGCTCCTCTGCGAGTGATGATCTTTCAAACCCGGATAGGTCGCCCGGTCTTGCAGACACGGACGGTCTGCCCTAGAAGAGACGACGCGGCCAGCAGGAGATTGTGATTCGGCTCAGTTACAGACCAACAGCGGACCGCCTCAAGGCTAGTCAACACGATGAAAAATCAACCATTGTCGTTCCATCCCGGTCCATGGACAATGTTCGCAGCAATGTTGCGGGTGGTTGACCTTACTCCCTGAACCGCGAAAGTGTTGATACGTGAGTATTCGGCACGGACGCAATCAGGACAGGGCAACGGACATGGCCGTACATCGCAAGACAATCAGGGCCCCAGGCGACTATCAACACATCCGCCAAAGTCGGGGAGATACCGTCCGGCGTATCGAGGTACTAGCGACCGGGCTGATCGCGACGACCAGTTCTCTCACCTCAGCATTCACCCGGCTCACGGGACAGCTCGTGATCATTACGGAATCGCCGAATTCAGCCTGAGGGGATTGCAGACAGGACCGTCTCCGCCCCACTCCCGCAACAACACACCATCTATTTCTCAGGCTTGGGACAGGGGAAGGACGTATCAGTCTGTAGGAAGCCGCTACCCCACTCCATCGGCGTCTCATGACGAGACAAGGGGATGCTGTGTTCAAGCACGCCGCGTCAAGTCATGTTCCGCAGGTCGCCGAAGGATCTAGCGAATGACGACCACCTCCACACAGTTCGAGAGCGATGCTGAGCACGTTGAGGTCTCTCTCTGCCTTCACCGCTCGGAACGCGGCCTACTTGCTAGTTGCTGACGGCCGGCTGTTCGCATACCTTCATACAGATCCAGCTATGCACGCTTCGTCGGAACACGCTGGGCTCGGAATCTTGGGCATGCAATTCATCATGGACATCTTCGGCGTCGATCTGACGAAATACAGCGACGTGACGATCTACTTCGTCATGGGCTCGATCGCGTCCATCGTCTTTGGCATCCGACTCATCCTGGCTGTCTTCCTTGGGGGTGATGGCGGCGACTTCGAGATTGATGGCGATGGTGTACCCGAAGCCGCCGGCGATGGTGACGGCGCGTTCTCGCTCTTCAGTCTGCTGTCGATCACCGCGTTCTTCATGGGCACCGGCTGGATGGGCGTCGCTTGCCGTAAAGACTGGGAACTCAACGGTCCTGTGTCGTTACTGATCTCGGTTGTGTTCGGCGTATTCATGATGCTGCTCGCTTCAGGATTGATGTTCTATGTTCGCCGTCTCGGCACACACTCCCAGTTTGACCCGAAGAGAGCCAAGGGCGGAACAGGCAAGACCTATGTGACGATTCCAGCCAAGGGCGAAGGGCGCGGCCGTGTAGAGATTGACGTGGACGGTCGTCGAAAGGTGATGGAGGCGGTAAGCACCGGCGAATCGATTGAATCATTCAAAGCAGTCAAAGTGATTGACGTGGGCGACGATGGCTGCCTCGTCGTCGAGCCCGAATAATCATGGGGGCATGTGATGTTGATAGCTAACGCACTCTTTGAGTCTTCCGGCTTACTTATGGTGATCGGCGGCGTCGTGGCCGTCATCATGTTTGTACTGGTCATCTTTTCCCGGCAGTACAAGCGTTGTCCGTCCAATCGTGTGCTGGTGAAGTATGGACGCGTCGGCGGGCGGGCCGCGTCGCAGTGCATTCACGGTGGCGCAACGTTCGTCGTGCCCATGTTGCAGTCGTACGGCTACCTCACGCTCGAGCCGATGACGATCGACATTGACTTAACGTCGGCGCTGTCGAAAAAGAACATCCGCGTGAATGTCCCCTCAACATTCACTTGCGGCATCTCCACCGAAACAACAATCATGCAGAACGCTGCCGAGCGTTTGCTGCATCTGCCTACGGTCGATATTGCCGCCCAGGCACAGGACATCATTCTTGGTCAGATGCGGTTGGTCATTGCGACGCTGACGATCGAACAGATCAACCAGGACCGCGAGACATTCCTCGACCTGGTGAATACCAACGTCAATACGGAGTTGAACAAGATCGGCCTTGAAGTGATCAACGTGAACATTCGCGATATCACTGACGAGTCGGGCTACATCGACGCGATCGGCCGACGTGCCGCGGCAGAAGCGATCAACACTGCGAAGGTTGAAGTCGCGGAACAGGACAAGCTTGGCGAGATTGGCCAGGCCACGGCCAATCGTGAGAAGGAAGTGCAAGTCGCGCGGCAACACGCCGAGTCCGCGAAAGGACAGAAGGAAGCGGAACGTGATCAGCGTGTTGCCGTATCGAAGTATGAAGCGGAGGGTATCACCGGCGAAGCCAATGCAAAGCGTGAACAGGAGATTGCAATCGCACAACAGGATGCGTTGGCTGCGCAAGGCAAGAAACAGGCTGACGCAGACCGTCGTGTCAAAGTCGCTGAATATGAAGCCAGCGCCGTCGAAGGCGAAAACAAATCGAAAGCCGAGATCGCCGCCTACGAAGCGACGCTCGCTGAACGCCGCGCCGAAGCAAGCCGTCGCGGCGAAGTTGCCGCAGCCGAAGCGGCCCGTGACGTCCTGATCGCCGAGCGTGAACAGGAACAGGCTCGACTCGAGAAGGAACAGATCGTTCTACAGAACATTGAAAAGCAGAAGGTCGAGATTGACGCCGAGGCTGAGGCTGAACGTATCCGACGACTGGCTAAGGGTGAAGCCGACGGCGTTCTTGCCAAGTACCAGGCCGAGGCGGAAGGCGTTCAAGCCGTGCTACAAGCCAAGGCCGCTGGTTACGCGAAGCTGCTTGACACCTGTGGCGAGGAGAAGCAGATTGCTGCCACACTGTTGCTGCTCGAAAAGTTGCCCGAACTCGTCGACATGCAGGTCCGTGCGATTCAAAACCTCAAGATCGACAAGATCACCGTCTGGGATTCAGGCGACGGCGGTGGCGACACCGGCGACGGCATGACCAGGGGCAGCACGTCAACATTCCTGCGCAGCTTGATGTCGTCGCTGCCACCCATGCACGAGCTCGCAGAGCAAGCGGGTATCGAGTTGCCCACTGTTCTTGGCAGCTTGAAAGACAAAGACAATGAGGATACTGCCAAATCCGCGCACGAAGACGGGCCGACGCCGAACGAAAGTTAGCCAACAGTGACTATGAGCCAGGCGTCACGGTCGCCTTGAACTGATCGATGGCCTTGCGCATGGACATGGTTCGTTCGGCATGCTGCGCGGCTAGATTAGTCGCTTCTTTCGGATCGGTCTGGAGATCGTAGAGTTCGACGTTGTCGCCCTTGACGATCATCTTCCATTGGCCTCGACGCATTGCCGTACCGAGCTTGGGCTCGTAACCGAAGAAGATGTCGCGGTCGGGCACGTATTTCTGCTTGAGGAGATGGTCTTTGAGACTGACCCCATCGAGGTTCCCCGGGTTGGACTTCGCAATCCCTGCGATGTCGGTAAACGTCGGGAACAGGTCAAAACCAACGACCAGCGCATCGGACTTCGTCCCCGCCTTGATCTTGCCCGGCCACCACGCGATGGCGGGCACACGGTGTCCGCCTTCGTACTGACTGAACTTGCCCCCGCGCCGCAACCGGAATTGCTGCGGGCTCATGCCCACCGCCCCATTGTCGGAGAAGAAGAACACCAGCGTGTCGTCCGCTAGGCCCTGCGCCGCAAGCGTGTCCAAGATCTGGCCGACGCCCTTGTCCAGCTCTTGCAACATCACCTTGTACTTCGCGCGGTTCTTGTCGTTCGTGGCGTGCTGGCTCTCACCTCTGACCCGCCTGTCCGGTGTGTCGGCCGGGGTCTGGTAGGGATTGTGCACCGCCTGGTGCGAGACGTACAGGAAGAAGGGCTTGTCCTTGTTGCGCTTGATAAAGCCGACGCTCATCTCCGTAATGAGGTGCGTGCCGTAGCCCTCAAGCCCCTGTGCCCGCTCCAGGCCATTGCGCCAGCCGCCGAACCGGTGAAAGTCGCTGCCGCCGGTGAGGAATCCGACAAACTCATCGAACCCGTGGTGCACCGGGTTGTACTTGTCCTGATAGCCGCAGTGCCACTTGCCGTAAAGGGCGGTGGCGTAACCGTTGTCCTTGAACACACGCGGGATGGTGGGGACGGAGGGGAGTATGCCGCTGTCCGGCTCCCGGCTGCCGACAATGACGTCCGCGATGCCCAGACGTTGCTGATACCGACCGGTGAGGAACGCGACGCGGGTCGGGCTGCACACCGAGGAGTTGGTGTGGAAGTCGGTGAACAACATGCCCTCGCGGGCCATCCGCTCGAGGCGCGGCGTCTTTACCCAGCCGTTATAGAGGCCCATGTCGCGGCAGCCCAGATCATCTGCCAAGATCACCACGATGTTGGGCCGACGATCGGTGTCAGCCAATCCCTGCATCGCGACCATCGAAACACACAGCAGACAGACAAAAGCTCTGTAGCGCATTGTGGCGTTCCTTGTGAGGTGCGAGCTATTCCGGCTTCACGTTTCCCACGACCTCGGCCGACGGCGTTTCGCCCTTCATCGCACTGATCATTGCCAGCGCCGAGTTGTGGCCGATCTTGCAGTAGGACGTCGCGTTGTTGTACCAATGCGAGATCTGCTTGTTGACCCTTGCGCCGCGGAAGCGGACGGTGTCGATGGCGTAGCAGTTGTCGATCTTGCTGGCCGCCCGGAGCTGCGGCTGGACGACGTTAGTGCCCTTCCCGCCCATCCCGCTGGTCGCCACAATGAAAGGCAGGCTCTTGACGCCCAAATCCTTGCGGACATCGGCCACAAAGTGGATGAGGTTGCTTTCGTACTCAGCGGTGAATGCGGGCTTGGTTGCGTCGTTCCAGCCCTGGTGCCAGAAGAAGCCGGCGATCTCAAAGCCCTGACCCTTGTATTGGGGGTAGTACTTCTTGAGGTTCGAGGTGACATCCTTAACGATTTCGAGCATTTCGCGGTAGCGGTTGCCGGTGTACTCGACCGGGAACTCGGGGTCGGGGTTGGGCCCGGCGCTTGGCGAACGCCACGGGCCCGCGATCGCCTGGCCACCCCAAGCGCACTTGATCAACAGAACCTGCTCATTGAAGTGTTGACCGACGACGTGACCGAAAGCGAGCTCCGGTCCGATTTTCGGGCCAAAACGTCGTGCGTTGGCGCCGTAACCAACTTTCAGGTTACTGACGCGGTTGCCGTCGCGCTCGAAGTACCAGACATCCTTGCGTTCGACCCAATTGCCAGCTTCGTCTTTGAGGTACTTAAAGTCCTTCTTCGCGGCGTGGACGAGGTCCTCGTCTTTGCCGGCGTCGATGATGCCGTAACCCTGCATGTTTGACTGGCCGGCGAGGATGAAAACCTTAAGCGGCTTAGATTGATCGCCGAGCTTGCCGGGGTCTGCCGCGGCGCTCGTAGCGAACAGGGCGGCCACTACCGAGAGTGAGAACAGCGTTTTCAAGACAGTGTTCCTTCTGTTCATGCAGTTGCGTCCCGCAGAATGCCATGGCGTCAAAGCGAGAGCGTAAGTGATCTGGGCCCATGACGCCACCTGATCAGCCAGTAAGGCATCGTGGTTGAAGAATATACGATTGGCGCTGGCTGGTTTCAGGCAGCCCCTTCTTCGGCACAGCAGGCCTAGCCGATCGTTCGATACAAGTTGTCGCGCGATGTTGACCATGCGCGAACTGCTTTTCTGCGGCTTTCTGTGTCACCCAATCCTCCCGAAATCGTACTCCCATTGTCTCTTGCCACGGCGGACGATGACAAACTCTTGGGGAAGCATCTCATAGGTGCTCTACGATCACCGAGATGTTCCTCATGAACTTGAGAACGATTCTTGACAGATTCGATTCTGGTAGTCTAAGTGTGGGACCAGCTTTGGAGAACTACTGATCCGATTCTCTCAGTCCATGACAACGCTCCTGTAAGTGGCACCCGCTGCCGGAGATGGGCTCGCAACCGGCTACGGGAGTCGAGACCGGTCGATTCCGGATTGCTCCGCTTGATCCCATCTGTTCATTGCCACCCATGGGGTCATCCAAGAAGCGCGGCTTGTTGGGGAAAACGACAGTCCAATGACAGTCGATGCAAAAACACTCGCTGATCGGATTGAGTCGAGCGGAATCCTCTCTCGGGCAGAGATGGACCGTGCCTTGGACGGCTTGCGTGACGATGCGCTGGAAACTCAAGCGTCAGAAGTGGCGGAGCAGTTGGTGCGCGAAACCCAGCTCACTCAGTTTCAGGCTGATTCGTTCATGTCCGCATCCCCGAGCCCGTTGGTTTACGGCGATTACATCCTGCAGGAGCAAATAGGTCGTGGTGGCATGGGTGTCGTGTACAAGGCGCGGCATCGGCACTTGCAACGAATTGTCGCGCTCAAACTGGTCTCTCCGATGTTGGTCGATGCGCCCCGGGCCGTCGAACGGTTTCAACGAGAGATCCAAGCGGCGGGCAAGCTGGTGCACCCCAATATCGTCACGGCCTACGACGCCTCGGAGGCACATGGCCAGTTGTATCTGGTAATGGAGTATGTTGCCGGCCGCAATTTGAACGAGTACCTCAAGGAATCGGGCCCGGTTTCAGAGAAAGATGCGATCGGGCTGATCATACAAGCGGCTCGCGGACTGGCGTTTGCGCATAGCCAGGGGATCGTCCATCGGGATGTCAAGCCAAGCAACATGCTGGTTGACGAGTCCGGCGTGTTGAAGCTGTTGGACCTTGGATTAGCGCATCTGGAGCGTGATGCCCTCACGGGCGACACGTCGATCACGCAGTCGTCTGGTTTTCTGGGCACAGCGCCTTATGTATCGCCCGAACAGGCCGTGAGCCCGCGCGACGCGGGAGCCCGCAGTGACATATACAGCCTGGGTTGCACGCTATACCAATTGATTACTCGACGGCTGCCGTTTGAGGGCGACTCCTCTGTCGCGATCCTCTTGGCGAAACGCGACCACCCTCCGCCACATCTCAAGGACGCGTGCCCCGACGTGTCGACGGAGTTGGACGAACTCTGTTATCGCATGATGGCGATCGAACCCACCGATCGGCCATCCACCATGGAGGAGGTCATCGATGGTCTAGAGGGCTGCCTCAGCGCCCTGGACCAGGACAACAACAGTGCGGATGATGCACCTCGATCGTTCGAGAGTTCCGAACGCCATCCGTATGGCGAACAGGTTTCACGCCGAAATCGGAATCTGACGTACCTGGTTGTGACACTCCTGGCTTTGTTCAGCAGTGCCATCGCGGTGGTCTACTTTGCTATTCGCGAAACGGACACCGACCCGCGCCCCGCCTTGGCGGAGCGTGAACGCGAAACAAGCGACCGTGCTCCTGTGACGAACGGCCGCAACTCCAAGGCGGACGACGATCCTCAGACTTCAACAACATCGCTCCCCCCCGTTGAACCCAAACAACGTCTTCGTCTGGCAACCTTCACCCCGCCAAGCAACAAGGTGCACGCTGTTGCGCTCTCATCACAAGGGGTGTTGGCGCTCGCCGACTGGGATGGCTATATCCGCCTCCTCGATGCCAAGACGATGAGCCCGACAAATCATGTCCTGGCGCACCCCGGTGGTGCGATGGCATTGGACTTCAGCGACGACGGACGCTGGCTGGCCAGTGGCGGGAAGGACAAGCTTGCGCACATCTGGGATGTATCGACGCTGACGAAGGTCAAGACGTTCCGCGGTCACGAACATGTCTTGCTCAACCTCGACCTGTCCTCCGACAAGAAGACGCTGGTGACGGGAAGCGTCGATAAGACCGGCCGTCTGTGGGATGTTGAGACGCAGTCCGAGCGATCACGATTTGAGGACGCAAACGACTGGATCCGGTGGGTCCGATTCTACCCAGAAGAAGACGCTGTCATCTGGGCCAGCGACAAGTCGGTCAAGATTTGGGACATCAAGTCAAAGCGCGTCATCAATGAACTCAAAGGACACACGCAGCCTTGTTGGCAGTTCGCGTTTGACCCTGCCAGCCGCACCGTTGTTACGATCGGGTTTGACCGTACGATGCGCCTTTTCGACTTGAATCAGGGCGGAAGTGAGCGGTTGATTGAGAACGCCCACGCAACGGCACCGTTCAGTGTGGCCGTGTCGGCCGACGGCCGGTTGCTGGCAACAGGCGCGGAACGCGAGATACACATTTGGAATACCAAAGACGGTTCGCGACTGGCCCGGCTGATGGGACATGGAAACACGGTGTGGGGATTGGTCTTTTCAGAAGACGGCAAACGGCTTTACTCCTGCAGCGACGACTATACCGCCATGTCGTGGGACGTGGATCTCGCGATCGCATCGGGGGGGAACCCACAGACGCTACCGATTCGTTATGTCAGCGCCATGAAGGGGCCACGGATGTATGGCCAAATGGCGCTCGCTAAAGACGGGAATCGACTGTTTGTGCCAGGCGCGACCGAAGGGGTTGAGGTCTTTGACCTCAACACGAACAAGAAGATGGGGGCATTGCCGCACAAAGGGGCGGTTGCCGGTGTGGCGGTGACGACCGACGGTAAGACGATCGCATCTGCCGGATTCCAAGACCGGCATGTTCGGCTGTGGAATGCGGACACATTGGCACCCAACACGTCGTATCATGCCGCCGCAGGTGTGACGGGCGTTGCCTATGCGCCAAAGGGTGACCTGCTGGCGGCCGGGCTTGAGAACGGCAAGGTCATTGTCTGGGATGTCAAGGGCGGTGACCGAAAGTGGACCATCCAGGCGGACAACGACCGTGTATGGACGGTCGCGTTCTCGCCGGATGGCAGTGAAATGGCGATCGGCACGCGATCTGGTGCGATCAAGTTGTTTGATGTCGAGACGGGAAAACTCACCAAGTCGTTGATGGGGCATGCCAGTCGTGTCTGGAATGTGACGTATTCGCGAGACGGCGCCTACCTCGCCTCCGCTACCGAAGGCGGACTGGTGGGACTATGGGATACCGAATCGGATAGTCCTGTCGCCCTGCTTGACGGACACTGTGGCAAGCGAGTTCGCCAAGTTACCTTTTCACACGACGGTCGGTTGTTGCTCTCTGCGGGATTTGACCAGACCGCTCTGGTTTGGGATGTCGCTACGCGAAAAGTCGTTGCGACCTTGGCTAAGCACACCGGCCAGATCGAGAGCGTGGTGATCTCCGATGACGGGCGGCGCGTCATCATCGGTTCGGCCGACAGAACGCTGAGTGTGTGGGAGCGAGAGTCTCCAGGAGCGTCCGATTGACAGCCGTTCAAGTTAGAGGCTGATGCACCACCCGCATTTCCTCAACAGCCGCCGACGCGGTGATCAAACACTCGTCGGTGCGTTGATCACACGCGCTGCCTTGCAAACACCGTTCATCCAAATGGCTCTCGCGAGCATGCCGTGCGTTTACTTGAAGTGCATCACAAGGCTGACGCCCGTCGAATCAAAACGACCATGTCCGCGCCTAGCCAAGTCTGCGCGAGACACCAATCGAATCCTTTCTGAATCGATTGCCTGTCAAGCGATGTAAGTGGCTCGTCGTGTCGGATCATACTGACCGCGATCAGAGCAAAGTAGATGGATCTTGCCACTTCGCCGGGGATCGGGCTGTCCTCCGACCTTGCCAACTTCTTCATCACCAAGCGGACCGCAATCAAGAGGTCCTTCGGCGGATGATCGTGCGACAGCATCTCCGCCAGGGTCTCGATGCGCGGTTTGCACACTTCTTTGGCGCGATCGAGTTGCTCCAAGAGCGCGGGATCGACCACCCCGCCGTCGAACGAAAGCGGCGCGCCGAGTTGATGTTCGAGGATCGGACCGAAGTCCGTTTCTTCCCACGGCATATCCCACTTCGGGCTCAGGTCCATTAGCCGCGAGATCGCGGTCAGGTCGTGCGCGGCACTTGATCGTTCAGACATCGGCCTTATTCCATGTCGGCAAGTATTCGGGAATCACCGCGACGTCGCGGCGGCGACCAGGGCGCGCTGCAGATCGGCGATCTCCCGCTCGATCTCTTCATCGCGATCAACGTACCCGGCGACCGTCTGGCGTAGTCGCCGCGTGAACATGCGCTTGGCCGTGACAAGCGCATTCGACGCCTTGGCCGGTGACTCGAATCCAAACCGATTAATGACCTGCTCGTACGAAGGGGCTTGTTCGCCTCGCAGCATAGGCCCGGCGATGCGGCAATCAAACAATCCCCAGACGTCTTCCATCGACCGCCGCGCACACTCTGCCTTCATCGACTCAAGCGTTTGCGCCAATACCGCCTGCGCCCACTCGCGATCGAACACATCGACCGTTTCGCCGGCCGAGGCGTGATCGTTCGCCGCATTTTCATCGAGGGAAACGACGTTGTGTGACCCCTGCCGCCTCGCGCGCATGTCATGACGGATTTGGCTGACGACATAATGATCCAACGCCGTCAACAGCAATGATCGAAACCGTCCCCGGCTCTGATCCGCCTGCTCGACGAGACGTTTTTCCAGGACGCGATCGGCGATGAAACCCTGCACCCAATCCTCCGCCTGTTCCTGCGCGACCCGCCGTCGTTTCATGAGGTAGTTGCGCAGGGCGGGCAGGTAACGGGTCAGCAACTCTCCCAGACTCGATTGCGCTCCGTCATCCGACTCGAGTCGGATCCGGTCGATCAACGACCAGCGCGTCGCGGGAAAGGACTGACGTGGTTGTGGCGACGGATCCTGCATGGGCCACCAATGATGACACGTATGATCCGGAACGTCCAGAATGGCTCTCAGTCTCTGAGCAACGCCCGCCAGTGGAAAGCCCGCCACCATGAGGGGCGGGCTTTGTCGTCAATCGGTCTGCAAAACGCGCGTCGGGCAGTTGCTTGACACAGAACCGTGACGTGAATGGGTTAACGCCTTACTTCAAACCTGCGGGCGGGCGTCCACGGACTGATGGGCCGAGGACCGCTGGGGCGGACGACCACCGTGCGGTAACGCGCTTGATACGTACCAGGCTTCAGGCGACCCAGGGTCACCTGGCGTTTCTTAGTCAGCATCCGACGGACGTGGCGGCCACGTCGGCCCTCGACCCGAACCTCGACTTTCAATTGATAACGGAACCGAGGGTTGGTATGACGCTGCGCGGCAATCTCCGGACTGCCATGGTCGATCAACGACTCGGGCGACGGAACGGGTACGGTCGCGCTGCCCGCGAAGGCCTCGACGGCAAAGCCGGAGGTCAGGGCGACGGCCAGAACAGGCAACAGGCGAGCGATTCGTCGATTCAACATGCGAGGGCTCCTTGGCGAGACTTCCGAAGGCTGTTGGGTCACTTCTTTGCAACCCTGTCATCCCTCATTCCGCCAAGCATTGGCCGACCTTGCGCGCCGATCGTAAAAAGTGGGCAGAAACATCTCTCCGTCGGCGCAACACACGCACAAGTCGTTCCAATAGCATCGCTTACAATCTGTGGTTTTGTTGCCATCCCTGTGGTATAAGAGATGAATCCGGCCCATGGCTCGGCCAGAAGCCGGCTTTGGGATGGGCGGACGCCGGACAACGGCCTGACTGACGGGGCTCCACACTGAAATGGCGAGATCGGCTGACGACATCCTCACGCTGTTGAGCCAGAGCGGCATCCTCAGCGCCGACGAACTGGCGGAGCTTTCGCAATCCGTTTCAGCCGACGGAGCGGACGCGGACCCCGCCAGTGTCCTGGACCAACTCATCCGCGAAGACCGACTGACCAACTACCAGGCGACGACCATGCTCAGCGAAGACGCCGAGCCGCTGGTCTACGGCGACTACGTGATCGAACAGCCGATCGGGCGCGGCGGCATGGGCGTGGTCTACCGCGCGCGGCATCGGCACATGAACCGCGTCGTCGCGCTGAAGCTGCTCGCCCCCTCGGCCGTGCAGTCGGAGACCGCCAAGCAGCGCTTCTACCGCGAGATCCGCGCCGCCGCCAAGCTGATTCACCCCAACATCGTCACCGCTTACGACGCGTCGGAAGCGCACGGCAATCTCTACCTCGTCATGGAATACGTCGCCGGCGGTACGGTCAGCGACCGCCTGCGCCGAGACGGGCCGTTGCCGATCGATGCCGCACTCGACTTGGCGAAGCAGGCGGCGCTGGGCCTGCAGTGCGCCCACGAACAGGGGATCGTCCACCGCGACGTCAAGCCGGGCAACATGCTCGTGGATGAGGATGGCACGTTGAAGATCCTGGACCTCGGGCTCGCTCAGCTCGACGCCGATCAGGGGCTTCACGTCACGACCCTGACGCAGTCCGGCGGCCTCATGGGCACGACACCATACATGGCCCCGGAACAGGCGGTCGATCCGCGTTCAGCCGACGCCCGCGCCGACATCTACAGCCTCGGCTGCAGCCTGTACCAGATGATCACGGGCGAGCCACCGTACAAGGCCGACACGTCAGTCGGCATGATCCTCGCCCACCGCGAAGAGCCGATCCCATCCCTGGAAACGTCACGTTCGGACACACCCCGGTTCATCCAGTCGCTGCTGGACCGCATGATGGCCAAGCGCCCCGATGACCGCTTCGCCGACATGGCCGAAGTGATCGCGGCGCTCGAGGCGGCCAACGAACAGTGGTCGCGCGTCGTCGCCCGTCGGCAGCGCAAAGCGGCGCGCAAACGGACACGTCGCGTGACGACAGTCGCCGCAACCTGCGTCACCGTCGCGATTGTCGGGGTGATATCTTGGCTGGTGTTTCGACCAAACGACACGTCGAACCATCCGCAAACCGGTCTCGAGCCAACAGGACCAGCAAGAGACAAAGCCGCCCCCACCGCCCCGCCGCAGATGCTCGAAGCCCCGTTCGATGACAACCAGGCCAAGGCCTATCAGCAGGCCTGGGCGGATCATCTGGGCGTGCCGGTGGAGTTCGAGAATTCCGTCGGCATGACGTTTCGGCTTCTGCCGCCGGGGACATTCATCATGGGGACGGAGCCGGCCGAGGCGGAGCGCATCAAGCAGGAGCTTGAAGCGATGCAGCTCGGTTCGGACATTCAGAAACGTTATCACCGCCAGGCCCTGCTTGACTTGCCTAAGGAAGTGCCCGCTCACCGGGTGACGATCACGCGACCCATTTATGTCGCCACGACCGAATTGACCCAGGCCCAATGGCTGAGCATTATGCAAACGCAACCCTGGGATTCCGCCTACGGCAGCTCGGTCGGCGGAGACTACCCCGTCGCTGGCGTGCGGTGGTTCGACGCCGTCGAATTCTGCCGTATCCTAAGCGAACAAGAGGGGAAGACCTATCGCCTGCCTAGTGAAGCGGAATGGGAATACGCCTGCCGTGCCGGTTCAACGACGCGCTATTACTTCGGCGACGACGCAGGTGAGCTGCCCAAACACGCCACATTCGGGCACTTGTTGCGAAGCACGAGCGTTCAGCCCGCTGGTAGCCTGTCGCCGAACGCCTTGGGCCTGTTCGACATGCATGGCAACGCGCACGAGTGGTGCCTCGATTCCTACACCCGGACTTACACCGCCGAGCCTGTAGCTGACCCGGTGTCGCACCGACCGGGCTTACGCGCGCTCCGCGGCGGCTCCTTCTTTAATCTGCCGTTGGTCGTTCGATCGGCAAAGCGGGGCGCGCAAGGCGTCACACATCGGAGCAACGCTACATCTTTTCGCGTGGTCATGGAAGTCAATAAAGACGATGCGACGCCTGGCGTCGAGACGCCGCTTGGCCTATGGCGGCAACACCTCGTCCACGCCAACGGCGTGCCGTTCAAGTTCGGCAAGCCAAGGAAGTTGCTGGGGGCTTCGGACTCAGAACCGTGGGTGTCAGCAGACGGCCTCAGGATCTATTTCGGCTCGGCGGCCAGACCGGGAGGCAAGGGTGGCGATGATATCTGGATGTCTGAACGCCCATCGCGGCACGATTCTTTCGGGCCTGCCGTAAACGTCAGCGCAATCAACAGCGATGCATATGAGGGCAGCCCGCGACTGTCAGCCGACGAGTTGACGATTGTCTTCGACTCGACGCGCAATGAGCCTGACATCGAACGCAAGCAGATTTGGTTGGCCACACGCACATCGACTGATCAGCCATTTGGCACACCGCGATTGCTGCCTGCACCGGTCACCGTCAAGAACTCGTCGAAACTGCCTTGTCTCGCAGAAGGCGGTCGTAGTTTGGTCTTTACGTCACCACGCCCCGGAAGTGTGGGAGCCAATGACCTCTGGATTGCCACCCGGAACGATAAAGGCCAATGGGACGAGCCGCAAAACCTGGGGCCGACCATCAACACGCCGGGCGAGGACTTCAGCCCCTGCCTGTCTGAAGACGGTCGCGTCCTTGTGTTCTGCTCGGATCGGCCGGGTACGTCCGTCGGTCATGGCATCTGGATCACGTTTCGTCAGCGAAACTCGGACCCGTTTCCGTCCGCCGTGCGCATCGGAGCGGCGATCAGCGAACTCCACGCCAAAGGCGCCGTCTGGCCCTGGCTCGCTGCGGACTATTCCGCGCTGTACTTCCACAACGTCGACGGGATCTACGAGGTCCCCATCACATCGGTGGACTGGGCGCTGCTCGGGCATGAACCGCCGCAGCAAGACGTGTTGACCTTCGGTGATCCACGTCCGCTGGGGCCGAATGTCAACGCTGAGAAAGGTCCCGTCCATCCGTGGGTGTCGGCCGACGGCTTGACGATCTACTTTGTATCCGATCGTGAAGGTGGATCGGGCGAGCAGGACATCTGGATGGCGGAACGGCCAAGCCGTGACCAACCGTTCGACCCGGCGGTCAATGTTGCGGCCCTGAATAGTCCGGCGAGAGACGCCGCGCCGCGACTTTCAGCCGATCAACTTACCATCGTCTTCATGTCGCAGCGTGTCGGGAAGGGTTGGAAGCTCTGGACGGCCAAGCGGGCAACTAGGGACGCTCCATTCGGCCCCCCCACGATGCTCGGCCCACCGATCAACGAATCCAGGCGCGACGCGGTGATGCCATCGCTTTCCAACGACGGCAACACGCTGACATGGTTCTCCGCGCGAGATGGCGGACACGGGGGCTGGGACCTGTGGCAGTCGAACCGGACGGATGGAGACAAGTGGTCCGAACCTACCAATCTGGGTCCTGCCATAAACAGCAAACACAATGAGACAAATCCCAGCCTGACGAATGACGGCCGGGCGATAGTCTTCGCGTCGTACGGCCGAGCCCTTCACCCCTTTCACTGGCTGAGCGTTCGATCTGACACCGACCAACCATTTGGCAGGGCCCGTCAACTCTTCAGTTCACCGGATGGCGGAGGTTGGACGGAGGACAAATGGCTGGCGTCAGGCTACCGCGCGCTCTATGCAATCAAGCAGATCGACGGTAAACGCGTGCTTTATGAAATCCCCATCCTAAAGGTCGACTGGGCGCAACTCGGCCTGTCCGATCAGTCGAATGAACTACCTTCGATTGACAAGCCCACGCCGCCCGACAAGGCCGCCGAAATCCAATTCGCATTGGCTGACCAACTCAATCAACCCGTCGAGATCGAGAATGAAATCGGCATAAGGATGCGCCTGATCCCGCCTGGGCAATTCATGCTCGGGACGTCCGATGATCAGATCGACCGGCTGATCGAAACCGAAAAGAAGATGTGGTGGAGGTCGCCGGCCGACGTCTATCGCTTCCGCGCGGAGGCCGGTGAGCAGTCGGCCAGGATCGATCAACCATTCCGTATGAGTGCAACGGAAGTCACAGTCGCGCAGTGGAAGGCTGTCATGGGGAAGGACGGCCTCCTTGAGCACGCCGACGCCTCCGGCGAGGAGCAATTCCCGGCCGCCGTCAACTGGTTCGATGCCCGCGAGTTCTGTCGTCGACTCAGCGAGCGGGAAGGCAAGTGGTATCGGTTGCCGACCGAGGCCGAGTGGGAACACGCCTGCCGGGCTGGCAGCGCCGACGTGTTCTCATTCGGCAACGATCCGAAGTCCATCGGCGAGTACGCCGACGTGCGGATCGACGCGAAGTCAACGGGCTTGCCGCAGGCCGTCGCGTTATTGAAGCCCAACGCATGGGGCCTGTACGACATGCACGGCAACGCGGCCGAGTGGTGCCTCGACCTGTTCCGTAACGGCTACGTACAGGGCAAGCGCGTCTTCCCCGGCGGCGTCACGGGCGGACACACCTTCCCCTTCACCGGCCCAACGAGTCGAGCGTTCAAGCAGTTCGTTCTGCGGGGCGGAGACAGTTTCCACACCTGGATCGACGCACGCAGCGCAGCCCGTGGTGGTTCTGTTCCCGGCCACGTTGCGCACGGGATGGGATTCCGTGTTGTACTTGTACCCGGAAAGCGCCCAAACGCCGACGTCCTCGACCTGATCGAAGTCAAATCACTGGAGGCCCATGCAGACCACGTGCTCAATGAACGGGGTGAACCCGCCCATGCAAGAGAGATGTGGCGACGTTGTGTCAGGATTCTGGAACGACAACATGGGCCGGACCATATCAGCCTCAAATCCCCGTCGTTCGGTATCGCTTACGCGTCTCAACGGCTCGGCGATCTTCCCGCAGCGGAAGCGGCCTTCAAGCATGCGCTTTGGGTCGTCGAGGCCGAGTATGGCAAAGGTTCCACGGCCACGGCCTTTCCCCTGGCCATGCTAGGTGACTTCTACAAAGATACGAACCAACCCGACAAGGCTGAGCACCGATACCTTGCGGCACTTGACGCCCTCACGGGTGTCCCAGACGAGACGACAAACGTCATTGCGCGCCGGCAGAATCTTGTTCAACTCTACAAGGGGACCAAGCGTTTCGATGATGCGTTGCGCTACCAGTTATTGATCACCAGAACGGTGGAAAAGTCGGACGGCCCCGATCATCCGTTCACAATCGAACAACGTCGCAGCCTCATCAGCATTTACAAGAGTCTTGGGCGTGACCAGGACGCGCAGTCTGAGCAGGCCAAGATCCCGCCGCCACCGTTCGATTACGTCATCCCCGAGAAGGATGCGGACATCGAGGCCGCATGGGCGGCATTCCATGATCGCGGTCAGGCACGAATTGCCGAAGGCGATCTACGCGGCGCAGAGTCGGACTATCGTCAACTCGTCGCGCTGTCAGAAGCGATACACGGGAAGGATTCCTACCGCACCGTATCCACCCATTGGCGTCTAGCGAAACTCCTCTCTTTGCGAAAGAAGTTTGACGAAACTGAAAAGGTCATGCGCCACGGCATCCAACTCATTGAAAACGACCTGGGGCCGCAGAGTATGGAGCTTCCCTGGCACTTGCAGTCCCTGGCCGTCCTTCTCGTCGAAAAGCGAGGCCGACCGGGTGAAGGCCTCCCGATCGCCGAACGAAGCCTGCGCATCTTGGACGGGCACCCAAAACCGAACGAGATCGACGCTGAGTCTTGGCGTCGGGCCTTCGTCAGCCTCATCCACGTCCAATTGGCTTTGAGCAAGAAACGGGAGGCTGCTGAAACATACGAGCGCCTTCTCAAACTGTGGACCAAGACGCACGGCGCAGACAATACCAACACCATCAAGTACCGCAACGAGCTAATCAAACTTCACCGCGACCTTGGCAACGTGGACCGCGCTCGCGAACTTGATAGCGAGACACGGTAGTGGCAATGCTGAGGTGTAGTGGCCCAGCGTCTAGTGAGGCTCCGTTTTAGGCGTTTGAAGTGCGCTGGTCGGCGCACGGAACTCGACGTCTCTGTCGCACACCGGATTGCGGCTCACAATGCCAAGACCGGTTCGTGTCAGCCTCCGAAGGTCCTGACGTTGTCAGGTCAATCACCGAACGACGCATGGGGGCGTGCTGAATCTCCGGCACCGATTCCAACCTGACAAACCGAACTTTGCGAGGTGGATTTTGCTGTGAATAGATGATCACTACGAGGCAATCCACATCTACCGATTGTCTCGCTACACATCGCCAGAAGAGAGGCCGCCTGAGAATGACACGACAATCTGAAAGTCCAGACGGTTGGCGCGGTTGATCCGCGCCGGCACGAGTATCCGCTTCGGATTAACCGCCGAGTTCACCTGTCTATGAGCTTCAAGAACTGCTAGGCCGATCCAAGAAAAGCCTCCTGAACTAGGCGAGATTAGGCGCGACCGAAGAATTCAGCCTACCTCCGGAATTGCCCGCGTCACTGACTAAGAAACTATCTCAAAACCCAGTATCTGACCGATGAACCATCCGTTGTCCAAACCGATTGACGAAGGAGCCACGGATGGCGCGTCGCAAACGGAAG
>JANQSF010000107.1 GCA_028284155.1 Phycisphaeraceae bacterium
GCTTTCGTCGTGATCGGGGGCCATCGTAGCGCTTTCGTGCGGGTTTTTCAGCACCCCTACAATCGCCCGCGATGTCCGATTCTCAGGCCAATGCGTCCGACGGAACGCCGGAACGCCGCCCCATCGTGGTGCTCGGCCCGACGGCCGGGGGCAAGAGCGACCTGGCCATGGCGCTGGCGTTGCGCTGCGCCGAGTGCGACGGACAACCGGGGCAGGTCGTCAGCGCCGACTCGATGCAGGTCTACCGCCACATGGACGCGGGCACGGCCAAACCTTCGCCCGACGAACGTGCGCGGGTCTTGCATCACCTCATTGACCACGTCGAGCCGACCGAACGATTCACCGTCAGCGATTGGCTCGCCGAGGCGGATGGATTGATCAAGCGATTGCGCTGCGAGTGCGTCCGCCCGATCGTCGTGGGCGGGACAAACCTTTACATCAAGGCCTTACTCGAAGGCCTGTTCGACGGGCCGCCAGCCAACGCGGCGTTGCGGGCCGAGTTGGCCGAGGTCGAGCCGGCTGAATTGCACAAGCGTCTAAAGTCGATCGATCCCGATGCGGCTTCGCGCATCCACCCCAACGACCGCAAACGGTTGACGCGCGCCATCGAGGTGTATGAAACGACGGGTCAGCCGATCAGCGCGATGCAGACGCAGTGGGATGAATCCCAAGACACCACCGACATGCGCGCCGCCAACACATACCGCCACAACCCGCACCTGTTCGCCCTGCGTTGGCCGGTCGATGCGATCAACGCGCGGATCAACCTGCGCGTCAAGGCGATGTTTTACCCCGACAAGGCCCGCGTGCAGGACGGCGTCGAACACTGGCCAAGCGAGTCTTTGATCGACGAAACGCGGCGACTCGAATCGCTGGGCCTGCTCGGTCCGCAGGCGCGCGAGGCACTTGGCTATAAGCAGGTGTTAGAGCACCTGGCAGGCAGACTCACCGAAGACGAGGCGTTCGAACGCACCAAGATCGAGACACGCCGGTTCGGCAAACAGCAGCGCACCTGGCTCAAGCGCTTCACCGGCGTGCATTGGCTCGACGCGGCAGGACGGCCGGCAAGCGACCTGTGCGACGAGGCTTGGCAAATGATTCGAGATCACGGAACGAGATAGGCAGGTCGTCGCTCGATCATTTCTCTTTGACAAGCGAGACGGCCATGCCGCGGGCGGGCGGGCTGCCGTCGCGGGAGTGTTTCATTTCGAGTCGGCCGTAGGCATGGCCGGGGCTGACTGAGGTGATGGTGACGACACCGTTTTCGCGCTTGGTGAAGTACTCGAACCGGTCGCCGATCTTGATTTTTTGCAGCGCACCGAGGCTGATCATCGCGGTCATGTTTTCGCCGTTGACGTGCCAGAGTTGGCCGAACGTTGACTTGGGGATCGATCGGCTGCCGCCGACGGGGACGAGTTGTTCGTTGCTGCGCAGGGCGAACGTGCCGGCGTCGGTGATAACGTTCAGGCGGGCGCGGACGGCGTACAGCCCGGGCTGACGCAGCTCCGGGTTCTGCACGTCGTTGGGGTTGGTCACGCGGTTTTTAAGCCGACGGTCTTTGGTTTCCCAGCGGACGGTCAGGACCTGGCCGGGCTTGATCACGTGTTGCGGCTGCGGCGACTTGCGTCGGCCGGCCATCACGCCACCCATCCACGGGCGGATGGCCGGCTCGGTCTCGATGCTCGTGGCCGCGTCGATGTAGTCTTTCAGGTCGCCGCGGTCTTCCCAATCCCAATTGGCGCGCAGCGTGATGGCGCGGTCGGTGGTGTTGACGAGATCGACACGCACCTTGAATCCGTCTGCCTTGACGCCGGCCTTGGCCGCTGTGCGCGGCGTGATGATCAGGCGCATACGCAGGCCGCCATCCTCCGGCCCGGGCTCGGGAAGCGCGGCGGGTTCAGCCGCCAGCGTAAACGGCGTGGCGATAGCGACGATGAGCAGAGCGAGCGGTAAAGGGCTTGACTGCATGGGTGGACTCTCGGTGATGGGAACTGATCGACAAGTGCGCCAACGACGCGCCCCCTTGGCCGGGGCGACGCACCTGCACTTGTGCGACGACTTGGACGGCCGGGCGAAGGTGGCGGTTCCGTCACGAGACTGTAACGGCTGGCCTGCCTTGCGAAGCGTCTGACGCCGACCTGCCCTCATACGTCAATGGGCTAGATCGCGTATTCTTAATGGCGTATGAACGCCGATCCGCAACCGCTGATGGTCTTGGCTCAAGGCTCCGCGCGGGCGGCGATGGAGGAAGGCCAGGTCATCGCGGCGATCCTGACGGGGGTCATTGTTTACCTTGCCATGCCGGCCGTGTTGTGGTTTGTCACGTGGCGGGTGAATCGCAAGCCGCAAGTCAACGACCGTTCTGGCGAACCCCGGTGCGGGCAGTGCGGGTACATCGTGCGCGGGTTGAGTGAGCTGAACTGCCCGGAGTGCGGGGCCGACCTGCGCGAAGTCGGGATTCACCACGCACGCCGTTCGCCGACGTGGTGGTGGGTCTTTCTGTGGTCACTGGCGAACGCGGGCGGCGGGATGGCAGGCATCGGCATTACGATACTGCTGTTCGGCCTGCTCAGCGGCAAGTGGGGAGACCTAGACCAGTACGGTGAAATGCCGGTTTTCGCGTGTGTCGTCTTCATCCTGTCTTGGATGATCGGCTTCCCCGTCATCGCGCGCTGGCGGAGCACCCCGCCGATCGCCGCGCAGACCGGGCAAGCGCGGGCCGCTCCATCGACCCATGCGCAAACGTCAGCCAGCGCCTCGGCCGACAACGAGATGACCGGTCAACCCGTCACGCGCACACTCACGATCATGTTCATCGACATGGCCGACTACACCGAGCGCACGGCCCGCAGCTCGCGCGGCGCGGTGGTGGAATTGATCCAACGGCTGCGCTCGGTCGTGCAACCCGTCGTGACGGAACGTCACGGGCGGATTGTCAAGACGATCGGCGACGGCCTGCTGGTGACGTTCGAGAGCCCGACCGAGGCCGTGCTGGCCGGCGGCGCGATCCAACAGGCCGTGGGCGAACACAATACGGGACAGGACGCGGCCGAAGCGCTTGCCCTGCGCATCGGCATCACCACCGGCGAGGTCGCGCTGGAGTCGAACGACGTGTACGGCGAGCCGGTCAATCTCGCGGCCCGTGTGCAACAGGCGACCGAACCGGGGCAGACCTACTTCAGCGAAGCGACGTACCACGCGATGACCCGCTCGGAAGTGCCGCATGAAGAGGCCGGTCGGTTCGAGCTCAAGGGGGTGGGTGACGACGTGCTGCTATACCGCGTCGTGCAGGGCGACTAAACGGCAGGTCGTTTTGTGCGGCTTGATGGTGGTGGTCTAGACGTGGACGACGCGCAAACGAGATTCGAATTCCCCACGCTCGAAACGAGTCGGCTTCTGCTGCGCGTCCTGACGCAGGCTGACGCCGAGGCCTTGATGCACCATTTCGGCGACGACGACGTGACGCAGTACATGGACATCGAATCGTGCACGACTTTGGAAGACGCACGTGAGATCATCGCGTTCCACGAGGCCGACCCGGGCTGCCGTTGGGGGCTGTTCGACAAGGCGACGGGCGCATTGGTCGGCACGTGCGGCTATCACGCGTGGGAGCGCGGTCAGCCGACACCCGAAGCCGAGGTCGGTTACGACTTAGGCAGAGCGTACTGGGGTGCGGGCCTGATGACCGAGGCGATGCACGTCGTGATCCCGTTCGGCTTTGAGCGGATGGGGTTGGTCAAGATCTACGCGGGGGTCGAACGTAAGAACGATCGGTCTATCCGTGTATTAGAACGAATGAGTTTCGAACGGCGTGGCATCGAACAGGACGGGCTGATCTACTTTGACCTGTTCCACACACGGTGGCGGGACGCCTCGTTTGGCTGAGCCCGCGACGGTCATATCTGACCCCGTTGGGATGTTAAGGGTTTTCCTGATAGCCAACGTCAGTCGGCTGAATACCGTTGACCAGGGTATGGGCGACCGGGTGCGCGCGGTCGAGTAGACCGAAGCGCATCGCACTCTTACTGGAGGCTTGTCATGGCGACGTACATCGCGCTGCTTAACCTGACGCCGCAAGGCGTTGCGAACTTCCGTGACACGCACAAGCGGGCCGACGCGTTCAACGATCTGGCTGACAAAGCCGGGGCGAGCGTGACCGCGCAGTACTGGACACTGGGCGACCACGACGGTGTGCTGGTTTTCGACGCGGCCGACGACGAGACAGCCGCGGCGCTCATGCTCGACTTGGCCGCGCAGGGCAACGTCACAACCAAAACGCTGCGGGCATTTGGCCCATCCGAAATCGACGGCCTGCTCGCCAAAGCGCCATAGCTCAGGTCGCTGACCAACTGAACACCGGGCCGGTTGCGCGGTCTACGCGCGGAATCCGGTGTGGGGGGCTGCCTTTCGCCTGGGCCGAGTCGGCCGAGCGGGCTATCAAGTGCGTTCTACACGGCCGATTCGCTTTTAACCTTCGCTGGGCTCCGCTTCTTGCGACTCGCAACCGAAAGGTCTAATCACTGATCCAGTATGTTGTTAGCGAAAGCAATGCGATGCGACGAATCTCCGACGGGTATGTCCCAATCCAAACACCAAAAACCCCTTGACCCAGTTCCGCAATTCAGCGATACTGATGGCGTAGGGGTCGAGGGATGTGCTGAAGGATGAGACTCAGCACTTCTGATTCGGGCGGCTCGACAGTTTCGTTTGGGTGATGGAATCACGGGTGCGTGACGTCGGCCGATCGGCTTGCGTGGTACGTACCCAGAATCAGGAGGCATGTCATGAGACTCGGTCTGGCAACACTGTTTGCGGTCGTGCTGTGCGTATCGGTTTCGTCCGCCCGCGCGGTCGTGACGTATGACAGCGACGCGAACTCGTCGTTCACGCTGCTCGACTCGGGTGGGATGACGATCACGTACACCATCATGGTCGAGCCGACGCCGACGACGACGACGGGTACGGGCGTGGCTTCGATCGACGCGGACATGCACACGCCGGGCCCGCCGCCGATGATGTTCCCGGCCGCGGTCGGTGTCCCGGTGTTGATTGACTCGGAGGCCTCCGGTTCGGCTACCGCGCCGGGCGGCACCAGCATGGTGGAGGTCTTCAACGGCATCTTCGTCGAACTGGACAACCTTGGCAGCACGACGCCGTCAACGGCTGTCTTCGAGTTCTCTTACAGTTGGTTAGCCGACGTGACGCGGACCGACGTGTCGTCGGAGTCCGGCTTCGCCTCGCCGTTCTTCCACTTGACCGGCTTCTCGCCGTCCGGTACGGAGACGTTGATGATCGACGAAGGCGGCGGGCCGATGCCGGAACCCGAGTGGCTGGTACACCCGGCCGAGGGGTTGCCCTTCGGTGCCGGGCCGTTGAGTGTGACAGGGATGGGCACGGACACGGTCCTGGCTTTGGTCACACTGCCGCCGGACAGTTTCAACGCGTTCTCGGTGATCACCGACTCGGCCGGCGGCGCGTTCACACCGCCGCCAGTACCCGAACCGGCCTCGGCTGGCCTGGCGTTGTTGGGCTTGGCGGTCTTGGCTGGTCGTCGGCGACGCGCGTGAACCTGACCGGTTCACCCAACCCCAAACTCACAAACGACTCCAACGCCCGACCGACCGGCGGGCGTTGTTTGTTTGACACAAACGGTTCGCCCACGCGTTTGGCTACTGCCACGTCTGACAGTATCGTGACGAACTGTTATCCGCGCGACCTGTATCGGCAGGTCGTCATTTGCTCTGAAGAACCGGAGACTTGCCATGCGTCGAGTGTTGTCTGCTTGCGTTGCGTGGGCCGTCATGCTGTCCGGTTTGACGTCGCCTTTGTTGGCGCGCGAAATCCGCTGGGACGGGCTGGGCGGCGTGGCGGTCAGCCCGGACGGCGGGACGATCGCCGTCGGCGGGCTGGGGCGGACGCTCTACCTGCTCGACGCCAAGACTTACGAGGTGAAACAGCGGGCCTACCTGGGCTACCGCGTCGGGCCGACGTCGTTCAACAAGGACGGGTCGCGGATCGTGGTCGAGAGCGGGAGCATGAGCAGCCAAGTGTTGCGGATCGACGCGAAGACGCTCAAGATCCTCAAGGCTGAACGGCCGGCCTCGCGGGCGGGCGTCGCCGTCGCGCCGATGGCCGACGTGATGGCGACGATCCAGAAGGAGGACGACTACCTGCTGCGCGTCGATTCGATGACGACCGGCAAGACGCTGAGCCGAATCCCCCTGCCCGAAACGATGCGGTCGGCCATCGTCACGCTCAGCGCCGACGGCAAGCAGGCCGTCGTCTGGTCGCGCGACAAGAACGACGAACAGCGCGTCGATTTCAAAGATCGCCCCAAAGACCTCAAGGGTTTGGACCTTGACGCCTTCAACCAGAAGCACGACGAGTACGGCTACACCGTCATGTCGTTCGACCTCACGACGGGCAAGCAGACCGCCTCATTCAAGTCGTGGTATTCGAGTTTTGGTTCGGGCGTGCACGCCGTGTTGCGCGGCGGCGAATTGGTCGTCATTCAGTACGGCGACGTCAACGCCCGCATCGACCTGGCCACGCAGGAGGTCAAGCTGTTCAACCTGCATCGTTACGGCTACGGCCTGGGCTCGTCGCCCGACGGCAAGACGATCATTTCCGGCGGGCTTGCCCGCGGCGCGATCCTGCACGCCGACGGCAAGGTCGCCAAGTTCAACGTGCCGAACGACCAGCGCTTAGAGGGTTGGCCGGAATACTTCGAACGGTTCACGATCGGCCCGGACGGCCGGATCTACGGCGTCACCGGAGCGTACCGGCTGTGGGTCATGTCGCCCGATGGCAAGGTTGAGCGGATCGTGCCGGTGAACTGACCCGTGCGCCCAAGACGCAACGGTCGACCAACCGATTTGCCCTTCGTATCGGAAATCGCCCCATACTCCATGCGGGCGATACCTGTGCATCTCTGCACGTCCGATCGCCATCAAAGATCGTAGTAATGGGTAGAGGTGCCAAAGCAGAGCGCCCTGAAAGGAGGTGCGCCATGAATGCGCATCCTGTTGAACCCCCTATGACGGACGTGGTCAATCGGTTGATCGGCGTGATGACCGAGCGCTGCGAGTCTCGCCTGCTGCCAACGGTGGTGACGGCCATGCCGCGTGTCGTTGAGTTGCTCAGCCGATCCGGGCATCAGTCGGTCTTCGAACGCGCCCACGCCGTGCGGCAGTTGCTGATCGAGTCGATCGAAGCCGTGTCGGCCGGCGAGTTGACCCATTGCGACGACGCGACGATGGACCGGCTCGTCCGCGACCTGATCCATCACTACAACGAACTGACACAACATCGGCCCGACGCCGAGCCGCCATGTAACTGGTTTGGGTAACAGGTCGAGCAGGCCGCATGTCGGCCGCCGTGGTCGGCCATCACAAGACATGGCAAACCGTTACGGCTTCGTCGAACTGAACCGCATCGACACCGGTGGGCCGTCGCTGCGCCACCGCGATGAAACGGCGAAGCCGTCGTCCGACCCGTCGAACCCGAACGGCGTGCCGGAGAACGGGTCGGTCATGGCGGCGAAGTAGGCGTGGCCGTGCTCAGCCCGGGCCAGGCCGGCGCGGAACAGGGCTGTATAGAGTTGTGCGTTCAGTTCGGCCTGTCGGCCGGCTTCGTATGCGTCGATCATCCGTACGGCGATCCACTGCGCAACGGGGTTGTCAGCCGGGGCCGACTTGTACGCGTCGGCCAGCGCTTCGCCCGCTCTGTCTGGCGGCTGCGCCCCGGCTGTGACGAACGCGTCGGCCACGCGCGCCGCGACTGAACATTGCATGACGAATGCGTCCGGCATGTCGGCCGCCTGTTCCGCGATCGCGTGGATCAGCCGAGCGCGACGCGCCGTTTCGTCGGCGTCCGCTGCCGGCAGCAGCACGGCCAAGTCGGCGCGGGTGGCGTCAACCAAACGGTCAGCGAACTCGCCCGGCGCCGCGCGGAACGTCGTCGATAGCCAAGGGAAGTAACGGCTGCGCTGCGCGGCCATGACCGGGCCGGCCATTGCGGACGGTTGAGCCAAGTCCGACTTGGCGACGCGTTTGCGCAGGTGCGCCAACGTGGCCGGCTCGAGGTCGAGCAACCCGCCGGCCAGGTGTTCGAACACCGCTTTCTCGTTCGCCACGGCGATGACCATCGCCAACCCCGACCCGACGCGCGATAGACGGCGGTTCATGATCAGCGCGTCGATGCAGATGTCCGTCGCACGCCGACGGTCGGTCGCTTGCAAGGCCTTCGCCCGCCAAAGCGCGACCTTCGTCACCAGCCGGGCCTCGCGCACGGTCTGCCCGGCGTTCACCCACGGGTCGTCGAAGCGCAGCGGCCAATCGAAACGCTCAGCCATCGCGCCCAAGCGCAGTTGTTCGAGAATCGCGTCGGCCCGGCTGGCGGGCAGTGTCGGGCGTAAGTCGGTTTCAGATAACGATTGATTAGGCTCCCACCGCTCAAACGTCTCTCGCTGCTTCGTCGTCAGCGCGCGGGACAAACCGAACGACTCGAAGTAGGCGTCGGCCGCGTTGTCCGGCACGCTCGGCGTCGGCGTGGCCGGCTTGGGCTTGGTCACCGCGGTCGGATTGTGTTCGACACGCGGAGTCGGACCAGGGTCTACCGGTGGCTGCGACTCGTCCGACCGCACGCCCTTGACCACGACCGCCGCGACAACAGAGACGAAAACTACCGCGACGGCAAGCACAGACGGCAGGTAATGTCGCACGGCAGTCTCCCCTGCGGGGCGCGGTCGTTTAGCGTCAGACGAGGCCGCGCGAGTCCACGGCGCACGGCAGGCCTACCACGATTATCGGGGCAGCATGACGGGAGCTTAATGGCGGATCGGCCTCAGGAACACATCCCCCAGATCATATCCAGCCACGCGATCGCAATTCCTGGACGATGGATGTTTTCAGTTCGAGCGTGTCGTGCTCGGCGCACCAATGGTCCACATAAGCCCAATCAATCTCGGCGTAATTCTCGCGGATGATATTGCTGACGTCGGTTACGTCCTTGACCCGTCGCCCACCTTTTGACCAACGTAGTTTCGTGACCAACACGTCCTCCAAGGTCGCTACATACGAGTCGCGGTCTTGTATCGCCACGCGCGTGCGACGATCGAATCGGGCACGATCGTGTGGATCATCGCTCAGTAGAAACAGCTCAATCTTGAACAGCGAACCTTGTACCTTCACGATGTACCGCATCGTCGCCGTGACGGTCTCAAAGCCCATCTGTGGGTCAAGTGAATACTCCGGCCCTAGTTGTTTCATCAGTGCGTTGATTGAACGATCGACGATGTGTATGACGAAGTCGGCATCCTGCGTCGATCGCGGCGGCGCGTAACAGTTGACCGAAAGCGATCCAACAAGCATGTAGGGAATGGACGCCGCTTCCAATGCGTCAATGATGTCGATGGCGATCTGTTCACTCTCCATCGTTGAATCCGACCGGGACCACGGGGTCGTCATCCATCTCGCGCTGCATCTGCAATCGACGTTCCATCAACGCGAAGATCTGCTCGTCAGACGCGTCCGGGTGCTTAGTGCGCAGGCCCGCCTCCATCCATCGACAGGCCAGGTCGAACAGGCGCGGGCCTTCCAGCAGACGGTCGCCTCGCGACATCGTGCGGGCCCGCTCGAAGCGGTCGCGCTCGATGTCGTCGATCAATTCTCGCGTCGGTTTCATGCCAGATTCTACCGCGAATGATCTGGTCGCGACTCGTTGGTCTTCTTTGAGATGGGGATCCGGATGTGCCGCAGGCCTGGACGGGGCTTAAACCATTCATTCGACGTCAATCGTCGTTGCTCGTGCCACGTTGACTCGACGTCAAGAACGACGGGATCCGGAGCAGTCATTGGCATTGATGAACTTGGCCGGTCGGTCGTACAACCCAACAAGTTCAACGCACTACAAACAATCAATATTGGTCCAGCGATCCCGCGCAACGGTGTCGATAAGCAGCGCGGCATGCTCCCTCACTCCGCCACAACCGCGTCGCGCTCCGGCAACCAACGATCGCTGATGCGGTCAGCCGACTCGTCCGGGTAGGCGTGGCGGATGGCGGCGGCGGCCAGGCCGAGGAACATCGGCGCGGGGCGCAACGGTCGGCTGCTCAATTCCGGGTGGAACTGCGCACCGATGAAGTAGGGGTGTGCCTTGAGCGGCAACTCGAGCATCTGCATGATCGGCTGATCGGGGTGTCGGCCGCTGAAGATCAGGCCGGCCGACTCAAGTTGCTCGATGTATTGCGGATCGACCTCGTAGCGGTGGCGGAACCGTTCGCGGATCGTGAACGATCCGGGAGCGACCGAGGGATCGAGGGACCGAGCCATCGAGGGCGCAGAAAAGGCGTCGGAATCGGACCCCCTTGGTCCCTTGGTCCCCTGGTCCCTCGGTCCCTTCTGATAGAGGAACGCCGCCAATGTGTCGCCGCTGATCAACACTTCCTTGCCACCTAAGCGCATGTTACCGCCGAGGCCTTCGATCTTTTTCTGTTCGGGCAGGATGTCGATCACGGGGTGCGGCGCGTCGGTGTCGAATTCGGTGCTGCCCGCGCCTTCAAGGCCGCAGACGTGACGCGCGTACTCGATCACGGCGACCTGGAACCCAAGGCAAATGCCCAGATAGGGCAGGCCGTTTTCGCGGCAGTGCCGGACGCAGGCGACCTTGCCCTCCGTCCCGCGCACGCCGAACCCGCCGGGGACGATGACGCCGTCGAGACCGGACAACACGCCGTCGACGTCGCCGGGATCGATCTCCGTCGTGTCGATCCATTGTGCATCGATGTCAACGCTCAGGCGGGCGCCGCAATGTTCGATCGCCTTATCGATCGACGCGTACGCGTCGCGTAATGCCGCGTATTTGCCGGTGATGCCGATCCTCACCTTGTACCGCCGCGGGCCGGTCAACTGGTTGACGAACTTGAGCCAATCGCCGCGCACGCGGTCTTCGTGGGCCTGATCGACGCGCGAATGCAGGTCGAGCAGGCTGAGCACTTCGCGGTCGAGCCCGGCGTCGCGCATCGCGGCGGGGATCGTGTAGATGCTCTTGCGGTCGTGCATCGAAAAGACGCGGTGCATCGGCACGTTGCTGAACATCGCGATCTTCTGCATGGCTGAATCGGTCACCGGGTTTTCCGCCCGGCAGGCGACGATCTGCGGCTGAACGCCCGCTTCCATGAGCTTCTTCAAGCCAAGCTGCGCCGCCTTGCTCTTCTGCTCGCCCAACGCGTGCGGCTCGATGATGTATGTCAACGCGACAAAGCAGACCGCCTTTTCGCCCTCTTCAAACGCCAACTCGCGCAACGCCTCGATGTAGAAGCCGTTCTCGTAATCGCCGGCCGTGCCGCCGACCTCGACGAACACGACATCGGCCTTCTGCTTCATGGCCAGTTCGCGCAGCTTGTACTTCACCTCGCCCGTGACGTGCGGGATCATCTGCACGTCTCGGCCGAGATAGCCGCCCTCGCGTTCCTTATCGAGCACGTGCTTGAAGATCTGCCCACTGGTCACGAAGTTGTCGCGGTTCAGGTCCTGGTTGAGCATCCGCTCGTACGTGCCCAGGTCCATGTCCGTCTCTTTCCCGTCGTCCAGCACGAACACCTCGCCGTGCCGGTACGGGTTGAGCGTGCCCGAATCGATATTGAGGTAGCCCTCCATCTTGATCGGGGCGACCGAGAGCTTCTTGTCTTTGAGCAGGCGGGCGAGCGAAGACGAGAAAATCCCCTTGCCCAAACCGGACATGACCGTGCCGATGACGACGACAAACTTGTGTCGGCCGCGCTCGTACCCAAACGGGACGGAGTCGAAGAACTCCGACTCATGCGACGCATGCCCCACGGCCGCTAGATGATCCGGCGGGGCGGCGGGAACGGTCGGGTCGTGTGTCGGGTCGTTGGAAGGGGGCATAGATTAACGTATCACGGCCGATGGCCGGTGGCAAATGCCCGCCCTTACAACCACACGCACAGGGCTGGGAACGGGCTTGCTGCGCAGATCAAACGCTCCGCGGACAGTCCGAGCGGAGCGTTTGATTCGAGGCACCGTCAAGCCGCCATTAGATTACCCAACGCGTCGTCGCCGACCGGCAAACAATGCTAAACCGATCAATGCCGTCACCGCCGAGGCCGGTTCGGGCACGCCCGGGGCGTTGTTGTTCGGCAGCGGGTTCAATTCGACCCGGGCGATCTCGACGCTGGCGTCGGCGCTCGACGTGTCGTCGCCGAAGAAGATGAAGTTCGGGATTTCGTAAGGGTCGGGCGCGCCCATGAAGCCGGTGTAGTCTCGCAACGACCCGGTCAGGATGGTCGAGCCGTTCGCCGCCAACGAATAGGCTGCGCCCTGCACCGTCCACGTGTAGCGCACGATCGTCTGCGTCGTGTCGATGAACGCCCCCTCGGCGTGCGTGAACAGGTCGCCGGGCGACAGGCCGCCGTCGTCGTCTTCATACACCCACACCTCGTCGGTCCAGAACGCCGTCTCCAACCCGCGCAGGTCGTTGGCGATGAAGATGACGCTGAACCCGCCGCGGTCGACGTGGTCGTGGCCCTCGCTGTCGATGCGCAGGTCCATGATCAGCTCGAAGCCGGCCGTGCGGTCGAGCGTGCCGATGCCCGGGTGCAGGTTGCCGAACAGGCCGGCCGAGTCGGTGCGCGTCGTCGTCGTGTCGAGAGTCGAGAAGGTGGGGCCGGCCGTCAGCGTCGCGTTGCTGGCAAACAGCGGGTCGTCGAGGAACAGCCAGCCCTGCGCCGCCGGCGTCGTCCCCAGGTTACCGTCGTACAACACCACCGCATGCGCGTTCGACGCCACGCAGGCGACGACGCACGCAACGACACATCCAATCCACGGCCTCATGTTTCACCTCGTATGGTCGGTCGCAAGTCCGCCCCGGCGTTGGGTTGGCCGGGACGATCAAATGATAGCCCATGCGTGACCGTGTGGACGGGCAGGGGAGCACGGGAGGCGGGGAGAAAGGGAGATGCCCAGCATCGAACACTCGCCTTCTCCCCGACTCCCTCTCTCCCTTTCTCCCCTTCTCCCATCCTCCCCGCCTTCCCTCACTTGCCCCGCACCCGCTCGGCCGGCCCCGCGTCGGTCGGCCGAGCGAACTTGCGGTCGGTCGTCATCAGCCACTTGTCGAACTCCGTCCCGTCCTCACGCATCGAGAACATGATCACGTGTTCGCCGGGCTTGGCGATGTCGAGGTACAGAATCCCCGGCACGCCCGTGTGCTTCTCCTTTGTCCGCTGCTTGCTGTCCCAGAACCACTTGTTCTTGGCTGTCCACTGCATCCGCTGGCCGGTGGCCGGCCACTTGCCGTTCAGCCCGACGTGCAGCCCGTTGTCTTCCGTCGTCGTCGAGTAGATGCGGGCCCAGACGTAATACCGACCCGGCTTGTTGATATGCACCTTGTAGTAAAGCACGGCCATCTTGCCCGGCTCGTTCGAGAAGTTCTCGCCCTTCACGAGCTTGTCGCCGTGCGTCCGCCGTGTGTCGGGCAGGATCTCCAGATACCGCCCGCCGGACGCGCCCTTGACGTGTGCCGGATCGCCGTCCGGCTCGACCTTCGGCGTCCGCTTGGCGTCCGTGACGTACCACGCACGCTTGGACGTAAGCGTTTGCTTGAAGAAATGCTCGGCCTCGACGGCGATCAGCCCGCCGCGTTCTTCGAACACGACGTTCGGTTTGACGCCCGGCTCAGCCGGGGCGGGTGCCAACGAAATGAACAGAGCCGTCCAGAGCAGTGAGTTCATCACCAGAATCTCCTGACAAGAAAGATCAGCGCGGCCAACCGTAGGGTGCGCTTTAGCGCACCGGGGTTGCGGGCGCGTTGTCCGTTGACCGCGGTGCGCTATAGCGCACCCTACGTCTGACAAAAAAGATCAGCGCGGCCAACCCGGCCGCGCTGATCGTGAATCGTCCATAGAACCAACGGGCAACGTCAGCCGAGCCCGCCCGGCATCATGCCGCCGACCTGCGAGATCAGCGCGCTGATCCACGCCGCGCCGCCGATGTAGATGCTGAACGTCAGGATGGCGATCATGATCAACGCCACCCAGCGCGCCGGCCCGGTCTCGCTGAACCCGACCACCAGCAGGCCAACGATCAAAACGAGCGATCCGAAGATGAAAAACGCTTCATAGAAATACTGCTTGCCGGGCAGTTTCATCATGGCCGTCTGCGCGTCGAACTGCGCCTCATGCCATTCACCCTGCGAAAGCTTCTTCTTTTCGTCGCGCCGATCGTCACGCCACTCTTTCAATTCTTCTTCCAACTCCTTCTTGCGCTCGTCGTCGCTTTCCGTGCGGTCTTCGCGGTCCATGGCGTTGATTTCGTCAATCTCAGACTGGATGCTGTTGGACTTCGCCTCGGTCTCGTGCTCGAACTCCATGACCTCCAGGCGGGCGTCACTGGCGGTGTCGCTGGCGGAGATCAACGCCAGGCTGCTGCAACCCTTGGCAAACACGACCAGGATCAGCCCGATCAGCAGCAGCAGCGAGCCGAACGGCTTGAGCATCACCAACGGGTTGAACTCGTCACCGGGGCCGGCGTGACCTTGCGGGGCGTTTTCATCTGACATGGGTCCATCCTTTGTGAAAAGAGAAACGGAGACTCCGAACAAGCCGAACGGCTGACTATATCCTGCATATGCCGGACCGATGTGTCAAGCAGGCCGGGCGGTCGTGGTTCGTTTTGGGACCGGCGACTGTCTCGTGCCACGGCCGTATCGGCCGTGCGGCTCGTCGAGGGTGATTCGCACGGCCAACACGGCCGTGGCACGAATCTCTACGTCACGGGGGCGGCAGCCCCGCATTCAATCGACCGCCCTCAAAGCAAAACCCCGCCGACGGGTGTCGGCGGGGCTTGGGTCAATTCGTCATGAGTTCAACGTGCTCAGGCGGCGCGACGCCGACGGAGCATCGCCAGGCCGGCCAGCCCCAGCAGGCCGAACGTCGCCGGCTCGGGCACGCCGGGGGTCGGGGTCGGCTGGGCCGAACGGATGAAGTCGATGTTCATGTCAAGCGAAGGAATGACCGTGCCGTCCACCGTCAACTTCAGGGCACTGACGTCGCCGAAGTCGACGCCGGTAAACTCGGAGAAGAGGAATGTCTCGGTCGTCGGGGCGAAGACGCCGCCGGCGAGGTTGTGCGTCACCGTATCGGTGTCCGCGCCACCGTTTGACCACACCTGGATCGAGATATCGCCGGGCACGTCCATGAAGTCGATGCCGAGTTCGAATCGGTCTTCACCGAGCGGGCTCAGGTCGACGCTTCCAAGGCCGGCGGTAGCAACACCGTTGGCGTCGTTGTCGTCGCCGTCCCAGGTCACCATCGAGATGCCTTCCAACTCGTCGCCCTGGCTGATCGACCAACGGCTGTTCCCGCCGTTGTGGATCGAGTTGTCGATGAAGTTGTTGCTCGGGTTGGCGGTAATTGAACTGTGGATGTCGCGGTGACCGCCCAACGCGCCCGGGGCCGGCGACAACTCGTTGCCCGACATCGTGCCGGGAGGGCCGCTGAAGTTCACACTGTGCGCGTCTTCAAAAGTGTCAATCAGGATGGCCTGCGCACTCGACGCCCACACAAACATCGCCATGACTGCAAAAGCCAACGTCTTCTTCTTCCCAAAGCTCATACTCGAAACTCCTTGTGATTCGCTGACCGGTCACTGATGCGTTCAGCAACTCTCAATCTTCAATGCGTCCTCGTTGCACAACAAAATCGTTCGATCTCAACTCGCGTCGCAGTGTCGTGCCCGTCCCATCTCCCTTATTGATGCGGACGTGCGGCCCGACGGACTGCCCATAGGTTATCCCCTCGTCAACCGGTCTGCAAGTGGCAGGACGGCCGATTCCGGAAAAAACGCCTCCAAACCGCGACCCGATCGTCCAAATACAGCCCCAAATTACCCATTTTGAACAGCTTACGCCGCGCCAGCAGGCCCCCACAGTGCACGCCAACAGGCGCAATAGCCCGTCTGCGACCACCCGGCCCCCGCCCTGCGGCGTATCCCCGCGCCGGCCGCCTCACGGCAGCCGAGCGCCCTTCGGCCAACCCGCACCCGGGCGTTTCAGGCCGCTCCACTGCTCCAGCGTCTTGCCCGTCTGCTTCTTGATCCGCTCCCGAGCCTTTTCGATCGTCAGCGACTCCACATGGCCGTCGTTGAACGCGGCCGCGATCGTCCGCCCGTTCGACACGTTCAACCGCTCGAACAAGACAATCTTCTCGCCGTCGAGCTTGTCTGTCGCGCCCGGGACGTAGCAGTACGACGAGTTGGTGTTGATCCACTCGGTCTGACGCTTCTTTTCCCACTTGAGGAACTCGTCGGGGACGCGAACCCCCGCCCGACTCGCCAGCACGGTTTCCGGCTCGATCAGGCTTTCATGAACGAGCGTCGCCACGTCGGGCGGGAAATTGCCCTTGTTCGTCTGCGCGTGGACGATGCACCCGGTAACGATCTGCCGCATATTCGCCATCGAGCTGGCTGCGCGGGCGCCGCCGCCCGGACCGATCGCGATGCCCGGCGGCGCGAAGTCGGCCTGCCGAACCATCATCATCGCCGGCATCATCACGCCGAGCATCATCATGTACTGGCCAGCCATCATGTTGTTCTGCGCACCCAGCAGCGTCGCGCCGGGGAACGGGCTGATCGCACGGATGTGCAGCCCCTTGGCGTCCGACCAGACAAAGCTGCCGGCCGGCGAAAGGTGCGGCTCGAGTTTGGTCAGCGGCGGGACGAGCATCATCGGCGCGTCAACGCCGAACATGTCGGCGAAGCCCATCGCCAGCCGGGAAATCATCAGCGTCGTCTGGTAGCCGTCGCCGGCCGTCTGCGGCAGGTCCATCCAACTGATCGCCCGCGCGCCGTTGGCGGCGCCCACGCGCTTCTGCAACGCGACGAAACGCGGGTCGTCCAGCAACGACGGGCCGCCCTTCTTCACGTGATCAACCGCGGAGACCAGCATCTGCGGGTAAAGCGCGACGTACAGGTACCCGTCGTGGATCGTCCACGCCGGCGTCACGAACGGCACTGCCAGGTAGCTGATGGTCAAATCGCCGGCCTTGGCGGTCTTGATCTGAATCTTCATCTCCTCGTTGCCCATCTCTTCGGCGATCAACTCGTTGGCTTTCCGCGCGATGGTCGCCAGCGTGATCTGCGCCCGTGCCGGCTCGCGGAGCTTGTTGATCGCGACCAGCCCCATCGTGCCCCGGCCGCCGACGTGCTGATCCGTATAGATGATCCACTCGTCGCCCAGCGGACGCAGGATGTCCGCCTCCAACGCGATGCCGACCTGCGCTCGCAGTTCCGCGAGCATGTCGTCGATTTCTTCGGTCGCACGCGGCTCAATCTTCGTCATCGTCGTGCGGATCTCTTTCCACACGCGCGCCAGGTCCAATCGGCCCGCCGCCGCCAACGCCGCGCCCTTCGGGATACGCTTGAGCGCGTCGCTCGACATCGGCTCAGCCTGAAGCAGCTTGGCCAAGCCCGTCAGCGGCGCGGGCGCCTCAATGAACACGTCGTCGCCCCAGTCCTTGCCGTTGAACCCGCCCGTGTAAACGACCCGCTTGATGCTCGGCAGGCCCAACGCCTCGATGATCTTCGGCATCATAACGATTTCGTCGTTCGGCCCCGGCTCGAAACCGGCCTGCTTCATCTGTTCGAGCTGCTTCTGGCGAACGGCCTCGATCATCTTCAGCAGCGACTCGACGTCGGCGTAAACCATCGCCACCGGGTCAGGGTTGACCTGTGACAACGACGCGCCGAATTTCGCGGAGGTCTTCAGCGAAGCGCCCGCGACCTGGCCAGACAGCAACGCGCGTTCAGCCGGCTTGATCGGGCCGGCCGTGATCAGCACGGTCTTACCGGCCAGCGAGGCCTGAACCATGTCGCCGCCGCCTTCTTCCTGGATCATCCGGTTCAACTCGGTCACGATCCGCGCCCCGTCGGCCGCGCCCGACTCGATCATCACCGCGACCTTCGGGATCGGCGGACCAGGCTGCGCCGCGTCGATCGGCCCGATGTACAAGGCCGTCGGCTTCTCCCAAACCGACTTGCCCAGTGTCTTGGCCAGGAACGAGAACACCGCCGCCTCGGGGTCGTGCTCGTTCTCGTCCTTGATCTTCTGCATCAGCTTCGGCAGCATGTCGTTGACGACCTGCGAGATGCCGGACGACTCGATCACTGCTTTGAGGTGCGAGGCTTCGTACTTCGGCCCAAGGTCCGTGCTACCCCGCCAGCCGACGTAAAGCAACGCGTCGGCCGGCACACGCTCAGCCAACGGCTGCGACCGGGCACTGAGCGGTGTGACAACGATCAACAGGGCGATCAAAGCAAAGCGGCGCATACCGACCCCTTTCAATAGGTGTGAACATTCCGTTCTGATTGAACCGACACGCAGAGCCGCCATGTAGTCGCGGCCCCAACGACTCTATTTCAACAACATACGCACGACGAGGCAAGGCATGTTTGATATTCCGGGACATCGTCCCAGAAAACACGATGAAGCCGGGCCTTTCCGCAGGCCCGATCCAGGCGCGCCTGTGGCAAAGGCTCGGCGTGCCACTGCCCCAGCCGCCCCTTCAGCTCCGTTTTCAATCCCGCAGGATCACCACATCCTGCGAGTCGAATTCCAACATGACGTCATCCCCGCCCCCCTCGGGATCACCCTGCCCATTTGAGGACAGCACGCGTGGGTTGAGTTCAAACGCCTTGATCGGCGTGTCGTCGCCCACCATCAGGTGGTGCTGCGCGACCTCCCCCAGATAGACCATGTCCGTCCGCCGGGCGGGCAGGCGGTTGACCTGCTCCAGCGGCGGCGGCGGCAGGCCGACCGGCCGATCCGCATCCCGTGTCACCCGGATCGCCTCAGGCCGAACCGAGCACACAACGCTGCCGATGTTGGGCACATGGTCCGCCCTGACACTCGACCGCAACGGGCCGGCCGGGCACTCGAGTAGCACCCCGTCCGCGTCATGCCGAACGACGTGCGCCTGGATGAAGTTCGTCTCGCCCAGGAAGTCGGCGACGAATCGGCTGCGCGGCCGATGGTACAACTCGCGCGGGTCGCCGACCTGCATGAGCTTCCCGTCCTTGAGCACAGCCACGCCGTCGGCCATCGACAGCGCTTCCTTCTGGTCGTGCGTGACGTACACGCCCGTGATGCCCGCATCCTTACAGATGCGTTTGATCTCGCTGCGCATCTCGATCCGCAGCTTCGCGTCGAGGTTCGAAAGCGGCTCGTCCAGCAACAACACCGTCGGCTTGACAACCAGCGCCCGCGCCAGCGCAACCCGCTGCTGCTGCCCACCCGAAAGTTCGTTCGGCTTGCGGTCGGCGTAAGGGCCCATGTGCACGCTTTCCAAAGCGTCGTCAACCCGCTTATCACGGGCCTCGCCCTTGACCTTGCGCACATCGAGGCCGAACGCAACATTCTCGCGCACCGTCATGTGCGGCCAAAGCGCGTAGCCCTGAAAAACCATGCCGCAGTTGCGCTTGTTGGCTGACAGGTGCGTGACGTCGCGCGTCCCGAAGTGCAGCGTGCCCGACGTCGGGTCGGTGAACCCCGCGATCATCCGCAAAAGCGTCGTCTTGCCGCAACCGGACGGGCCAAGCAAGAAGAACAACGCGCCGGCTGGGATGTCCAGATCAATCCCATCGACGGCCACCGTCTTGCCAAACGTCTTTCGCAACTTGCGGAGGGTGATCGGCGTCATGGTCCAAAACAGGATACCGCGCATGCTGCCGCTTGCGGCTTAGCGTGTTGCCCACGACCACCTTACTAGTTGGACTAACGGGACCCGGCGCTTTGGGTGCCACTGGCGGCTTGCCCGCCAGTGCCATCGACGCACGACTAAGACACTGGCGGGCAAGCCGCCAGTGGCACCCGATTTGATGCTTCCTCTAAACCGCGTTCTAAACTACCCCCATGCCCCGCCACGCGATCACCGTCCGCCGCGTCGTCTCCGCCGCACACGCGATCCGCCTCTACGACGGTTCGCTCGAGCCGGTGCACGGCCACGACTGGGCGATCGAGGTGACGGTCGCGGCCGACCAGCTCGACGACATCGAGGTGGTCATGGACTTCCACGCCCTGGAGAAGTCGCTCGACGCGCTGCTCGCCCCGGTCCACAACCGCAACTTCAACGACCTGCCGCCGTTCGCCGGCGACGGGCCGCACGGCCTGGCGATCAACCCGTCAGCCGAGCGCGTCGCGCAATGGGTCGGCGAGTCGATCGCCAACGACCTGCCCGACCACGCGCGGCTCGAATCCGTCAGCGTCAGCGAAGCGCCGGGCTGCGTCGCGACGTATCAGCCGTGAGTTGCACACATTGAAGTGGGACAGACATTCCTGTCTGCCGGTCGGGTGCCTGTGAATAAGCGAAGCGTTTCACAGTTCCGAATGTCGCAGTGCCGTGAAACGCTTCGCTTATTCACAGGCACCCCGCGCCACACGGCCGACACGGCCGTGGCACGAAGGCATTCCCCACTTCTGCCAAGACCTATTATCCGATGCATGTCCGACACACTCGACATCCACGACCCGCCGCGACTCGAGGCCGGCCGACTCGTCATGGGCCTGTCCGGCTGGATGGACGCCGGCGACGTCTCCACCGGCACGATCCATCGGCTGGTCAAAGCGCTCGACGCGCAACCGATCGGCCACCTGCCCGCGCCCGACTGCTACATCCAGAACATGCCGGGCGACATGCAGGTCTCAGCCATGTTTCGGCCGAACGTGCAGATCGTCGACGGCGTGATCGAATCGTTCGAAGTCGCAGACAACCCGCTGCACGCCTCGGCCGACCGCCGCGTCGTCCTGTTTGAGGGCAAGGAGCCGAACATGGCGTGGTCGCGGTGGGTCGGCGCGCTGTTCGACCTGTGCGAACAGACCGGCGTGACCGACGTGTGGTTCACCGGCAGCGTCGGCGCGACCGTGCCGCACACCCGCGAGCCGCGCGTCCTGAGCACCGTGTCCGACGCCGCGATCAAGAACGACCTCGCCCCGCTGGGCGTTCACTTCACCGACTACACCGGCCCGTGCAGCGTGATGACCTACATGATGACGCTCGCGCCGTCACGCGGCCTGCGCATGGCCAGCCTCATTGCCGAAGTGCCGACGTACATCCAGGGGTCGAACCCCAAGAGCACCGAGGCCGTCATGCGCAAGCTGTCGGCTGCGCTCGACCTCAAACTCGACCTGACCGACCTGCGCGACATCACCGACGAATGGGAACGCCGTGTCAACGAACACGTCGAAGCCAGCGACAAGATGCGCCTGTATGTCGAAAAGCTCGAAGAGGAGTACGACTCCCAAGTCTTCGACTCGCAGATGGGTGACCTGAAAGATTTTCTGGAGGAGAAGGGGATCCGTCTGGACTAATCATGTGTTTGCTCTGAACAACTCCCTCTCCCTATGGGAGAGGGCTGGGGTGAGGGCTCTGCGAATTTGAGCCAATCCTTCAAAACGTGCGTCGGCCGCGCGAACCCTCACCCGGCGGCAAAGCCGCCGACCTCTCCCAGAGGGAGAGGTGATGCAAAGAGCTTGTTCTTGAATCAGCAAGCCGCCCTCCACACGATCGATGTCTTCCAACCCCCACCCCGCCGCGCTCGACGCCGACACGCTACTGCGCGATTGCGACGTGACGCGCGGCCGAGCGTCAGGCCCCGGCGGGCAGCACCGCAACAAGGTCGAGACGGCCGTCACGTTGACGCACCGCCCGACCGGCGTCAGCGCCACAGCGACCGAAAGACGCAACCAGGAACAGAACCGCAAAGTCGCGCTGTTTCGATTGCGCGTCGCGCTCGCCCTGCAGGTACGACACGACCGTTCACCCGACGCCCCACCAAGCGACCTGTGGCGGTCACGGCTCGAAAAGAAGACCGGCCGAATCGCCTGCAACCCGTCGCACGACGACTACCCGGCCATGCTGGCCGAAGCGCTCGACGCGCTGCACGCCTGCGACCACGACGCGCCGCGGGCGGCGGAACGACTCGGCTGCTCGACCTCGCAACTGGTCAAGCTGCTCAAGGGCGAGCCCAAGGCGCTGCCACAGGTCAACCGCGAACGGGCCACGCGCGGCATGCACGCGCTGAAGTGAGCACATCGTTATCATGGCTTGGCACGCCCGTTCGGTCCACGCGAGCCACCGCCCATGCAAACCGCTGACTACGTCGTCCTGATCGCCTATTTCGCCGTCATGGCGGCGATCGGCATCATCTGCATGTTCAAGATCAAGAAGCAGGAGGACTTCTTCCTGGGCGGCCGATCGTTCGGCAAGCTCATGCAGACGTTCGCCGCGTTCGGCGCGGGCACGGGCAGCAACGACCCCGTGCAGGTCGGCTCGCGCACCTGGGGCAGCGGGCTGGCGGGCATCTGGTCAGTCCTCATGTGGCTGTTCGTCACGCCGTTCTACTGGATCTTCGGCGTGTGGTACCGGCGGATGCGTCACATCACCATCGGCGACTGGTACGTCGAGCGGTATCAGAGCAAGTGGCTGGGCGCGGCGTATGCCGTGTTCGGTATCTACTTCTACATGTTCTACCTGTCGGCCATGTTCACGGCGATCGTCAAAGTCGCCGTGCCGCTGATCGGTAAAGAACAACTGCTGGCCATGGGCATCACCGACCCGTCGATGCTCAAGTTCTACCTCATCCCCGCGATGGGCGTGCTCATCGTCGTTTACGGCATCCTTGGCGGGCTCAAAGCTGCATACTGGACCGACCTGATCCAAGGCATCGGCATCATCGTGCTGTCGATCATTCTCATCCCCTACGGCCTATACGAATTGGTCAAGGCGTTCGATCCCGACGGGCCGCGGACGATGATGCGCGGGCTTGAGATCATGCACGAGCGCACGCCGAGCGAGTATTTCCAGATCTTCGGCGGGCCTCGATCGAGTGAGTTTCCGCTGCATTACATCGTGTCGTTGACACTGCTTGGCCTCGTCGGCATCGTCGTGCAGCCGCACTTCATTTCGACCGGCGGCGGGTCAGCCAAGAACGAAAACTCGGCGCGCGTCGGCCTGGTCACCGGCAACTTCCTCAAGCGGTTCTGCACGATCGGCTGGGCGTTGACCGGCCTGATCCTGCTGACACTCATGGCCGGCAGCGTCGAGATCGCCGAAGACCCGGACCAGGTGTGGGGCGTGGCCTCGCGCAAGATCCTTTCCGAGGTCGCCCCCGGGCTGGTCGGCCTGATGCTCGCGTGTCTGATCGCCGCGATGATGTCGTCAGCTGACTGTTACATGATCATGGTCGCCGGCCTGGTCACGCGCAACTTCTACACGCCGATGCGACCGAACGGCGGCGAGAAGGAATACCTGGCCGTCGCGCGCGTGTCCGGCCTGATCATGATCGTCGGCGCGGGCATCATCTCGCTCCTGTATCAGGACGTGTTCGCACAGTTTGTCAGCGCGATCACGCTGCCGATCATCTTCGCCGCGACCTTCTGGGTCGGCATGTGGTGGCGGCGGGCGAACAAGTGGTCTGCCTGGCTGACGATCCTCTCCATCGTCGCCGTCTTCTTCGTCCTGCCGAGTCAGTTACCCGATCGGCTGATGCCCGACCTGCGTTACGATCAGTCGCTGACCATCGCCAACGACACGGTGACGACGACGATCAGCCGAACAGCCAAGGCCAGCGACATCGCGCGGCGTGACGCCTGGCGGGCGGCGTACCTCAAGGCGCTGGACAACGAGGACGCAGCCAAGGGCCTCAGCGCGCTCAACACGATCAAACTCCCAACCGTCATGCCGGCCGACGCCGTCGAGGCGCACGAGGCGTGGGTCACCCGACGCGGGGCCGTGCTGGGTCGGCTCGCCAAGTCCATCGACGCTTTGGCCAAGAAGAAGTTCGACGACGACAAAGCACGCGACGAAGAAGCTCGCAACGCGCAGGCCAACGACCTGCGCCAAGTGGCGATCGGTGAACTCAAAGAACTCGGCACGCCGCCGCCGCTGCTCAAAGAGGTTGTGGATGCCGACAAGATCGACCTGTCCACCGTCGATGTGAAAGAACGATTCGTCTCCGGCGGCAAGCCGATCTTCTTTGCCAAACTCGTCCCGCTGAACGAGGCCAACCCCGGCGGGACCGAGCCGGTCGACACCACGACCGAAGGCAACACCGAAGTCGTCATCACACGCAAGACCGGCCAATTCATCGGCGAGGGCGACCTGAAAGTCGAACTGCTGATCTACCACTGGCTGGGCATGGACCTAACCGACAAGCCGGCAGCGTTGCTGACCACGCTGGCCATGCCGCCCAAACTCGTCTTGCCGTTCCTGCTGATGTTCATCTTCAGCCTGATCACGCCGCGCACGAAGAAGGATGTGCTCGACCGGTACTACACGAAGATGAAAGTCCCCGTCCTGCCCGACGCCGAGGCCGACGCCAAGCAACTCGAAGAGGCCTACGCGCACCCCGAGGCGTTCGAGGACCGCAAGCTCTTCCCCGGCACGTCGATCGAAATCCAGAAGCCAAGATGGAGCGACGCCGTCGGTTTCGTCCTGTGCTTCGCCGTCTGCTTCGGGATCGTCTGGTTCGCGGTGTGGTTGACGAATCTCGGCTCGTCTTGACGAACCGGAAAGCAGTAAAGCAGCAAAACAGGAATGCAGTAAATCGGATGGGCACGGTCTGGCGACTGAACAGTGTTGGACCAAACCGGGAGCACGTGTTCGACCCGCAATCATTTAGCGCGTCGCGCACCGACAGTCCTCGGCCTCCCTCATTTCCTGCTTTTCTGTTCTACTGCTTTACTGCTTTGTCGCGGCCTAACCGCGACAACCCAGCTTCTGCATCATCGCGTCCGTGCTCTCGTATGCCTCCGTCACCCACTCGACGATCTTGCTCGGCTCCGGCGAGTATTCGAGTTCAATACTCACCGTCTGGTCGAACCCCGTGTCGCGGATCTGTTCGAGGTACTTGATGATCGGCACGACGCCGTGCCCGGGCGGCAGGTCGCCGTGGACCTTGCCGTTGCAGTCGCTCAGGTGCACGTGCTCGATCAGCCCCTTGAGCCGCTTCACTTCCGCAGGCTTGATCTTCATGAGATAAAGGTGCGAGATGTCGCAGTTGGCCCGCACGACCTTGGGCATCCCAACGTCCTCGATGAACCTGACCATCGTGTCCACGGTGTTGATCAGCGACAGCTTGAACGGCTCAAGCTCCAACGCGATCTTCAAGCCAAGCTTCTTGGCGTACTTGCCCAGCTCCTTGCAGTTTTCGACTCCAATGCGCCATTGTTCTTGCGGCGGGATGACCTCCTGCTGCCAGATGTACTCGCCGATGACCAGCAGCAGGTTGTCGCAGTTCAACTCGTAACACAGGTCGAGGAACTTCTTGCACCGCTCGACGTGGAAGCGCTGCACCGACGGGTTGAAGTCGATCAGCCCGACGGCCACGCAACACACGCTGGGGATGGGCAGGTGCAGCTTGCGGCACGTCCGCTTGATCAGCGTCTTCTCCTTCACGTCGATGTCGAGCGGGTCGGTGAAGATGTCGACGGTGTCGAAGCCGATCTTCTTGGTCTGTTCCAGGCCGAACTTCGTGCCCTTGCCAGCCTGTGCGAACGCGGAGTTGATGAGGCCGAGTTTCATGGCGTGCTCCTGAATGCGTCTGGCAGGATTCCTAGCGACCAGATGCGAAGGACGCTAGTACCAGTCCAACTGATGCCAATGACGCCAACAATGCTACCCAAACAACCAAGCGGACGTACTCAATGCGCATCGACCTGATAGTCGGATCGAGGAAGCTGCCCGGTGGCGCTCCGGGTGGCAACTCCCAATGCCCTTTGAGTGGTCTCCACACCCAACCGTCGGCAACTCCACTCCTAACAACAACATGCCATATTCCCGAACACTCCTCGTATCGGGCCTTGAATCTCGCCGTAGGCCAACCACGGTACTCAAGCGGCATCGCACATCTCGTCACGTGTACGTTAAATGAGGCCGAACGGGCAGTTCCACCGTGAGTGCGAATAGAGTCACGGGCCTGCCGCATGACAGTCTTCACGGACCTTGGCAATCTTCCGTTCGTCCCTTTGCGTAACCAACTCATACATCCAATGACAATCGGAGTTGCCACGATCAACGTGTAACAACTCTTGGACAAGACATCGACTTGGGCTGCAATCCAAGACACACTCACAAAGTCAATGGTGGACATGGACTACTCCGGCACTGCGCGCTGTTTGATACGTTTATCCGATCAGGACATTTCAATAGCACGATGCTGCCCCGCGCTCTCGTAACACGCCTCCACCAGCACCATCGTCTTGAGATTGTCCTCGCCCCCGATCGCCGGCTCGTCGCCCGTCTCCAGCGCGACGAGCAGTTGTGCCATCGTGCCGACGAACGCGTCGGGGAACCACACCTCGTCCCAGCGCGGCTGGAACCACTGACCCGGACACTTGGTCGTCGCGAAGTCGATCGTGCTTGGCGTGCGGGCGGGGTATTCCGGCCAACCGATCGTGCCGCGGGCGATGCCCTCCGTGCCTTCGACCCGCCAGTGGATGCCGATGTCTCGACCGTCCTTGCGCGGTGGCACGCCGTCGGGCACGGCCCAGACGTCGTCCCAGCCCGAGGCGCGCAGGCCGGACTCGTATTCGAGGATGTACATCGCGATGCCGTCGGTGTGGTCGAACTTCGTCGCGGTACGCGGGTCGGACCTGACACTTGCATAGACGCGCTGCGGGTCGCCGAACCAGTAGCGGAACGTGTCCAGGTGGTGGATGCTCATGATCCGCAGAGTGACCCAGCCCTGCCGCTCCTGCCAGGGCATCCAGTGCGGGATCGCGCGCATGTCGATCGTCGCGACGACCGGCTCGCCCAGGTCGCCGCGCTCGATCAGCGTCTTGCACGCACGCACCGACTGGTCGTAACGCATGTTCTGATTGACAGCCAGCGTGATGCCCGCCTCTTTGCACAGCTTCACGACCTCGACCGCCTCGGCGTAGTTCGCGCCAAGCGGCTTCTGCGCAAGCACGCCGCGGATGTGGCAGTTGTGTTTGACGATGTCGCGGATCACGTCGAGCTGAATGTCCGGCGGCACGGCCACGTCGACGACCTGCACGTCCTTGTCTTCGAGCATCTGCTGGTAGGTGTCGTAGGCTTTGTCGATGCCGTGCCGGTCAGCCACGGCCTGCGCTTTGGCCGGGTTGCGTGACGCGATGGCGACGGGGTTGAACCCCGCGGCCCGGTAGGCGACGAGGTGGCAGTCAGCCATGATGAACCCGCTGCCGATGCAGCCGATCCCCGGCGACTTGTCCGTCGGCAGGTCGGACAGATGACGCAGGTCCAGGTCGATGTTGAGATTCGTCGTGGTCATGGCGGCGATTGTAAAGAACCGAAGCGAGGCTCGCGCGACAGCGTGAAATCGATGGTGTACTGGAGACGGCAGACTGTCAACGGGGCGTTTGTCTCGTGCCACGGCCGTGTCGGCCGTGCGGTTCATCAACGGTGCTTCGCACGGCCGACACGGCCGTGGCACAAATCCGGGGCCCGAAGGACTCCTCCAGCGGAATGGGTCCTGTTATGATCAGGCCGTATTCACCTAAGCAAAGGCCAACCGATGACTCGAACCGCGCTTGTCGTCACCGCTTTCTTCCTCGCCGTCGCGCTGCTTCCATGGACGACCCGCGCCGCGGAACAACCGCCCAACACGTTGACGCCGAAGGAGAAGCAGGCCGGCTGGCGGCTGCTTTTCGATGGCAAGACGACCAAGGGTTGGCGGGGTTACAACATGGACAAGATGCCGCCGGGCTGGAAGGTGATCGACGGCGCGCTGGTGCGCGTGTCCGGCGGCGCGGGCGGCAAGGGTGCCGGCGGCGGCGACGACATCATCACCGTGGACCAATTCGACAACTTCGAGTTGCGTTTGGAGTGGAAGGTCACAGCCGGCGGGAACAGCGGCGTGCTGTATCGCTGCGTCGAGGGCGCGCGGACGTCGTGGCATGTCGCGCCGGAGATGCAGGTGCTGGACAACAAGCCGCACAAGACGCGCAAGGGGTCGCAGTTGGCCGGCGCGTTGTACGACCTGTACGCCCCGTCGAAAGACGTGACCAAGCCGGCGGGCCAATGGAACGCCGCCCGCGTTGTAGCCAACGGCGCGAAGGTCGAGCATTGGCTCAACGGTGTGAGGCTTCTCGAATACGACCTGGACAGCGACGACTGGAAACAGCGCATCGCCAACAGCAAGTTCCGCAATCTGCGCGGCTTCGCCAAGGCCCGCAAGGGTCACATCTGTCTGCAGGACCACACGAAACGGCTCGAATACCGCAACATCAAGATCCGACCGATCAAGTGACCGCAAGCCCCCGGAACAAGACGTCCCCGGCATGGATCACCCCGGAAAACTCGACATGCCCCATACCAACCGACCGCTCGCCGCACTGTTAGTCGTTGTCACCTGCCTGTGGGTTTGGCCAACCACCGCGTCCGCGGTGACGCCGACGCAAAGAGACGTGCGCTACAGCGACAAGTACGAGCGCAGCGTGCTCGACTTCTGGCAGGCCAAGTCGAAGACGCCGACGCCCGTGGTGATCTACTTCCACGGCGGCGGGTTCCGGGCCGGCGACAAGACCCACTTCCACCGAAGCAGGATGCTGCGCGAGTACCTCGGCAAGGGCGTGTCGTTTGCGACGGTGAACTACCCGTTCCTCAAGCAGATCGACAACGACTACTTCGCGATCCTGCGTCACACCGAAGAGGCGATCAAGTTCCTGCAGGGCAAGGCCAAGTCGTGGAACATCGACCCGAAACGGCTGGCTGTCAGCGGCAGCTCGGCCGGCGCGTTGATCAGCGGGCACCTCGGGCATGGGACGAAGCTGGGCATCAGCGCCGTGTTCGCCATCCAGCAGCCGATCGGCACGGACGCGATGGTGTTGCCGAAGATCAAACGCGGCGGGCCGATGACGATCCTTTACACACGGTCGAACACGAAAGACCGCGTGCATCACCCCGACTTCGCCAAGCGTGTCTACGACGCCTGCCAGCAGGCGGGCATTTACAGCGAGGTGTGGGGCACGGCCGCCAGCGGCCTGCCGACATTGAAAGGCCGCGTGCGCATCGAAGACCACGTGATGGGGCGACTGCTCAAGCTGTGGAAGCTGAAAGATTCCGAGAAGTAACGCGCGAAGTGCGCTCTCAGCACACGGTGCGTCGTGCGCGGTCGCCGCTCAATGCCAGTTTCTGCTTGGCACGCGCTACAGATCTCTTGAACACGCTCTGGAACTGACTTTGCCGAAACAAAGTGCGGCACGCCGGTTCGCTACGACTGCAGTTCGTTCTTCCGCCTCGCACCGGAGGCCTTCGACGGCGTGGGCGGGTTCTTCATGGTGAACCGGTGGTCTTCGACCAAGCGCAACAGGTCGAACGAACTGATGACGCCGGCGATCCGTTTCTCGTGCACGACGACGAGGTGGTGGACGTGGTGGTTGCGCATGATCCGCGCGGCCGTGGACGGGTCGTCGTAGGGCGTGACGGTGAACACGCGATCGGACATGACCTTGCTGATCGGCGTGCCGTCCGAGTGCGTGTCGAGCAGGTCGGTGGCGGTGACAATACCGACCGGTTCACCCTCCGGCCCAACGACCGGGAAACAACTAACCCGGTGTTCACTCATCACCGACCGGACATGCCCGACGGTCTGGTGCGGCGTCATGGACATGACCCGGCTGACCATCAACTGCTCGACTTTGACGTTCACAAAGCGTCCTTTCAGGAGGCCAATTGCTTGCGGAGGTAGGCCGTCACGCGCTTGGGGCTGACGACGCCCACGACGTGGTCGTTCACGTCGAGCACCGGCACATGACGCAGGCCGCTGACGGCGATCACGCACAGCGCGGCGGCCGGGCTGTCCGACTCGTACACCGCGACCGGGTCGGCGGTCATGACCTCGCTGACCGGCCTGTCCTTCAACTCGTCGAATCGGTCGGCGACTTTGTCGAGCACGTCGCGTTCGGTGAAGATGCCCTTAAGCTTGCCGTCTTCGACGATCAGCACGCAGGCGTGATCGACCCGCTGAACCTCCTGCATCGCCTGCCGGATGCTGGCGTTCGGTGGGAGCGTGACCACGGGCTTGATCTCCAGTTGACCGACCGTGTGCTCGCATAGCGCGCGTTCAACGGCGTCGGTGTGTTCCGCCTCGTCGTAGTTGCTCAGCGGGTCTTCGTACGGCTGAGCGTCGGTCTGATGTCGGGTTCGCTTTTCCATTACGCGCCCTCTCTGCTGTCGGTAAAGGGTTTGCCGCCCACGCGGGCCGTGGCGACGATGCGCGGGAAGTAATCGGCGATGTACTCCGACACGCCCCGCTGACCTGTTAGCGCAACGGCCTTGCCTTCGACGTCGGTCACGACGGCGAACCGCAGGTCGTGCTCCTCCAGGGCATCGACGAGCCGAACGATCGGCTCGTCTTGTCGGATCGGCTTCCAGACACCCGCTGTCACGTCGCCGATCTCCCGGTCCAACGCGCCGGGGTCGTGCAGCAGCAGGTTGATCAGGATGCGCTCGGTGAACTTACCGATCGGGACGCCGGCTTCGTCGACGACCACGACGCACCCCAGCCCCGCTTTCCGCATGGCCTCGATCGCCTGACGCACGGTCATGGACCGATCGGCCTTGATCAGCGGCCTCAGCGGCAATTTCGAAACGGGTTCGTTGAGCATGTCTTGTTCGAGTCCCATGATGTGCACTCCTGTTATCTTTATCTTGTCTTCCTTCCCCCAATCCGGCTATGGGTGCGTGGGCTGATTGACCGGTGGGGGAATCCCCGTCAGCCAAGCTGAGCAAGAGACGAGAAACCGGCGTGGTACACTGTTCGGCCTCACCAAAGGAGACTCATATGCAGGGTTCCACGACACGCCGTACGTTCTTGAAAGCGGGTGCCACGACCCTCGCGGCGGCGGCGGCCGGGCCGATGGTCATCACGCCCGCACGCGGCGCGGCGGACAAGCCAATCGTCGGCGGGGGGGCTTATAAGTACGAGTGCGTCCACGACTGGGGTGCCAATAGCCTGCCGGCCAGCGCGTCGTACGGCAACGCGTCGCACGGCGTCGCATTGGACAAGGCCGGCCGAATCTACATCACGCACAACCAGGGCGCCCCCGGAAGTGTGTTCGTGTTCGACCCGGAGGGCAAGTTCATCAAGTCGCTGGGCGGTTTCCACGTCGCCGGCGGGCGCAGCCGGGGGCACGGCATCGACATCCGCGAGGAGAACGGGCAGGAGTTTTTGTACCTCGCCGCGTCCGACGTGAACATGGGCTGGGTCAAGTGCGACCTGAACGGGCAGGTCGTGTGGACCAAGGGCAAAGCGGACATCCACAAAGACAGCGGCAAGTACGGCAAGGGCGTGCGCTACCGGCCGACCAACACGTCGTTCACGCCCGATGGCGGTTACGTGCTGGGCGACGGGTACGGGTCGAACCTGTTGCACCAATACAACGCGAAAGACGAGTACGTGCGCAGCATCGGCGGCGGCGGCACGGCCGACGGCAAGTTCCGCACGCCGCACGGCCAATGGCTCGACACCCGCGACGGCAAGGCCAAGATCGTCGTGGCCGACCGGGCCAACAAACGCCTGCAATGGTTCGACACCGACGGTAAGCACCTGCACACGCTGGGCGGGTTCCTTTTCCCGGCCGACATCGACACGCAGGGCGACCTGATGCTGGTGCCCGACCTGCACTGCCGCATCACGATTCTGGACAGGTCGAACAAGGTCGTCGCGCAGCTCGGCGAGGACGCCGAATGGCGTAAGCAGGCGTTGGCCGGCTTCAAGATGCGCGGGCAACGACCCAAGTGGCGGCCCGCACGCTTTATCCATCCGCACGACGCTGCGTTCGACAAGGACGGCAACATCTACTGCGCCGAATGGGTCAGCACGGGGCGGGTGACGAAGCTGCGCAGAGTGGATTAAGTCGAGAAACCACAGATGAACACAGATTGACACAGATCAAGATTGGGAGGGCGAGGCTCCGTCCCAGCCGCGGCCGCTTCTGGGCGATCAATCCGCCACGCGGCCCGTACGGAGCCTCGCCCTCCCGAATAAGACCGCACACCATTGCCGACATTACTCGGAGTACACCATGCACCGCATAACAACTCTATTCACCTGTCTGACTCTCGCCCTGTTGCTTGCGCTCACGCCCGCGGCCCGTGCGGACGTCAAGCTGCCGTCAATCATCGGCAGCAACATGGTCTTGCAGCAGGGCGTTCCGACGAAGATCTTTGGCTGGGACAAACCGGGCCAGGAAGTGTCCGTCTCGTTCGCCGGCCACGTCAAGAAAGCCGAGGCGCTCAAGGACGGCAGTTGGCAGGTCGTGCTGCCCGTGCTCGAAGCCAGCGCGACCAACCGCGCCATGACCATCCGCGGCAGCAGCGAGGTCGTGTTGAAAAACATCCTGGTCGGCGAGGTGTGGATCTGCTCAGGCCAGTCGAACATGGAGTGGTCGGTCGCGCGTTCAGCCAACCCGAACGAAGAGATCGCGGCGGCGAAGCACCCAAACATTCGGCTGTTTAACGTGACGCGGCACATCACCGCGCACAAGCCGCAGGACAACGCCCCCGGATCATGGGCACCGACGACGCCCGAGTCGGTCCGCAACTTCTCGGCCGTCGGTTTTTACTTCGGCCGAAAGCTGCACAAAGACCTGGGCGTGCCGATCGGCCTGGTCGGGTCGAACTGGGGTGGCACGCGCATCGAGCCGTGGACAACCGAGCCGGGCTTCGCCTCCGTGCCCGAGTTGAAGGCCGAACTCGACCAGATCCGCAAGATCTGGTCTACGCCCGACATGAAGATCAACCACCGCATGCCCGGCACGATCGGCAACGCCATGATCCACCCGCTCGCCCCGTTCGTGATGCGCGGCGCGATCTGGTACCAGGGCGAGTCCAACGGCAACGAGGGGATGACTTACTACCACAAGAAGAAGGCGCTGGTGAACGGTTGGCGGAAGCTGTTCAACAAGGACCTGGCGTTCTATTGGGTGCAGTTGGCGGACTTCCGTCAGCCGAATGACAACCCGGCCGGCGGCGACGGCTGGGCGCGCATCCGCGAAGCGCAACGCCTAGCCGCCAAGGACATCCCGCACACCGGCATGGCCGTCATCATCGACATCGGCAACGCCACGGACATCCACCCCAAGAACAAGCAGGACGTCGGCAAACGACTTGCGCACTACGCGTTGCATCAGACGTACAAGAAGAAAGACGTCGTCGCCGCCGGCCCGCTCTACAAAGGCCACAAGGTCGAGGGCAACGCGATCCGTATCTCGTTCGAGCACACCGGCAGTGGCCTGATGGTCGGCAAGAAGGTCGGCCTCGAGCCGACGCAGACGGTCAAGGACGGCAAGCTCGCCCGCTTCGCGATCGCCGGCGAAGACAAGCAGTGGCATTGGGCCGACGCGACGATCGACGGCAACACCGTCGTGGTCAAGTCGTCCGCCGTCGCCAAGCCGGTGGCGGTGCGCTACGCGTACTCGATGAACCCCAAGGGCGCGAACCTCTACAACAAGGACGGCCTGCCGGCGTCGCCGTTCCGGACGGATGATTGGTGAAAGAACCGGACGGCGCGGCCGAGCGGCGACGCCGTCAACCGCGCGCGGGCGCCTGTGGCGAAGGCTCGTCGCGCCGCAGGCGTGTCCGGCAACGCCACGATCCGCGCACCGTTTAAAGGCTCGAACATTGTCATCACCACGACCGACCGCCTGGCCGGCGCGATCCATTCGCTGCGCTGGAATGGGCGGGAGTTCATCGACAGCCACGACCACGGCCGACAGCTTCAAAGCGCCGCAAGCTTCGACGCCGCGCACGTCGGGGGCCGATCGGGTGGCGGCGCGGGTTTCTGGGCAGAGCAGTTCAACCCCACCGAAGCCGGCTCGCGGGCCGACGGCGCCGGGCCGACCTCGACAAGCCAACTGCTGGAGATCGAGTCGGCCGGCGCGACGCTACGAACCAAGACACGCATGTCGTTCTGGCTGGCGCCGGGTGAGAAGTCCTCGGGCCGACCCGCGCTCAACACGACCAAACTGTCACGCCACGTCGTTTCCAAACGGGTGCGCATCGGCTACCGAGACCTGCCCAACGTCATCCAGTACGACGTGACGTTTACCGTGCCGGCCGGCGAACGTCACACGTACGCGCAGTTCGAGGCGTTGACCGGCTACATGCCGCCGGCGTTCGAAAAGTTCTACACCTTCGACCCGAAAGCCGGCCAACTCAGGCCGCTCACCGACGGCCCCGGCGAACAACGTCACCCCGTCGTGTTTGCCACGGCCGACGGAGAACACGCGATGGGCGTGTACTCACCCGACCAACCCTCGCCTGGCTACGCCCACGCGGGTTACGGCCGCTTCCGATTCAAAGCGGAGCAGGTCGTAAAGTGGAACTGCGTGTTCCGCGTGCGGGACGAAGACAAGGTCGCGGCGGGAGACTATCGATACCGCGTGTTCGTTGCGGTGGGGACGGTTGATGATGTGCGCAAAGCGATGATCGCGCTACATGTCAGATTAAACCTGTAGACGGTGTGCATTCCCCGGCCGGCCAATGTCACGGTGTGACCAACCGCAGGGCAACGTGCCCTGCCTACGAACTGAATACCCTCGCCTTGCCTCAACGAAAGTGGCTCTGAGATTAGGACTAACTTTAGCACGATCATTTAAAGCGAATAGAATGCAGGCGGCATGAACTCACAGTGGAATCCCCTCTCATTGTCAACAAACCCTTTTGCACTTGAAGCGATTATTCCAGGCATACGGATTTCGACCTCGACCCCTTTGTTGGGAATATTTCGAAGCCGACAGGCTGGCCACTCAATCACTTTGTCTTTTAACTCAAACCTCATGTCACGATACTCTTTTACCGGTTTCTCAAAGGAAAGATCGACGAGGTGTTCTCGGAGGGCAGAAACGATTTCTTCGATGTTCGCTTTAGTGACGCCGTATTGGCGCAAGAGATCAAGCTTTGCATTCACAAACTTAATGTCGTCCTCAACGCGAACAAGCATGAATGCTGACACCGGTTGCGCGCTGGTTTGAAGTCTCTCCTGCTCCGCTCGAATTCGACTTCGCATTGTGCTTACCTCCGCCCAAGCCGCATGTCTCTACCCTTCCAATCACTATCTAGATAGTGCGTAGGTCCGGGCCCGCCCGGACACTGTCGCGCATGACGTCATCGTTTTGTCCGGGCAGGCCCGGACGTACGTGCTCGTTTCACGAGTTCGAATCAGTCGATGTCTTCGCCTCGCCCGCCGCTGCGCGGAGTCTTGCGCGGGCTTCGCGGATTTGTTGGGCGATCGACTCGGGGATCGTCGCGCCCAGTAGTGTCGTCAAACCGTCGAGTGTTTGCTCAGCACGGGCGGTTTGTTTGTCTTCGATGCTGGCGTCGGCGGCGTTCAGGAACGCGGCGGCGAGGGCGTTGACGGCCGCTTCGTTTCGTCCCTGCTCAAGCAGGCGTTCGGACGCGGCCAGGGCTTCGTCGAGTTTGCCGTCGACCAGTTCGACACGGACGAGGCCGACGCTTCGGCGGCGGGCCTGGACGGGGGTGAGCGGCGATTCGGGCGTCGGGGCGAGGCGGGTCAGGTCGGTTTTGGCTCCTTTGGCGTCCTCCCCGTCGAGTTTGGCTTCGGCACGGGCGAGCAGCAGGTCGGGCAGGGCCGTGCCCAGAGGCGACTGCGGGTTGGCGGCCAGCGCGGTCATGACCCGATCGATCACGGCGGTGAGAACCTGATTGCGCAGTTGTGGCGAGGCCTTGCGTGTGGCAAGGCTGGACTCGGCGGTCAGCACGGCTGCGGGCGGCAGGTCGGTCTGCCTGGCCATCGCGACCAGCGCCTCACGCCACGCGGCGTGCGGCTGGGTCTGGTCGGCTGGCGGCTCGCTGGCGACCAGCACGGTCAGGGTCGCCTCGTCCTTGCCGCGTTTGCCTGCCGCGGCGATGAAGAACGGCCGAACGACCGGGTCGCCCGCCCGCGCAGCCAGCGCGGCGAGCGGCTGTGTTGAATCGGCCCACGCGCGGGCCGCGGCGACCTTGACCGCCTCGTTTTCGCCGGCCAACCAAGTCTTGATGCGCAGCCAGTCTTCGCCGTTGCCGACGCGGCTGAGCAGCGTGACGACCTGCGGCGCGGGCGGCTTATCGTCCCGCAACTGTTGGCGGACCTGCACGGCCACGCGTTGCTTCTGGACGGTTTCGAGCAGGTTCTTTTCGGCCGCGGCCGCCAGCGCGCCGGCCGCGTCTGACCGCAGCGCCGTGCTGGGCAGGAACGCGAGGATGGATTCGATCGCCTCAGCCTGCGGCATCTTCGCCAACAGGGCGAGGAACGACTTGAGCACGGTCACGTCGGTCTCGCTGTCGGCTTTGAGGAGCGCTGCGACGGCGGCCGCTCCGTTTTCATCCGCCAGCGCGAGCAGGATGCTCGCCGCCTTGGCGCGGACGGTCGGCGTGTCGTCCTTCAGTTGCTCGATGACCTGCTGGCGCAGTTCCGGGCCGATCTGCTTCCCCGCCACACGCCGCGCGATGGTCAGGTCGAGTGCGAGCAACTGAATCACCGGCTGACTGTCCTCTAACATGTCTTCCAACGCCTGCAGCCGCTCAGCGTCCGACATCGTCAGGTAAAGAGCCCGTTGTGTTTCTACAAGCCTCACCAGGATGGCGCGCGACTGGGCCGCCAACCGCTGGTTGCGCAGCTCGACGTTGTTGATGATCCGGGCGTACCACTGCTCGTCGGGCAGGTGCTTGTATTCGTTCCACCAGCGTTGCCAGCGCACGGATTGGCGCTGGTTTTCGGTGACGCCGGTCAACAACCCCAGCGCGTCGAACGCGGCGTCTCGGACCTGCGCGTTCTGGCCCGGCTCGATCAGTTGGACAAGCGTGCCGGCCGCGGCCTTGTTGTGGTGGTAGACCAGGACGCGCATCGCGCGGATGCGCAGGTCGGTCTCGACCTGTTCGTTCAACGCCTTGGTGCGCAACTCGTCGGCGATGGGGTGGCTGACAAATCGGCCGAGTGCCGCCGCGACGTCTTCCAGTAACGGGTCGGAAACCTTGTCGAGCAGCGCCGCCAGGGTCGGTACGAATTTGTCGCTGGGGACGGCCGTCGCCGTCGCGATGCCCTGCGCAATCGCGCGTCGCAGCGCCAGCTCGTCAGAATCGTTCAGGAGCTTCATCAGCCGAGTATCGACCTCGGCGGCGGACTCGTTCAGGAGGATGACCGCCATCTTCCGCCGACGGGTCAGGTCGTACCTGTCGTCCGTCAGGTAATCGAACAGCGTGTCCCACGCGCTGATCTGCGAAACGGTCACGGCGTCGGCCTTGTCCGCCGCGTCGTTCTGCGCATGGGTGGCCGATACGGGCAGCAGCCCACACGCCAGGACGAGGCAAGCGACAGCCCATACGACGCCGTGGGTCAAGTGCGACCACGGCGTGCGGGGGCACACGCTCAGTCGGGTTGCGTCGGACGCTTTCAATTGAGCCCCGAATCCGAGATCCACCAATCGATCAAACAAGACGGCCACCTACTCATACTATCGCACGGATGCGGTTGGTTCACCATTGGTTCGTCAGAATTGCGCCGTTTTTGCCGATCGGCAGCCGCTTGCGGCTTAGCGCGACTCGCCAGTCGCGGAAGACAGGCGGCCGCACGTTGTTCCGACGGACAAAGTCGGACGCCCCCCATCCTCCACGAACGCGGCCGCGCCACTGGTCGCCGATGCGTCGCCGCGTTACGATGCCGCCGCCATGATCGACCTACGCGACCTGCGAACCGACCCGGACAAATACCGCCAGGGGGCCGCCGCCAAGGGGATGGCCGTCGATATCGACGCGCTGCTGGCCGTCGACCGGCAACTGCGCGAGGCGATGTCGCAGCGCGAGGCGCTCGTGGCGGAGCAGAACCAGGCCGGCAAGCAGATCGGTCAGCTCGCCGGCCGACTAAAAAAGGCTGAAGGTGAAGAAAAAGCCGAGCTTCAAGCCGAGATGCAACGCTTGCAGCAGCGGCCGAACGAGTTGAAGGCCGAGGTCCAGAAACTCGAAGCCACGATCAAGGAGTTGGAGCCGCAACGCCGCGACCTGTGGGTGCTCGTGCCCCAGCCAGCGGACCCGGACGTGCCCGTAGGCAAGTCGGCGGACGACAACGTCGAGCTGCGCACCTGGAACCCGCCCGGTTTTGACGCGAGCAAGCCATTCGTCGAGAGCCGCGGGTTCCACCCCAGGTCGCACATCGACCTGATGACGAAGCTGGGCATGGTCGATTTCGAGCGGGGCGTGAAGCTGTCCGGCTCGCGCAGCTACGTCCTGACCGGCGACGGCATGCGGCTGCACCAGGCGATCCTGCGCTGCGCGTTCGACTACATGACCAACGAGAACGGCTTCACGCCTGTCAGCGCCCCGCCGCTGGTGCGCGAGTACGTGCTCGAGGGCACCGGCTTCTTTCCGCACGGCCGAGAAGACGTCTACCACGTCGCCAACCCGACCAGCGACGACGAGCTTTACCTGACCGGCACGGGCGAGGCCGGCCTGATGGGCCTGCACGCCGACGAGATCGTTGACGTCGATCAACTCCCCCTGCGCTACACGACCGTCAGCACCTGCTTCCGCCGCGAGTCGGGCAGCGCCGGCAAGGACACCGCCGGCCTGTTCCGCATCCACCAGTTCGACAAGGTCGAGCAGGTCGTCATCTGCAAAGCCGACGAGGCCGAAAGCCGCGCGTGGCATCAGAAGATGATGACCTTCGTCGAGACGCTGCTGCAACGGCTCGAACTGCCGTACCGGTTACTGCAATGCTGCACAGCCGACTTAGGCCCAAAGAACGTCGACATGATCGACATCGAATGCTGGATGCCGAGCCGGGGTGATGTGGAAACCGATGACGACGGGCGCATCATTGCCGGAGGCTCTTCCGGGGGCGGGGGCGCATACGCGGAGACGCACAGCGCGTCGCGTCTATACGACTACCAATGCCGCCGACTCAACCTGCGGTACAAAGACCCCGAAACGAAGAAGACGGTCATCTGCCACAGCCTGAACAACACCGTCGCCGCCAGCCCGCGGATACTGATCCCGATCGTTGAGATGTATCAGAACGAGGACGGGTCGATCACGGTGCCTGCGGCGCTGCGAGGGTATATGAATGGGCAGGAGCGGATTGGGTGATTGCGGCGACAGGGTCGCGCATTGCACTGCAGGTCAACTCGCCCGTTGTCGTCGCGGTCGCGAAACGCCGAGCAAGCCGAACAATGAAAGACCGAGCCCGGCGGCGGCGGGCGTTGGAACCCAGACACCCAATGTCGGATTGTTCACGCTGCCGACTTCGAACAGGATCTGGTTGATCCTAAGAGGGGCCGTGCCAAACGCCGTGTTATTCTCAACCTTGATGTGAAAATCGTGAATAAACTTGGTTTGACCGGGCGCCAGAAAATCAACGTCGCCCGCGAGCGCGACGTGGTTTACAAGATTGGCAACGTCGACGTCGTCCGACAATTGAGCGACTCCTGATCCGTCAGCCAGTTCAATCGGCACGCCGCCCATCTCAGTCAAGTAGGCTGTTACCGAAATGTGACCTCCGGTGGCCGCGACGGTATCGAAAAACACTGCCGTTGAAATCGTTTCGAATACCGTACCGGTCACGAGGTCATCCGGTTTGCCCGTGACTTCGATGTGTTGCATTCCCTCGCCTTCATCGGAAAACTCGAAGTTGAACCAGACACTCTCGCCTCGGCCCAGTTCGACCGGATTGTCTAGTACGTGGCCATTCTCCAGGAACCACTGCATGCCATTGACATCGATGTTGACGACGTTGGTGTCCGATGGATTCAAGACGATGTCAACCTGTGCTCCGTACGTCACAGACGCAAGGATCACAACCCAAAACGCCGAATAGATACTCGATTTCATGGGATCTCCTTCTTCGGAGTAGAACTACTCAATGGGAGGAGAACTAACCAATTGTTAGATTGATGCTACCTGATCGCATGGCAACCCGAAATCCCCCATACAGGGGGCATCAACGAGGTGTGCCGCCGAGTGCCCGTGGCAAAGTCCATAGGCTGGGCACGTGGCCCGGCAATCCACTGTCATTGAACAACCAACCGCCGGGCAACGTGACCGGCCTACGGCTCATCCGGCGCTTTGAAATCGGACAGGAAGTCTTGAAACTTGCCGCCCGGGCCGGCCGGGATGTGATCGACCATCTGGATCTTCAAGGTGTGGTTGGCCGACTCCGTCGCGTCGGCCCATGCGGCGTGGATGCGGCGGATCGCCGACTCCTCGAGCGGGCGTTCGACCTGAAGCCGCAGCTCGAATGTCATGTCGTGGTGCAGGTGGACCTGGTACTTGCGTATTGGCTCAGCCAAAGAGTCGGGCAGCGTTTCCAGCGCGCCGCGCAGGGTGCGCCACAAGGTAAACGCGCCGCTCGGCTGAAAGGCCAGCCGGCTGTATCGCCCGACGACGTCGCCGATCGTCGGCATGGTTCGCCCACAGGGGCAATCCGCCGAGCCGGCCGTCGCCAGGTCGTCCGTGTCGTAGCGGATCAGCGGCATGGCGTAGTTCGTCAACGTCGTCACCAGCACGCGGCCGGGCTGCCCGGGTTCGACCGGCTGATTGTCGTCGTCCACGATCTCGAGTACTGCGACCTCGGGGTGCGTGTGGTAGCAACCGCTTTGCGGGCATCGGATCGCCAAGACAGCCGTCTCGTTCAGGCCGTAATTCTGTTGCACGGGGACGTCGAACGTGGCCTCAATCCGCCGCCGCATCGAGTCCGTCAGTTGCATGGAGATGGCCTTGCAGATCTTCATGCCCTTGGGCGGCGCGTCGCTGGGCCAGGCCCAGGCCAGGTGCTCGAGGTTCGGCGACTGCGTCGTGAAGTAGTCCGGCTCATGCTCGACGATCCAATCGATCTGCCGCTCGATCGGGTTGGTCATGCGGAAGCCGATGAACGGTCCGGTTTCAAAGAAACGACCGAGGACCGGCCAACTGTCGAGACACACGACCTGCCCGTCGCGGACCGGCTCGCCGTCGGGCATCGGCGGCAGATCGAGTCGGCTGGCGCCGGCCTTCCAGAGCGGATCGATCCGGAACCACCGCGCCTCACGCTGCATGGCGCCGGCGTAGACGTTCCGCGCCAGCGCCGTCTGCGCGACGATCGCGGGGCGACCCGTAGATCCCGACGACTTGGTCCAGACCACCAACCGGTCACCTTGCGGCAACGAACGCGCCATCAGGTCTCGGCGTTGCTCGATCAGGTCGTGCTTGGCCAGGACGGGCAGGCGGGGCAGGTCGTCGATGCCGGTCACCTGCTCGACATCGACGCCCGCCTCAGCCAGGCGACGTTCGTAAAAGGGCACCTGCGTTGCCGCCCACCGGACGACCTTGCGCAGCAGGTCGTTCTGTTCGTCGCGCAGTTGGTCGCGCGGCGTGAACTCATTGGCGACCAACTGATCGAACATGGTCGCCCGCCGCGCATGCGGGAGCAGCCGCCAGCGGGCTTGCTCCTGCTTTTCCTGGGCGAGGTCCGTCATGGGCAGCGCGTCGCGTGGGGAGTCAAACGGTCGCCAGCGCTTGATCGTCAACGAGCGCGCCGGATGTCTCGCCCGCGATCCATACCGTCCGCGGCGTGATCGGCGTCAGCTCGATCGGCGGCCTGTCCAGTCCGCGCCGCACCTGATGCCAGCGCATGACGAGGCGCAATCGTCCGCCCTCACGCACGACGCCGACCAGTTCAATCTTGCCGTCCTCCTGCACCATGACGTAACGGAACCGCTTCAGCGGCCCGCTGCATCGTCGGCGGACCGCTTCGATCACGTCGAGCGCTTCGACGATGGACAGTTGGAAGTGCGTCGCGTGTTTGACCGGGCGCGGGTGGAAGATGTAGCCCGGCACGACGCCGTGTCCGTGCAGCCGACGCACGAGGTCGAACATGACATCGGCGTCGTCGTTGATGCCGCGCATCATGGCGACCTGCGAGACGAGCATGCACCGCGCGTCGCGGATCGCCGCCAGGGCGGCTTCGCTTTCGGCGCACAACTCGCGCGGGTGGTCGTAGTGACATTGCACCATCACGGCTAACCGGTCGGCCGATCGACGCAGCAGGTCCATCAGCCGGGCGTCGGCCGTAAAACGACTCGGCAGGAAGGCGGGCAGTTTCGTGCTGATGCGGACCGCGCGGATGTGCTCGATGTCCGACAGCGCTTCGAACAGCCGTTCCAGTCGGCGGGTGTTACAGATCAGCGGGTCGCCGCCGGACAACAGGACGTTGTCGATCTCGTCGTGCCGCCGCAGGTAGTCCAGCGCCGATTGAAGGTCTTCGATCGTCTCCTTCTGAAAGACGTCCTTGCTCATGAGCCGCCTGCGGAAGCAGTATCGGCAATGCCCGGCGCACGCCTGCGTCAGGATCAGTGCGGCCGTCTGTTCGTACATGTGCTGGATGCCTTGCACGACGACGGCGTCGGCCTCGCCGCTGGTGTCCATGCGACCGGCCGACGATGCCTCCACCGCCGAAGGCATGAGCAGGCGGCGCAGCGGGTCGCCCGCGTCCGACCAGTCGATCAGCTTGACGTAGCCCGGCGGGATGAGCAGCGGGAACCGCGCCCGCGCGTCAGCGACCTGCTGCCGCTCGACAGCCGACAGCGGCAACTCGCTTTCCGCGGCGCGCGACAGGCGCATCGCCTCGACGAGTTCTGCTTGCCAACCGGTGGCGGGCGTCGTGGATCGTTCCGTGGTGAGTGCGGGCATCACCCGACACAATAGCTGATCTGATCGCTCGATTCAGACCAAGCGACACCGAATGCCTGCGGCAATGGCTCGACGTGCGACAGGTCGTTGCGTGACGAGGGGACGCATTCACGGCGTCGCTTTGCGTCATGCACGCTGCCACGCCAACAGAAAACACAAGCCAGCCCGCTGAGGCACGTCGAGCCTTTGCCTCAGCCACCCGTTGGTCATGTGCCGCTCACCGCCAAGTACCACACCAACCCGGCCCCGTACGACAGGATGTTCGCGACAAAGATGGCGCCGAAGTCGCGCCAGAGTCCTTTGCGTCGGTCCCGATCGCGCCACGCGTCGCGTGTGTGGAAGACATAGGCAAACAGCGCGCACTCAGCCGCCGGGGCGAAGCTCTCCGCGACGATGATGTAGAGCCAATACCGCTGCGATGAAAGGTCGATGCCGAACGCGATCGGCATGACCAACACCACGATTGGGTACGTGCATGCAGTCAACCAGATGCCTGCGACCACCCGACGACGCATCGGGTGATGATGCGACAGCCCGATCGCGAGGACCGGCACTTCGATCATGACCGTCGTCAGATACCCAAGCGGCAAGAACACCCACAGCCGGGCCACGTCCTCCATGCGGTGTCCTTAGACGGAACGGATCATGAACGGGAACTCAGCCAACACGTGCAGGATGGCCAGGGTGAAGTAGATGTCGCGTGTCAGCGGGTAGTCCGCCGCGAAACCGACCCAGAGAATCACGACGATCAACGCCCCGCCCGCCATGATGGCGATCGCCACCCGCCGCCAACCGGCCGACTTACGGGCGATGGGGACGGAGGTCAGCTTCCACGGCATGCGTCGCAGGCTGACCAGCGGGATGGCAACCATCCACACCGCGTAGTGGATCATCTCGAGAAAGGTATGAGTCGCCACCAGCAGATGGGTCGAGATACCGGCAAGTATTCCACCCCCGGCGTGATGCGTGATCCGCATCGACAGGCCGTCCGTGCCGGCCAGGTTCGGCGCGTCAGCCAAGTGCCACCACAACGCCCCCAACATCACCGCGACACCGACCAACACGACGCGGTAGGCGCGTTGCCAACTCCGCCGGTGTCGTTTGATCTCTCGATCGAGGAACCAGAGCGCGACGAGCGGGTGCAGATAAACCAACGCCACCGACCAATGCAACGGGTAGAACCAGACGACCGCGATCAACCCCAGCGCGATCGGCCAACACCAGGACCAGTCGCGCTGCTTGCGTTCGCGTCCGCGCAGCCAGACCAGCGTGGCCACCCAGCCGACGAACAGACTCGACCAGACCGCTGACATGTTCAGCCAGGAGGCGGCCGACCAGTGGTACGCCTGCCCCAGCCAGGTCTGCAAGGCGAACGTGACCGTCAGGAGCATCGCCCCGACGATGCCGACCATGAAGAAGTTTCGCCTTGGCCCCCACCGGGCCGGCATGCGCGACAGGAAATACCGAAACTCGAACCAGTTGTGCGGCCCCGCGAACAGGAACACGGTGACAATGGAAAACCCCAGTGGCGCCCAGCCGGCCAATCCCATGGAAAGCGCCGCGAGTGACAGGGCCAGCACGCCAAAGACCAGCGCAGACCGATCGACGCGGACCCGTTCGGGCCCCGATTCAACCATCGCGATCGGCTTGGCCAACTGTGACACGTCGGTCGCCCTCCGAACTCATCGCTTCTTCGTGGTCTTCTGCTGCTGCGCGATCGTGGCCTGAAGCGCCTTGAGTTGCGCTTCAGAAACATGAATGCGAGGCGAACCCTGCTTCTTGGCGACGATGATCTTCATCTTGACGGAATGATCCGCTTGCGGCTTCTTGATGACGATCGGCTTGGGACTTGGTCTTGGATCCGGCGGCGGAGCGAGGTTGGCGTTGACCGTCATGGCCACGCCGCCAATAGCGACGGCAGCGCCGATCGCGAGGATCATCAACCCCTTATGGCCGGGCTGTCCGTCGTGTCGTTGTCGAAAGAACGTCACGCCGCCAAGAACAAGGGCCAGCGAGATCGCAATCCCTGCAATCACCGTTCCGGTTTGCGTTCGGCCGGCCGTGTCGCTTGCCGCTCCAGCGTCTGCGCGCTTGCCGTCGGCGGTAGAGCCCGCGATTCTTTTGAGAATGTCCGAGGAGATCTCGAGCACGATCGGGTCCCCAGGCTTTGCGCCAGACTTTGTAACCACCTTGACGTCCAAATCGACACCCTTGGTCTGAACGGGTGCGGGGGCCGGCTCGGGAGGCGGCTGAGGAATGGGCGCCCGATTGGCCAACGCTGTCGACCCGAGCGCCGCCAAGACGGTGATCAACAGGATGGGAACCAATCGAGATCGACGGGTCGGTTTGCGGTCCATGAGATTCTCCAAGGTTGGTTAGTCACGAGCCTTAGGCCCGAAGCAGGATACGTCTATCTACGCCATGTTTGCAATCAGCGCATCGGAGATAGGTATAGACGACCATCGCACACGGAAGTTCAATCAAGCCAACATCGCGATGCAAGCTTCCCCGCGAATTCAGTGGCGGGTGGGGTGGGTTTGCCGCATTGGGCAACCCAGACACTCAAGCGAATCGTCTGGGGCGCGCCGAGCCAATGCCCCAGCCACCGACGCACCACCCCCCACGCCATAAGATGGACACATGGTCGACGCACCACCCACCGCCCTGTCTTCCCGCGCGGTCTTCACCGCGCGCCAGATCACCAAGGTCTATCACATGGGTGAGGTGGAAGTGCCCGCGCTGCGCGGGGTTGATGTCGAGCTTTACGCGGGTGAGTTCGTCGTGTTGCTCGGCGCATCGGGGAGCGGCAAGTCGACGTTGTTGAACATTCTCGGCGGGCTGGACGTGCCGACCTCGGGCGTGGTGCATTACGAGGGGGAGGAGTTGACCGCATATGACGACGCGAGCCTGACACGCTACCGCCGCCGACACGTCGGGTTTGTCTTTCAGTTCTACAACCTGATCCCGTCGCTGACGGCGCGGGAGAACGTCGCGCTGGTGACGGAGATCGCCGACCAGCCGCTTGATCCGGTCGAGGCGTTGAAGATTGTCGGGTTGGGCGAGCGGGTGGATCACTTCCCGTCGCAGTTGTCGGGCGGCGAGCAGCAGCGAGTGGCCATCGCCCGCGCGATCGCCAAACGGCCGGAGGTGTTGCTCTGCGATGAGCCGACCGGGGCGCTCGATGTCAAGACGGGCATCATCGTTCTGGAAGCGATCGAACGCGTGAACCGCGAGCTGGGCACGACGACGGCCGTCATCACGCACAACGCGGTCATCGCCGACATGGCCGACCGCGTCATCCGGCTGTCGGGCGGGCGGGTCTCGCAGGTGACGCAGAACGAACACAAGCGTTCGGCCACGGAGTTGCAGTGGTGATCCGGACTTCCTCACTGAATCGCAAACTGCTGCGCGACCTTTGGCACATGAAAGGCCAGGCCGGCGCCATCGTGCTGGTCATCGCCAGCGGGGTCGGGACGTTTGTGATGGCGTTGGCGACACTCGACTCGCTCGACGCGACGCAGCGCATGTTCTACGAGAACAACCGGTTCGCCGAGGTGTTCGCAAGTTGCAAACGCGCGCCCAATTACGTGGCCCGGCAGATCGTGAACATCCCCGGTGTTTCCAAGGCGCAGACACGCATCGTGCTGGACGTCACGCTCGACATCCCCGAGATGCCGGAACCGGCGGTCGGCCGACTCATCTCCGTCCCGGAGCACGGCCAACCGGGGCTGAACCGGCTGCACATGCGGCGCGGGCGGTGGATCAAGCCTGGCGGCGACGGCGAGGCGATGGTCAGCGAGCACTTCGCGGAAATCCACGGGCTTGTCCCCGGCGACCAAGTCACCGCGATCATCAACGGCAGACTTCAAAAGCTTCACATCGTTGGGATCGTGTTGTCGCCCGAGTACGTGTTGCAGATGCGTGGCGGTGAATTGCTGCCCGACCCGAAACGTTTCGGCGTCTTCTGGATGAGTCGGCGGCAACTCGAAGCGGCGTACGACATGGAAGGCGCGTTCAACGACGTGACCGTGACGCTCATGCACGGCGCGTCGGAACCGGAGGTCATCCGCAGGCTGGATCAAGTCACCGAGCCGTATGGCGGCGTCGGTGCGTTCGGCCGAGCCGATCAACTGTCGCACAACTTTCTCAGCGAAGAGATCCGCGCGTTGCGCAACATCGGCCTGACGGCGCCGGTGGTGTTCCTGGGTGTCGCCGTGTTCCTGCTCAACCTTGTGCTGGCGCGGCTGATCCGCACGCAGCGCGAGCAGATCGCCGCGCTCAAGGCCTTTGGATACTCACGACGCGAGATCGGCGTTCACTACCTCAAGCTGATCTGCCTGATCGTCGGCATCGGCGTCATCGTCGGCGTCTTGCTGGGCGTCTGGATGGGCGCCGGGCTGACACGTCTTTACACGCAGTTCTATCGTTTTCCGTCGTTCCGGTTCGAGTTGCCATTGAACGTCGTCGTTTCGGCCATCGGCCTGACGGGCGTTGCCGCGGTCGTCGGGACGCTGATCGAGGTCCGCCGCGCCGTCCTGTTACCGCCGGCTGAGGCGATGCGGCCTGAACCGCCGGCCAGCTTCAAACCAACCGTTTTCGAACGACTCGGCCTGCAACGGTTTCTCTCGCCGGTCGCGCGCATGATCCTGCGCAAGCTCGAACGCGAACCGATCAAGGCGGCCTTGTCCTGCCTCGGCTTGTCAATGACCGTCGCGATTCTCGTGTTGGGCAACTTCATGAGCGACGCGATGGACGAGATCATGGTTACGCAATTCGAGGTCGCGCAGCGACACGACGCGATGGTGACGTTTGTCGAGCCCAGCGGTGTGCAGGCCTTCTACGACGCCCGACACCTGCCCGGCGTGACCGACGCCGAGCCGTTCCGCGCGGTGGCCGCCCGGTTGCGCAACGGGCCGCGTCACAAGCGGGTCGGCATCCAGGGCCTGCGTCGCGACACGCAACTGAATCGGTTGATCGATACCGACGGGCAGGTCGTGTCGCCGCCACCGGAGGGACTGCTGCTTTCAAACATCCTGGCTCAACGGCTGAACGCGAAACCCGGCGACATGTTGACCATCGAGGTGCTCGAGGGCGAGCGTCCGACGAGGCAACTGCCGATCACCGCGCTCATCGACGACTTCGCCGGGGCGAACGCGTACATGGACATCGACGCGCTACACCGCATGATGCGCGAGGGGCCGACCGTCAGCGGCGCGTACCTCGCGGCCGACCCGCAGCAGACCGACGCCTTCTATCACCAGCTCAAACGCACACCCGGCATTGCGTCCGTCGCGCTGACGGACGTCATGGTGGAGAGCTTCGACGAGAACATCGCCGAGAACCAGACCCGCATGCAGATGTTCATCGTCGGGTTCGCCGCCGTCATCGCGTTCGGGGTCGTATACAACACGGCGCGCATCTCCCTGAACGAACGCAGCCGAGAGCTCGCGACCATGCGCGTCATCGGGTTCACGCGCGCGGAGGTCTCGATTGTGCTGCTCGGCGAACTCGCCGTGCTGACGGTGATCGCCATTCCGATCGGGATGGTGCTGGGCTACGGCTTCGCGGCCGCGGCGACCATGGGGTTCGAGACCGAGCTGTACCGCATCCCGCTGGTCGTTCACCGAACGACGTTCGCGTTCGCGGCGATGGTCACCGTCGCCGCGGCCTTGCTGTCCGGGCTCGTGGTGCGCCGGCGCGTCGATCACCTGGACCTGGTGGCTGTTCTCAAAACCCGGGAGTAACGCTTGTGAATCGCACGCTCAAACGCATCATCCTGATTGTTGCCGCCCTGGCGATCGTTGGCACGATCGCGCTGGCGTTGCGCCCTAAGCCCGTCGAGGTCGAAACAGCGCCGGTGACGCGCGGGTTGTTGCAGGTCACCGTGGACGAAGACGGCAAGACACGCGTACGCGACCGCTACATCGTTTCGGCGCCGCTGACCGGCCGACTCCTGCGCATCCAGCTCGACGCCGGCGACACGGTCGAACCGGGCGTGACCCTGTTGGCCGCGATCGAGCCCCGCGACCCCGACCTGCTCGACCCGCGCGCCGCCGCCGAAGCCGCCGCACGCGTCCAGAGCGCCAAGGCCAACGCCCAACGCGCAGGCCCCGAGGTCGAACGCGCCAAGGCTGAACTCCAAAGAGCAACCAACGACCTGAAAGACAAACGCGACTTGCTTGAAAGCGGCGCTGCAACGAAACAGGAAGTCGAGGACGCGGAGTTGCTCGAGCGGAGTCGTGCCGAGGCGCTGCGTGCCGCCGAGTTCACGCAACAGATCGCAGATTTCGAACTCAAGCAGGCAGAGGCCGCCCTGCTGCGCACGCGCAGCGACGACCAGCGGCCACGCGACACCGACCCATTCGAAATCCACTCGCCATGCGCAGGTCGTGTGCTGCGCGTGATGCAGGAATCCACCGCCGTGGTCAACGCCGGCACACCGCTGATCGAGGTCGGCGACCCCACCAATCTCGAGCTGGTCATCGATGTCCTCTCCACCGACGCCGTGAAGATCAAGTCCGGCGATCCCGTGATCGTCGAACGGTGGGGCGGCGAAAACGACCTGGCCGGCCGAGTCCGCCTGGTCGAACCGTCTGCCTACACAAAGGTTTCAGCGCTGGGCGTCGAAGAGCAAAGGGTCGACGTGATCGTCGACCTCGTCGACCCGCACGACCATTGGAAAAGCCTGGGCGACGCTTACCGCATCGAAGCGCGCATCGTCATCTGGTCACAAGACGACGTGCTCAGGGTACCGGCCGGGGCGCTGTTCCGCGAGGGCGATGACTGGGCCGTCTTCGTCGTGGAAGACGGCGTCGCGATCCGCCGCCCGGTCGAACTCGGCCACCAGACGCCCCACCATGCGCAGGTCATCAAAGGACTCACCGACAACGACGCCGTCATCATCCACCCGGGAGACGCCGTCAGCGACGGCGTTCGCGTGAGGTCACGCTGACACGAGGGGTGGCTTCCAAGCAAGCCCGTACTGCCAGTGGCTTACCCATCGAAACCACCCACCAAGCGATCTGGGCCGATTGCTGCGCCTGTCGAGCACTCTGACTCAAGCATCCTTTCAGGAGCGCGCGAATCGGCTTGGCCTAATGACCGTCGTGTTCATGAGCCGCCTCGACATCGATCGTCGCTTTGTAATGGGTGACGCCGACCGTGCCCGCCTCCCGGTCGTGGTGAATGAACCCACTGAGCTTGACGACCTCGAATGACTTGAAGGTGAGATTGGGGTGGTGATCGTGGCCGGCCTTGGGGCGGGCGAGTTCTTGAAGCGCGCGATTGACGGCGTCGTCGAAACTGTCGTGCGACTGGCCGGTCACGCGGATCACGTCGGTATGTTCCAAGTGTAAATCGGTCATGGTTGGCACACCTTGAGCATTGGAGTGTTCCCGTCGAACTCAATCGGCAACGCAGCCGAACGCCGAGGGGACGTCACGCCAATATACCAATCGCGACGCCGTCAAAGCCGCGTGGGGTTCGGCGCATCGCCGTAGACGTCGCCCGGGTCGAAGACCTTAGCCGTCTCCGTGAATGCCAGCGGCCGGCCGGCCTGATCCCCGAAGGGGACGGCTCGGTAGAAGCAGGAGCGATACCCCACATGGCAACTGGCGCCGCCCTGGACATCGACGCGGAGCCAGACGCAGTCCTGGTCGTCGTCGATCCGAATCTCGCGGATGCGCTGTACCAAGCCGCTGGTGGCACCCTTGTGCCAAAGGCATTGTCGGCTGCGGCTCCAGTAGACGGCTTCGCCCAGGGTGATGGTTCGCGAGAGCGCGTTGGCGTTCATAAAGGCGTGCATGAGCACCTCACCGGTTGCAAAGTCCGTGGTGACGACGGGGATCAGCCCGTGCTCATCAAACTTGGGCGCAAGTTCGCCCCCCTCTTCAACCTGCTCGACGCTTTGTCTTTGCGAAAACGGTGATTCATTCATTGGGTTGCTTTCCTGTTTGTGTGTTGCGGGGTGATTCTCTCGAATTCATCGATGGGCATCATCTGGGCTCCAACGCCGCGTCCTGTGAAACGAGGGATCGATTTGCAGCGGCATCGGCCGACCGTCGTCGGTAGGCGAAGACGCCCACGATTATCCCGATCGCGGCTGAGAGCAATCCCCGTAGGCAGGCCAGGATCACCCCGCCGCAACAGGGGCAGGGCGTCAAGATCATCGCGGAGAGAAGCCCCCCACCAACGCCCTTGGATGTCGCCTGCCCCACTCGTGAAGACAGCCAGGGGATTCGACGAGGATTCTTGTGTTCGTGCTCGTGCTCGTGCTGATCTTCATGACAGTCACACCCCGTCGCGCAGGCAGAGGTCATCTGAGTTCGCGGTTTGAACACAGCATCGCTGGGCGTGGTGACAATAATGGCTGAAGCAGACCGAAAACGTTCGCCGGAGGTATGGACTACTTCCGATTGGCCTTGGCGCGCGATGAGGCTTTGGCCGCAGTTCGGGTGGGCATCTTCATCAAGGGGCATGCGGGGCCTTCCGAGTCGTAGGCGTATGTGGGTCAGCAATCAACCACAAGACAGAGCCTTCGTTGCCCGCATGTCATCGGCGGCGATCGGTGAAGCACACGTTGACTGAAGGTGGGGTGGTTCGCCCCCTTGAAGAACAACAGCTCCCACAACGACGCATTGAACACACGGTCACCTTGATCATTCAACATGTACTGAGTTGTCGGGCCGCAGTACGTGGTGACCAGTCGCATGTGCCGATGGTCGCGATGAAACTTGGGACAGGTCGTAGTATCGCACACGTCGATGCGCAGTCGGACCGGACGGATCGGCACGGCGTCCACGAACGCGGTCGCCAGTGCGGCGGCGTCCGTTGCAAGTCGGTCGTCTTTGATGGCGAGTGACGCGTAAAGGTCGCGGGCGATCTCAAGCGCATTGTCCCGATCGACCTCTGACCGCGCCGTGCCGACCTTGGCGGCGCGGACGATGGCCTCGGTCTCGATTCTCACCGGCCGGCGGATGCAGCCGAGGTCGTGTTCCGGTTGCTCCAGCAACGCGACGGGTGACCAATCACCGATGTCGGGTTCTTGCAGCGTCGAATGTGGTTTGGTCATTGGCGAGGTGCATGAAGTTGCCAAGGTCTGCCTCCGTTCATTCACGATGGGTTTGACAAGCTCGATCCGAGTATTGCGTTCAGCCCTTGGCCTGGGCGCATGCCTCCGGCGGACCGCCCGGCTTGTTGCCGTGTTTCTGCTCGTACGCCGTCTCGAAAGCCGCGCGGACCTTCTTCCACGTCCTGGCGTTGAGCGGCACGGCGCACCGCCCCTTGCCCTTGCAACTGTTGCGGCCGGCGGTCTGGCCGCATCCCCCTTGGCCCTTGCAGTTGTTGTCGCCACCACATGTCTGTTCGTTCGCGGTCGCGCAGGTACTGAGCCCGGCGCACTCGTGCTCGCCCTTGCCGTGCCCCTTGCAGATGTTCAACCCGCAGCAGACATTGGGGTCTTCCAGGAGTAGCGACACGTCGGCCGTGTCGCCCACGCTGCCGCTGTGACGGTCGCGGGGTGTTTGATCCGCATCGCGACCGTTGCCGTTCTTCTGCTCGCAACCGGCGAGGACACCGCCGATGGCCGCCGCCGTCAGCATGCCGAAATCGCGACGCGTGAGATGACTGTCCTGGCTCATGTCTGCCCTTTCCTCGTGACGATGAAGTCTTCGTTAACGCTGCGTTCTCCCATGCCGATCGACCTCCCGCTACGCCGACGACGCTGCGGATAAACACTTACCGATATCCGGCGCTCCCAAGGTCGGAACTGGACTGGTCATTGGCGGGCAGTTTGTCGTTCCCATGCTTGGACTGTCTCAACTGGTTCACGATGCGTTCGACGAGCGCATCACAGCAGGGGGTCGCCGGTTCACTCAAGTAGGCGGAGCGACACAATCGAATGACCGCCAGGTAGTTTCGGAAGTACATCGCGTCATCGGGGTGGGTCTGTTGATGGCGTTCGAACGCGCACCGGTCGTTTGCGGACAGTTGACCTTCGAGGTAGTCCGGAATGGCGTCGATAAACGAGCGCAAATCCACGAGTCTCGTCCTTGGCTAATGGGCTAGGTGACCTCAGTTGGCGGTACCTTGTTGGGCGTGCTCCTCCTCATCCGACGGCTGCTCCCAACTGGGCAGGGGGTCCTCGAAGCCTGCCCAAACCTCCGGCCCGGCGCTTAGCTCGTCGTCGGTGACCAGCGCTTCATCGAGCCGGGCTTCAATCTTCTCCCGATCCATCTCCGCCCCAATGAAGACGATCTCCTGCCGACAGTCCCCGACTTCGTCGTCCCAGTTGTCTTCAATCCATTGACGTGTTTCGGGGTCGTCCGGCCAATTCTCTTTGCCGATCGCCGCGAACCAGTAGCCCGCACGGTCGATCTGTAACGACGTGCCCGCCTGCGACCAGACCCCGCAGAAGTGCGGCCGGCTCGCGACCCACAGATACCCCTTGGATCGCACGACGCCTTTAAGCCCGCGGCCGATCATGTCCAGCAGGCGCTGCGGGTGAAACGGTTTGCGGCGTCGGTAAACGAAGCTGCTGATGCCGTACTCTTCGGTTTCCGGTGTG
>JANQSF010000112.1 GCA_028284155.1 Phycisphaeraceae bacterium
TGATGTCACCGATGTGGCGTCGCGGGTGAACTGGTGGATGCGTCTACCGCAGGGCGAGTACGCGCTGCGTGAGGTCGTGCCGGACGGCTATGAGCAGACCTTCCCCGAAGACGCGCACCACGTCGGGCTCGCCGCTGGGCAGGTCGTTCTTGGCCTGGACTTTGGCAACACGATCCCGACTCGCCGATTCGATTTCGGGACGCTGACGTCGCCTGTCGAGGAAGGGTTCAGCCAGGTCGCGGACGTGACGGCCTACAACGAGACGCTCAGCTTTGGTTGGTTTGCGGGCAGTATCAAGTCGAAGGACCGCGGCCAACCCGATGACCTGCGGCGAGACTTTAACGCCGTGTTCGAGGCCGTCTTTGTGGCGGACCTGGTCAGCGGGTGGTACGACGTCGAGATCGTTGTCGGCGACGCGATCAAGCTGCGCGACGAGGCCCAACTGACGGTCGAAGGTACGGTGCTGGGGCCGGTGACGACGCAGGCGGGCGAGTTCCGCACGCTCACGACCCGCGTCCTGGTTGACGACGGACAACTGACCGTGCTGATGGAAGACCTGGGCGGGGTGAGCAATCGCATGGCGATCAACGCGATGACCGTCACGCCCGTGCTGCCCACGAATTGAACGCACGACCCGTTTGAGCTTCGCGTTTCGACATGACGCGGTTTTGCCAAGGTCGCCCTTTACCAAGCGTGAAGGGCGACCTGGCATTTCGCGGGAGCCCAAGCGCAGGCTGACGGTTGAGCCGCTGCCACAGGCTTAGCTGAGGGGTCGGTGTTGCCCGCTCGGGTACTGGCACACTATTGGGTTTGCTTCACCGTGCCACGGCCGTGTCGGCCGTGCGGAACGCCCCTGATGCACCACATGGCACGAAAACCGTACAACTCAAAGTGTACCACTACCCCGGCGTGGGCTAGTGGTGGAGCGGCCGGCCTATCATTAGGGTGATGCGTACACTGACTCACAGTCTGAGCCTGGCTGGTGTTCTGGGCAGAATGGTGCTGGTCGTTGCGATCGGTGCCGCGCCCGTCGCCGCGTTTGCCGGGGACCATGTGGCGGCGTTCTGCCTGGAGAAGATGTCGGCCTGCCCGGACGCGCATGAGGCGCCGCCGCAGAGTGTCGACGCGTGTTGCGCCCAAGAGCCGGCAACGGATGTCGACAGTCAGCCGGCTGATTCTGAGAACGATTCATCGGGTTGCAGCGACTGCCCGTGCTGTCTGGCCGTGGTGCAGACCGTGGTTTGCTCCGTGCCGAACAAACCCTTTGCGCATCCAGCCTTGTCGCTCGTCGAAGTTGTTCAGCCGATCGCCTCGCTGCGACCGCTCACGTTGGCTGACGATATCCACCTCCGCCCGCCCATCGCCTGATCTCTGTCGCCGGGTTGTGCCGTGCGCGATGACAACCGCCGTCCTGGTGGTCACGTCGCGGCTGATTGATCCAACTGGATCGTGAGCCCTACCGAGATCGGGTCTTGCCATGTCAGGATTAGAGTCGCTGTCTCGCGGGTCGAGACAAACAACCGGTGCTGTGCCCCCGCCGCGCCGTCGCTGGTTCGGCAGGGTCGTGCTGCCGACGGGCATCCTGCTGGTGACGGCGGCGCTGCTGGCTTACGCGTCGCGCGAGTCGTGGTGGCCGGCGACGACCGTCAGTGTTGTGCGCGTGGCCGTGCGCGACGCGCCGGCCGATGCGTCCAGCGTGCTCCAGACGTCCGACGCCGCCGGCGCCTCGGCGGCGACGGTCAGTGTGCAGGCCCCCGGGTGGGTCGAGCCGGACCCGTTTCCGGTTTACGTTTCGGCGTTAGCGGACGGGGTCGTCGAGGACGTGCTCGTGCTGGAAGGCGCGCACGTCAAGGCTGATCAGGTCGTCGCGCGGTTGATCGACGATGACGCCAGACTGGCTGTCACTCGGGCTGAGGCGGAGTTGCAGCGTCGGCAGGCGGAGTTGAAGGCCGCGGAAACGGATTGGCAGAACCCCGTGGCGTTGAAGCGCGCCGTCGCCGTGAGTGCGGCGATGGTCACCGAGGCGGTCGCCGCCCGAGCGCAACTGGATGCCGACATCGAGCAACAGCAGGCCAAGCTCAAGGAGCTTGAGTCGGCGTACGACCGCGTGGTGGAGTTGTCGCCCAACGCGGCGTCTGAACTCGAAGTCGAACAAGCCCGGTTCCGGGTCGCGGCGCAGCAGGCCTTGCTGCGTTCGACGGAAAAGCAACGTCCCGTGCTGGATGCGCGGACCGATCGATACCGCGCCGAGTCGGCCGCGGCCAAGCGTGACCTGGAACTGCGTGTCGTGCACCGCAGAGCGCTCGACGAAGCGCGGGCGGCTGTGCGGGATGCGCAGACGGCGTTGGCTGAGGCGAAGCTTCGGTTGGAGCGGATGGCAATCAAGTCACCCATCGCGGGGGTCGTCATGCGCCTGCTGGCCGTGCCCGGCGCGAAGGTGATGCTGGCGATGGACAGCTCGCACTCAGCGCACATCGTGCACCTGTATGACCCGTCGAAGTTGCAGGTCCGTGTCGATGTGCCGTTGTCGGACGCGGCCAAGGTCGGCGTCGGGCAGCGCACACAGGTCGTTGTGGATGTGCTGCCTGACCAATCGTTCAACGGCCGGGTCACACGTTTCGTGCACGAAGCGGACATCAGCAAGAACACGGTGCAGGTCAAGGTGGCGATCGACGAACCCTCGCCGCTGCTCAAGCCGGACATGTTGGCCCGTGTGAAGTTCCTGGCTCAAACCGAGGGCGGCGTGGCGTCAACCGGCCCGGCTTCCGCGACGACTCGTGTCTACATCCCCGACGATGTCATCCGCGAAGACGGCAACGAGCAGGCCGTCTGGGTTGTTCTGCCCAATCGCACGGTCGAACGCCGCGCGGTGGAAACGGGCGGGCGACGGGGTGACGGTTGGGTCGAGGTGACGTCGGGGCTGCGCGCGGGCGACACCGTTGTGGCTGACCGGTCCGTCACACTGACTCAGCATCAGAAAGTCAATCCCGCCGAGGACTGAGCGACGCGAAGGGAAGCCGAACATGGCTCTAATCGAATGTCGAAACCTGACCAAGCGGTACACGCGCGGCGAGAACGAGATCTACCCGCTGCGCGACCTGGACCTCGACGTGCCGGCCGGGACGTTCCTTGCGCTGATGGGGCCGAGCGGCAGCGGCAAGACGACGCTGCTGAATCTGATCGCGGGGATTGATCAGCCCACGGAGGGCACGCTGGTGATCGACGGCCAGGATGTTGGGCGGTTGTCGCGCAGCAAACTCGCCGCATGGCGCAGCCAAAACGTCGGCTACGTGTTTCAGCTTTACAACCTGGTGCCGGTTCTCACAGCGTACGAGAATGTCGAGTTGCCTTTGCTATTGCAGCCGATGTCGCGTCGCGAACGACACGAGCAGGTCGCCAACGCGCTGGAGTTAGTCGGGCTGGCTGATCGCCACGACCACTACCCGCGTCAATTGAGCGGCGGGCAGGAGCAGCGCGTGGCCATCGCGCGCGCGATCGTGACCGATCCGCGGATCATCGTGGCTGATGAGCCGACGGGCGATCTGGATAAGCCGTCAGCCCACGCCATCATGGACCTGCTGACGCAGCTCAACAAGGAGTTGGGCAAGACGTTGATCATGGTGACGCACGACCCGGCGACGGCCGCGTACGCCGACCTGACGCTGCACCTGGACAAGGGCAAGCTGGTCGAGTCGCCCGGCACGGAGCACAAGACCGTTGAAGCGGCGGAGGAGGCGGTGGCATGATCGCGCCGAAGTTCATCCCGCTGGTGTGCAAGCAGGTCGTTCGGCATCCGACGCGCAGCCTGTTGACGGTTGGCGGCGTCGCCACGGCGATGTTCCTGTTCGTGGCGGTGCAGGCGATGCAGCGCGGCGTCAGCACGGTCACGCGCGAGCAGGCGGGCGACAGCACCTTGGTGGTGTACCGCGAAGACCGGTTCTGCCCGTTTACCAGCCGACTGCCGGAATACTACGTGCAGCAGATCGAAGACATCGAGGGTGTGCGTGAGGTCATCCCCATGCGCGTGGTGGTCAACAACTGCCGGGCGAGCCTGGACGTTGTGACATTCCGCGGCGTGCCGCGCGACCGCTTCGTCGAGCAGTACGCGCCGACGTTCAACGTCATCGACGGATCAATCGACCAGTGGCAACGCCGCAGCGACGCGGCGTTGCTCGGCCAAACGCTGGCCGGCCGGCGCGGGTTGAAGGTGGGCGACCGGTTCGACGCGGCGGGCGTCACGTCGTACGTCGCGGGCGTCATCGAATCCGACGAGCCGCAGGATCAGAACGTCGCTTACGTGCATCTGGACTTTCTTCAGCAGACCGTGGACAACGAACTGGGCACGGTCACACAGTTCAACATCAAAGTCGAGGACCCCGTGCAGCTCGACCGTGTTGCCGCGTCGGTTGACGCGCTGTTCGCGACCGCGGAACACCCGACCAGCACGCGGTCTGAAAAGGCGTTCGTCGCGCACGTCGCGTCGGACATGATCGAGTTGGTCGGCTTCGCGCAGTACCTGGGGTGGGGTTGTCTGACGGCTGTGCTGGCTGTGCTCGCCAACGCGATCGTGCTGTCGGTGCAGGGGCGGATCAAGGAACACGCGATCCTACAGACACTCGGCTACCGCAGCGGCCTGATCGGCAGACTGATCGTGGCCGAGGGCGTGGCGCTTGGACTCGTCGGCGGCGCGCTGGGTGCACTAGCTGCGCTGGCCGTCGTTTACTGGGGCCGATTCAGTCTGTCGGTTGATGGGTTGAGCATCCCGATCGAGGCTGACGGCCAATTGATCGTCCTCGGGCTCGGCGTGGCGACAGGACTGGGTGTGATCGCCGGGATGGTCCCGGCCTGGCAGGCTTCGAGGCGACCGATCGCCCAGTGTTTCCGGGCCGTGTGAAGAGACGCAACCATGCGACGCTTGCCGTTTGATTACGCTGTCCGCAACCTGGGGCGGTCGCCGCTGCGCCTGGCGATGAGCCTGTTCGGCAGCGCGCTGGTGGTGTCGCTGGTCATCGCGGCCGCCGCGTTTGTGCGGGGCATGGAAAGCAGTTTGGCCAGCAGCGGCTCGCCGACGAACGTCATCCTGCTCGGGGCTGGCAGCGAGGAGAGCATCGAACGCAGCGAGATCAAGATGTCGGTCCCGACGCAGGCGTCGGCCAGCATCCCCGGGCTGCGCGAGCGGCTCGGTGTGCAGTACGTCTCGCCGGAGGTGCACATGGCGCTTGGCGTGGCGTTGGTAGACGAGGCTGAACCGGTCGGGCAGGCCGTCGTGCGCGGCGTGACGTCGCGTGCGTTTCTCGTCCATCCCCAGGCGAGGATGGTCGAAGGTCGCATGTTCAACAGCGGTGAGGACGAGGTCATCGTCGGCGCACTGGCGGCGACGCGCATCGGTGTGGCGGACGAGGACCTGTCGGTCGGCGAATCGATCTGGGTGGATGGACGGGAACTGAAGATCGTCGGCCGATTCACAGCGCCGAACACCGTCATGGACGCGGAACTCTGGATGCCGCTGGCCAACTTGCAGATCATGACGCGGCGTGACACGTTGTCGTGCGCCGTGTTGACGCTCGACAAGGCGGAGCTGGCCGACGTCGAAGCCTTCGCCGCGCAACGGCTCGACCTCGAACTGGTGGCCATGCGTGAGACCGACTACTACGACAAACTCACCGCGTTCTATCAGCCTGTCCGTGGCATGGTGTGGGTCACGGCGGGGTTGATCGCGCTGGGCGGTGTGTTCGGCGGGTTGAACACGATGTACGCCGCATTCGCTTCGCGCGTGCGCGAGATCGGCATGCTGCAATCGTTGGGCTACCCGCGTCGCGCGATCGTCCTCAGCTTTGTCCAGGAATCGACCATCGCCGCCGCGGCCGGCGCGTTGATCGGCGCGGCCGCATGCCTTCTGCTGCTCGACGGGATCGCCGTCCGATTCTCGATGGGAGCGTTCGGCCTAAACCTCGACGGACCGAGCATGGCCATCGGACTCGCGGCCGGGCTCACCCTCGGCCTGGCCGGCTCCATCCCGCCAACCGCGCAGTCGCTGCGTATGCCGATCACCGAAGCGCTCAAAGCAACCTGACTCACGTGAATGAAGAGTCGCACCCGTTTCAACTACTTTCCCCCAATTCAGGAGTACGGACATGCAAACCACTCACCTCAACCCCAGCCGATGGATGCTCATGGCCACGCTCGCGGCCGTGCTAATGATCGGCGGTTGCGATCAGAACGACAAGACCGCCAAGAACGGCAATGGCGATACGGGCACGCCAAACGGCGACAAAGTGGCGTTGCCCGACGGCTTGTTTCTGGACACGAAACCAACTGACAAAGCGACGCCAGTCAAAGACATCAAGCAGTCCGCGAAAGAGGGCGACGAGGTGGTCATGCGCGTCGTGGTCGGCGGCCGAGAGGAGCCGTTCGTCAGTCAACGCGCCATCATGACCGTCGTTTCGGCCGAGATGAAGAACCAGTGCAAATTGCCCGGCGATCACTGCGAAACGCCGTGGGACTATTGCTGTGAGGCACCGGCCGAACTGAAGGCGAACATGGCGACTATTCAGATCGTCGATGCCGACGGTTTGCCGCTGAAGATCGACTTGTCCGACGACGCGCGCATCAAGCCGGCCTCTGTCGTCACGGTTGTCGGCAAGGTCGGGCCACGGCCTGATCGGGAGGCGCTGGTCGTCACCGCGACGGGGCTTTATGTGGAGCCGGCGACGCCGTGAATCGCTTGCGCTCAATCCGGTTCACCTGTCACGCCCTCGTCTGCGTCGCGGTCGGGGCTGTTGCGGTTTCGTGCAGCCCCGGCCCGATGTCGGAACGTTGGGTCGAGGCGCGGCCCTTGGCTCGCGAGGCGGCGAGCTACCGCCCGCCGCGCTTCGACGTCGAACGATACGAAGCCGTTGACAAGGCCGCGAGTCCGTCGGCCAACGACCTGACGGGCGATGTCACGTTGAACGACGCCATCGCACAGGCGTTGATTCAAAACCCGACGTTGCAGTCGTTCGGTTGGGAAGTGCGCGCCGCCGAAGCCCGCGCCTTACAAGCGGGCCTCTGGCCGAACCCGCGTGCGGGTGTGGTTTCGGAAAACCACGGCGGGCCGGACCGGGTTGAGGTGCGCAACACGCTGCGCATCAGCCAGGTCATCGAACTGGGCGACAAACGGAAGAAGCGGATCGACCTCGCGGAAGCCGACCGCGCGCTCGTCGCGTGGGATTACGAAGAGCAACGGGTCAACGTAGTCGCGGAGGTCGCGCGACGTCACGTCGCCACGCTCGCGGCACAGCAACGCGTTTCGCTGAACCGACGCACGCTCCGTTTGGCGGAGCAGGTGCTCCAGATCGTGACCGACCGTGTCGATGCCGGTGTCACGCCGACTTCTGAACGCGACAAGGCGTTGGTCCGCGTCAGCATCGAACGCATCCGCCTCAACCGGGCTGAACGCCAACTCGCTTCGGCCCGTCAGAGCCTCGCGGCAACATGGGGTGGCAAGACGGCGACGTTCGACAGCGTGGTCGGTGCATTCGATCGTGTTACCGACCCGCCCGACCGGGCGACGGCCGTGTCGAGGGTTGGCCAAAACCCGCGGATCGCGCGCTACGACGATGAGATCGAGCAGCGCCGCCGCGCCGTCGAACTCGCTAAAGCGCAAGGCGTCCCAAACCTGACCGCCGGCGCGGGCGTCCGCCACTTCGCAGACTCCGACTCGGCCGCGGCCGTCGTTGAATTCTCGCTGCCGATCCCGATTATCGACCGCAACCAGGGCGGCGTCCTCGAAGCTCGCTATCGGGTCGCGCAAGCCAAGGCCCAACAGCGTGCGGCCGAGATCGCCGTCAACGACGAGCTTGTGCGGAGTTTTGAAGCACTTGCCGCCGCGCACTTCGAGGTGCGGACGCTCCAACGGGAGACATTGCCCGCGGCCCAGAACGCATTTAACGCCGCCCGCGAATCGTTCAAGCAAGGCCGAACCGACTACCTCAATGTGTTGGACGCCGAACGCACACTGGTCGATGTCGAAAGACAACTGCTCGACGCCACCGAGACCTATCACCAAAGAACCAACGACGCTGAGGCTGTGCTGGCCGGCCCGCTGGAGATCGACTAGTCCCCGATCGACGTTCTCCACGAGCACGGTTTCGACGTGAGCTCAACGCATCCATCCGACTTCCGACGCATCGCAGCCGTGTGAGACGTGTTTCGAGAAGGCGGGTGAGTGGCCAACTCTCAGCCGTGCTATGAAGTCCGGTATACGCGCGCATACAAACGCGACATTGATTTCCGGATCGCACTGGAGGTGAGCGATGGCCTCGGCTGGACGGTGAAGTCTCGGTGGATGACGCCATGCCCGGATTCGTTGGATCGATCGGTGGAGTGGGCGAAGAAGTACGTCGAGTGGCTGAACGAGGTCGCCTGACAACGGTCAGCCCTTGACCGGTGACTATGCAAGACCGAATGGGTCGAGAACTTTTTTGCCCGAGTCAAAACACTTTCAATACACGACTTACGACTCTTCGAGATCGCCGGGCAAGGCTTTTTTGGGCGGAAGCATTTGATTGTCTACCTTCTAGTAGATAGACTATCGGCATGGATCGGAAACAGGAAATCCTCGAGGTCGCCACCGAGCTGGTGCAGACTCACGGATACTCGGCGTTCAGTTACCACGATCTCTCGGAGCGCCTCGGTATTACCAAGGCAAGTATCCACCACCACTTCGCTGGCAAGGCGGACCTTGGATTTGCCGTTGCGGAAAAGTGCTTGCAGGACATCGCAGCGGCGCTAACGGCGTCGAAGCAATCGTCCAACGATCCGTGGAAACAGATTGAAGGTTACTTCGCCATCGTCTCGTCGGATATCAGATCGCAGGAGCGTATCTGCCCAGCCGGATCTACCCAGGCAGATATCAACGTCGTCCCGGAACCGATGGCGGAAAAGATGATTGAGCTCGTGCAGTACATCGTCTCCTGGTTGAGTGACATCATCAAGGATGGGCGCGATCAGGGCGTCATGACCTTTCCCGGTACGCCCCGTGAGCAGGCGGAACTGATCTTTTCCGCCGCGCAGGGCGCCATGCAGTATGGCCGCGCAAACGGTGAGAAGCGTGGCCTCAGCGTTCTGAAGCAAATCAAGGCCACATTGAAACCCAAGCGCTAGCTGTAACTTTTTTTTGACTTCTGCATCTACCTACTAGTTGGTAGATACCCGGGCCTCAAGGAGACCGTGCCATGTCAGCCCTCAACACCCCAAACGCCCCGGCTAGAAGACCCCGTCGGCCTCGATCGAACGGAGGCGTCCGCTCAAAGCGTTTGACCAATGCAAAGGCGTTGTCGGCGGGACACGCGCACGCGCCTCACCGCACTGACCGAGACGCCGCGCCCGGTGATGCCGATCTTCCGCTGTTGCGTGAGATCGCAGACCAACTGCGGCAACTCACCAATCTCGACCTGGCTACCGCACTGCGGCAGTCACGACAACTGCTGAACGGCGCATTTCACGCCATAGACGACGGACACATCGAAAGCGCCGCCATCGCATCCTGATGCACGAGAACCATCTCACAGACTCACGTCTGGTTCAGAACCTACGCGATTCACCTTTCCACACCACAGGAGGCCTTGCCATGACCGATCAGTCAGCCCATCCACGCCGCAAACCGGATGCAGAGCTACCTAAGCCCGACATTGTGCTTGACCCGCAGCGCGTCGCGCTCGTGGTCACCGATCCGCAGAACGATTTCCTCAGCCCGCAGGGTGTGACCTGGGGCGTCGTCGGTGAAAGCGTCACCGAGAACAACACGGTCGAGCACCTCGATCAACTGTTCACCGCGGCGCACGATCAGGACATGCCTGTCTTTATCAGCCCGCACTATTACTACAAGCACGATCACGGCTGGAAGTTTGAGGGTGCGCTCGAAGCGCTCATGCACCAGATCAACATGTTTGATCGTGTGGGGCCTCTGAACCTGCGGGGCTTCGAAGGCTCGGGCGCGGATTGGCTCGAGCGGTTCAAGCCCCACATCGAGCACGAGAACACCACGGTCGTCAGCCCGCACAAGGTGTTCGGCCCTGAGTCAAACGATCTCGTCCTCCAGTTAAGAAAACGAGGCGTCGATCAGGTGATTCTCGCGGGCATGTCAGCCAACCTATGCACGGAAGCGCACATGCGTGAGCTGATCGAACAGGGGTTTGAAGTCATCGTCGTCTCCGACGCGACCGCCGCCGCCAAACTCCCCAACTACGACGGTTACGAGGCCGCGTTCCTCAACTTCCGGTTCATCGCCAACGGCGTCTGGACCACGGACACGACCGTCCGCCGAATCAACGAACTCGCCGGTGTTGTCGCCGCCGCTTGAATGAACGAACCCACTTACTCACCACCACACCAACCTCAGGAGCTACCCATGTCAACCTCACTCTTGGAAAAAACCCGTGACATGATCAATGGACTCAAGGACGGCCGATTCGTCGAAGGCATGGAAGCGTACTACGCCGACGATGCTGTCAATGAAGAGCCTACCGGCGCCAAGGTAGTCGGAAAGGCCGCCATCATCGCCAACGAGAAAGAAGTCTTGGCGAACGTTGCCGCATATCACGGCATCGAGATCAAATCCATCGGTGTCGGCCAGGACGATGGCCAGGGCAACGGTGTCACTTTCGCCGAGTACAAACTCAACGTCGATATGAAGGACGGATCGAAGTTCAACCCCGACCAGGTCCAGGTGACCCGGTGGGAGAACGGCAAGGCCAAGCACATCAAGTTCTATTACAACCCCGACTTCAACTGAACTTGCGCGATCAGGGCGACTTCAAACTACTTCAACCGATCAAGAAAGGACGCTGACCATGACACGCCTCGCTCACAACGACTTCATCTCGACGCTCGTGTCCCTCCTGACGATCTCGCTTTTGGCTACCGTGACAGAGCCCGTCGTCGCCGAAGACCATCGACACGTTACCGCACCGCCGCCGCGTGTTTCGTACCGCACGGTCAAGATCGATGGCCTGGACATCTTCTACCGCGAAGCCGGGCCGACGGATGCGCCGACGGTCCTGTTGCTGCACGGGTTTCCCACGTCGTCGCACATGTACCGCAACCTGATACCGAAACTCGCGGATCGGTATCACGTGATCGCGCCCGATTACCCGGGCTACGGCAACAGTTCGATGCCAAGCGTGGACGAGTTTGACTACACGTTTGCCAATCTTGCCAATGTGGTCGAGAAGTTCGCGGAGAAGGTCGGGCTTGAGAAGTACAGCCTGTACCTGATGGACTACGGCGCACCGATCGGGTTCCGGTTGGCCGTCAAACACCCCGATCGCGTGCAGGCGCTGATCGTACAGAACGGCAATGCGTACGAAGAAGGCCTGCGCGAATTCTGGAAGCCGATCAAGGCGTACTGGAAAGACAGGTCGTCAACCAACGGCGATGCGCTGCGAAAGCTGCTGACGATCGACGCCACGAAGTGGCAGTACACCCACGGTACGCGCAAAGTCGAGTCCGTCAGCCCCGACAACTGGCACATCGACCAGCGTCTTCTCGACCGGCCGGGGAACCAGGAAATCCAACTCGCGTTGTTCTACTCGTACGGCAGCAATGTCAAGCTCTACCCGAAGTGGCAGTCCTACCTGCGCAAACATCAGCCTCCCACACTCATCGTTTGGGGCAAGAACGACTACATCTTCCCGGCCGAGGGCGCCCACCCGTACAAGCGTGATCTCAAGACACTGGAGTTTCACCTCCTCGATACCGGGCACTTCGCCCTGGAAGAGGACAGTGACTTCATCGCCGAACGCATGCGCGCATTTCTCGGCGAGCATGTGCGCAAGGCACGTGCTGCCAGGAAGTAGCGCACCGCGCACGGTGGCGGCGTGACCCACACATGATCAAGTCTTATCTACTCCTGCACCCCGAATCGAAAGGAACACACCATGGAATCCGCATGCTGCACAACTGAACATGAGACGACTCAAACTGCGACGCAAGTCCGCAGGAAGGCCGCCATCGTCGTCTTGTCCGACCCGCAGTCGGGCTCGGACGAGGCACTCGGCCGCGTCTTCAACGCCCTGGCCACGGCTTACGACTACAAGGCCCGTGGCGAGGAGGTCACCATTCAGTTTCAAGGCGCCGGTACGCGCTGGATCGGCGAGTTGCAGAAGGCTGACCACCCAGCCCACGCGCTCTTTGAAGAAGTCAAAGACGCCGTCGCGGGCGTCTCGTGCGGGTGCGCCGACGTCTTTGGCGGACGCGAAGAAGCCGAGCAGTCCGGCTTCGACATCATCACGGACAACCGCGTCCCCAACACCAGCGGCCTGCCCAGTTTGCACCGACTCGTCAGCGAGGGCTATGCCGTCCTCACGTTCTGAAGCGACACCCCATCGCGGATGGGCGGGGAAACCTGCCCATCCGCTTTACCCGATTGTGGAGCGATCGATGCGATCTGATGACCCCTATCACGAAGGCGAAAAGGCCGTTCAGGACCGCGCCGGCGAACAAGCCATCGCTGAACGAAACGGCCGGGCAATCAATACGCAGATCATGCCGGGCGCACTCAAGTTCGTCGCTCAGCAGGCGATGGCCGTGCTTGGTTCGGTCGACTCGCAGGGAAGGTTGTGGGCATCCGTCCTGACTGGAGAACCGGGCTTTGCGCACGCGCCGGACCAGGAGACCGTGCTGTTCAATCTGGACGACGCTGGCTCACACCGGCATGACCCGCTGTGGTCCAATCTGGCTGGCGATCGACGGGTTGGTGCGTTGTTCATTGAGCTGTCGTCACGTCGCCGGCTTCGCATCAATGGCCACGTTGAGACCGTCGGTTCCAGTCGGCTGCAACTGCAGGTTGACGAAGCCTACCCGAACTGCCCCAAATACATTCATCGTCGTCACCTTCGGACAAGTCGTTTGAGCGACCAGACATCCAGGCATGCGTCGATGCGCGAGGGACAGACGATCGGTGATGAGCAGCGAGCCACCATTGAAGACGCCGACACATTCTTTATCGCCAGTGCACATCCGCAACGCGGCGTGGATGCTTCGCATCGCGGAGGACATCCGGGCTTTGTCCGTGTGCTGAACGACTCGACTCTGCGTGTGCCCGATTACGCGGGTAACAGCATGTACAACACATTGGGTAATATCGAGGTCAATCCTCATGTCGGGCTGGTGTTCCTCGACTTCGACGCCGGCAGCGTTCTTCAGTTGACGGGCACCGCAGCAATCCGTTGGGACCTGGCTGAACAGGTCAATCACCCGACCGGCGGGACAGGCCGGTACTGGGATTTCAGCGTTGAGCGATGGGTGGAAGCATCGCTCGACTATTGGATCGGTGCAGAGTTCCTCGATCGGTGGGACGGAACGCCGACCCCCCAACCTAATACAAGGCACTGAATCGATTCACCTGGATCTGAAAGGAACATCGATGTCCACTCAAACTGCTCCGGCTACTGCGTGACGTTGCAGCACTACACCGTGCGACACGGCCGCAGCGTTGAGCATACTTCCCGGCCTTGAACCTAACCAGGGGCACGCCGTCGCAACAGGAACCGACGACGCGACGCCAGACGACCCCGCCCGGCGCAAACCCCGACACTTACGGCCGTACGATGGAAAACGAGCCGTGCGACAGGAAGCGACACCGTGCGAAGTGAATCGCAAGAACGACCGTCAACAGCGCAACGATCAAACCGCGCAAGCGACGACTCACAATGCGATTATCAACGTCGTGATGCGGCCGATCGGAGAGAGGTGCGAAAAGCGGGTGATGGGATTCGAACCCACGACATGCAGCTTGGGAATCCAGAGAGCACGCACGCAACGACTTCTGATTCAGGCACTTGCGTAGACACCGGCGACAACCCCGGCACTTTCAACGGCAACGGCACGAACACCGGCAGTCAACGCGACCAAGACGAGGCGTTGGCGTCCGCGCTCGCGAAGCTCACGCCGGCTCAGAGAAACGCCCTGTTGGCTCGAAGCCGGGAGAACGATGTCAATCCCCAAGCGAAGCTGACGCGCCGTCAGGTGGCCGAAATCAAGGCCCTGCTGCCGACTCACAACAACTGCGAGCTTGGCCGGCGGTACGGCGTGAGCAACGTCGCGATCAGCAAGATTCGACTCGGCCGGGCCTGGCGTGACGTCGAGCCGGCCGACTCCGATTCAATCAAGTCGCAAGTCTGACCAGGTGCAATCCGATACGGCACTGGGAGCAGTTCCTTACTGGTTGGGGACCGCTCGCAGTGAATCCGCCAGCCCAACGCCCCTGCCCGACCTCGACGTGCAGTTCGTTGGCTGCGCTCGGGCATGGGTCCGGGTGGGGGCCGGGCCGGTTCAATCCTTGAACGGAGACGCATCATGCCGCAGATCGACGCACCAATGTGGAATCGAATCAATCCGATCGCGCTCGAGTCGAGCCTGTCCGACGAAACCCGCATGAAGGTGGAGAAGGTCAACGAGCAGATCAACGGCCTGCTGAAAGGCCGTGAATCGCTCGACAGCGATCGCAAGCGACTCAATGACGCAACGTTCACCAGCTTGGACGAGAAGATTCTGAACCTGGCGAAGCGTTTCAAAGACCGTGAGGTCAAGCTGTTGCAACAGGAGGCGTCGATTCGCGCGGAGATCGACGACGCCTTCGACGCGATGGCTGCAGATCTTCGCACCGCCTTCGACAAGGCAACCGTCGCGGCAAAGCAAGTGGTCAACGACGTGCGCAAGGCGCTCGTGAATATCGGCTACGCCGACGTACCTTACAACCAGCCCCATCCCAGCAAGATCACGCAGGAGATGATCTTGCGACACCCGACTGTGCGGGCCGCGAACGATCACGCCAAGGAGGTCCGCGGGAAGTCGATCGACGCGTCACGGGCCAGGGAGAATCGGGAGCAACTGGCCAACGTCCGAGAACGTCTGGTCGCGCTCGTCACGGGCTGAAAAAACGTCCCCCGGGGGGGGTGACGGGTCCTTCCTGGGGGGGTGGGTCCCGCAAGGGACAAGGGAACAGTCGCTAGGTGTGGCTGACTTACTTACGCGCGAGTTTTTCTCTAGTTCGACTGAACTGCGATCAGGCTGGCGCTTGGAAGCAGAGTCAGTTGAAAGTTGTCCACTTTCCTACGCCTAAGGAACACACGACAGTGGTATGGCTGGCCGGATCTGAGTGCGCCTTAGGTGTCGCTTGGTTATCCCCTAGGTATGCTTGTGGACTTAATGCGGCCGACTTGACCCACAATAAACCCACTACTATAATCCCGTGAATTCGACGCTTTCCCTACGGGGAGGCGTTGAGGACTTCTTTACCGGAAGTCTGTATCGTTCCCCCACGCGTCGTGAGGCTGTTCTATTCGTCTCCGGCCCGGACGAGATGGGGCATTTGGATGAAGGATGTGTCAGTCGGTTAGGCGTTATCGTAAACGCTTAGCCAGAATCCCAGTCCCGATAGTACGTCCACCCACCGCCTGCCGGAAACGGAGACGCGGCGCAAGCGAGTTGGCGGAACGTACTCAGGAGCGCGATGATGTTGATCGTCGCACGCCTGAGGCGTTCATGCCCTCGCGCTCCGCATCTACGGGAGCGCGACAGGCATGGACGACCACACAGGCCGTGACAAACTGACCCTTGTTGGGCAACCAACCGAGCGGGAACGCCGGCCGGACTTCGAAGACGTGCAGATCGATGATGTGTCGTGGTCCTTGCCAGGATGCCATGGTGCGATCGGCAGGATTCGTGTCAAGGGATGGCTTCTTGCTGTTCTTCTTGGTTGTCTCATTGTCTGCCTAACGTTCGGCGTTGTCGTGCTCGGTGCCGACGTGCCAACTTGGCTTAAGGCGGCAGTGGTCTTGGCCGCACTAACTGGCGCCATGACACTCGGCATCATCACGCTACGGAAAGTAAAGTCAAATGAGCAGCCCAGGCCGACCGAAACGGAAGGCGACCGACAAGGACCGAGGCGTCCGTCTGAATCTCGACATGCCAGTGCGGACGAAGAAACGTCTAGAGAAGTTGCGGGACGACACCGACGCCGGCTCCATGGCCACCGTGATCCGCGACATGATCGCAGCCTATGAGGTGTTGATTGAAAGTGTCGCCAGCGGTGGCGTCGTATACATTCAGTATCCAGACGGTGACCGGGAGCGCATAACACTTACTAGTGGCAAAGTTCATGCCCGACCGTTCCACAGGAAAAAGTCGGCGACGAAGCAACGCCAGTCGCGCTCCACACCGGCGAAGGCCAGCCGCTAAGCGCATTCCTGTCTGCATTTACGTACAACCCAATTCCAACGCGGCTGCTGAATTGGCCGTGTCGCTGGCTGGAGAGTTAAAGGGTCAGGGATTGTGGTTCGTCAAGCGTCCCCTTGAAAAGATTCTGGTGGATGAAGATTGCGGTGGTCTTCCTCGATTCGTCGCTTGTGATGGAGGTAGTCGTGTTCCGATTGCCATCAGAGTTGCTCGTGCAAGCCACGGGATCGCAGTCATCGCGGCGGGCGAAGATGAGCGCCGCCATTGGCTCACGAGCTGGTTTGCAGCGTCAGTACCGTTAGTACAGTTGATGGGCGAAAAGAGGAATGGTGGACTAAGAATCGTTGTCGAGTACATAAACAATGATGCATTTGTTCCCTTAGAGGCTTGGATAGGTCGTAACACGAAGATGACTGCGATTCATGAGCTGGACTTAGGTGGGATGGAAGTTACTTACAGCGACATTGCTACCGCTTCAAGACTTCCCCACTTGAGACTACTCGACCTGCGAGGTACTGGGGTCACGCGGGCTGAACTTGAATCTGTTCGGCCACGTTTATCGCAGAATGTGCAAGTGTTGTTTGGGCGATCCGAAATACCAACGCCAAGAGAAGGATTCGGCCCACTACTGAGATTCACGAGGCGTGCGCTTGGCCAATCAGTTAGCACTCTAGCGGCATCGCTCGAAGTCAATCCAGTCGCTCTGCAAGAAACAGAGATGAACACTTCCCAGGTTGACTGTCGTACATTGGCATCTCGTCTTGCGGAGGAGTTCGATATTCCACGAAGCACGCGCCAAATGCTATTCAGGAGCGCGGAAAGACATTCCGGCCCCACGCCATGATTGGGCGACATGCCGCTCTAGGTTGTGCCGCACTGGCGGATTCGAAGCCGAATTGAATCGATCCAAATGTCGCGCGTCGACAAGTCACGCCCGGGGACGCTGCCATGAAACACCCAACAGGGTTTCGAGAACACCAGGCTGAAATGTTCGGTCGTGAGCGTGATATCCGCTACCTCATTGATCGTACAATACAAACTGGGTTCACTGCGGTGGTCAGCCGACCACAGGTGGGAAAGACGTGGCTGCTCGAAGAAACCGGCCGTCAGTTAATCGATCAGAACGTACTCGTTGGATATCACGAATGCACAGGGGAGACCGACCATCTGTTGCGTGCGGTCGTGGACCTATACGTCCGCTGGCTCATGCAAGCGGGAATGTTGGAACAGGCACATAGCCTGTGGAAACGGCACAAGAGGCACGCCGTCACGAAGATAGGAGTCGCAATTGGCAATCTCTTTGCTCAGCTTAGCAAGCTGGGCGGCAAGTCGGCAAAGGCGATTGGATCAGCAGTTAGTGGCGTCTTCAACGGATTGGCGCGTGCCGACGACGACCTGCGGTCAGGGGGCGTTGCGACACTAGCCCCTGTCAGTTACGACGTCGTGCTCGAAGTGGTCGAGTTACTGCATTCGGTGACCAACGGTCGTCGAGTCGTGATTATGCTCGATGCATGGGAAAAATCTGCCAGCATCGACACCGAACACGGGGTCTTGGCGGGCATGCTCACGCACATGGACGATTGGGCGTGGTGCCATGTAATTGCTGGAGTACGTCGGCCCGATCCGGACAATCCGAATCGTGGCGACAAGGCATTCAGTTTCTGCGAAAGATTATCCGACGCCGCAGTCGCGGCATCAGTGTATCCCCTCCAGCCACTGGACTTGTCGAGTAGCGAAGAGCGCGAGCGATTGCTCATCAATCTCCGCATGAGCGTCCCCGTTACTCAGTCTGTGTCTGATGATGATTTGCTGGCGATGATCGGTGGATCAGAGAGAGATTCAATTCGTGAGTTCTTTGCGGGTGTGATCGGTCGTTGGCGCACCGCCGAACAGCAAGGCGCAATCTCGAACCTTGCCGACCTTGAGAGAATTGCGCGAGATGCTCAGCAGTATCGTTATGGGGAGTTCAACCATCTGTTTCCCGTGCTAACGGAGAGCGAAAAGACGCTGGCGATTCGATTGGCATTCTTACCTCGATCTGACCAGCCACTATGGGACAAACTAGAACCGATTGCAATGGAAGGTGTGAGTCAACAGGATCTTGACGGGTTGTTTGAGAATGGGCTGCTCGACCACGCGAGCACATCAACAGTCCCTACGTATGGGCATGACACACGGCACTCTGCTGCGCGCAATTGGCTGATTGGCGAGCGTCCATGGCGCAACCGTGTTATCCGGTTGGTCAACGCCCTTGTACCAATGCTCGCAGCCAAGATCACGACAGTCAATGAGGAGACGAGACCTTACGGAGGCGCGATCGTCGCAATTGGTGTGAGTACAGATATAGACCTCAGCCGAGTAGTCCGAGTGGTTGAAGCGGCGGCCCGAACTCTATTCGGCCTTCGGATTGACACCGATCAGTTTATGGAATGGGCGTTTGCCGCCGCCAAAGAGGACTCAAGAGTTGCCCCTCTCGTAGCGCTGGCACTGTTTAGATTGGCTTACAAGTCAAAGGAGAAAGGTGCATTGGGCCGACGCGACACGTTGGTCGACGAACTCCGCCGGCTCGCCGCAGCGTACCTCGACGACGTAGCCATTCGGGGGTGCTTAGCCATGGCCTTAGTCAATACAATCATCGACGCCAGACACGAGAACGCGTTGGACCGCCGCGCCGCGTTGCTCGACGAATTGCGCCGGCTGTCCGTGGCGTACCCGAATGATCCAAACACTCGGGATCAGATGGCGAGGGCGATACTCGACATCGTGACCGATGCCAAGCAAGATGAGTTAGACCGACGCGACGAATTGCTCGACGAACTGCGCCGACTCGCCTATGCAAATCCTGATGACATGGCCGTCCGGGAGTCGCTGGCGACCGCTCTATTCAATAGTTCGATTGCGGCTAAGGCGGAAGAGGCATTGGATCGGCGCGACGCGTTGCTTGACGAGCTCCGCAATCTGGCCGTGGCACATCCTGATGACGCGAGAGTCTTGGAGCGGCTCACGATGGCGGTTTTCAATGCAACAGTTGACGCCAAAGATGAAGGAGCGTTGGACCGCCGCAATGCGATGCTTGGCGAGCTCCGGCGGCTGTCCGAGGCCAACTCCGATAACGTGCACGTCCGAGCACGACTCACCAAAGCCCTAACCAAGACGACGATCGACGCCAAGGAGGAAGATGACCTGGACCGACGCGATGAGTTGCTTGACGAGCTCCGTCAGCTCGTCACGGCCTACCCCAACGACTCGGCCGTCCGGGAATCGCTCGCGTCGGCGCTAGCTAAAGTGATGATCGACGCCAAAGAAGAAGATACGTTGGACCGACGTGATGATTTGCTAATTGAGCTTCGCCGGCTCGCCGTGGCGTACCCCGACGACTCGGCTACACGAAAGTGGTTTGCGGGAGCGCTAGTCGGAACATCCATCGACCTCAAGGCGGAAGGAGCGTTGGATCGACGCGACGCGTTGTTCGATGAAGTTCGCCAGATGGCCACCGCGTACCCGGACGATGCCGCCGTCCGCCAATGCCTTGCCGATGCGCTAATCAATACGTCGATCGACTCCAAGGAGGAGAACGAGTTGGAACGACGTGACTTGTTGTTCGACGAGCTGCGCCGATTGGTCACGGCACACCCGGACGACGCAGCTGTTCGTGATTGCTTTGCCGTTGCGCTGGTCAACACGTTGATCGACGCGACAGAAGAGAATGTGTTGGTCCGGCGTGACGCATTGCTCGACGAGCTCCGTGGCATCGCCAACGCATACCCCGACGATGTGATGATTCGAAAACGGCTCGCAAAGGCGCTAGCCAATGTGTTGGCTAGTACCAAAGAGGAAGGGGCATTGGATCGACGCGATGCGTTGCTCGATGAACTCCGCCGGCTGACCCAGAGCTATCCTGATGATTCAGCAACTTTGCAGTGGTTTGCAATGATGCTTGTTCGCACGGCCTGCGACGCAAAAGCTGAAGATGTGTTGGACCGACGCGACGCGTTGCTCGACGAGCTCCGCAAGCTGGCCGTGGTGCACTCCAATGACACGGCCGTTCGAGCATGCGTTACCCATGCGCTTGTCAACACGATGGTGGAAGCCGTAGAGGAGAACGCGTTGGATCGACGCGACGCGTTGCTCGACGAGCTCCGTCAGCTAGCCGTAGCGAATCGCGAGGACTCGGCCGTCCGGAAGTCGCTTGCGACCGCGATCTTCAATACTTCGATCGCGGCTAAGGCGGAAGGGGCGTTGGGCCGGCGAGATACACTGCTCGACGAGCTTCGCCAGTTGGCCACGGCGCACTCCAATGACACGGCGGTTCGAGAATACCTCGCGAATGCGCTTGTCAACACGATGATTGATGCCAAAGAGGAGAACACGTTGGATCGACGCGACGCGTGTCTCGACGAGCTCCGCGGGCTAGCGGAGGCAAACCCCGACGACGGGAGAGTAAGGGAACGGCTCGCGAAGGCGTTGGTTAATGTGTCTATCGACGCTAAGGCGGAAGATGCGTTGGACCGGCGCGACGCGTTGCTCGATGATCTTCGTGGGCTCGCAGTGGCTTACCCCGATGACTCGGCCGTCCTGGAATCGCTAGCCATGGCGCTGGCCAAGACGTCCGCAGACGCTAAGAAGGAGAGTGCATTAGATCGGCGCGATGCGTTGCTCAACGAGCTCCGTTGGGTGGCAGAGGTCAATGCTGACGACTCGAGAGTCCGGCACTGGCACGCGAAAGCGCTTGTCATGACGTCTGTTGAAGCCAAAGAGGAAGATGCGTTAGGCCGACGCGACACGTTGCTTGACGAGCTCCGTCGGCTCACCGTGGCATACCCGGACGACGCAGCCGTAAACGAGTGCCTCGCCGACGCGCTGGTCAACACACTGATCGACGCCAAGGAAGAGAATATGTTGGCTCGACGTGACGCGTTACTCGACGAGCTACGTGACCTGGCCAGCGCGTTTCCGGACGACGCGATGATCAGAGAACGATTCGCAAAGGCGCTAGGCAATGCGTCGGCTGACGCCAAGGAGGAAGGCGCACTGAACCGATGTGACGCGTTGCTCGATGAACTCCACCGGCTGACCCAGACCTATCCAGATGATGCGGCCTCGAAGAGGTGGCTCGAGCTGGCATCTATCAGTGTCACGGACAACGAATGATGTCTGTTCTAATGCCGAGATAGCGGCCTTCGCGAGGAGGGGAACTGGCGAGATCTACTCATAGACTGAATTGTCACGCCATAGCGATTACATGGTGACGATTCTTGGCGGTAAATATGACCGGTGTCACCATGATCCCTTCTGGTTGGAGTTCTTCCCCGTCTAGACCGCTGGCTTGCTCAGGCGAACGCTGTCAGGCTGTGCTATCGGAAGTGACACACTGGGCCAACACGGCATGAATGTCTAGAGCGCAGAACTCAAACACCCCTGTCGACTAGCTGAGCGTGCTAGTAGTCACCAACACTTCGCGCGCGATTCTCGTGCCATGATTTATGCCTGCGCGCATCGACTTGGTTAGAATGCGAACGATCGATCACGCCCGGGACGTTGGCGCGCACCAACGTCGCGCGACACGGGCGGCGGTCGCGGGACTCTTGCTCACCTGCTTGCCCGCAACCCCGCCCGTGCCGCCTCCCGGTTGAACAAAAGGTGAGCACATGTCTGGTCTTCATTGGGATACGCTAGAACGGCTACATCCAGTACATGTCATTGAGCGGCGATTCCGCCGCTGGGAAGAAGCGTTGGCGAAAGCCTTCCAAGCGAGTTGTCCAGGAGATCGCCCGCAGCATTTCAGGGGAACGATCAATCTGTTGCGGGCTTGGCTGGACTTGGGGTTTCGAATCCCTGAGTCTGACGTTGATGAGCTATCAGGCTATTTGAGCAACCTGGCCAACCCAGTGTTCTTTGCATTCAGCACAGACGCCGGTTCAGTGTCCGTACCCAATGCACTCACGCTGTACTTGCCGCGGGATGGTGTCAGTGCCATCCTTGAACGCGTGAGTGCTGTGGTCGATCGCGCAACTCAGGTCTCGATTGAATTGGATGAGCAGATTGGAGAGAGATTCCCTTCAGATGAAGAGGTCGACGCGGCGTATGTCGCTTGGGAGTCGGCCAATGATCTGTGGGTGTATCTCGTGAATGTGTTTCATGAACTGAATCCTCGCTCCCCAAGGATTCCCATTGAACCTGTGACGGACACGTTGGGAATAACCTTTAACGAGGTCCCTTTGTGTTACGGCGCACGAGAGTCTGAAGAAGATTCGCGCCCGGACCAACGAGCACAGCGCGAGCCTACTGCTGCGGCCAAGGAGCGCAAGCCTCGCTTCGCAGATAAGCAACAGGAGGCGGAAGAGATGTCTGTTTTCTCCGCTGATTATCCTGAGTCAAAGATACGAGAGTGGGCAGATCACTTTGGACGATCGCAGGGTTACATCTGTGGAACCGAAGCGTGGGAGAAGCACATGGAGGTGCATGGCCGTCGGCGTGGCCGCCCACGTAGTCGATCGTCATCCGTGAAAGCGGAACGCCTGACGGACGCGCATCTCGCCAGTCATGGTGAACTCGACGAATCACTGGAACGGATCATCGACGACGATACCTGACCATGTGTTCTGTAGCCAACACAAAATGTTCGCGAACATTTCGTGTTGTCCCAATCGGCCGATTCTCCTGCCTGACAGGCCGTCAGGGCCATTCCCAAAATGTTCGCGAGAACATTTCGCTTTCAGTGAGGGAGGTGTTTTCCTGAAAGCGAGGTGTCGCCATGCCATTGACGGACGAACGACGAGCAAGATCATCGCCGCGCAAGCTACTGAGCGTCGGTCAGATCGCAAGCAAGCTAGGCGTTCCATTTCATCGCGTCCGGTATGTGCTCGACACGCGGCCGTACATCCAGCCGGCGGCGCGGTGCGGGATCGCCCGCGTCTTCGATCGAGAAGCCGTCAAGCTGATTCGCCATCAGCTCAAGGGGATCGAAGCCAGACGCACCGAGCAGTTACCCGACTTGCCCCTCTTCGACGAGGTGACCGCGGGAGGTGACGCATGATCCGTACCGCTGACGATCCGACCGACCGGGATCCCCACGTCGAAACTGACGGGGTCGCCGGCGTGTTGCTGTTGAAAGCTGACGACGCGGCCGACCGCCTGGCGATATCGGTGAGCCAGTTGGCCGAGTTGTCGCGACGCGGCGACGTGCCGGCCGTACGCATCGGCCGATCCGTCCGCTACGACCCGCGCGACCTCGACGGCAACGAAGGCCCGTTGCTCAAGCCGGAGGCCGCGGCCGCGGCCCTGGCCATTTCACCCCGTAAACTCTGGGCGCTGACCAGCACGGAAGAAATCCCGTGCGTCCGACTTGGTTCGGCCGTCCGTTACCGCCGGTGTGACCTGCTGGCATGGATCGACGAACGCAAGGAAGCGTGATGAGCAAGTCCGACGGCCACGGACGGCCGCCCAAAGGCACTTTCGCACTGATGAGTAAGCGGATCACCGAATCCGGCGCGCTGCGACGTCTTAACGGGAAGGCGCAAAGCGTGTTCATCGCACTCACCGCACGGTTGGACTGGGGGCAGTTTCCCGACGGGGTTGTCCGTGTTTCGCAGGTTGAGTTGATGGCGATCACGGGCGCAAGCGAGCGAAGCGTGCGCGACGGCCTGCGTGCGTTGGAGAATGAGTCGCTCGTCGAAGCGGTCCGCGACGGCGACGGCCGCGGTCACGTTCTCGGGTATCGGCTGGTGTACGAAAAGGCGGCAGCCCACTGCCGCCTTTCTCCCGACAAAGGCGGCAATCTGCTACCGAAAAGGCGGCAGTCTGTTGCCGGAAAGGCGGCAGCCCACTGCCGGTCCTCTGTATTAAGAAAAAAGGGAAAGAACAGCAGCAAGAAGAGCGCTGCTACTGCTGCTGGTGCGCTTCGCATGGGGGATGAGGTGGAGGACGTCGTCGCCGCGCTGGTGGATTGCGGCATTGACGAGGACCGCGTACGGCGTGACTTGGCCGGCCGCCCCTGGCTGGGTCACGCCGTCGTGGTTCGCATGCTCGGGCCGATCGTCAGGCGGTCGCAACAAACCGGGATCAACAACCCGCCGGGATTCATCCGCAGCGAGTTGCTCAAGATCACGACGCAGGACATCCAGCAGTTTCACGAGCAGGAACGGGCGAGGCAGAAGCGAGCAGACGACGCACGACGCCGGCTTCACGAGCAGCGCGGCCGCGAGAAGCGTCGCGACGTCGAGGACGATCGCTGGCGGACACGGTTTGGGGCACTGACACACGAACGGCAAGACGCCTTCGCACGTGATGCTCTGGCACGACTCCGCCCGTCGGTGCAGGCGATGCACCGCGGCCAGAATCCACGCGACGCACCAGGACTCCAACAACTGGCGATCCGCGAAATGATGCGTCAGTGCGGCGACGATGCTATGGTCCAGCAAGCAGGACACGCCGCGAGGTGACGCGGCCGACGACATGACCAGGTGAGCAATCGTGTCTAACAATGTGAAAGGCAGGTGAGCATGGCCAGCGTTTGGCGACGCAAGGGCCCGGACGGCAAGCCGTCGGGGAATTGGCTGGTTTCGTACTTCGATCACACCGGCAAACGCCGCGAACGATCGACCGGAACAATGGTGAAGCGCGCTGCGGAACGAATCGCCTCGAAGTGGGAGGCCGACGCACAACTGCGCAAGGAAGGCGTCATCGACCACATGCAGGACCGCTACGCCCAGGCCAACCGCGTGCCGATCGCCGAGCACGTCGAGGCGTACATTGCGCACTGCAAGCACGTCGGCGAGGGGGCGTCGTTGCGGACGAAGCGGAACGACTTGGAACGCTACGTCCAGGACACGGGGATCTCGCGGCTGTCGGACATGAACGCCGAAACCCTGTCCAAGCACATGTGGCGCATGCGCGAATTCGGCATGAAGCGAAGCCCTGTCAATCGCATCCGCCGTCACGCCGGCCTGGCACCGGCCACAGTGAACAACATCCGACGTCACGTGATTTCGTTCGCCAACTGGTGTGTGAAGACCGACCGGCTACGCAAGAATCCCCTTAAATCCGTGGGGAAACTCGACCAGCGCAAAGAGAAGCGTCACGAACGCCGGCCGTTCACGGACGGCGAACTCGCGCGGCTGATGGCGGTGGCCGAGGTCAACGGCCGCAAGCCGTGGTACATGACGGCGTTACTCGCCGGCCTGCGAAAGTCCGACCTAGCCCGACTCTGCTGGGGTGACATCGACTTCGACGCCAAGACGATCACGATCACCGAGGGCAAGGCGAAACGCACCGACGTGGTACCGCTGCACCCCCAACTCGAGGATGAGCTTCGCCGGCTGCGCGATGAGAAGCTTCCGCACCCGGGCGCGAAGGTTTTCGGGGGCGTCGACACGAGGACCTGGCGGCGCGACTTCCTGCTTGCCGGCATCGCTCGAGAGGAACAGGTCGTCGACGAGGACGGCCAGCAGGTCATGGTCCAGAAACGCCGCCGGCAATGGCGACTGAACAGCCGCGGCGAAGAACGCCTGTTGTGGACGCTTGTCGAGGAGCCGTTGACCAGGATCGTCACAGACGACGAGGAAGGCCGCGTCGTGGACTTTCACGCGCTCCGCATGACCGTTGGGGACCTGGCTCGCTCGGGCAGGCGTGCCGCCCCAGCACGCCCAGCGAATCATGCGACACGCCGACTACCGCGTGACGTTGCAGCACTACACCGTGCTCGGGTTGACCGACACGGCCGCGGCGTTGAGCAAACTTCCCGGCCTTGAACCTGACCAGGAACGCGCGGTTGCAACGGGCACTGACGACGCGACGACCGATAAGCCGCGAGACGACCCCCGGCAGAAACCCCGGCACTTACGGCCGTACGATGGTGAAACAAGCCGTGCGACGGGAAGCGACACCGTGCGAATTGAATCGCAGGAACGAACGTCAAGTGCGCAACTATCAAACCGCGCAAGCGACGACTCTCAATGCGATTATCAGCGTCGTGATGCGACCGATCGGAGTGAGGTGCGAAAAGCGGGTGATGGGATTCGAACCCACGACATGCAGCTTGGGAAGCTGCCGCTCTGCCACTGAGCTACACCCGCGTGGGTAAAGATTCTAGGTCGGCTGACTGTCAACCCGCGTCAATACATGTAGTCTTTGAACATCGGGGTCGAGAGGTACCGTTCGCCGAAGCTGCACGCGATCGTCACGATTGATTTGCCCGCATTTTCGGGCAGCGTGGCCTGGCGGGCGGCGGCGGCGACGTTCGCGCCGGTCGAGATGCCGACGAACAGGCCTTCTTCCTTGGCCAAGCGTTGCGCCATCGCGAACGCCTCGTCGTTGGTCACCTGTTCCGTCCCGTCAACGTTGGACAGGTCGCAGTTCTTGGGGACAAAGCCGGCACCGATGCCCTGGATTTTGTGCGGGCCGGGCTGGACGGTCTGACCTTCGCGCGTCTGAGTAATGACCGGCGAATCGACCGGCTCGACGGCGATGCATTTGAATGCGGGCTTCTTGGGTTTGATCGCTCGGCCGACGCCGGTGATCGTCCCGCCCGTGCCGACGCCGGCGACGAGGATGTCGGCCTTGCCCTCGGTGTCTTCCCAGATTTCGACGCCCGTCGTCGCTTCGTGTATTGCGGGGTTCGCGGGGTTCTCGAACTGTTGTGGCATCCAACTGTTGTCGGTCGTGCCGACGAGTTCCGCGGCTTTCTCGATCGCGCCCTTCATGCCCTTGGCCGCGTCGGTCAAGACCAGGTCGGCACCCAAAGCGCGCAACAGCGCACGTCGTTCCAACGACATCGACTCCGGCATGGTCAGCGTCAGCCTGTAGCCCTTGGCCGCGCAGACAAACGCCAGCGCGATGCCCGTGTTACCGCTGGTCGGTTCGATGACGTGCGTGTCCGGGTTGATCGTGCCGTCCTGCTCAGCCGACTCGATCATCGCTCGGCCGATCCGGTCTTTGACGCTCGCCAGCGGGTTGAAGAATTCGCACTTGAGGTACACGGCCGCGCCGCCCGCGGGGATCACGCGGTTGAGTTTGACCAGCGGCGTGTTGAAGGTCGTGTCGATGACGCTGTCGTACGTCCGCTTGTGCAGCGTATTGAAGGCGGTGGCGGTGGACATGTCGTTCGCTCCGGATGGGAGGTTGGCTTGCGGGAATTCGGGGAACCAATGTATCGCGAAGCCCACGGATTGCAATCCGTGGGCTTCTAATCCCCGTCGTCGAAGTCGATCTCTTCGTCGGTGACCTGCGCGATCTGTTCCTGGACCTGCTTGCGGAATTCGAACGGTCTGCTGATGTTTGTGAAATTCTCCTGCGTGCCGCCCGACCCGGTGATGGACAGACTCCCCGAGCGGATGATTCGACCGATCACCGATTGATCGACGCCGATGTTCTCGACTTTGTTCAGGAACATCTCGACCGTCCGTCGGCGGATCAGTCCGACCTTGATCAGCACGCGGCGGTTGGTGACGCCGAACTCCGACGTCCGGAAGTCGGCGTAGACCCACAGCCACCAGAGCAGGCCAATCAGGATGCCCGCCATGCCCGCATAGGTGAAAATGGAATTGAGCAAGCTGTCCTCGTCGTCGCTTGGCTGAATGAACATGACCACCAGTGCGACGACGGCCAGGAGAATCGGTTTGAGAAAAATGATCCGGTGCAGATGGCCGCGGTGTTTGACTTCCTCGTCCTTGATCAGGTGTTCATCGATGTAGCCCATGATTCGCTCCGTGCGTGTGTCGTCGGCGGGGGGTAAGTCGTCCCGGGGGTGGCCGACATCGTAATCGTAATCGCGTCGGTTATCGACTAGGGTAAAGTTACGGCCGCGCAGATCGGCCGACCACGCCCGGAGCGTAACCATGCCGATGCTGCAAAGCCCGCCGGGGGCGCAGGCCGTCATCGACGGGCGGCGGTACGACTACTTCGCCGGCTGCGGGTACCTCGGCCTGCAGGGGCACCCGCGCGTGGTCGAGGCGATCCGAGACGCGGCGTTGACGTTCGGCGTCAGCGCCGCCACGTCGCGCGGCGGTGTGGGCGACTGCCCGGCCGTACTGGATGTCGAACGCTGCGCGGCAAGATTTCTGCGGTGCGAGTCGGCGTTCTACTTTGCCAGCGGCTACTCTGCCGCGTCGGTGGCCGTTCAGGGTCTCGGGCTGACGGAGGGTCCGGTCGACCGGCCCGTGTTGGTCGACGAGCACGCGCACTACAGCGTGTTCGACGCCGCGCGACTCGTCAGCCACGACGTCAAGACTTTTCGACACGGTGACGCAGGCGACCTGCGGATTCAGGTGCGTCGCGAATGCGACGCGCGACCGTTTGGCGAGTTGCCGCCGATCGTGTTGACCGACGGCCTGTTCGCCGCGCTCGGGTCGATCGCGCCGGTCGAGGCGTACATCGATGTGCTTTCGGCCTATGACGGCGCGACGCTGCTGGTGGACGATGCGCACGGCCTGGCCACGCTCGGGGCATTCGGGCACGGCACGTACGAGCACGGCGGCATCGACACGACGCAGGTCAATTCCGGTGACACGGCGGGCGTGCGGTGCGTGCGCGTCGGCACGGCGAGCAAGGCCATTGGCGGCTACGGCGGACTGATCGCCGGGTCGTCAGCCTTTATCGAACGCGTATCCAATGCGCCGCAGTTCCGTGGCATGACACCGCCGCCCGCGCCGGTCGCCGCGGCGACGGCCGAGGCATTCGCGGTGATCGGCGACGACCCTGCGTTGATCACCCATTTGCAAGACAACGCGCGCCACCTGCGCGCGGGGCTGCGCGGCATCGGTCTCGACGTGGAAGACTCGCCGTCGCCGGTGGTGTGTTTGGCACTGCCGACAGCGAAGGCCACGCGCGACGTGCATCGGGCGTTGGCCGACCGCGGGTACATGATCGGCTACATGTCGAGCTATTCCGGCTTGGGCGACGTCGGCGCACTGCGTATCGCCGTGTTCGCAACGCACGAACGCGACAAGATCGACGCGCTGGTTGAATGTTTGGGCGCGTTGTTGTGAACGGGAGGGCGAGGCTCCGTCCGAGCCCTGGGGCGAATTGGGTCCACAGACTCCACCACGGCTCGGACGGAGCCTCGCCCTCCCGGCAACTGACCCGATGCAAACTCACTTCGCCAGCTTCGCCACAATCCGCCACAGGTCGTGCGGCGACAGGCTCAGTCCGCGGTCGGCGTTGAACGTCGTGACGATGTGGTTGAACGCGTCAGCGTAGACAAGCTGGTCACGTTTGCTGATCTGGCCGATCTCGGCTTCGACGAGCGCGACCAGTCGCGACTCGTCCTCGGCGTCGATGCGTGGCGGCTTCGACGCCGCGCGACCGAGTCGCGGCAATCGACCCGCCTTGCGCAGGTTGTGCAGCCGGTGAAACAACGCCGCACGCGACGTGCCCGCCAGCGGCTCGTCCGGGTTGCCGTCGCCGACGACGGCCGAATAGATCGCCTCGAACTCGTCGGTGTAGGGCAGGTCGTCGAGCGTTCGGCCCTGCTTCACATACACGCTGATCAGCAGGTCGTCGTTCGAGGTTTCGAAAAGCGTGTCGGACATGCCGTCAACTTACGGCCCGCCCGACGCGTCGGCAAGTCGTAGGGTGCGCTTCAGCGCACCAAAAGATCAGCACGGTCTATGCGTGGCCATGGTGCGCTGAAGCGCACCCTACGTTTGATTTCGCACGACTTGGTAGACGGGGCTTACCCCGTCGCCGCGACGGCCTCGCGCTTGACTTTCTTGGATTTCGGCTTGGCGGAGCTTTCCCAGAGGATCAGGCCGGGCTCGACCACGCCCTCGAGCATGTCGCCGCCGGGCACGATGCGCACGGCCAGACCATGCTTGCCGCTGGTATGCGTCGGGATCGCGCCGGTGAATCGGTGCCGCCCGTCGCCCAAGTCGGCGTCGTGTGTCAAGTCGGTTGCTCGGCCGTCGGTGATCCGCCCGTCGTTGTCCAGCGGGCCGGTGTAGACCTGCACGCGCAGCTCGTCTGGGTTCAGGCCGTTCATCGCGGCGACGACGGTCACGGGCAGCGTTTCATGAACGTTCAACGGTTGGCTGCTGCCGGTCGAGACGTGCTCGATCGCCAGGTTGCCCCACGCGCCGCGGAGGCGGTCGACCTGGTGGGCCAACTCGACGGCCGGCTGCAGGTCGTTGGCACCGAGCTTGCGAGCGCGTTGCGCTGCGGGGACGTAAAGCTGCTCGGCGTAGTCGCGCACCATGCGGTTCGTGTTGAACGCCGGCGCGAGTTTCGCAATGCACTTCTTCATCCGCGTGACCCAACCGCGCGGGATGTTGTGCTCGTCGCGGTCGTAGAACAGCGGCACGATCTGATCCTCGAACAGGTCGTACAACGCCTGGCTTTCGATCTCGTCCTGCTGGTCATAGTTCGCGTAGTGCTCGCCGCGACCGATCGCCCAGCCCAGGTCGTTTTCGAATGCCTCGTCCCACCAGCCGTCGAGGATCGAGCAGTTGAGCACGCCGTTGATCGCGGCCTTCATCCCGCTGGTGCCCGACGCCTCCATGCCGCGTCGCGGCGTGTTCAGCCAAACGTCGCAGCCCTGCACGAGGTAACGCGCGACGTGGATGTCGTAGTTTTCGAGGAAGACCAGCTTGTGACCGGCCTTGCTCTCGCGCGCGAAGTGCGTGATCTGACGGATCAGGTCTTTGCCGCCGCCGTCAGCCGGGTGGGCCTTGCCGGCGATGAGGAACTGGATCGGCCGATCTGCGTCGTTGAGCAGTCGCAGGAAACGGTCGGCGTCGCGCAGGATCAGGTTGCCGCGCTTGTACGTCGCGAAACGTCGCGCGAAGCCGACGGTCAACGCCGTCGGGCTCAGGTCGTCGGCGATCTCGCGCGCCTCGTCGGCGCTGCGACCTCGCGCTTCCAGTTGATCGACCAGCCGACGCCGCGCCCAGACGATCAGCCGTTGGCGGCGCAGCTCGTGAACCCGCCAAAGCTCTTCGTCCGGCAACTCCATCACTGTCTGCCAGGGCGATTGGTCGGCCGGGTCGCGGTACCAGCGGTCGCCGATGTATCGGTTGAGCAGGTAGGTCAGGTCGGCCGACAGCCAACTGCGTGCGTGGACGCCGTTGGTCACGTGCGTGATCGGCACCTCCGTCTCGGGCACGCCCTGCCAGATGTTCTTCCACATGCCCCGGCTGACGTTCCCGTGTAAACGACTCACGCCGTTGGCCCAGTCGCTCGTGCGGATGGCCAGCACGGCCATCGAGAAGAACTCATCCTTGTTGTAGACGTTCTCGCGGCCCAGCGCAAGCAGGCCTTCCATGTCCAGCCGCAACGTCGGGTGGTAGTGGTTGAAATACCGTTCGATCATGTCGGTCGGGAAGCGGTCGATGCCGGCCGGCACGGGCGTGTGCGTCGTGAACACGTTGCCCGCGGCCGCGTACTGACGCGCTTCGTCAAACGACAGGTTGCGCTGCTCGATCAGTCGGCGGATGCGCTCCAGCGCCAGGAACGCCGAGTGCCCTTCATTCATATGGAACACGTCGGGCTCGATGCCCATCGCTTCGAGCGCCCGCACGCCGCCGACGCCGAGCACCAGCTCCTGCTTGATGCGCGTCTCCATATCGCCGCCGTAAAGCTGGCCGGTGATCGCGCGGTCGGCCTCGTCGTTCTCTGGCAGGTTCGTGTCCAACAGGTACAGGTCGATCCGCCCGACCTTCACCTTCCACACCGCAATGGCCAACTCTCGGCCCGGCAGCGTGACGCTCACCTTGACCTGCTCACCGTCTTCACCCACGACCGGGTCGACCGGCAGGTTTTCGAAATCGAGGTCGGGGTAGTACTCCTGCTGCCAGCCGTCGGCGTTGAGATACTGCTGGAAGTAGCCGTGTCGATACAGCAGCCCGACACCGACCAGCGGCAGCCCAAGCGCCGCCGCGCTCTTGAGGTGGTCGCCCGCGAGGATGCCCAGACCGCCGGAATAGACCTGCAAGCACTCGGTCAGGCCGAACTCCGCGCAGAAGTACGCGATGGTGAAGTCTTCATCCGGGTGGTTGCGTTGCAGGAAGCCGGCCCGGGTTTCGTGGCGTTCCAGGTTCTCGAGCACGCGGTGCATCGAGCTGAGATACCCGTCGTCACGTGCCGCGCTGTCGAGCACTTCCTGCGGGCAGTTGCCCAACATCCAGACAGGGTTGTGCTTGCTGACCTGCCACAGCCTGCGGTCAAGCCGATAAAACAACTCGACCGCCTCGGGGTGCCAGGTCCACCAGAGGTTATTGGCGATGCGCAGCAGCGGTTTGAGCGGCTCGGGCAACGAAGGAACGACTTTGAACGAGCGGATGCGTGCGTCTTCGGGGCTGAGCATTGAGAATTCCCTGATCAAAAGTTGGCCCCGGCTAGGCATTCCGAGGGCCGGGGGTGTCCTATCTGTCGGTTAGGACGATATCAGGCTTGACCGCCCCGGGCGAGGGCGGCGGGCCTGACGGGCGTTAGAAGCGTGCAATTGGCGTGCCGGGGGTATACTCGGCGTCGGTACGTTGAATATCCGCAAGCCGCGGGGGGCCGGGGCTGGCCAGTACGCAGACGTTGCAATGTGGCTGCTTGACGGGGACACCAAGTGAGCGACGAAGTCAACAATTTGCCAAGTGATTCGGATGAGGAATACGGCGTAATCGTTTTCACTGATGACGACGATTCTGAAGACGAACAAGTTGAATCACTCAAGGACGAAGAGGAGGAAGAAGAAGATCACTGGGCGTACTTTGAGAATACATGGGCGTTCTCGAAGTCGTTAGGTTTGGCGGGCGTCGCCCTCGGTGCGGCGTTCGCCGTTACCGCACTCTTCGTAAGTGACGGGCCTATCCGGCTCGGCCGACTGATTGCTTTCCCGGCTGCGGCTGGGGTGGGAATCGGGGCACTAAGCACAGGCCTTCACCTGCTTTTCGCGCCGCGTAAGATTTGGGATACGCCGACGGGGCGGGGTTACATGGCATTGGTCGGGACAAAGAATCTGCTGCTTGCGCGAGCAGTCATCGCATTGTTCGTTTTGTTTGGCTTTGGAATCATTGCGGTATTGGTCATGGGCTTTCTGGACATGCTGAATCTGATCGAATAGACGCCGGGTGATCTACAACTTCGCCGCCGGCGGGTGCCACACTTTGGCTTTGCAAAGTGTGTCTAAGGTCAAACCATGCACGCAACTCCGTCTCGCACACTTTGCCGAGCCAAAGTGTGGCACGCCAAACCCGAATACACAAGGTAGACACACCACTTGCGGCTGAGCTAAAGCTTCGCCGCCGCCAGCGACGCCAGTTCGCTGCGTTCGCTCTTGGCCAAAGTGACGTGGCCGACGATGCCCTGCCCCTTCATGCGTTCGACCATGTACGCCAGGCCGTTCGACGACGTGTCGAGATAGGGGTTGTCGATTTGGCCGACGTCGCCGGTCAGGACGATCTTCGTCCCCTCGCCCACGCGGGAGACGATCGTCTTGACCTCGTGTGGCGTCAGGTTCTGCGCCTCGTCGACGATGATGAACTGATTGGGGATGCTCCGCCCGCGGATGTACGTCAGCGGTTCGAGCACGAGTTGGCCGGACTTGACCAGTGTCTCGACCCGCTGCTCGGTCGACTTGCTCTCGGCGTGCTGTGAGCCGATGTGTCGCGTTGAGATCAGGTACGCGATGTTGTCGAAGATCGGCTGCATCCACGCGCTGAGCTTCTCGTCCTTGTCGCCCGGCAGGTAGCCGATGTCGCGCCCCATCGGCATGATCGGCCGAGCGACCAACAGCTTGCTGTAACGCTCTTCGTTGAACACCTTGTGCAGGCCGGCCGCCAGCGCCAGCAGCGTCTTGCCCGTGCCGGCCGAGCCGAGCAGCGTGATCAGCTTGACCTCCTCATCCAACAGCAGGTCGAGCGCCATGGTCTGTTGCAGGTTGCGCGGCATGATGCCGTACACCGGCTTGCGCGGGCCGATTACCGGGATGACGTGGTCCGTGTCGCCCAGCCGACGCGCCACGCCCACATGCGACGAGTCGCCCGAGTCGTGCAGGTGGATGAACTGGTTGGCGTGCAGATCGATCTCAACGGTCTGCCCGTCTTCCAACTCGCGCACGAGGTAGGGCGACAACCGTTCGACCTCAAGCTGTTTTTCGTTGTACAGGTCGTCGATCAGATCGCCCGGCACGGTCAGCTCGCAGTAGCCGGTGTAAAGCCGATCGGCGTCGACCTTCTGCGCCTCGAAGTCTTCGGTGTGGATACCCAGCGCGTCGGACTTGAGGCGGACGTTGATGTCCTTCGTGATGAATACGGCCTCGCCGTTGTTCTGCTGCTTGAGCTTCCACGCGACGGAGAGGATGCGGTTGTCCGGGCTGTCCTCGCGCAGCATCGTCGGGCGGTCTTCAGCCGAGAAGTCGACGCGGATGCGACCGCCGTGGCCGTTCCACTCGACGCCGTCCGCCAGGTGACCCTTGACGCGCAGGCCGTCCAGGTGGCGGATCACCTCGCGGGCGTTTCGGCCGACGTCGTCGTTCTGCTTCTTGAACTTGTCTAGCTCTTCCAGGACGGTGAACGGGATCACCACCTCGTTGTCCGCGAACATGAACAACGACGCGGGGTTGTGGATCAGCACGTTCGTGTCGAGGACGAAGAACTTGCGTGGGTTGCTGTCACTCATTGGCTTCTCGGCCGACTTCCCTGCCGCTATTGAAACTATATCGACCGGATTGATCGGGGGCTTCCCAAAGCCCTCGGCTTCGCCGGGGGAACGGTCAACCTTGCTTATACGTCGCGCACCATGTGTTCGGCCCAGTGTGCGTATACAGCGCGACCGGCCCTACCCCAAGCGGTGGGGCCGGTCTTGGCGATGTTATGCGGACACAGGCTTCACAAACTTGTACATGATCACATTGTCCGCATAACGCCCGTCCTCCAGCTTGAAATGTCGGGGGCTCCGCCCGACTTCCTGGAACCCGAGCCGATGGTACAGCGCGATCGCGCCCGTGTTGGTCGACAGGGCGCTGAGACCCACCTTTTCAATCACCGGGTGCGCCTCAGCCCAACCGAACATGGCCTGCATCATGCGTGTGCCGATCCCCATGCCCCGCCACGGCAGGGCGATGCTGATCCCCAGCGACACGTAATGCCGCTTGCGTTTGAATCGCTCGGCACGGATATCGAGGAATCCGATGATGTTGCCGTCGTGTTCAGCCAACATGAGGATGGCGCGAGGGTCGTCCAGGTGGTCCTGAATGAACTTGCGTTCCATCTCGACCGTGAATGAAAAGTCTTCAGGCGTCGTGAGGAACCGGTCGTTCGCCTCGCTGATCACCTCCCGCGCATAGTCGAGCAACGGCTGGGCGTCGTCGACCGTCGGATTGCGGAGCGCGACGGTTCGCCCGTCGCGCACGTCAAAAGTCTCAGGCGTGAAAGTTGCCATGGTCGTTCACCGGTATGGTTTGTCAAAGGAAACAAGTACGCGGGTCACGGCTGCGACACCGGCTCTTCACTGTCTTCCGGCGACGTCGCCGAGACCTCTTTCCGTTCCGTCGTACGGATACGGTTGAGGGCCGACAGGTACGCCCTCGCCGCCGCTTCGACCACGTCGGTCGACCAGCCGCGGCCGTTGACCAGTCGGCCGGAGTGGTTCACGCTGATCGCCGCCTCGCCCTGGGCGTCTTTGCCGGCCGTGATCGCGCGTGTGTGGAAGTCTTTCAGTGTCGTCTGCACGCCCGTGATCTGCTGCATGGCTGAATACATCGCGTCGATCGGTCCGTCGCCCGTCGCCGCGGCCATCCGCTCCGTGTCCGTCGCGTCGCGGAGCACGACGGTCGCCATCGCGATCACGCCCGTGCCGCTTGTGACCTGGAAGCGCACAAGCTCCCACAACTGGCGCGACGATTCGAGCTGCTGATCCAGGATCGCCTCGATATCCTCGTCGTACACGTCCTTCTTCTTGTCCGCCAACGCCTTGAACTCGTCGAATGCCTTTTGCAGTGTCTCGTCGTCGACCGTGTAGCCCAGGTGCTCGACGCGCTCGCGGAACGCGTGACGCCCCGAGTGCTTGCCGAGCACGAGCTTGCTGTCGGGCACGCCCACGGCCGACGGGTTCATGATCTCGTACGTGTCGCGGTGCTTGAGCATGCCGTCCTGATGGATGCCCGCCTCATGGGCGAACGCGTTCTCACCGACGATCGCCTTGTTGCGTTGCACCATCAGGCCGGTCATCGACGAGACCATCCGCGACAACGGGTAAATCTTCTTGGCGTTGATACCCAGATCAAATCTGTCGAAGAAGTCTGCCCGCGTGCGCATCGCCATCACGACCTCTTCGAGCGACGCGTTGCCCGCGCGCTCGCCGATCCCATTGATCGTGCATTCGACCTGCCGGGCGCCGTTCTGCACGGCTGACAGGCTGTTCGCCACGGCCAAGCCCAGGTCGTTGTGACAGTGAGCAGAGAGGTATACGTCGTTCGCGTCGAGCTGCGGCAACTGGTCACGCATGTACGCGAAGATGTGGCCGTACTCATCCGGCACGGCGTAGCCGACCGTGTCGGGGATGTTGATCGTCGTCGCGCCGGCCTCGACGGCTGCGCCCGTGATATCGACCAACACAGAAAGCTCGGTGCGCGAGCCGTCTTCAGGGCTGAATTCGACGTTGTCGGTGTATTGGCGAGCCTGCTTCACCGACTCGATGCTGATGCGGATGATCTCATCGATCGGCTTCTTGAGCTTCTTCTCGCGGTGGATCTTGCTCGTCGCGCAGAACACGTGGATGCGCGGGTTGTTCGCGCCCTGTAACGCCTCGCCCGCGCGGTCGATGTCGCGCGGCACACACCGCGCCAGGCCGCACACGACGGCGCGCTGCAGCTCCGCGCCGATCGCCTTGACCGACTCGAAGTCGCCCTGGCTGGTGATCGGGAAGCCGGCCTCGATCACATCCACACCCAGCGTCTCCAGTTGACGCGCGATCTCCAGCTTCTCGCCGAAGTTCAGCGTCGCGCCCGGCGACTGCTCGCCGTCTCGCAACGTCGTGTCGAAGATGCGGATGTGCGTCTTGTTGGCGTCGGACATCGGTCTGGCTCCTGGGTGGGAAGCGGTTAGCTGTTAGCGGTCAGCTTTTAGCTTTTAGCTGTCAGCTCTCTCTAAGCCGGGTCTTTCCGAAGGACCGGATCACAGGGTCGATTGGATCCGGGCCTTCGGGAAAGGCCCGGTTTGTTGTGTTCTCATACACAATCGTGAACATTCACACATTTGCACTCGACTCTGGCTAACGGCTAATCGCTAACCGCTAAAAGCTACACCAAACAAAAAACCCTGCTCGCTCGTCGCGGACAGGGCGTCAACAGTCGTCAAAAAGTGACCCGCACCTGTCCTAGTCTGCGCACAGCAGAAGCTCGCTGCCCAGCAGCAGTTCAAGCGACAGGTTGGTGGTGCGGGTGTCCATTGCGGCGGTAGGTTAGCCGGTCTGTTGATCGGAGTCAATAGAGGTTGTCGGCCGGATCGGGGTCGGGGGTTTAGCTGGATTCATCTCAATCGGTCACGTGCCCTTGTTAACATGGCTGACCGTCCGGAATCCCTCGACCCGAGGCCTAACCATGCGTCACACCGTCACCCTCGCCCTCTTGGCCGCCACGCTCCTGGCGTTGGCCGGCACGCCCACCCGCGCCGACCTGAATCCCCGGCCCAACATCCTCTGGATCTACGTCGAGGACATGAACGGTTGGCTCAGTTGCTACGGCGACAAGCTGATCAAGACCCCGACGCTCGACGCGCTGGCCAAGCGCGGGGTGCGCTTCGAGCGGGCGTTCACGCCGGCCGGCGTCTGCTCCGCGACACGCTCTGCCGTCATCACCGGCACGATGCAGACGACATTCGGCATCCACAACCACCGCTCCGCCCGCGCCAACTTCCGCGGCAAGGACATGGGCAAGTACGACGCCATCACGCTGCCCAAGGGCGTCAAGACCGTGCCCGAACTGTTCCGCGCCGCCGGCTACCACACGTTCAACCAGGGCAAGACGGATTACAACTTCGTCTACAAGTCAGAACATCTGTACGACGTGCAAGCCAAGTCGATGAACGTCGCGTCGATGAAGTTCCGCGACCTGTGGGGACCGGCCGTCAAAGCGAACAAGCCGTTCTTCGGCCAAATCCAACTGCGCGGCGGCAAGAACACGGGCAAGGTCACGCCGAAAACCGACCCCGCCAAAGTACAGGTCATGCCGTACTACCCCGACCACCCGATCTACCGCCGCGAGGTCGCGCATCACTATGACTGTATTAGACAGACCGATGCCGAGGTCGGCGTGATCCTCAACGCGCTCAAGGCCGACGGCTTGCTCGATAACACCGTCGTCGTTTTCTTAACCGACCACGGCTTCCGCGGCATCCGCCACAAGCAGTTCCTGTACGACGGCGGCATCCACGTGCCGCTGATCATCGCCGCCCCCGGAAGTATCAAGTCGGTTAAAGCGGGCACGGTTCGCGGTGATCTCGTCAGCGCGATCGACCTCGGCCCGACGTGCATGGCCATGGCTGGCATCGACACGCCCAAATACATGGAAGGCCGGGACGTCTTTGCTGCCGACTACAAGCCCCGAGAATACGTCATCGCCGCCCGCGACCGCTGCGACTACACCATCGAACGCATCCGGGCTGTGCGGACGGTCAAGTACAAATACCTGCGCAACTATCTGACCGATCGGCCGTACCTCCAGCCGCAATACCGCGACGGCCGGGACTACATGGTGATCCTGAGAACGCTCTACTTGCAGGGCAAGCTCAACAAGGTGCAGTCCGCGTTCGTCGGCCCGCACAAACCCGCGGAAGAGTTGTACGACGTTGAAAACGACCCACACGAAACGATCAACCTGGTAAACGACCCCGCCCACGCCGAGGCTTTGAAACGACACCGCGCGATCCTGGCCGACTGGATCAGGCTCACGGGCGACAAGGGCCAGCAGCGCGAGAGCGACGCGGGCCTGCGCGCGGCGTTGAAGCGGTGGGGTAAGAAGTGCGTGAACCCAGAGTACGACCGCGTGCGGGAATAGGCGGGCAATAACTTGCAGTTTCGCACATCGGCGGCGCGTTACTATTCTTCACCATGCCCACTCCGACATCGCTATTCCTCTACGAAGAAGTCATCCTCCTCGCCCTGCGCGAGGAGGAGGGCACATTCGCGACCGGCTTTGTCGAGCAGGTCGTGGCGGGGGCTGTGTTGGCTGAGTTACTGCTCGACGAACGCATCGCTGTCGATGAGAACGACAAGAAACAAGACGTTGCCGTGCTCGACGCGTCACCGTTCGGTGACCCGATCATTGACGAGGCATTGGGAATGCTTGCGGAGTCGGATAAACCCAGACCCTTCCAGACGTGGGTCGGTCGGTTGGCGGGCGTCCGTGACCTGCGGCACAAGGTTGCGCGCCGACTGTGCGACCACGGCATTCTTCGGGCCGACGAAGACAAGGTGCTTTGGATATTCACACGCCGCATCTACCCCGAAGTCGACCCCGTGCCCGAGCGGGCGATCATCGATCGGTTGCGCCACGCCGTCGAGGGCGACGACGAGAACATCGACGCCCGTACGGTCGTCTTGATCTCCCTGGTGCACAAGACCGGCCTGCTCCGACTGGCGTTGGGTGCAGACACCGTGAACCGGTGCAAAGAGCGGATCGAAAGCATCATCAACGGTGAAGTGACCGGCAAGGCCACGCGACAGGTCATCGCCGCGTGTCAGTCGGCCATGTGGGTCGCGGCGATGATGCCGATCTTTGCTTCGAGCTAGGCTTCGTTCGAGAGGTGGGAAGCGCTTGCCGTAGGGTGGGCCAAGGCTTTGCGCGGCCCACCAACAGGCGCGACGTTGACACGGTGAAGCCTAAGTTTCATGCGGACGCCAAGTGGTGGGTCGCGCCGAGCCTTGGCCCGCCCTACGTTTCGGGCGACCTTTGGAACCGGCCGTTGCCGCGCGGAGGTCGTTCGCAAGTTGAATCATGCGACAAAAGAAGTCTTTCTTCATAGCGATACTGCTTGCGTCGGCCGTCCTGATCAGCGGCGTGCCGGCGCAGCGCGCCGTGGCCGCGGACAAGGACGAAGCGAAGCCCAAACCCAAGACCGGCGGCTACGTCTACAAGAAATCGCCACGCCGAACGATGGGTGTCTACTACCCCGACGGTTGGAAGGTGACGGACACACGGCCCGCGCTGGTCATCTTCCGCTGCAACATACCCGCGCAGCGCGAGCACTTCCGCAAGCTCGGCATGGTCGTGATCAAGCCGCAGACCGCCCCCGTGAACTCGGGCCGACTGCCGGGGTTGAGCCTGGAAGAGATCGCCAAACTGCCGCGCCCGCGGCATCAGGTCGAAGATGTCAAGAGCGCGATCCGTTTCATCCGCGCCAACGCTGCCAAACTCGGCGTCGATCCGAACCGCATCGTCGCGACCGGGACGTCCGGCGGCGGCGACCTGGCGTTGCAGGGGTACATCAACACGGCCTTCGAGGATGCGCAGGACGACAAGTCCGTGTCGCACAAGCCCGATGCGCTGGTGCTCTATTGCCCCGCGTTCGACGGGATCGACATCTGGTTCGTCAAGACCAAAGACCTGGTCGTGCGGATCAAGGCCGAGGCGCCGTCGTTCGTGCCGCTGCTCGATCGTTTTGTGGAAAACACGAACGACCCGTACGCGACGCCGCGCGACCACCGTGCGAAACTCATCGAACTCGCCGCGGAAGTCGGCAAAACCAAGGGCATCGGCGACGCCGAGATCAAACGCTTTCAGGACGTCCTGCTGATGTTCAACAAGCGCGACTGGCAACTGCTGCACCCCTACGAGGACGCGTTGAAGATGTCGGCCACGCGGATCCTCGGTGACCAGACGTTGCCGCCGACGCTGATCCTGTACGGCGACCGCGATCACCTGCGCAAGCATCAGCAGGCCTTCGTGAAGCACGCCCGGAACGCGGGCAAGCGTTTCGAGCTGAAGGTCTACAAGGGGGGCGGCCACAGCTTCATGATGCAGCCGGCGTTCGAGAAGCCGAGCACGGCCGACGTCGAAGCGTTTTTGCGCAGGCACAAGCTGCTGCCGTGATGTGTTGCGAGCGGTCCGGGCCTACCGTTGGATTATGAGTACGACCGAGCGCGACATCGAGTTGGTCAACGACAGCCTGGAGCGTTGCGACAGCCAGGGCGAGTTTCTGGACGCGTTTTACCGCCGGTTCTTCGCCGCGTCGAGTGAGATCGCCGACAAGTTCAAGAACACCGACCTGCGCAGGCAGAAGCGCATGCTGCGTGAGTCGTTTTATGTGCTGCTGCTCGCGTACGGCGGCGACGAGGCCGCTTGGTCGCTGTTGGAAGAACGCGCCGTGCGGCACAGCCGAACGGGCCTCGACGTCGAGCCACGGCTTTACAACATCTGGCTCGACTGCCTGATCGAGACCGTGCGTGAGTTCGACACGCGGGCCGACGGCAACACCGTCCGGGCGTGGCGGCGGGTCATGGACAAGGGCATCGCGTTCATGGCCGAGCGGTATTGATCGGCCGACCGGCACATGCGTCACGCACGCCGGAAAGAGAAACCACAGATAAACACAGATGGACACAGATGAAAGGGCATTGATCGATTGTTACCGACGCGGTGGGTAATCAACTCGGCATGCGCTGGAACGCCGGTCTGCGCTACGCGCCGAATCAAGAAGCAGACTTTGTCGTTTTGGTCTGATTACCGATCTGTGTTTATCTGTGGTTAGTTCTCGTATTCGACTCGGTGTTGTCTCACTGATTCGTGCTCAGGTTGATGATCGCCACGAGCAACGCCACCGTCCCGATCATGCCCATGATAATGCCGAACGCGGCTCGGCCCATGCCGCGTTTGTCGGGGTTCTGCTGGATGTCTCGGATTGCCAAAATGCCCACAATGACTGCGATCGGGCCGGGCACGCACGTCACACTGATCAGCCCGAGGTAGCCCGCCGCGATGGCCCACCCCGAACGCCCGACGGGCAGGATCATGCGCATAGCCGGGTCGTTGGTCAGGCTTGTTTGCGGCGCGCGCTGGGGCGCGGTTGTCGGCGACAACGGCGGGTGGGTCGGTCCGCCGTGAGTCGGTTGGCCGGTCGGCGGATGGGCTGGCTGTGTGGGTTGCGGTGAAGGGTCGTTGGTGTGTTGCGGATCCATGCTGAACCCCCGTCGACTGCGACAAAAGCGTTGAAACGTTGAAGCGCAATGAGATCACGGACTTCCCGACTTGTCCGCCCCCGCCCGCGCGGCGACGCCTACGCGAGCACGCCGTCGATCACCTTACCCGCGACGTCGGTCAGGCGGAAGTCGCGACCCGCGTAGCGATAGGTCAACCGTGTGTGGTCGAGTCCGAGCAGGTGCAGGATCGTCGCGTGGAAGTCGTGGACGTGGACCGGGTCGCGGGCGACCTTGTTGCCCAGTTCGTCCGACGCGCCGTAAGCCGTGCCCGCGTTGACGCCGCCGCCAGCCAGGAAGCACGTGAAGGCCGAGGCGTGATGACCCCGCCCCTTGGGCGTCGCGTCCTGCCACGGCGTTCGGCCGAACTCCGTGCAACCGACGATCAACGTGTCGTCGAGCATGCCACGCTGCTTCAGGTCGGTGATCAGACCGGCCAGGGGTTGGTCGAGTTGCTTGGCCAAACCACGGTGTTTACTGATGTCCGAGTGGTTGTCCCAATTGCTGTTCGAGCCGACGTCGAACAGCTCGACGACGCGCACGCCGCGCTCGACGAGCCGACGGGTGACGAGGCACTGCCAGGCGAACGACGCGCGGTCGCCGCGCTTCAGGCCGTACAGGTCGAGCGTGTGGTCTGACTCGCGCGAGACGTCGAACGCCTCGGGCGCTTCGCGCATCAGGCCGTACGCCGTGTCGAAGTTGGCCATGCGACCTGGGAGCTTCACGTCGCCAGGCCGGAGCTTGAGGTGCGATTCGTTCACGTCGCGCAGCATCTGGCGCTCGAGTTCCAATCGGCTGACCGACGACACCGGGCTCTTGAGGTGCGGGATCGGCTGCGGCGGGATGACGCGCAGGCCGCGGTAGTACGCGGGCAGAAAGTCGTTCCCCCAGCACTGGTAGGCCGTGTACGGTTCGAGCTTGGCGAACACGACGAACGGCGGCAGGTTCGGGTTCAGCGTGCCCAGCCCGTAACCGACCCACGCGCCGATGCTCGGCATGGGGATCGTGACCGACCCGGTGTGCATCGCCAGCGTCGCCTTCGAGTGGCCGGCCGAGTCGTTGAAGATCGAGTGGATGAAGCACATGTCGTCGACACATTGCGCGACGTGCGGGAACAGCTCCGACACCTGCTGGCCGGATTGGCCGTGCTGCTTGAACTTGTAGTCGAGGCGTTTGATCGTCTTGCTGCCAATCTTCTGCCCGTGCCGCTTGGTCAACTGCGGCTTGTAGTCGAACGTATCGACGTGCGACATGCCGCCGGTCATGAAGAAGATGATCAGGTTCTTCGCTTTGGCGGGGAAGTGCGACGGCTTGGGCGCCAGCGGGTGGCCGCCGTGCAACGACGCGGCCAACGACAGTTGGCTGTGCGCAGCCAACCCGCCCGTCGCCAGCGCGGTCGCGCCGAGGAAACCACGTCGGCTGATGTCTTGTCTCGTCGGCATCGCGGTCGTCTCCGGTTAATCGACGTAGATGAACTCGTTTGACGCGAACATGACGCGCACCAGGCTCGACCACGCCTGCAGCTCGCGTTCATTGGCCTGCATGCCCTCGGCTTCGAGCATGGCCGAGTAACGCTTGAGGTACTCGGACGCCCGGCCGCGTTCGGCGTCGGTCGCGGGCCGCGCGTACATCGTCTTGTACGCCAGGTCGATCCGTTTTGACGTGTCGTCCTGCGACGTAATCAACTGTTGTGCGAGGCCCGACGCCTGCGCCTTGACGAACTGCCCGTTGGCCATGAACAACGCTTGCAGCGGCAGCGTCGAGTTGTCGCGGACGGGTGTTGTCGCCGTCGTGTCGGGGCCGTTGAACAGGGCGAAGTAGGGGTGCGGGTGCAGCCGCTGCACCATGAGGTAGACGCTGCGGTGCTTCGACGGGTAGACGGCCTTGAACTGGCGGTGGGCGGAGTACCGCCACTTCTCCTTCGGCGGGAAGGGGTGCGGACCGGGCCGGTTCAGGTCGAGGTTGCCGCCCAGCAGCAGCATCGTGTCGCGGATCGACTCGGCGTCGAGCCGTCGGCGGTCAAACCGCCAGTAGGTCCTGTTGGCCGGGTCGCGATCGGCGTTGGCGGTGTCATGCTCTGCCGATCGTTGGTACGTCTGCGACGTCATGATCAGCTTGTGCATCGCCTTGATCGACCAGCCGGAGTCAATGAAACGCAGGGCGAGCCAATCGAGCAGCCGCGGGTGCGTCGGGGGCGACCCTTGGATGCCGAAGTTCGACGGCGTCGCGACCAGGCCCTTGCCGAAGTGGTACTGCCAGATGCGGTTCACCATGACGCGCGACGTGAGCGGGTTGGCCGGGTCGGTCATCCACTGCGCCAGTTGCAGCCGACCGCTCTGGTCCGACGGGATGTCGATCGGTTTGCCGCGCACGACGCGGGGCATACCGCGTGGCACGACCTTGCCGGTGCGTTTGGGGTTGCCGGCGATCTGCAACTTTACGTCGACCGGTTTGCCTTCCTTGATCGCGTAGGCCACCGGCGCGAGCGACCGCGGGTTCTGCGACTTGATCTCGGCGATCTGCTTCTTGAGCGGCGCGGTCTGCTGGTCGCGGGCCTTCTTGTCCTTGACCGTCTTTTCGATGTGTTTGATCTGACCGTCGAGTTCAGCGAGTCGCTTTCCGTGTTTGGCCAGGTACGCCTTCTCTGCCGCGGCCAATTCGCTTTCGGCGATAAGCGGCACAAGGTCGCTGGGCGCGCGGACTTCCTCGCTGCCCGCGTGCGGGTAGACGACGCTGCGGAAGAAGCCGTACAGCCCGTAGTAGTCGTCCATGGAGACGGGGTCGTACTTGTGGTCGTGGCACCGCGCGCAACGCAGGGTCATCCCGAGCATGACCTGGCCGGTCGTGCTCAGCGTGTCCTCGATGATCAGGTGCATGTCCTCGTGCTTGTGCGTTGCGAAACGCTTGGCCTGCGCGATGTAGCCGGTTGCGATGACCCGCTGTCGGTACAACTCGACGGCGCCCTGCTTGGCCAGGATGTCGCCGGCCAACTGTTCGTGGATGAAGCGGTCGTAGGGCGTGTCGGCGTTGAACGCGTCGATCACGTAGTCGCGGTAGAGGTACGCCTGCGGGATCGGGTAGTCCGAATCATCGCCGGCCGTGTCCGCGTAGCGCACCAGGTCGAGCCAGTGTCGGCCCCAACGTTCGCCGTACCGCGGCGAGGCGAGCAGCCGATCGATCACGCGCTCGAACGCGCCGGGTTGCTTGTCGTTGACAAACGCCTCGACCTCGGTCGGCGTCGGCGGCAGACCCGTCAGGTCGAACGTTGCGCGGCGGATCAAGGCTTGGCGCGCAGCCGGGCCGACCGGCTTCGTCTTCGCTGCGCGTTGGCCGGCGATGATGAACCGGTCGATCGGGTGCGCGCCCGCATCGCCGGGCAGCGTTTGCAAGTCCGTGTCGCGGATCGGCTGAAACGACCAGTGCCGCGCCGCGGCGCGTTCCAGGTCGGTCGGCTTGGCCGCATTGGGCCACGGCGCGCCGGCGTTGACCCATCGCTCGAAGTCCTTCACGACCGACGCGGGCAGCGGACCGGTCGGCGGCATCTTCAGGTCGTCGTGCGTCCGTCGGATCGCGCGGATGAGTCGGCTGCCGTCCGCGTCGCCCGGCACGACCGCCGCGCCGGACTTGCCGCCGCGCGTCAGGTGGTCGCGCCCATCGACACGCAGGTTGTTCGCCGTCTTGTCGCCGCCGTGACACTTGAAGCACGTGCCCATCAGGACAGGTCGGATCTTTGTCTCGAAATGGGTCTCTTCCTTGTTCGCCGCGGAGGCTGAATGGGTCGGGACGAACAACACCCAAGCGGAGATCGCGATAATCGCCTGCCGGAGCCGGTTGGGGGTGTGCATGGGTTGGCCTCTGCCGAGGTGCAAGTCGATTGGGCCGCTCAGTCAGATCGATCGACCGGGCGCGATGTGCGCAGCGACATTTTACACCGGCCAAGCGAGGCCGCGATGACCCGTCGCGGCTGCCTTCTGATTGACAACCGGCCGTGCGGGGTAAGTCTGTGGTTCAGCCTCAAATCAGCCCGCGCTGCTGCAGCATGCGTTCGAGGTCTTTCTTCTTTTCGTCGTCTAGCGCACACAAGGGCAGCCGCAGGTCGCCGGTGTCTTTGCCGGCCAGCGACATCGCGGCCTTGATGGGGATCGGGTTCGTGTCGAGGCTGAGCATGCCCTTGAACAAGGGGAACAGGGCGAGATGGAGTTGCTGGGCGATCTTCATCTGACCCTTCAGCCCCGCGTCGACCATCTGCTTGACGCGGTCGGGCGCGAGGTTGGACACGACGCTGATCACGCCTCGGCCGCCGATGCTCATCAGCGGCAGTGTCAGCGAGTCGTCGCCGCTGATCACATGGATGTCGCAGAGCGACAGGATCTCGCTGGCGATGTCGAGCGAGCCGGTCGCTTCCTTGACCGCGACAACGTTCTTGTGTTCGTTCAGACGCGCCACGGTCTGCGGCGTCATCGTGACGTTCGTTCGGCCCGGGATGTTGTAGAGGCAGATCGGAAGATCGACGGCGTCGGCCACGGTCATGAAGTGGCGGTACAGGCCTTCCTGCGACGGCTTGTTGTAGTAGGGGTTGACCATCAGCGCGGCGTCCGCGCCGACCTCGGCCGCGTGCTTGGTCAGCGACAGCGCTTCGGTGGTCGAGTTCGAGCCGGTGCCCGCGATGACCTGCGTCTCGCCCCCGCCGTGCGCTTTGGCTGACTCGACGACCTTCTCGATGACCTTGCGGTGTTCGTCGTGGCTGAGCGTCGGCGACTCGCCGGTCGTGCCCACGGGCACGACGCCGGTGATGCCGGCGGCGCACTGGTCTTTGACGTTCGCGTCCAGGCGGTCGTAATCGACCTGGCCGTCGCGGAACGGGGTGATCAACGCGGTGTAGGTGCCCTGTAGCATGGCCGGAAGGATAGCCGGGCGGGGCGAGGAGGAAAAGCGGGGCGGGGAGGGGGAAGGCACGAAGGGACTAAGGCACGGAGGCACGAAGGGTTTGTCAGTTGATAGTGTTTTGAGCAACGCTCGCGCGGGGCTGTCGGTATGTCGAAGCTTCGGCCGCGGGCGGCCTTGCGGGCACGCCGCTAGACCGCCGTCCGGCGAACAACCCCTTCGTGCCTTCGTGCCTTTGCCCCCGCGCCTCTCACTTGCCTTGCAGCGCCAGAATTAACTCCACCTTCCCGACGTGCTCGTCGAGTTGGCGGGCGATTTGGACGGCGTCGAGACCTTGGTCAGCCAGGTTGCAGACCGTGCGGTTCAGGGCGTCGCCGGTGAGCTTGCTCGCCGAGCCGGTTGAGGGGGACGACGCGTAGGGGTTGGTCGCTGCGGGCTGTGTTTGGGTAGGCGGGGCGGCCGTCGCGGTGGACGCGCTGGCCGACTCGTGCTCGTATCCGCCGACACCGGTGGCCTGCGTGCCGTGCGTGCCCATCGCGTGTTGTTGCAACTCAGCCATGCGGCGGTCAGCCTCGTCGATGAGGCGTTCGAGCCGGATGGCTTTGGCGTCGAGTTGCGCACCGACCCGCTTGGCCATCTGCTCGACCTCGACCATCAGGTCTTCCATGTCGCCGCGAACGCCGCGCTGCTGCTTGATCCGCTCGACCTCCTCGTACGGCGTGATCTGTTGGCCGGCCTGCTTGCGACGCTTGCGCATCGACATGACCAGCGACGTGACGATCAACGCGACGCCGACCGGCAGCAGCAGGCCCTTCCAGCCGTCGCCGGCCGGCGACTCTTCCGCGGCGAGGGTCGTGATGTAGAGCAGTTCGCAGAGCATGGGCCGATCGCGCCGGGCTGTGGGACAGCGCTTGGGGTGTTATCGGTCGATCAAGGGGGTGGGGTGAAGAAGAGGAGGCAAGGGGAGGAGGCACGAAGACAGGGGAGCAAAGGCACGAAGGCACTTAGGCACGGAGGCACGAAGGGGTTGTGTACGGAA
>JANQSF010000140.1 GCA_028284155.1 Phycisphaeraceae bacterium
ACAAACTCGCGTTCGTTCGGTGACCCGATGACGACCACACGACGCCCGGCGACACCCGACTCGAGCAGGCGTTGCCCGAGCGTAACAAACGACTCAGCCGGCCAACACTTGCACAACCACCGGGCCGTGGGCGCGAGGCAGACGTACGGCTCGGCCGAACCGCCGTGCTCGTCGAGCAATTCGTCACGCCAGGCGTCGTCCTCGGGCGACGTGTACAGCCGCATGTCGTGAACGGGGTCGTACCCTTCGGCTTCGAGCAGCGCGAGCATGTGGTCGACAGTGTGCTTGTCGCGGTCGATCCGATGTCGCACGTTGTAGCCGAGCCAGGCAAGTTCGCGGGCGTTGCGGTCGCCGACGCGGCGCGGGCCGCGGGTCGCACGGGTGATCATGCCGGACCGGAACAAACCCTGCAGGTCGAAGACGAGGTCGTAACGCGCCTCGCGCAACATGCCCAGCCATTGACGCAATGCGCCGAGTCGCCGCGGCTGACACCACGCGCCGGCGAACGACCGACGCGGGAACGGGATCACCCCGTCCAGCGCCGGGTGGGCCATCACGCCCTGAACAAACCGGTCGTTGACGACCCATTCGATGCGTGCGTCGGGCATCGCCTTGCGCAACGTCGCGAGTGCGGGCACCGTCCGACACACGTCGCCCAGCGCCGAAGGCCTCACGATCAACACGCGCGGCCCGCGCTTGCCGTGCGGTCGCACGCCGTCGGCTGACTCATCGTGTTGCGCGCGTTCATCGGCCATGAAACGCCTACTATAGTCGCCCGCTTCTCAATTTCCCGAACCACGATTCTCGACACTTGCACGCCCTTACACACACCCTTCGCCGCACGTCGTGTCTCACAGGGATCATCGTGACCCTGTTGTGTCTTGTCGGCTGCGGCGGCGACGAGAAGATCGAGGCGTTTGAAAAGCGCTACCGCGCCGCGTTGACCAACGGCGAGTACGGCAAGCTGTTCGACATGCTCGATGCGACCTCCCGCCGACAGGTTGAGCGGCAGTTGGAGCAGTTCCGCGGCCTCGACGAGTCGGCCCAGCAAGCCGTGATCGACGCGCTCGGCCGCGACGACGTGACCTCGCTGACAGACCTCAAAGGCCCCGCCTACTTCGCCATTCTCTGGAAACGGATCGTCGGCGACGCGAAACCCGATGTGACAATCGAGGCGGTCGGCGAACGCGGCGGGAAGATGACACTGAAGACCAACGGGGCCGAGCAGACATTCGACCTGGCGATCGAGGGCGGCCGATGGACCTGGCGGCTGCCCGAACAGACGTTTGCGACCCAGCAAACGGACGCAAAGAAGCCATCGGACCCGCCAACGGGCAAGGCAGGCGAATCCACCGTCACGCCGTGACGTTTTCCATTCCGACTTCCCTTGGAATAGGTCGCGTTGGCGGCCGACTGTCGGGGGTGGTAGAGTGAGGGCCGTTTGTGCTGTAATCAGGATTGACTCGTGCCGACCGCGCTGATCTCCGACATCCACGGCAACCTCGACGCGCTTGAGGTCGTGCTGGCCGACATCGACGCCCGCGGGCTGGATGACATCGTCTGCCTCGGCGACATCATCGGCTACGGGCCGAACCCGTGTGAGTGCCTCGACCTGATCATGTCGCGGGCGCGGTGGTCGTTGATGGGCAACCACGACTTCGCTGTGCTGTATGAGCCAACCAGCTTCAACACCAGCGCCGAGTCGGCGGCGTTCTGGACCCGTCGTCAACTCGAACAGGAACCGGACGACGCCAAGCGGCGCAGGCGGTGGGAATACCTGGGCAACCTGAGCATCCGCGAGGACGAGGGCGGCCACGTCTGGGTACACGCCTCGCCACGTCGGCCGATCAACGAGTACATCTTCCCCGACGACGTGATCACCGCGCCGACCAAGATCAACCAGATCTTCGAGCGCATCGAGCGGCTCTGCTTCGTCGGCCACACGCACGTGCCCGGCGTCTTTACCGACGAGCCGGACTTTTATCCGCTGGGCGACCTGGACAACCTGACCTATCGGCTCGGCCGACGCGAGAAGGTCATCATCAACCCCGGCAGCGTCGGCCAACCCCGCGACCGCGACGCACGGGCGGCCTACGCCATCCTGCACGACGACCGCGTCGAGTTCGTCCGCCTCGAATACGACATCCAGGCCGTGATCGACAAGATCAAGCCCACGGGGGAGTTAAGCGACTTCCTGGGCATGCGGCTGCTGGAAGGTCGATGATCTCGCACGCACCGAAGCCCAGCGATTCGAATCGCTGGGTGTCTTTTGCCGATGACCCATTACAGATATGATGTACCCACCATGACCGCGCGATCCCTGCCCAACCCGCCCTCGAATCACCTGACCCGCCGCGGCTTCCTCCGCCTCGGCGCGGCTGGGCTGTCGTGGCCGGGACTGATGGCGTTGCAGCAAGCGCAAGCCGCATCCGCCAAACGCCCCCGGATTGGACAGGGCCAAGCCAAGTCGTGCATCGTCCTGTTCGCCTGGGGCGGGATGAGCCACCTCGACACGTTCGACATGAAACCGAACGCCGCGTCCGACACGCGCAGCATCTTCAAACCGATCAAGACCTCGACGCCCGGCATCCACCTCTGCGAACACATGCCGCGCATCGCGAAGCACACGCACCGCATGACCATCGTGCGCAGCGTTCACCACGAAGCCCCGTCGCACCGCTCAGCCGCGTACTGGAACCTGACCGGCCACCGCCCGCCCAACCTCGGCGGCAACTGGCAACGCTCGCGCGACGATTGGCCGTTCCTCGGCTCGATGGTCGACGCCGCGACGCGTCAAGAAGCCATGAAGCGCACCGGCCGAAACGCCATGCCGCGCAGCGTGAGCCTGCCCTACACGATCTACGACGGCGGCGACGCCAACGGCCAACACGCCGGCTTCCTCGGCGTCGGTTACGACCCGGTCGTCGTCAAGCCGCCCAGCGGCAAGCCTTACGAAGGCAAGTCCCCCACCGGCGGTACGATCGACCTGTCGCCCGTCGCGGGCATCACCGGCGACCGCCTGGCCGCGCGACGCGCGCTGCTCCAAAGCGTGCAAGGCAAGGCGATCCCGACGAACGACACACTCGGCACGCAGCGCTACCAACAGCAAGCGCTCGACCTGCTGCTGTCGGACAAGGCCCGCGCCGCGTTCGACATCACCCAAGAACCGAACGCCAAACGCCGCGCATACGGCGACCACATCTGCGGCCAATCCGTCCTGCTCGCACGACGTTTGGCCGACGCGGGCGTCCCGCTGGTCACCGTCTACGCCGCGGCCGGCGATCTCAACGGCAGCGCCGGCGCGCACTGGGACACGCATGGCAATGGTTTCAACCGCCTCAAAGGTCAGATGATCCCGCCGCTCGACCAAGCCTCAGCCGCGCTGCTGGACGACCTGTCCGCCTCGGGCAAACTCGACGAAACGCTGGTCGTGTGGCTCACGGAGTTCGGCCGAACGCCGAAGGTCAACGGCTCGGGCGGCCGCGACCACTACCCCAACTGCTACTCGGTCGCCTTCGCCGGCGCGGGCGTGAAAGGTGGCCATGTGTACGGCTCGTCCGACAAGGTCGGGGCCGAGCCGTTCACCAAGGCCTGCCGCCCCGAAGACCTGCACGCGACGATCTTCCACGCGCTGGGCATCGACCCACGGTTCCACATCGTCGATCAGAAACAACGCCCCGTCACCATCTGCGACGGCGACCCGCTCCCCATCTTCGCATAACCGCCCCCGGCCCCCCGCCGCTTGCGGCTTAGCGCGATCCACCCACCGACATACCATATAAACCCATGCGACCCACCCGCGTTTTCACACGGCCGCTGCTCCTGATCGTCATCACCTGCATGACATTCGGACAGGCCGCGCGCGCGTCGGACGCCCCCCAACCCGCCCCCTCCTTCCGCAACGACGTCATGGCCGCGCTTTCGAAGGCCGGCTGCAACCTCGGCACCTGTCACGGCAACGCCAACGGCAAGGGCGGGTTTCAGCTCTCGCTGCGCGGCGAAGACATGGGGGCCGACCACCTTGCGCTCACCCGCGAGGCGTTCGGCCGACGGATCAACCCGTTTCAGCCCGACGCCAGCCTCATCCTGCTCAAAGCCACCACGCAAATCGCGCACGAGGGCGGCAAGCGTTTCGACAAGGACTCGCCCGAGTACGACATCCTGCGTCGATGGATCGCGGCCGGCGCGCCGAATGACCGCAAGACCGCGCCGCGCTTGACCGGCCTGCGCGTCTCCAACACCGACGCCGTGCTGATCGAACCAAAGCACGAGTTGGCGTTGCGCGTCACCGCAACATTCAGCGAAGGCTCCAAGCGCGATGTGACCCGGCTGGCTGTGTACGAGCCGACCGACACACTGACGCACGTCACACTGAACGGTCGAGTGACGCGCGGCGAGATGGCGCCCAAGCGCGTCGAGAGCACGGTGATCGTTCGCTACCTCGAACGGCAACTGCCGGTGCGCATCGCGTTCGTGCCCAAACAAAGCGACTTCAAGTGGAGCGATCCGCCGACGGCGAACATGATCGACGAACACGTGTTCGCCAAGCTCAAGCGGCTGCGCATGAACCCGGCCGACCTGTCGAGCGATAACGTCTTCGTGCGTCGCGTCTACCTCGACATCATCGGCCTGCCCCCCACTGCCGACGAAGCCCGCACGTTCGTCAATGACAAGGCACCGGATAAACGGCCCAAACTGATCGACGCCCTGCTGCAACGCCCCGAGTTCGCCGACCACTGGGCGGTCAAGTGGGCCGACCTGTTGCGGATCGAGGAAAAGGTGCTCGATACGAAGGGCGTCGAGGTATTTCACAAGTGGGTGCGTGACAGCATCGCCGATGGCAAGCCGATGGATGCGTTTGCCCGCGAGTTGATCGCCGCGCGCGGCAGCACGTACAAGAACCCGCCGGCCAACTACTGGCGTGCCCTGCGCAAGCCGGCCGCGCGGGCCGAGGCGACGGCGCAGCTTTTCTTGGGGACACGTCTCCAGTGCGCGCAGTGCCACAATCACCCATTCGAAAAGTGGACGCAGGACGACTACTACGGCTTCGCCGCCAACTTCGCACGCGTCAATTACAAGGTCATCAACAACAAGCGCAAAGACAAATTCGACAAGCACCAGTTCATCGGCGAGCAGGAGGTGTTCATCGACAAGAAGGGCGAGGTCAAGGACCCGCGCACGGGCAAGGCCGCCAAGCCACGCCTGCTCGGCACGACCGACACGCCAAAGCCCAAAGACAAGGACGAAGTGCAGGTCGTGGCCAACTGGCTCACGTCACCGCAGAACGACCTGTTCGTCAAGACGATGGTCAACCGCGTCTGGGCGTCGATGCTGGGCGTCGGCCTCGTCGAACCGATCGACGACCTGCGTGCGACCAACCCCGCCAGCCACCCCAAACTGTTCGACCTGTTAGCTAAGGACTTCGTCGAGCACCAGTTCGACCTGCGTCACCTCGTCCGCCTCATCGCCAACTCGCGGACGTACCAACTGTCGTATCACGTGAACGATTCGAACCGCGACGACACGCGCAACTACGCCCGTGCAGTGGTACGGCGTCTGACGGCTGAGCAACTGATCGACTCGGTCGGCCTCGCCCTCGACGCGAAGCCGAAGTTCAATGGCCTGCCCGGCAGCATCCGGGCCGCGCAGGTGCCCGGCGTGAACGCCGTCTACCGCGACAAGGACCCCAGCCCCGGCGATCGGTTCCTCAAGCTGTTCGGCAAGCCCGACCGCCTGCTCAACTGCACCTGCGAACGGTCGGACGACACGACGATGGGGCAGGTCTTTGAATTGACCAGCGGGCCGATGCTGAACCAGGCGATCCGTAAGGACGGCAATCGGATCGACCGGTTGCTTAAGGCCAAGAAAGACCACACCTGGGTCGTCAATGAGTTGTATTGGTGGACACTGACGCGCGAGCCGAGCAAACGCGAACTGGACGCGGCGGTCGCGCACCTGACGAAACACAAGAACAAACGCGCGGCGTTGGAAGACGTCGCGTGGGCGCTGGTGAACGCGAAGGCGTTCCTGTTGCGTCATTGACCCCGTTTAGCGCAGGGGCTTGCCCCGCCGTATGCGACAGGCGCCAGACGAACAGGCGGAGCAAGCTCCGCGGCTAAACTTGATACGACGAATCATGAACAAACGCCGACGCACAACCTCTTGCAGCACCTTCGCCGACGCGTCGATCTCGCGCCGTCAGGCTTTGCGTGTCGGTGGCGCGGGCATGCTCGGGCTGACGATGCCCAACCTGCTGCGCGCCGCGGCCGCGCAGCATGCCACTTCCGGTGGCGCCCCCGGAAGTCGAATCAAACCGCGAGCCAAGCACGTCATCTTCCTCATGCAGTTTGGCGGGCCGTCGCAGATCGACATGTTCGACATGAAGCCCGACGCGCCCGAGGCGTACCGCGGGCCGCACAAACCGGGCAAGACCGTCGTGCCCGGCCTGTGGATCAACGACAAGCTGCCCAAGGTCGCCAAGATCATGGACAAGGTCACGCTCATCCGCAGCGTGCACCACACCATGAACAACCACAACTCGGCCGGCTACTACTGCCTCACCGGCCACGCGCCGCCGACCGACGACCAGCGGCTGCGTGACTCGCTCTCGCTTTGGCCCGGCTACGGCTCCGTCGTCGATAAGCTCGCGCCGCTGCCGCCGAGCAAGGACGGTACGATGCCGACCTACGTGTCGTACCCGCACGTCATCGCCGACGGGTCGAAGACGCCGGGCCAGCATGCCAGTTTCCTAGGCAAAGCCCACGACCCGCTGTTCATCCCGAATGACCCGAACCGCGCCGACTTCAAGCTGCCCGAGTTGTCGCTGCCCGACAACCTCGACGCCGACCGGCTGCAAGCCCGGCGCGGGTTGCAGAAGATCGTCGATGAGCAGTCGAAGCTGCTGGACGAGTCGGCTGAGGCGCGCGGTCTCGACACGTACTACGACAAAGCGCTCGACATGCTCAGCACCGATCGCGTGCGTCGCGCGTTCGACCTGTCCAAAGAGCCCAAAGCCGTGCGCGACGCGTACGGCCGAACGACGTATGGCCAAAGCTGCCTGCTCGCCCGCCGGCTGGTCGAGGCGGGCGTCAAGTTCACGACGGTCTACTTCTCCCGCTCGATCGGCGGCCGAAGCAAGACCGACGGCGGCTGGGACACGCACGGCTTCGACAACACCCGCATGTTCCCGATCATCGAGGCGTACCACCTGCCCATCACCGAGCACACGCTGCCCACGCTGCTGATCGACCTGGACGACCGCGGCCTGCTGGACGAAACGCTGGTCGTCTGGATGGGCGAGTTCGGGCGGACACCGAAGATCAACAAGAACAAGAGCCGTGACCACTGGCCCAAGTGCTACACCGTCCTGCTGGCGGGCGGCGGCGTGAAACGCGGCCACGTGTTCGGGCGAAGCGACAAACACGCCGCCTTCCCCGCGGCCGACGCCGTGCGGCCCGACGACGTCGCGGCGACGATGTACTACCTGCTGGGCATCGACCCGAAGACCGAGGTCTACGACACGCAAAACCGCCCGCTGGTCATCTCCAACGGCGAGCCGATCATGGATGTGATTGCTTAAGCCAACCGTTACGAACATCAACACGCTTGCGAAGCCGGGTCTGTCCGCAGACCCGGATCGTCAATGCCGGAGATTAACCGCGGATGACGCGGATAACACGGATGAGAGAGGGGGAGAGGGAGAGTCACAGTGTGTGTGCTTTTGTGCATGTCTGAGGAAGGCAGAAAGACCCAGTGCCCGTCTTGTATCCATCCGCGCTATCCGTGTCATCCGCGGTCAATCCCATTGGGCATTCAGTCATAAACCGATCCGGGTCTGCGGAAAGACCCGGCTTGTGACGACCGCGCGCGACGACGTAGCAATATGAACATCAAAAACAAGCGCGCACCCGGTTGTCTTACAAAAAAACCGTGCATACCATCCGCCGCCTCACGGCGTCTGGAGGAACGACGCACATCGTGAAGCGCCACGCGTTGAAGACCTGTTTGTGTACAGGTCTTCGTTCTGCTTGTTCATCAGTTGTTGTGAGGTCAAGATGTCAACATCGCTTACCGGGGCAGTGGATACGCTGTATTACGTCGGTGAGAGTCGGATTCACGGGAAGGGCCTGTTCGCGGCCCGGCACATCCAGAAAGACACGCTCATCGGCGTGTTCGAGGGGCCGATCACCGATCAGGACGGCATCCACGTCCTGTGGGTGCACGAAGACACCGGCCGAACGTACGGCGTGCTCACGCAGAACGACATGAAGTATGCCAACCACTCGTCCCGCCCGAACGCGGAGCTGAACGGCGAAGAGATGTACGCCACGCGCGCGATCAAGCCGCACGAAGAGATCACGTTCGACTACGGCGACGACTGGACGGACGTGCCGTAACCCGTTTAGCGCAGGGGCTTGCCCCGCCGTGCGCGCGGGTTGATATACAGGCGGGGCAAGCCCCGTGGCTAAACGCTGACTTGTCGTCACGCGCTGCGCGACAGCGTGTTGATCGCTGTCTGCTGAGTCTGTGTCACGTCCTGGTCGGCCGGGGCCTCGCCCGGCTCATTCGTGAGCTTGTCGATCAGCATCTGCCAGGTCTGCCGCTCGTATTCGAGCAGCTCGATCGCCTCTTCGATGGGCGCGGCTTCGTGCTGGACGTTCGCGTCGACCAGCAGGCGGTAGATGTAGGTGTAGAGCGCGCTGAGCTTCTCGCAAAGGTCGGGCGCAACGTCGTGGTTCAGGCTGGTTGACAGCTCGAGCACGATCTTCTGCGCCCGCATCAGGGCGTTGTAGCAGCCCTCGAAGTCCTGCTGCTCCAGGGCGGGCACGGCCTGCCGGCAGAACTTGATCGCCCCGTCGTACAGCATCAGCCGCAACTCCTGCGGGCTGGCCGTGAGGATCTTCGTCTTGAGGTACGGGTTGACCGGTGTGGGCTGCATGGGGCGTCGCTACAAAAAGACACGTCGCGGAATGGCCGCCCCGCTCGGAGTATCGGCCAGCCCAATGGGGTCGCGTTAGCGCAGGTCGGGCGGTGTCCGGTAACGGGGACTAGCCGGCGTTCTGCGCCGGCTGCTGGAACGACGCGGGCTGGAACGACGCCAGCGCGTTGCTCTGGCTTTGCAACTGGGCCAGCGACCGCTCCATCGCGATGAAGTCTGCCAGCAACCGCTCGCGCCTCGACTCCAGCCGCTCGTTCATCTGCTCGATGCGCGTGTTGTTCAAGTCGATCTGGTCCTGGATCGAATCCAGCCGACCCTGCATCAGGCCGTTGGCCGAATCGGTCAGCCGGTCGAGCAACTCCTCGATCCGGGCGCCGATGCCGGCCGACGTGATCGTCACCTCGCCGGTGTCTTCGTCCGTCTCGGTCTCTTTGAACGTGAACAACGCCTCGACGGCGTCGCGGTCGTTATTCAGCGCGTTGAGGAACTTCGTCTCGTCAAACTCCAGCGTCGAACCCGCGCCGACGCGCACGCCAACCTGCGACAGCGCGTTGAACTGACCGGCCAGGTCGCCGTTTCGTCGGATGACAATGTTGAACAACTGCGACCACACCCGCGAGACCGTCGGGTCGCCCAGCAGCAAGCCGCGCTGCTCGGTCTCGACGTCGTAGGTGTCGTGCTTGTCGATCGCGGCGATGACGCTGTTGAAGTCTTCCACAAACGCGCGGACGGACTCGACAATGCTCGAATCGTCCTGGCTGACCACGACCTGCGCGGGCGAGTCGCTGGCGCTCTTGAGGTCGATCGTCACGCCGGGCACGACGTCGGAGAGCGTGTTCGTCGTCGACGTGATCGCGATACCCGACGCGGCGTCGGACGAGCCGAAAAACGCCACGGCGTCGCGGGCCTTACTGAGCGTCTGCGCCTCAAACCCCAGGCCGCCGTCGTCGAAAATGAACGCCCCGCTGCTGCCGGGCGTCGTCGCGTTCAGACTCAGGCGGAACGGGTTGACGGCCGACCCGTCGTTGATGATGGTCGCGCTGATATCGACGCCCGCCTCGTTGATCTTGGAGGCGATGTCGTTCAGCGTGTCGGCCGCGTCGATCGTGACCGTCGTTTCAAAAGACCCGTCGATGTCGTCGCCGGGATTGGCGGCCTCGCCGAGGATCCCCAGGTCGCCGGCCGTACTCGAGCCGGACTCCTCGATAGTCAACGCCAGCGTGCCGGGGCCGGTGTCTTCGATCAACAGACCGTCGCCGTTGTCGTTGATACGTGCGTTGATCGCCAGGCCGCGGCTGTTGATCTCGCTGATCACGTCGGCGATCGTTTTCTCGTTGCCCTGCGTCAGGTCGACGGTCGCCGAAGCGCCGGCTGAGTCGGTGATCGTGAACTGGCCGAGTTGCACGCCCTTGCCGCCGTTGAGGTTGGTCAGCAGCGTCGACTCGCTGACGTAGCGGAACTGCAGGTTGCCCGAGTCGATCGTGTCTTCCGCCACGTCCTGCGCGATGTTGAGATCGACAGCGCCCGTGCCGGACACGTCCGTCACCGTCAGGTTCGAGGCCGTCGCGCCGGTCGTGTCGGTCAGCAGGATGCCGTTGCCCGCTTCGTTGAGGCTGGCGGTGACGCCCGCGCCGGACTGGTTGATCAGGCTGACCACGTCGGCGACGCTGCCGGCCGACGAAAGATCGACCTGCGTCGCCACGCTGTTGCGGTTGTTGATGTCGATCGTGCCCAGCGTCACGCCCACGCCGCCGTTGAGGTTGCCCAACAGCTTCGAGTTGAGCGCCGCGACGACGCGCGAGCCGGTGATCACGCCGTCGGCATCGCCGTCGGTCGTGAGGATGCCCAGGTCGGCCGCAGCGTTCGAGCCGTTCGCGGCCGCGACCGTAAAGGTCGAACCGCCGGCCGTGTTGTCGGTCAGTTGCAACGCGACGACGCAGGCAGCGCCGGCGTCGCGT
>JANQSF010000143.1 GCA_028284155.1 Phycisphaeraceae bacterium
TCAAACTACCTGGGATCGATCATGCTCGCCTGCGCCCTGCTGTGGTACCGAAGACTCAGGCGTCAGGGGAAAGTGCCTGATTTGAGATAGTTTCTTAATGCGCTGCCAAACAAATCAGACCGCCTCCGGAAATGCCCACATCACATCTGGTTTACGGCCATCTATACTCCTTCCTATGCGTATACCCATCCTCATTCTGCTGTTGACCATGTTTCCTGCTGCCGCGACAGGCCACCCGTCGTCATCCGGGGCCTCCTCCGCGGCACCTAAGGTTGTCGATCCGATCCCCGTTCTCAAAACAAAAGGGGATGTCTACAAAACGGTGGGGCCGAACGACGCGGAGATCTACGGCACGACCGTGGGCGAGAAGAAGATGATCATGCTTTACGCCGCCTTCAAGGACCAATCATCCAGGGATGATACAAAGGAGGTGTCGAAGCGCATGTTTGGTGACGGCCGCTTTCTCGACATCTTCCATCGACAATCCTACGGCAAACTGAAAATCACCATCGAACACATACATGGTTGGCGCGAGATGCCAAGGCCGCGCAAGGAAAACGATCCGACCACAACTGAGGGACATCGGCAGATGTTCGTCGACCTTTTCGCACTGTACCCCAAGGTGGACTTCCGCAAGTACGACTACATCGTTGCCAAAATGCCTGGGCGCGGTAATTTCGCTTTCGGCGAGCGCGATGAAAAGGCCATCCCCTATCGCGGGGGTAAGATCAACGTCGGAGTCAATATTGGAAGCAACAGTCCCGGGGTGCTCGCGCACGAGGTGGCACACTGCATGGGACTACCGGACCTCTACAGCCTCGGTAACGTCAAAGGCGCCCGCAACCCGGTCGGCTCCTGGGACCTCATGTCGAGCGGCGGCCGGGCCAGCGGCTTCATCGGCTGGCAGCGACATAAGCTTGGATGGATGGACGCAAGGCGAAAGACCTATCTCACCAAGGGCAGCCACACGATTGACCTGACACCGCTCGACGCAGACAAGGGTGTCTCCATGGTCGTGGTGCCGGTGGACGACCTCAAACATCCCAGTGTCGTCTTCGTTGCGGAAATCGGCCAACCGCCACGACCCAAGACCAGTCAGTCCCCCTGGCCGGCGGGGGTGTTGATCTACCGGGTCGACGGAACTCGTCCCACGGGCAAGCACCCGATAGTGATCTTTCCCCGGAAAGACCTCGCCGAGGGGACGACCTATCTCACCGGGCATGCCTTCACCCACGAAGACGCCCCATTCGACCTCAAGGTAGTGAAAAAGCTGAAGGGCGGCGGGTTCCGGGTGAAAATCGAAGTTAGCGATTGAACGGGCCAAGCCCGCTGGTGACGACGCTCGATCTCACCGCACGCCATCAAACTCGTCGGGGATCGCTCCGCCTCCGACTCTGAGCGTCGCAAGATGCTCGAGAAGAGGTTGGTCGTTGACCAAGAAATCACGCAAAGAGGAGTCAAATCGCCTGAACCAAGGAATTGGTGCAATCCGAGGGCGACTGGTTGGGCCAGGCAAATCAATCTACGAACTTCTTCAGGGCATCAATGTTCGACGTACTAACCGATGTCCTCGCTGCAAGTTCTTCAAATTCACTGGCAAGTAATCTCATCTCGTCACGGGCAGCCTCTGCATGCATTGCAAAGGCTACTTCAGCAAACCTGCTCTGCAGCAGACTCTTGACACCCATCCTGCTAAGGAACTCCGGCAGCCATTTAAACAGAGTGAACTGCAAGTGCTGGTGCCTTCTAAACCCAAGCGCTCGGAGTACGCGTGCCCCTTCCTTGACCGCTCTCACCAATACCTGAAGTGTCTCGTTGTCTCTCGCCGCAAGACGGTTGTCGCAGTTGTGCTTGTAGAGAGCGCCGACAAGTGGGCTGATCAGCGCCACATGATACTTGAGCCATCCGTCGATGTCCGTGCTCAGATACACCGGAACTCCGGCAGATTCAAACAGGGATTTGACCATAAGCGTTCTCTCTTTGGTCGCCCCATCGAGCTCGCCGATGGTCACGGATCTTTGTCGGCCTTTTGGCTGTTCGCGATCTGCATAATGAACAACCTGTTCACGAATCCCGCCTCCCGCACCGGGAAATCCGAAAAGTAGTTTCTGGGCCGGCAGCTCTCCAAGATACGCGTCGAAACCTAGTGCGTTGTTACCCATGAAGAGGATATTCTTCAGGCTTGGCGTCGCCGCGAGCACTTCAATAACAGGCAGCAGCTTGTTCTTCCTGATCAGTACAACGACCAAGTCGTAAGCGTCGTCGGGCCTCAGGGTGCTCTCGATTCTGACCGTCGACGACTCCTGCTCAGCAGTCATTTCATTCACCAACACGAGGCCGTTCTTCGACAGCCAGTCATATCTCTCACCGCGGGAGAGGACCGTGACGTCCACTCCTGACTTGCACAGCCGGTGTGCGTAGAGAGACCCCAATGGCCCAGCACCGAAGAACAAGACTCGCAATGGTGTGATTCTCCTGATCCGGTCCAGCGTTGCGTTTCAGCCGCAGCAGCTTGGTAACGACTCAGAGTGCACGGTGAGCGATGCCCTGTGGACGCCGCACCACATGTCTAGGCCGGGGTCCGCAACATCGCCACAATCCATGGCGACGTGCCGGCTTGGATTTTGCCGATGGCTTTGAAACCGTGCCGCTCATACAAGCTGACGTTTCTGGGGTTACTGGATTCCAGATATGCAACGCATCCGTCGCGGTCACACTGCTGTAGCCCATGGGCTAACAGCGCACCACCATGGCCCTTGCCTCGATGCGCCGGATCTACACCGATCTGTGACAAGTACCAATGAGGCTCATTGGGTTGGTAAGTCGCTCTCTGAATCATGACGCTGACAAGGTCGTTCCGCACCGATTCGGAAGTCGTTTGCTCCACGATCCGCTCCACCGCTTCCTCGTCAGGATGCACACCAGGGGGCAACCATAAGGCTGCACCAGAGTAGTCTTGGATACAATGCGCCGTGTTGTGATCGAATGCGCCGCCCGAGAATGCCATGGCAAACCGCGGCATGTTGGCTAGATACTGAGACGGAGCTGAATAGCACCACCTTGCAACTGGGTCTGCTACAAATGCTAGGACCAACGTATCTATGATGGATGCTCTCGCTGCTGGTGTCGCCGCTAAGACTTTCGCAATCACCAATTGCTCCTCGTAGCCTGAACGATTCTAGATCTTCGCCCAGAGTTGTCTCGAGTCGACAGTTGTCTGACACCGCGACTCTTGTCCGTCTAACGTAAGAGGCTCAGTTGCCGGCCGCCCGCGAGATAAGGCTCCAAACCGGCAACTTGATTGTCCATCGAAGGCGCCGCCGGTCAACTGCAGCCGGCGGTTAGGTTTTGTATCTGGTAGCCTTCCCGACTCATGATACATTGGAACTTGTGCCTTGGGGTCGTCGTGCGGTGATACTTTGCTGATCATTCTTCGAGTTGTATCTCTTGCTTTCAAGAATCTCGAATCCCGCTTCACGGATCATCTCTTCCACGTCAGTCAAGTGGAGCCGCGTCACAATCCGTGGCGCCTTGCCAACCCATTGTGCCAGCTTGATGATCGGTCCAAAGATCCAACTGCGATCCGCGAGGCATGGCGTCTCGCTGATCATATGTCCGCCGGGTCGCAGCAGCGTGTATAGACGATGCAGCAGTTTTGCCGGATCCTCCACCAGGTGAAAGACCGCGAAGACTGTAATGCCATCGAATGATTCTTCCGCCAGGGAGGCTCCAATGACGTCACCAGACTCAAAACTCGCGTTGGCAATCCCCCGCTGTTTGGCCTTGCCGCGGGCGAACTCGACCAACTTTGGCGACACGTCGATCCCGTGAATGGCGGCAACATGCTTCGCCAGTGCCAGCGGAATCTCTCCCGAGGCGCAGCCTACGTCCAGGACCCGGGCGCGAGGCCCGAATAGCGTCGCAGCACGTTCCACCCGCGCAGCAAAGTTCGGCCCAATGTTCCCTGCCGACGACGCCTCGTACTTCGCCGCAATCTTGTCCCAGAAAGGATCGATGGATGCCAACTCACCACCTCTTCGTGCTACAGGTAGTCGCTGCACTGTGATGTATGCATCCTAACGAATGAGCCCAAGTTGCGGGCCAACCACGACGGTCGCCCCATATCACCGAATTGTACCCGGGCCCGTCAACTTCCGGCGCTGGTTATCCATCAACCTCAGTAGGAAACTCCGCAACCTCGTCCAGATTCCAGCCGCCCTGCTCATTGAACACTCGCCTCAGACGTTCAACAACAAGCGCATTGACCCGAATCCTCATGATTCAACACCGACTCGGTTCGGTGGGCGAGGTCACGCGCGTTCCTCCCAGCGCCAAAGCGACTCCGCCACCAATAGCTTCGATAAAAAGGACGCGCCCGTGTTCCAATGTGAGTCCCCGCCTGGTTGGCTGCTTTGATCATTACCAACTCCATGGGGGACTCTATTCCAGCGTTTCCCATCTTTCGCAAGCTACAGGGATTCTCCCATCTAGATTCGTGCCTCCAATTCCGTTACTAAATCAACACTCCCCCCTCTTAGGCCTTGGCCCGTCTTCCGGCGGGCCGGGGTCTTTTATTGCGCAGCTTTTCAACATCGGGAAAACCCAGGTGGGCATCTCGCCAGACAGTTGATAAGCTTCTCATTCCACCTTCGCCCCCGGAAGGCCTCGACCTGGCTTCGGCTGGGTCGGGGCTTTTGACTTGTGAGTAATGAGTGGGCCATTCCAGTTAGGACTCCACACCCCGGTCCTCCCCGGGGTGTTTGTGTGCGCACAGTCTGAACGCAACGAGCATAGGTATGGTGGAGAGACAGCGAGGATATCTCTCACGGACTGCGCGCTGCAATGGCGCGCAGTCTATCCCCGGGGCGAACACGATCTCTCTTTAATGTCCCGGGGAGCCCCGGCCAATGCGACTTGGCCGGGGTTTTTAAGTCGGCCGTCGACCGTGACGATACCCACCTCGTCGACTCAACTGACAAGCGCCCCGCTCCAGCGTAGCGGGGTGTTTGTAATTCTGCACTAGTGCCCACATTCGCGGATGACCAGGCAGCCGGAGGCTGGCTTCGCGTCCTTCACTACCACCAACCAGGGGCGACGCGAGACTCGCGTGCTTTGTCCGCGAAATGCTTCAGTAGCGGTCGATCATCACTTGGACGATGTGACCGAGTGTTGCATGCCAGGCCACTTCGGTCTCGTGGCTCCAATGCGGGTCGAATTCTGCGGCCGTCTTAATCAACGACGACCGCCAGAACTCATAAAGGTGAGGGCGAATATCGAGGTGGTTCCGGTCGTGGCTTGCCGCCCTTTCGCGCAGGTCACGCAGCGACTCTGGATCTCCAGATGCCGCGCCGGCCGCCAGCAAGAGCGACTTCAACAAGAGTCGACCCTGGACCTTCATATCAGTGCGAAGGAACTTTTGCTTGACTTCGTCCGACGACGCCAAGAAGTGGCGATAGAAGGTCGGAATGAACCAGTCATTCTCGGCACATCTGTTAAGACTGAGCAGGAAGAGGTCTGAATGGCTGGTATCGTCCACAACAACCCCCGGAGTGCTTGCGTGCGGCCGTCTACCCTGAAGTATGCTCGTATGGGCGGGTCCGAGCAGCGAATTCGCCGTTTCCAATCAGATATTGCGCAATGTGGCCGACGAAGTTTGACGCCACCCTCAACTTCCTCGAAAAACTCAACCGCACGCGAAGTCACCGTCCCGCGTTGTCCGACCGACGGCAAGATTCTCAGCCGGCACCTGGTAAGCTATGCGATAAGCCCGCGGGCGCTCACACCACACTTCCCGGTCATGATCGAGGTGTTGCATACTCACAACGAAGACCCTTGCATCGAGCGCCGCGACTTAATCCTCGACCTACCAGACCGAATGTCCCCTCGGGCCGATCGTGTTGTTCTTGGGTGAGCGTGGCGCGCCGTGTGATACCCTGTTGTCTCTCTCCGAGTCTGCTACCAAACGAGGTGCGATATGCAACAAACGTCGTGGGGTGTCTTGGTCGTGCTGGCCGTCGCGTCCGTCGCGGGCGCGGCCGACAAGCTCGAGCCGGTGAGCAAATTGTTCCCGACGCTGTACGG
>JANQSF010000144.1 GCA_028284155.1 Phycisphaeraceae bacterium
GGGCGGCGTCCGGTTGATCTCGTCCGCCAGGATGATGTTGGCGAAAATCGGTCCGCTGAGGAACTTGAAGTGCCGTGCGCCGGACGACTTGTCTTCCTGAATCACCTCCGTGCCCGTGATGTCCGAGGGCATCAGGTCGGGCGTGAACTGGATGCGGTTGAAATCCAGGTCGAGGCAGCGCGACAGGGTCGAGACCATCAGCGTCTTGGCCAAACCGGGCACGCCTTCGAGCAGGCAGTGGCCCTGGCCGAACACGGCGATCATCAACTGCTCGATGACCTCGTCCTGCCCGACAATGACCTTGCCGAGTTGTTCGCGGACGGACGCGTTCGCGGCCTTGAGCTTTTCGAGGGCGGCGACGTCGCCGGCGGCCAACTTCTTGTTTGCATCGTCGGTCATGGAATCTCCAAGAGTCAATAGTCAGGAGTCGAAGGTCGCAAGGTCAGAAGCTGATCGAAGAGTCTGACGACCTTCGACATTTGACTTTCGACTTACGACTTTCAACATCGCAACGCATTCAGCGTTGCAACAGGGGCAGGTTCTTATAAGGCAACTGAAGCGTCATCAGGGCGATGGCCGTGCCGTACGTCGTGCCGACGCCGTCGCCCTGCCAACTGCCGTCGGACGCCTGCGCGCCGATGAGCCAGTCGCGTGTGTGCGGGAAGTACGACTTCCAGTTCTCCTCACTGGACAGGTACATCGCCTGCCCCGCGTAGAGCGTCGCATAATACTGATGGCCGCCGAACGTCCGCGCGCCGCTCTTACCCTTCAGGTGCTTCTTCAGGTATTCGAGCGACTTGAGCGCGATCGGGTTCTCGTATTCGCCCGCGTTGTACATCGTCGCCACGGCCGCGGCCGTGATGGCCGGACGACTCGTGCCCGGCGAGCCCGCGCGGTAGCGAATGCCGCCGTCCGGGTTCGCGCTGATTTTGATGTAGTTCGTCGCCTTGTCGATGATCGACTTGGGCACGTGCACGCCCGCGTTGCGGGCGGCACGCAGGCCCTGAATCTGCGTCACCGTCACCGACCCTTCGTCGCCGCCGGAGTCCGGCGTGTAAAGCCAACCGCCCGGGCCGGACTGGCTCTTACCCGTCAGGTCGATCGCGCGGCGCAGCGCCCGCTTGATCTTCGCCTGCCGCGTCGGGTCCGGCTCCATGCCGTACGCCTGCGCCAGGAACATGATCGCAAACCCGTGTCCGTGCATTGGCCGACTCGACTCCGACTGCCGCGCGATCAGGCCGTTCCGTTGCACCGAACTGAGCAGGAAATCGATCGCCTTGCGGACGTTGATCGCGTAGGGCCCTTCGACCTGCGTGTTGCCAGCCGACATCATCGCCATGCCGGCCAACGAGGTCATCGCCACCGGGTAGCCGCCGCCGCCGTACCCGCCGCTGGACCGCCACGACCCGTCCCGCCCCTGCACGCGGGCCAGGTACGCCAAGCCTTTGGCGATTGACGCTTCGGTCTTGGGCGTGATCATCGCCGGCCGATTCACATCGACCTGTGCCGCGGCAGGCCGGGCAAAGACGCCCCACGCCAAGACCGAGACCAGGGTCAGGATCGTCGCCAGAAGCCGGTGAGTATGGGGTGTTTCGTTCAAGTCAGCCGTCCTTTCTATGTAGAAAGACGCATGAATCCTGCATTGTACCAGTCGGACGCCCGCCCCGCCGTGTCGTCGTTACACGCCCGTGACGGTCGTTTTTGTGCATCAGGCCCCCGCCGAGCCACGCCGACCCGCACAGGCCGACACCGCCAGCACCAGCCAGGCGACGATCAGCGTCAGCCCGCCGAAAGGGGCCATGTGGGCCCCGATCTTCTGGCCGGTCAAGGCGTACAGGTACACCCCGCCGCTGAACAGCGCGATGCCGGCGATAAACAGCCAGCCCGCTACGACTGGCAGCCGCCGCCGCGTCACCGACGCGACCCAAGCCGCGGCCAGCAGCGCAAAGGTGTGATAGAACTGATATTCGACCCCGCTGTGGAATGATTTCATCCTGACCGGGTCGTTGAGCACTTTTTCCAATCCGTGGGCGTGCCACGCCCCCAGTACGACCGCCACCGCGCCGAGGATCGCGCCGATGCAGACGAGCGTGCGGTTCATAGGCCCGGGCTCCGGGTGGGATTAATCCACACGATAGGCTGCGTCAGTTGATGGACGCGCTCTCCAACAGTTGCCTCGCCTGCGACTTGCTGGGCAACATGAACGCCGCCGCCTCGAACGACGCCTCCGCCCCGCCGAGCGCGTAGAGCGTCACCGCTCCTTTCTGCGCGACCTTGTCGTCCTGCACGCGGATCACGGGCTTGCCATCCGCCCACACGACCAGGTTGTCACCCAATGCGCCGACCATCCAAACGACCTGCTCATCCAGCTTGTGAGGCGCGTTGCCGGCCGCGATCTCCTGGCCCTTGCCCTCGAATGTCCGGTAGATCGCGAATCGCCCCGTGCCGTAAAGGCGGAAGATGTACTTGCCCGTCGCGCTGTTGCGCAGCGTGATGTTCGCGTTGCCCATGCCCGGCGTGACCTTCGCCCGCACCAGCAGGTTGGCCGCGTCAACCGGGAAGCGGTATTCGGCGAAGTCCTTGAGCGTCAGCACGCCGTCTTCGTACTTCGCCTCGCCCCGCGACGGCTTGGGCAGACCGGGCGATGTGCGCAGCAGTTGCGTCTTGGAGTGAAACAACGAACGCCAGTGACCGCCGACATCGACCAGCGGCGAAGCCGTCTTGCCGAGCTTGGACAATTCGGCTTCCAACCGCTTGACCTGCAACTCGGCGGTCGTGCGGTCCAGATTCTTCGACGTATCGACGAGCAGGAACCGCTGGTAGCAGCGGACCGCGCGGTCGAGCATGGCGACCTTGGCCGGCCCCGTCTCGCCGTCGGCGAATGACGCGTACCACTTGCCCAGCAACAACGACTCCTGCGCGTTCAACCCGCCGATCGGCTGCACCGCCAGCGCGACGTTGCGCTTCAGCGCCGGGTCGGCCGCGAACGCGTACTTGGCCGCCTCGGCCGGGTTGTTCAACTGCACGACATACGCCGTGACCAGTTCGTCCGCGGCTGCGCGGTCGTTCGGGTTGCCTTCGAGCTTGTTCTTCAGCAGCGTCAGCCGACGCTCGAGCTTCACGACCTGTGTCGCGTAGTCGAGCTTCGACTTGATGCCGTCGGTGTCGTCCAGCCGAACCGTGCGGGCCGTCGAAAAGGCCATGCGGTACTGGCGCACCGCTTCCGCCCCTTTGCCGTCCCGCAACTGCGCGTCGCCCGCTTCGACCAAGGCGACCACGAGCTTCGCCCCGTACGTCTTGCGGTCGTCGCCCCGGCTCCCCGCATACGCGACGCGCAACAGTTTGACGATGTTGTCGCGCGCCTCGGCTGAATGGTCCGGCGACTTCTGGGCCAACAAACGCATCGCGGCGACGGCCGTGCTGTAGCCGTCCGACGACTTCTGCCCCAGCGTGTACGCGTTGAGCAGGAAGTGCGGCAACAAGCCCTGGTCGCCGCTTAGCCCCTTCGCTGTCGTCAGCAATTCCTTGGCCAGCGCCACGTCGTCGTCGGGCGACGACGTTGTCTGCGCGGCGCGAACCTTCGCGCCGTAAAAGCGATCGAACGCTTGCTCCGCGTCGTCGGCGGGGGCGTACGACAGCACGGCGCAACAAAGGCCGGCTGACAGGGTCGTCAGGTTCAACATGTCGATGGGCCCTCGACAGGATCAGATGTCCATCAGTGTAATGGACGCGGCCGAGACGAGGCGGTTCCGAACGCGGGTTGTTAAAGACGTGGACGTAAAAACAACGACGGCCCGCTTGCGCGGGCCGTCGTGTGGGTAACCTTGGTCTGTGGCCTTGAAGCCGATTGCGGCTTGGTGCTCAGGTTTCGACCTTGTTGAGGAAGTTGAGCAGTTGGCCCTTGCTCGGGCGGTAGCCCGGGAAGTAGTCGACCTTGAACGCGTCGAAGCCCATGAGGTAGTAGAGGCTCTCGGCGAAGACAACGCGGAAGTCGGTATGCACCGGCATGAAGCGGCGGTACTTGAGCTTCTCGGTCGCCATGCCGGTCCACTTGCCGTACATCGGGGCCGGCTTCATCATGCCGCCCATCGCCCAGATGATGCCGCCGTGGCCGTGGTCCGTGCCGTTGTTGCCGTTCTCGTGAACGGTTCGGCCGAACTCCGACATGACCAGGACGAGGACACGGTCCATCCGGTCGCCCAGGTCGTCGTGGAACGCGCGGAGCGAGTCGGCCACGTGCTTGACGGATCGGCCCATTCGGCCGTTCACGCCGCCCTGGCCCGAGTGCGTGTCCCAGCCGCCGTAGTCGGCCTGCGCGACCTCGAGGCCGACGTTGGCCTTGATGACCTTCGCGATCTGCGCGAGTTGGCCGCCGAGGCCGCCGCGCGGGTAGTTGACGTTGTTGCGCTGGCCGCTGAGCGCTTCCTGCAAGGCCTTGAGGCGTTTGACGGCGGCCGTGCCGCTTTCGGTGATGATGTCGCGGGCCATGTCGCTGGTGCGCAGGGCCTTGTCGCGTTCCATCCCCTTGATGCGGTCCTGGCCTTCGATCGCGTCGAGGCTGGCACCCTTGACGATGCTGCCGCCTTCACGCGCGGTCTTGTTGACCATGTTCGTCTCGGCGTAGAGCGCCTCGAACATGTCCATGTGGTCGGTCGAGTTGTAGCCGGCCAGGACCGGATACCGCCCACGCAGGGCGCGGGGCAGCGTGCGACGCACGGCGATGCCGCGGAGCGGCGCGTCGTACGGCTTCTTCGACATGTACAGGTAGCGGTTCAACCAACCCTGCCGGACGCTCTTGAGGCCCGGGGCGGCGCGCTCCATGTAGTCCTGCGCGTCGAAGTGGCTGCGCGTCCCGTGCGTCGAACCGGAGTTGACGATCGGGATGACCCGGCCTTCCTCCATGAGCGGCGCGAGCGACGCCATGTTGGGGTTCAGGCCGAAGTACGGGCTCTTGTGGAAGTCGATGCAGTCGCCCTTGGGGATGGCCGTGCCCCTGCGGTAGCTGTAGTAAGCGTCGTCGCCCTTGGGGACGAGGAAGCTGAGCGAGTCAGCGCCACCGCGCAGATAGACCGACACGATGGTCGGCTTCTGCTTGTTGTCAAGCTGGTTGACGGGCGGGGGCGACTCGCTGCCGTCGGCCTGGGCGAAGACGTTGGTCGCCGACGCCGCGGCGATGGCCGCACTGGTGTTCTGTAGGAATTGCCGTCTGTCCATAGGTCACACCTCGTAGTAAGGAGCCAAGGTTCCCAAACTATTCTAAGCAATTGTCACCCGCCGGACCCAACCGGGGGCGATTTCTCTGGTATCGGCTGAATCACTGCTGCTGGAATGCCGGCGAGCCGAGCAGCACGGGCAGCAGGGTGTTGCTGGACGAGCCGCCGGACGTCTTGGCGATGTCGTCGAGCATCTTGTCCGTGGCCGTGCCCAGGTCGGCGCCGATCAACTCGGCGATCAGGGCGTCCTTGGCCTTCTCACCGCTGCCCATCTCGTGCACGCGGGCCAGGAATTTCTGCGAAGGGGCCACGCCGTTGATGTTCCCACGGATCAGTTTCCACGCGTAGTCCCAGCGGCGGGTCAGGACGCCCGAGTCCAGCCAGGCCTCGGCCTGGTCGTAGTAGCCGGTCGGGTCGGGGCAGTTGTAGATCGCCTGACCCATCTCGCCGACGAGCCGGGCCGTCGGACGCATGTCGCTGATCTGCGCGTCCACCGCGCGGAGCGTGCTGACGGTCGACTCGAACGGGGTCTTGAACTTCGAGCGGTAGTTGGCCCGCTGCATGAACTCGGGGCTGGTGATGATCGCCTCGTAGACCTTCTTCAGGTCGCCGTTGCTGCTCTTGAACTTGCCGGCGATCTTGTTGACCAGCGCCTTAGGCGGGTGGTCGTTGATGAGGTAGCGGCAGAGCTTCTCGCTGATGAATGTGGCCGTACCCCGGTGCTTGGCCAGCATGTTCACCGCGTACTCGCCGCCGTTGTAGCCCTCAGGGATCCGCTTGCCGAGCACCATCTTCATGCCCGGCTCGTGGTTGTTCGGCTTGAACACGAAGCGGTCGTTCGACGGGTTGAACGTCCAGCCGGTCAACGCGCGGGTCAGTTCCAGCACGTCTCTCTCGTTGTAGTAGCGGTCGGCGCCCAGCGTGTGCAGTTCCATGATCTCGCGGGCGTAGTTCTCGTTCCACGCGCCCTTTCGGCTGATCCAGTTGTCGAGGAACTCAAGCATGGCCGGGTGCTTGGCCGACGCCATCAGCAGGTCGTCGAACTTGCCGAACGCGTGCTTGCGGATGACGTTCTCTTCGTAGTCGGTCGTCGTGTAGACCATTCGGCTGGAGACCAGCCGCTGGTCGACGGCGAAGTGGTTTCGCCAGAACTCAGCCATCACCTCAAAAAACTGTCGCTCGCTCTTGACGGCGCGGTGAAGAATGACGGCCGGCAGGTCGCCGTAGAGCTCGCGCTTGTTGGCGCAACCGGGGCGGTCGCACATCGTCTCGCGCTCGCACTGGTCGGCCACGCGCTTGTGGAGCTGCGTGATCGTCATGCCGTACCACGGGTACTTGCTGCCAAGCTCGTCTTCGAGTTTGGTGTCGTTGATCGATTCGGGGTCGAGCTGCGCCATCGCCCAGCTTTCCCACCCACCTTCGTCCATCATGCGCTCGACCTGACCGGGCGTCGCGCCGAAGGCCATGCGGTTCAACGCCTGGTAGATCTTCTCTTTCTCATCCAGCGGCGGGCCGACGATCTGCTGCGAGATCGGGGCCAGGTCGTCCATCGTGCGCGCGCCGGACATGATTTCCATGATCCGGACGCGCAACGCCTCGTCCTTGCTCAGCTTCTTGTGGTTGGGGTTGTCCGTCTTGACCGCGCCGGACGGGCGGGAATCCTTCTTGCCCAAGTCGCCGATCGCGTCCAAGTCGTCCTGGCCAATGACCGGGATCGCCAACAGCGTCGCAATCGCGAGGATCATGACAACCTTGAAGAGATTGGACCACTTCGTCATCTTGGAACTCCACAGTGGGGTCAAGGCGGGCGGGTTATCGGTCGGCATCCTAACAAACCGTCTGGATCGGGTGGCCCCGACAGCGACTTATTACGGATACGCACATTTATCGTAGCTGGGCGATTCGGCGATTGCAAGCCAATCCATCGGCCATTCGCCGCATGTCAAGCGGAGCGATCGCAGCATGCCGGGAACACGGCGCAGCAAAGCAGGACCGGCTCAAGCCGGCCTCGCGCAGTGTCGATCTCGGTGGCGTCGCAGACACGCTTATTAACTGTCACACCCAACAGAATCCCCCGTCCAGTTGGAAACCGGCCATTTCCGTCATAAAGTAACATCGACCAACCGCTCCCCGCGCGTTATGTTGAACCGGCCGGCCCCGTTCAAACCCCCGAACCCCGGCCGTACAACCCGCGGGACACGAACCCACCCCATGGCCGCCAACCTCTGCCCCTACTGCGGACACACCGGCTCAAACCCGGATCAGTGCGAGGGTTGTCGCGGACTGCTCGAGCCCCTGAGCCGCCGCGCCACCCAAATCGCCATGGGCCCGTGGTTCATCCGCGACGCCCGTCGGCCGTTCAATCCCGGCGCGTCGTACGCCGTCCTGACCAAGCTCATCGCGGCCGGCAAGGTCAAGCCCGGCACGCCCCTGCGTGGCCCGACGACCCACCAACTCTGGGCGCCGGCCCGGCTCGTTCCCGGCGTCGCGCACCTGACCGGCTTCTGCCACGAGTGCGGCGTCGGCACCGAGACCAAGGCCGACAGGTGCGCCGAGTGCGGCGCGGCATTCCCCGTTCCAACTGAACGCGACGACCTAGGCATCGCCGACATCGACGCCGCGGCCGAGGTCACGAAGCGTCGCCGGCTGACGCACCACATGTGCCCCGGCTGCGGTCACTCGCCGACGCTGTCCAACCGATGCGACATGTGCAAGGTCGTGTTCTCCCCGCCCACCAAGGCGACCCAATTCGACCTGGGTCCGTGGTACATCCGCGACATCGATGCGCACTTCCAGCACGGCGTCAGCTACGCGGCGTTGAAGCGTTTGGTTGAGGAAAAGTTGATCGACGGCGGCACAATCCTGCGCGGCCCTTCGACGCACCAGTTCTACCACCGCGCCGACGAAACGCCCGGCGTCGCGCACCTGTTGGGCAAATGCCACGAGTGCGGCAAGTCAGTCGAGACCAACGACACGCTCTGTATCCACTGCGAAGAGCCGTTCGAGTTTTCGTTCGACGACAACAGGCTCGGCCTGGTCTACACGACGCAGGCCGACGCCGACGCCGCCCAGGAACAGCTCGACGCCGAGGTCGAGCAGTTCATGGCCACCGCGCCCGCACCGGTCACGACCCCCAAGCGCAAAACTGAGTCCAAGAAGCGCAAGCCAAAGAGGAAACGCCAGGCAGCGGCCTCGGACGCGCACGACGAAGCGACCGTCTACGCCGCAGGTGCCGTCGAGCACACGCACGTCGAGTCCGACTCGACGCATGACCACGAAGAACACGACGTGCCCGTCGCGCATGTGTACGACGAATACGGCGAAGAGGTCGAGTATCACGACGACCCCGCCGCCGCGCTGGCCGACGCCGGCCATCACGACCACTACACCGTCGCCACCCACGACAGCCATTACGGGGGCTATCAGGCGGCCGTCGCCGGCGGGCCCGACCCGACGGAACAGGCCGCGCTGCGTCGGCAGGAGCAGAAGCTCAAGAGCATGGCGGTCGTCTTGATCACCGTGTTCGTCCTCGCCGGCGGCACGCTGATCGGTGTGCTAGTGCTCACGGGCGACAACGACGGCCCGCCGACCGACGGCCAAACCGTCAACAACACCGACGACGACGGCCCCTCCAAGACCGACGTGCGTTCGTTCGACGAGATGCGGCTGCTGCTGACGGACATGCAGGCCAAGTGGGAAGAGGTCAAAGGGATCGACCGCGCCAACGGCGTGGGCGACATGCTGGACCGGATCGAGTCGGCCATCAAACTTGGGGACGCGTTTATCAAGAGCGGCGACGCGGGAAAGGCCAACGAGAACCTGACCCGCGCCAAGTCGCTGGCCGACCAGGTCCATGAGATGGACCGCGCTCGGGCCGAGGCCAAACTCGCCCGCGCCGACGCCGACGCCGCGCGACGCCAGGCCACCGACGGCGGCGTGCCGACCAACGCCAAGCAGGCCTGGGACGAAGGCACCGGCCTGATCAAGCAGGCCGAGGAGTCGTTCGCCGCCGGCCGATTCAACGAGGCGGGTCGTTTTTGGCGCGACGCCCGCACCGTGCTCGACCGCGGCCGAACCAGCGCCAAAGACTTTGCGCAGGCGGACAAGGCTCGGCAGGCGTTCGAGGCCGCCGTCACCGAGACGTTCACGCGCGAGCAACTCGACCAAATGGCCGGCGACCGCTGGGCGCAGATCAAGTCGATGGAGGCCGACGCCAAGACCGCCATCGCCGAAGGCAAGCTCGACGAGGCGATCCAGCTCTACACCTCAGCCCAGAAGTTCCTGCCCGAAGCGTTCGAAAACGTCAAGCTTGAACTGGGCACCAACTACTGGGCCGTGATGGCCGGCCGAACGGTCGCGACCGTGCTGATCGAGATCCGTTCCAATCAGCCCTATTCCGAGTCGCGCGCCAACAAGGTGTTCCAGGCCTACAAGCCGTTACGGCTGGGCGACGACTTTTACCTGTCGCTGCCGCGAGACCCCGCGTCGAAGTACGAAGACCTCGTGCCCGTCATCTGGCAGCGCGGCCCGCAGTTGATCGAGGAGAAACGCGGCAAGGCCGCCAACCTCAGCTTCTCGCTTGGCGTCAAGGTCGAACTGGTGCAGCAATACCTCAAGCAGGACGTCCTGACCATCGAGCCGGCCACGCGGGCCAAGATCCTCAAGCAGGCCGAGCAGATGAAGGAGATCGCGACCGAGGCCAAGTACCCCTCCGCCTTCAAGACGCTGCTGGGCGAGTTCGAGGAACAGGTCAAGGCCACGCCGGACAAGACCGCCGTCAAGGAAAGTCGGCGCATCTGGCGCGACCTGCTCGAAAAGCTCGACGCTTACGACACCGGCGCCCCGCTGGTCGTGCCTTGATCTCCAATCCCATCTCAAGACCGCCAAGCCGACTGATGGCCCACTCCGGAGCCTTCTGTGGGGTATCCGTTCGCGCACTCAAACCGTCTACCGCGAACACCGCTTTCGATTTGCTATGCTGCGCTCTGTTCGACCTCTGCGCGGGCCGCTGAAGCGGCCGCGCCTGGCTGCGACTCAATCACCATCGAGACAAACCCATGCTCCGAACCGCACTGCTCGTCCTTTGTCTGCTCGTCTCAACGGCCTGCGCGGGTCCCACCACGCAACGCGTCTACTTCGGGACCTACACCGGCGGTGACAGCAAAGGTATTTACGTCGCTGAGCTCGACATGAAAACCGGCAAAGTCGGCGAGCCACGACTCGCAGCCGAACTGAAAAACCCGTCATTCCTCGCGCTGCACCCGAACGGCAAAGTGCTTTACGCGGTTAGCGAGGTCAGCACGCTCGACGGCCAGAAGACTGGCGGCGTCAGCGCGCTGTCGATCGATGCGAAGACCGGGGAGCTCACACTGCTCAACCAACAACCGTCCGGCGGCGGCGGGCCGTGCCACGTCGCGATCGACTCGAAGGGTCGGCACGTCTTCGCCGCCAACTATGGCGGAGGCAGCCTCATCGCCCTGCCCGTCGACAAGTCGGGTAAGCTCGGCGAGGCGACGTCGTTCATCCAGCACGAGGGCTCCAGCGTCCACGCGAGGCAGAAAGCGCCGCACGCGCACGCCGTCAACCTCGACCCGTCCGAACGCTACCTCGTGTGCAGCGACCTCGGCCTCGACAAGGTCATGATTTACAACTACGACGGGAAGACGGGCAAACTCACGCCCGCCAAGTCGCCGTTCGCCAAGACCGCCCCCGCGGCCGGCCCGCGTCACTTCGCTTACCGACCCGACGGCAAGTTCGGCTACGTCATCAACGAGTTGAACTGCACGGTCACCGCGTTCGCGCACGACGCGTCCACCGGCGCGTTGACCGAGGTTCAAACGATCTCCACGCTGCCCGAGGGTGAGTCGGTCCAGCGCGGCTACAGCACGGCCGAGATCTTCGCGCACCCGACCGGCAAGTTCCTCTACGGCTCCAACCGCGGGCACGACACGATCGTGGTTTACGCGATCGATCAGAAGTCCGGCAAGCTCACGCTCGTGAGTCACCACAGCACGCAGGGCAAGACCCCGCGCAACTTCAACCTCGACCCGACCGGCCAGTTCCTGTTGGCCGGCAACCAGAACAGCGGCACGGTCGCGGTGTACCGCATCGACCAGACCACCGGCAGCCTGACGCCCACCGGCCAACTAGTCAACGTCCCCCGCCCCGTATGCGTCGTGTTCCTGCCCCTGGATTGACGCACCTGTCTTGTGCCACGGCCGTGTCGGCCGTGCAACACACCCTTGAAGGACCGCACGGCCGACACGGCCGTGGCACGAAAACCGAACCGTTCACGGCGGACTGCACCTATCGTCCCGCATGGACATCAACGCACGCATCACGCAATGGGAAAAGATGACCCAGGAAGTGCCGGACGGCATGGCCTGGTTCAGCCTCGGCAACGCCTACAAGGATGCCGACCGTCTCGACGACGCGTGTACGGCGTACCGCGAGGCCATCCGCCTCGACCCCAATCTGTCGCGCGCGTACCAGGTGCTCGCGCAACTGCTCATCGAACAGGGCAAGCACGACGTGGCAGGCGACCTGCTGGAGACCGGCTACCCCATCGCCGCGTCGCGCGGCGACGTCATGCCGCAACGCGCGATGGGCTCGCTGCTGGAGAAGGTCGGCCGCCCCGTGCCGCACGTCGAATCCGACGCGCCCTCGGAATCCGACCTGGGCGACGACCAACTGATCGATCGCCGAACCGGCCGGGCCGGCACGCGGATGAAAAGCCCGCCGATGCGCGGCCCGCTCGGGCAGTTCATCATCGACCACTACGGCCAGGAGACCTGGCGGGAGTGGATCGGCCAGGGCACGAAGGTCATCAACGAGCTGCGCCTGGACTTCTCCAAGGAAGAAGACCAGCGCACCTACGACCTGCACATGATGGAGTGGCTGGGCATCAGCGAGGAAGACGTGCAGGCCCACGCGACGAACGCCGGCCAAGCGGGGTGACCGTTGAGCGAAGACGGCCCGGAACCAGTCGAAAGCCCCGCCCCGTTCGACGTCGAGGCCAACGAGGTCTCGCACGGCATCGTCTGCGACCGCTGCGGCTACGACCTGCGCGGCTTGAAACCCACTGGCGATTGCCCGGAATGCGGGTACGACATCGGCGAGACACTGCACGCCGCGTTTGAGGCCGTGCAGTGGACGCCGGGCCGTTACAAGATGGAGGGGCTTGGCTGCCTGACCAGCGCCGGCCTGCCGACCGCATTCGTGTTCATGCTCGCCGCGGTGATGCAGTGGCCTGAATCGAACCTCGAACGGATCGTCGTACCGACACTGCTCGTGTTCAGCGCGATCGCCTGGTTCGAGTGGGCACGATTTCTGGTCAAGGGGCTGCGCTACAGATACAGCCGATCGGCGCGCGTGCGGACATCGCTCGTCTGCCTCCTGATCGTGACACCGCTGACGATCATCCTCGCCCTGATGTTCATCGCCATCGTGACCTGACCGGCGGATCGGTTACCCACCGGCGATCGCCACAATCATCGCCACGGTCATCGCGATCACGCCCACGCCGCAGCCAACAGCCGCGAGGATGAGCATCTGCTTCTGACCGCGCGAGAACAGGTCGCGCATCTGGCGGTCGGAACGCTCGGCGTGCTCAGCCAACTGGCGGAGCATGTCGGCGCTGGCTTGGTTCGACTCGCCGACCTGCGACAGCGTGCCGTTGATCTGCGAGAAGCTGCCGAGCATGAGCTGATCGGTCTCGTGCTGCGCGGCCAACTGCTGCTGCATGGCTGACATCGCCTGGTCCTGCGCCTCGGTCGACTTCGACAGGCCGCTGATCGCGTCGGTCAGCTTCTCGCCGCTGATGGCCTGGCGGTCCAGATGTGTCTGGATCGACTCGAGCATCTGCGCCTGCCGACGGCTCGACTCCGGCAGGCCACGCAACGCCTCGGGCAGGCCTTCGAGGATACTGACCAGCCGCTCGGAACGTTCGGACTGTTCCGACAGGTGCGAGCGGACCGACTGCATCAGGTCAACGACTTCGTCGTAGCCGCGCTCGAGCTTGCTCAGCGTCGAGTCGCGTGAGCCGTTTGGCTTGGCCAAACCGTGACCGTTGCCATTCCCGTTGCCGTTGTGGCCGGGCTCATCCAGCACGGCCGTGGCCGCATCATCACCATCGAAGCCGTCGGAATAGTCGTTCTGCCCATCGTCGCCGTTGAGGTGGACGCCGACAGCGGAATCGCCCCGCTCGCGCTTGAATCTGCGGAAAAAACCGCCGACCCGGTCAGAGAAATTAGCCATCGTTTTGCGATCTCCTTATCGCGGTGTTGCCGATCCGTGGGTACGAATTCAAACCTTGGTTTGTATCGGCCCCGACCGATCCGGCCGGCCAAAAACGGATGGCCTGCGGCGTCACTCGATCGGCCGAAGCGGCCAGAGCTTGCTGGGCGTGTGTTCGCGTTTCATGAACGCCGCGGCCTTGGCCACAATGTCCGGGTGATCGGCTGAGACGTCTCGCTGCTCGCCGATGTCCGTGCGCAGGTTGTAAAGCTCGATCTTCAGCGGGTCCTTGTTGCCCCGGCGCGTCATCCCCTGGCGGGTCGCCTTCCAATCGCCAAATCGCACGGCCTGCTGGCCGCCATACCCGGGGAACTCCCAATAGAGCACGTCGTGCGTCTGCTGCGCGTCGGGCTTGCCCAGCAGCGTCGGGGCGAAAGACAGCCCGTCGATGCCCTTGGGCGCCGTCGTGCCCGACAGGTCAGCCAGCGTTGGCATGACGTCCCAGAACGCGGCGATGTGGTCGGTCACCGTGCCCGGCTTGATCCTGCCCGGCCAACGCGCGACCAGCGGCACACGGATGCCGCCCTCGTACAACGACCCCTTCAACCCTTTGAACGGGCCGGCTGACTTGAAGAACTCGGAGTCCGAACCGCCCAAGCGATTGAATGTCGGGCCGTTGTCGCTGGTGAACATGATGATGGTGTTGTCGTCGAGCCCAAGCTCCTTGATCAGCTTCATGACCTGCCCGACGCCGTGGTCCATTTGCGTGACCATCGCCGCGTAACCCGCACGCGGGAACGGATGTTTCAGGTAGCCGCGGTGCACGTGGTCTTCCTCGGGAATCACGCCCTTGTACTTATTGAGCCAATCGTCCGTTGTCTGAATCGACAGGTGTGGAATCGCAAACGGCAGGTAAAGGAAGAAAGGCTTGTCCTTGTTCTTTTTGATGAACGTCAACGCCTCGTCGATGAACAGGTCCTGCGAATGCTGCTTGCCGTACAGCGTGCGGTCGTTGCCCTCGAGCGGCACCTTCTTCCCGTTGCGCACCAGGAAGCGCGGGTAGTGATTGTGCGCGTGCCATTGGCAATAGAAGCCAAAGAAGTGGTCGAACCCTTGCTTGTTCGGGTCGCCGGACGACCCCTCCCAACCCAGCCCCCACTTGCCCATGCCGCCGGTCGCGTAGCCCTTCTGCTTCAGCAATTCGGGGATCGTCACCTCGCTGTCGGGGATCGGGTGCTGGCCGGGGAACAGGCCCTTGTCCGGGTCCTTCGGCCGAGTGCGCGGGTAGCCGTTGCTGCGGATGTACGCGTGGCCCGGATGCTTGCCCGTCATCAGGTTGCAGCGGGCGGGCGCGCACACCGCGTTGCCCGAATAGAACTGCGTAAACTTGATGCCTTCTTTGGCCAACAGATCGATGTGCGGCGTCTTGATCCACTTCTGGCCGTACGCGCCGAGTTCCGCGTAGCCGAGGTCGTCCGCCATGATGAAGATGATGTTGGGCGGGCGACCCGCGGACGCCTTAGACGGTTGGGCGGCTTCAACCGGCCTCATCAGCATCACGGCGAAGACGAGAACAAGCAAGAACAGCCCGAGTCGATGGTGTCGCATGGTCGATCCTCGTGGGGAAGTCCGACACCATCATATGACAACGCTCAGCCGAAGCCGTGAGGTGGATGGAGACTCACTGTTGGTCAACTTGGAAGACGTGGACGGGTCACCGACGATGGTGGAAAACAATCGCCTGGTCAGTATAGACCGACTCGAACTCGTCGCGCTCCATGTAGACCTTGCCCAGTTGCGGGTCGGCTAACCAGACACCGTCTTCGTCGATGCGCAGCAAGGTCACCATGTGGTGCGTAGTGGCCTGCATCCGCAAGGGCGTCAGCACAGGCAGCGGCTGCCCCACCAGGTCGTCGTAGCTCGGCTGAACGAGTTCGACGCCGTAAGGCTCGTCGGCCAACCGCTTGGTCAGGCCGTTGTACGCCCGGATGATCGTCGCGCCCGTGCCGGCCTTGGTCTCGGTGAACACGGCCATCTGCGCTTCGCTGGTCGGCAGTTTGAGTTGATTCAACGCCGTCGCGCACGCCGCGGGCACGCAACTGAACTCCGATGTCTGGTAGACGACGCCGCCGTGAAACTTGTCGATCGTCCGACCCATGACCGACGTGGGCGTTGTCTGCAGCATCCACAGCCCGCCCTGGAAGAAGTAAACGATGCCGAGCACCGCCGCGAGCACGGCCACCCGACGCTGACGCGGGATATGGCTTTGGGCATGGGCGATGCCCACGATCATCATGAAGATCGGTACCGCGGCCGTGCCTTCGAGATACCGCAACGTCATCGGCGGGACGACGTGGATCGCCACGGCCGGGTGGTGATGCAGCCACGTCCAGAACCCGACCAGCAACGCCCCCAATCCGAATCCGAGGTAGGCCCGTCGACGCGGACCACGCCCCAGCCAATGCCCGGTGGCATAGCCCAGCCCTGCAAGCGCCGCCAACGCCAGAAACCAGGCGATCGACAAGGTCATCGCGTGTTCTCCAACCCCTCGCGCAGCCGACGGGCTACGCGAATACTCAATCCCCTGACTTCATTGTATTCGTCATAACCGGACGTCCGGTTTGATTACCGGCCGATTATGCAGGCAGATCGGGGTAAACCACCGGGTCGGATCACCGCCCGCCTATCGAATCGGGTATCGCCCGCACCCGCCCGTCAGCCCCGACGCACGCCAGGGTCGTCTCCGCCGTCGCCAGCAGGTCGTCGCCGCGCTTGATCTCATACCCGTGGTCGATCCGCACACGCGAGACCTGCGTCACCTTCGCGATGATGGTCAACTCGTCGTCGTAGTGCGCGGGCGCTTTGAACGACACACTCATCTTCGTCACGACAAAGTAAACGCCCGCCGCCTCGCACTCGCGATAGGTCATCCCCGTCTGCCGCAACAGGTCGGTGCGCGCCAGCTCCATCCAGATCGGAAACACACTGTGATGCGCGACGCCCATCGGGTCGCATTCGGGGTAACGCACGCGGACGTTGATCTGGATCTCGTGCAACGTCTTCACTCAGCTACAGTCGGTATCCAAAACCCACCCAAGCCGGGTCTTTCCGAAGACCCGGATCCCATGCGCCCACTCACCGCGCATCCAACGTCTGCAAAAAGAGTCCCCGGCGGCTCGTTGTCAACTTTGGCAATGGCGGCAGGTCTTCGCCCGTGACCTGCATCAGCGCCCAGCGGCACGCCCCGCCTACGTCGGCCGAGTACGGCTCCTGTTGCAGGTAATGACGCAGTGACGACGTGGCCTTATCCGACTTCATTCGGCCGACCAACACGGCGCTGAAACGGCGCACCTGGTTGGTCTCGGGGTTGAGCGGGTTCGTGTCGGCCAAGCGTTGCCGGCACAGTTCGACCAGTTGATCGTTCGGACGCCCTTCGTAGAGATAACCCAGCGCGAAGACGGCCGCGCCACGCGCTTCCGGGTTGTACCCGCTGTCTTTGGGGATGAACTTGCGCAGGTGCGCCTCAGCCGGCGCATACTTCATCAGCGCGAACATCTGATGGATGTGCGCCAGTTGGTGGTCGTACGCCTTGGCCTGCCCCTTCGGCACCTTGTAGTCCGGGTCGGACTTCACCTTCGCGACCTCAGCCAGCCACAGCCGACTCAATCGCTGGGCTTGCTCCAGCACAGCCGGCAGCGTGCCCTCCACCGCCAGACGACGCAACCCGATGATCATGCCCTGACGCACGTCGTTGCGCGTCGTCGTCTGCATCAACTCAACCATGCGCGGCGCGGCCGGCTCGTGGTCGAGCCGACCCAAGACCACCGCGGCCGTGATCTGCCCCCGCCAACCGTCACGCCCCAACGCCCCGCCCGCAGCCGAACGCACCGCGTCGTCGAGCGACGGGTCCTTGGCAAGTTCAATGAATTGGTCCCGCACATACCGACGCACGTCCGTCGAGGCGTCGTTCAACAACACGCCGAGCGTATTGACCGCGTCGGCAGTCCGCTGCGCGATCAATGCCTCGGCCGCGAGGCGGCGAACCTTTGCGTCGGCGTTCTTCGTCAATGACACGGCCATCGGTGCGACGTGTACGGGGTCGATCGCCAGCAATCGCGCCAACGCGCCGGCCGCGACCGTCGGAGCGGCATCTTGCGCGAACGACTTCAACAACTCGATCGCCGCCGCATCCGTATGCCGCTTCAGCACATTCACTGCGACGAGGCGATCGATCAGACCCCCGCCAGCCAAGGCTTGCGCCTTGGCGGTCAGCCCGCTGTCCACAGACAAACCCACCGCGCGCGAAGCGGCCAGCCGCGTTCCCACATCGACCGACTTGTCCGCCGCCAGCGTCACGAGCGCGTCGCCCGCCGCCGCGTCCCGCCTCGCCGCCAACGACGCGATGGCCGACCGCCGCACCGCCCGTTCGACATCTTCACCCGCGAGCCGTTGCCGCCAGACCGGCAGCGCCGCGTCGTGTTCCCACGCCGCCAACGCCGGGTCGACCAACAGCGTCACGTCACGTCGGTCAGCGAGCGTCCACTCCTGCGACGCCACCTTCGTCGACCACGCCAGCAATCGGTCCGCGGCTGCGCGGTGATCGAGCGCGATCAACGCGTGCGCCGCCGCCAACCGCAGCGCCGCCGGCTGACCTTCCTTGTCCAACTCGCGCAGCAGCGTCGACGCTGTCGACGTCAATTCCTTCATCCCCATCCCGTTCGCCCGCGCAATCGCCAACGCCGCCCGACGCCGCGTCTCCGCATCAGGCCGATCCAACGCCGCCAACCAAATCTCCTTCAACCGCGGATCGAACACCGACTCCCGCCCGCCGTCTTTCAACAACGGGTCGCGATACATCGGCCAATCGATGTCACGCTCCGCGTCGTAGCGGTCGAGTGGCTGGTCAGCCAATGCACTCGACGGCGCATGCGCCCAACTGATCAAGAAGAGGGCGACCCAAATGGGTGCCTGTGAATAAGCGAAGCGTTTCACAGTATTGACCGACCAATGCCGTGAAACGCTTCGCTTATTCACAGCCACCCAACGGGCACACCCCCCGTAGGTCAGGTCATCGACCTGACACCGACCCACTGAGAACGACCCAACGTCAGGTCGATGACCTGACCTACGTGCCGAATCAATCTGTTTCTTCGCGTGCTTCAACATCTTCGCGCCTTCGCGTTAAATCTGGACATCAACAACGCCCTCAACTCGGCCGAGTCAGCCGCCAGGTCTGCACCGCCAACACCGCCAACGACAACACCGCCCCGCCGCCCATGACGTACCAGTTGCCCGGCACGAGTTGGTATTCGCCAAACCCCGGCGCGTCGATCAGGCTCAACGCCGCGGCCAACGGGTTGAACATTAACGCCGTCTCGACCGTCTGCGCGCTGAACGGCGCGTCGCGTCCGAGCCAGAACAGCATCGTCCCAGCGACGAGGCCGATGACAAACGTGTAAGCCGTCGCCGTCGCCGCGGCCGTGCGCTTGAACAGGCTGCTGATCGCCGCCGAAGCGAACAGGACGAAGGCGAACGTCAGGCCGAGACTGATCAGCACGTTCTGCACACGGTACGCCTCGCCCGACGAGATCTTGATGATGATCACGTAGCCGGGCAACGTCGCGGCCAACAGAAGCACAAGCATCCAGATCACGCTCAGGAACTTGCCGAACAGAATCGAGAAGGCTGACAGCGGCGTCATGCGCAACAGGTCCCACCCGCCCGACTCGCGTTCGGAACTGACCAACCCGCTGGCCAATGCAGGCGTGACCAACATGACGATGCCCATCTGCAACACGACCATGATCGCGCCCAGCGTGCCGACGCCCCAGTGCACGGTCGCGCGCGTCGCGGCCAACATCAATCCGAGCGACGTGATCAGCACGACGCCAATCAACCGCATCATCCAGTGGCCACGCCCGAAAACCCGGCAACGGAACTCCTTGACCATCACCGGGTTGATGAATGGTTGAATCAGCCCACTACGCGACTGCGGGTCGAAAAAGTAGAGGAACATCAGGGCACGCAACACGCGCGTCTTACCGCCTTGGTCTTGCGTGATCTTGCCGGCCGCGCGCGGCCGATCGAGCATGCGGCCCCGAAATCGCTTGTACGTCAATCCGAGGCAGACTAGCGTTCCGAACAACGCAAATACGGCGTACCGCGGCAGGTCGTTGCCGTCGGTCAGCAGTCCCTGCGACATGAAGTCGCCGTGGCCGAGCACCTGCATCATCGCCGCGATCGGCGACATGAAACGGGTCACGTAGACCAGCACCGCGCCGACGGTCAGGATGACCGTATAGGCCGGAATGCCGATCGCCGGCGGGATCATCTCATACGTGTCGTCGCGCGCGACCTGAGGCAGCGTGCCGAGGTGATCGATGAACGCACCCGGCGCCAACGGCAACTGCGCCTCGGGCGAGATGAATTGAATCAGCACGAGCGGCAACACGGCGATGGCGAGAATCACACCGAACGTCAACCGCAACGCCGAGTCGCTGTTGCCCGCGTAGCTGCTGATGAGCAACGCCAACGACGCGTTCTGCAACGCGAGCAGGCTAAGCACAAGATAGACCTGCCCTAACTGCGTCAGGCTCACGCCGCCCATCGCGTAAACCGCCGCCGCGGCCGGCAGGCTCAACACGAGCAGGATGGCGGCGAACCCCATCGCCGCGACAAGTTTGCCAAACAGAATCGACCCCGGCCCCATCGGCGAGTTGAGCAACAGTGCAAGCGTCCCCTGCTGCTTCTCGCGCACCACCGTCGTCGCCGGGAACACCGCGACGAGCACCATGATGCCCACCAACGCGCCGTAACCAAACACGCGCAACACCTGCCGCGACTGCCGGAACGACAACTCGACCCGCGCATCCGTCGGCCAATACAGCAACACCAGCCCGGCCAACGCCACCGCGAGCAACACCTGCACCGCAAGCGCACGCCGCGTACGGAGCATGCCGAACAGTTCGCGTTGGATGATGGGATTGGGCATGGCGGGAAAGCAAGAAAACAGGAGAGCAGGAAAACAGGAAATGTGGTGAGACGTTCATTCAAGAGCGACCATACGCATCAAGGTATCTCCTGCTTTTCTGTTTTCCTGATTTCCTGTTTTGACGCGACAGCGTCCACATGCATCAACTCCACATCCCGATCATCCCGCTTCGTCACCTGCATGAACGCGTCCTCCAGGTCCTGCACGACCTCGCGAAACTGGGCGACGCCCGCGCCGGCGTGGACGAGTTTGGTCAGCAGTTCGACCAGGTCCGTGTCGTCGCGGTCGGTCGTAAAGCGGACAATCCCCTCGTGGTCGGACGTCGTGACCTCGGCTTCCTCACCGTAATGCTCGCTGATGACACCGGCCGCGGCGTGCAGTTTGTCGCCCGCGCTGCCGGCCAACTGCGCCTCGAACGTTCGGCGTTGCGTGATCTGCCGCATGATCTCGTCGAGGCCGCCGAACGCTCGGAGCTTGCCGTGCGTGATGATCGCCACCACGTCGCAGATGCGCGACAACTCGGGCAGGATGTGGCTGGTCACAATCAGCGTCTTGCCCATCTCCGCCAGGCGGAGCAGGATCTTGCGCATCTCGATGCGGGCCGACGGGTCCAGGCCGTTCGCCGGCTCGTCCAGGATCAGCACCTGCGGGTCGTGCAGCAGCGTCCGCGCGATCCCGACCCGCTGCTTCATGCCGTGCGACAACGCCTCGACGTACCGGTCTTTCAGCCAGGTCGTGCCGGTGACTTCCATGACCTCGTCGATCCGCGCGCCGCGTTTGCCACGGTGGATCTTGAACGCCGCGCCGAAGAAGTCGAGGTACTCGCGCACGCGCATGTTGTCGTACGAGCCGAACGTGTCCGGCATGTAGCCGACCAGTTGCTTGATCTTGCGCGCTTCGGTCACGCAGTCAGCCCCGCAGATCGAGGCCGAGCCTTCCGTCGGCTTAGCCAGGCCCACCAGGATCTTGATCGTCGTCGTCTTGCCCGCGCCGTTCGGCCCGATGAAGCCGAGGATCTGTCCCTTTTCGAGGTGGATCGACAGCCCGTCGAGCGCCGTGAAGTCGCCGTAACGCTTGGTCAGGTTGTCGGTCCGCACCACGTGGGTGTCGGTCATGTCGTGCTCCACTGCTTCTCGTTCAAACTACGGCCGATCCAATACCGTCCCGCTCAAGTTGACTTCGAAACGCGTGACCTGCCACATCGCCGTCGCGTCGCCGCCGGGCGACGACGACACGGTGATCCCCACGTCGAACGCGCCGTCCGCGCCGACCGCCGACTGCAACTGCGGGATGTCGATCTCGACCTCGCCGATCGGGTTTTCCAGTTTCTTCAATTCACGTCGCGTTTGACCGTCAAAACAAAACACCGTGACGACTCGCCCCGGCGCACGGAATCCCAAAATGATCTTGCCCGATTCGACGCGCATCGGCCGAACGGCCCGCGGTACGAAGAACCGTCGGTACGACGTGCCGCCGTGCGACAGTTCAAGCCACTGCCCGTTCATTTCGTTGCGCAGGCTGAGCGTCGAGCGGCGTTGCTTGTCGCGCAGCGATGTCGAATCGATCAGCGCCGCCGGCACACTCACCTTCTGCCCCGGCTCGGCCGGCTCAATGCGGATCGGCACAGCCACCAGCGCGTCGCCGCGGCTTTGCGCGCCATCGAGCGCCGACACGCCGACGTCGGCCGGCTCCGCCCAGCCCAACAGCGTCGGCTCGGCCGGATAGCCCGGGCGATCCAACACCGACGCGTAAAACGCCTGACGCTGCCGCTGCTGATCATTCAAAACGGCGTCGGCCAAGTAACGCCCACCGTCCAGCGACTCCCCGCCCGTCCACGCCGCATCGCCCTTGGGATTCGCCGCCAACCGACCCTCGGGCGTTGCGATCAGTACGTCGTTGAACGACGTAAACCGACCGGCCCGCAATGTCACGTCCAGACCGTTCGGCCCGAACCGTCCCACAGCCGACACGGGCTGGTCTAATCGAGTGACATGCTCGAACTTCACGCTGCGCAGCCCGCCCGCGACGGCCTGCAACCGCCGCCACTCCCAACGGTCCAGGTCGCTGCTGACCAGTCGCAGGTTTCGCCCGCTGTCGCCCGCGTCGGTCGGCCAAGCGACGCCGCCCGCCGAGCCCGCCAGGTTAGCCGGCTGATCGTCCGGGCTATACAGCGCGACGATCGACTCGACCACCGCCTGCCCCTGGTCCGGCGCGACCTGCACCCACTGCGTCTGCGCGACCGTGGCCGGCACCTGCTGACGCGACGTCGCGCCGATGACCAGCATCGCGCCGGCCGCGACAATCGCCAACCCACCGCCGAGCAGCGGCAAACGCTCCAACCGATCTCGCCGGTGCAGCACGACACCGACCGCCAACAACAGGACGCAGTAACCGACCATAATCGGCATGACGGTGATACGGTCGGCGATCTTGTAGCCCACCTGCGCGACCGTGTGCTGCTGCATCGCCGCGTCGAGGCTCGCCCCGACCGGCGGCGGGCGGTTGAACCAGTTCGACAGTTCCACCAGCGCGCTGTTCGCGTCGGGCTGATCCTCGACCTGCCGCCAACCGCGCGGGTCGAGCGTGGTCACCAACATCCAGCCGTTGCCGATCGGTCGACGCATCGCCGCCGGCCAACCGTTGACCGTTTGCAGCACCTCGAAACCCGGCGCGAGCACGCGCACCTGCTCGATCGGCACCTCGTACTCCAACGTCAACGGGTCGCGCTTCGGGTTGGCGGACTCGATCGTGAACCGCGGCAACTGCACGCGGTCGACCGGCTCGATCGACCAGTCGTCGAGCAACAGACGACGCATGAAGTCGTTGTCAACCTGGTCGAGCATCACCCACAGCCGCCCGCCCGAAATGACCCACTGCCGCAACGCGGCGACCTGCGCCGCATCGAGTTCCGGGTTTTGGGCGGTCAGCGTCAGCGTATCGAGCGCCTGCCAACCCAACGCAATCGCGGGCGTGTCGCGGGCCGTCATGTAGCTCAGCCGACGGCTCAACTCAATGCCCGTCCGCATGGCCACGGCCGTCTGAATCGCCACGTCGTCTTCGGTATCCGACAGCACGCCGCCCAGCCAGTTGTCGCGCGCCGTCACGAGTAGGCCGCTGCTTCGGCTGAGCTGCGCTTCGCGGTCCGAGTCCGAATCGACATCGAGCAGCAAGCCTTCGATGCTGAATGCGGTGGCCTTCTTCGGTTTGCCGTCGTCGTCCGCATCGGCATCGGGCCGCTCGACCCGTGGCGGCCGAACGGGGAACCAGACCCGCCGCGAACTCTGCGGCGGCAGCCAGACCGGCGTCGCGAATTGCACACGCGGTGCGTCGTCAAACGACAACGCCACCATCAAGTCGACCGCCTCGTCCGTCGGGTTTGCGACCGTCGCGCCGACGACGCCCCAATGGTCTCCCTTGTATTGCCCGATCCCCGCCGCGCCGCCCGCCCCGCGCAAGGTCGGTTTGTCCTGCCCCGCCGCGACCGGCGCAACGCTCAACACGAGCAACGCCACCAACAACATGAGCAAATAACGCTGCGGACGCATAACGGGCTCCGGGGTGCGCGGCCCCATTCGGCCGCGGCGCGGGGTCGGATCATACGGGAATCACCGCGCGACCGACACCCGGAGCCCGATTTCCTGATTCACCCATATCGAAAGGCCAATAGAAAAGCCCCGGACGCACCGGGCATTCGGCGGCTGATCCCGCGACGCGACAGATGGGATCCCACCAACGCCGCCCCATCCCGCCGTGCGATCAGTCCGTCACCTTCTCCTTGATGTCCTGTCCGGTTTCCTTGATCTTGTCGCCGACCTGACCGGCCGTGTCGGTCACTTTGTCTTTGCCGCGTTGCGCGTCCTGCTTGATCTTGTCCTGGTCCACACTCAGTTCGACGTTGGTCTTGCCGTCGTCGCGGATGTCGAAATGGAGAACCAGTCGAGGTAGAAACCGAGGCCGATCACGCCCGCGATCAACAGAATGACAACGATAAGTGCCTTTTTCATGGCTGCTCCTTTCAGGTGACGGTCAGCCAATGCTACGGGTCAGCCAATCCCCGCAAACGCGAAACGGGCCACGCGTTTTCGCGTGGCCCGTTTGGAATTCGCTCAATTCGACGTGCTGCGCACCGTTCACGCAAACGCGTCCTTAATCACCGTGCCGTCGCGGACGATCATGACCGGCCGGCCGCTGGGCGTGTGGTATTCCTTCGTGTGGTCGATGCCCAGCGAGTGGTAGAACGTCGCGGCCACGTCGTCCGGCTTGATCGCCTCGTTCTTGGGGCCTTCGCCCTTCGCGTCCGACGCGCCCACGACACGTCCGCCGGCCATACCGCCGCCGGCCAGCAGGCAGAACATCGCGCGCGGGTAGTGGTCGCGCCCGCCGCGGGCGTTGATCTTCGGCGTTCGGCCGAACTCGCCGGTGACGAAGACGCTGGTCGTATCCAGCAGGCCCTTGTCAGCCAACGACGTGAACAGACCGGACAAGCCCGAGTCGAGTTCCGGTAGGTTCCGTGTCTTGAGTCGGTTGAAGTTGTCGTTGTGCGTGTCCCACCCGCCATAGTTGACGGTGACGAACCGCACGCCCGACTCGACCAAACGCGTCGCGAGCATGCAGCTCTGCGCAAAGCCCGACTCGTTGAAGCGAGTCTTGATCGCCTCCGACTCTTTCGACAGGTCGAACGCGTCGCGGGTCTTCTTCGAACGCAGCATCGCGTACGCACGCTGGTCGAACTTGTTCAGACCCGCGATGGTCTTGTCGTTGTAAAGGTCGCCGTCGAAGGCCGTATCGAACTTGCGCAGCAGGTCCTGTCGGCGGTTCACGTCGTCAACCGTCACACCGCTGCCCAGCGACACGCCGCGGATGCGCATCGACTGACCCGCGCGCGGCGTCGAGCCGGTGGCGAACGGGCCGTACTCCACGCCGAGGTAACCCGTCGGGTTGTCGCCCTGGTTCGGCACGGCCACGAACGGCGGCAGGTCGGGGTCGCCCATCAGTTCCTTCGACACGACCGCGCCGTACGCCGGGAACTGCAACGACGGCAGCGGGCGGTTGCCCGTGTTCAGGTACTGCGACCCGAGGCGGTGCGCCGCCAGCGTGTGGCTCACGCCGCGCAGGATCGTGAACTTGTCGGCGCACTTCGCGAGTTTGGGCAGGTGTTCGCTGATGCGGATGCCCTTGACGTTCGTGGCGATCTCCTTGAACTCGCCGCGGTGCGTGTCCGGCGCGTCCGGCTTGCAGTCGAACGTGTCCATGTGCGTCGGCCCGCCCGCCAAACGGATGAAGATCGCGCTCTTGCCGCGTGCCTTGGCGTTGACCTGCCCCGCCTCCGCAAGCTGAAGATAGTTGGTCAGCCCAAGCCCGACGCCCGTCAACGCGCCGAAGCGCAGGAAGTCACGCCGCTGAATACCGTCGCAAAACGTGTGAGTCGCCATGTGTTTATTCCTTAGGGAATCGTTTCAAATCCAAAAGGCGGGGTCGCTTCAGCGGCCCGGCCTGAGTTCTATGCCTTGAGTAGGGTGGGCACTGCCCACCACATGGATCACAGAAGTTGATCCGGTTTGGTGGGCACTGCCCACCCTACTACGTCAGTGATTAACGATAAACTCCTTCGTATTCAACATCGCCCAAAGCAGGTCGCGCACGCCGTCGAGTTGCGACTCGGATTCATCGATCGTCTGCTTGGCCAACTTCCTTTCGTCGGCCGACGGGTAACGCGCGACCGTGCGCAGGAAGACGTCTTCGATCAGCCGATCGACGTTGACGTCGTCGCGGATGCCGCCTGACGGCTTGGCCAACTCACGCGCGTAATAGTCGAGTTGCCGCTTGTACGACGCCTTCAACCGGGCTTGGTCTTTCTTCGGCGCCTTCTTCAGACGCTCCTTCAGTTCCGCCGCACGCTTCTTGTACCGCGGGTCGTCTTTGACCGACCCCTTGCGCTGCGGGCGAAGGCTGGCCACCCAGCCATCCTTCCCGTCGATCGACGCCAGCACTTCCTGGTCGTTCCGCATGAAGATCGTCTGCAACAAAGTCGGGTCGGTCGTCCGCTCGCAGTCGCAGGTCGTTTCACGGACGGGCTTGCCGAACAGGTTCGCGGCGTATGCGCCCGGCGCATTACGGCCGTACCGACCGTAGCCGGCCGACGGACCGATCGTCCGGTACTCGATGTTGCTGACAAACTCGGCGGCTTTGTCGTCAGCAAACGTGGCGATGCGGATCGCGTCGGCCACGACCTCGCCGTGGATCCGGCGCACCATCGCTCTGCTGAAGTTGCTTTCGTCGAGTTCGTTGGTGTCGTTCGTCCGCCAGTCGCGCTGGTACGTGTCGCTGTTGAGAATCTCGCGGTGCAGCCAGCGCATGTCGTAACCGGAAGCCACGAAGCCGTCGGCCAGGTAGTCGAACAGCGCGGCGTTGCTCGGCGGGTTCGCCAGGTTCAGGTCGTCGGCCGGCTCGACAATGCCCCGGCCGAAGTGGTTCGCCCACACACGGTTAACGAACGCCTTGGCGAAGTACGGGTTCTCGTGACGCAGCCAATCCATCAGCGGGGCGCGCGGGTCGTCGTACTGCGCCGAGACCATCTCGTCGCCGCCGAGCACCCTCGGCGTGATGACACGGCCGGCGTACTTTTTGCCCTTGCGCTTAATTAGCTGTTCGCGCTCTTTGGCGGTCAGTTTCTTGAGCGGCTGAACCTGCAACTCCTGCCAAGGAATCGGCTCGCCGGCCAACGCGCGGCGTTTGGTCTCTTCATACATCTCACGCCGCTTCTGGGCCGCGTTCTTGGCGTTGCGGTTCTTCGGGTCGTAGCCGACCGACTTGTTCAGCTCATTCTGCATCTTGTTGTACGCATCACGGTCGGCGCGCGGCGTGCCGAAGTAGATCGGCTCGAAAAACGCCTGGAACTGCTTGAAGTCCTGCTGCGTCCACTGGTCGAACGGGTGCTTGTGGCATTGGGCACACTGAAGGCGCACGCCGAGGAACGCGTAGCTGAACGACAGTGCCCGTTCTTCGGGTTGCCGCATGTTGCGCCGCGCCCAGTAGTGCGGCATGTTCGGCCGTTCGGCGAAGTCGGCTGCGCCCTCGGCCTTCACGTACGAACTCATCTCCGTCGCGTACGCCTCGTAGTCCTGGTCCGGCGACGTTCGACTGGTCGCCAGCACGATGCCCGCGACGATCTCGTCGTACGGCTTATTCTGGGCGATCCGCTTGTTGACCCAGTCGTACCACTGCCGGGCCTGCTCGGTCCGGAAGTTGCGGTCGCTGACCTGCGTCGCGCTGGCGCCCGTCCAGTCGTTGAATTTGGTCGTCCACCACGCGGCGTATTCCGGCGTCTTGAGCAGCTCGTCGATCTTTCGTGCCCGTTTGTCTTTCGACTTGTCATCTAGAAACGCCCGGGCCTCGGCGGCCGTCGGCAGCGAACCGGTCAGGTCCAGACGCACACGCCGCAGGAACGTCGCGTCGTCGGCAACACCCGAGGGCACGATGCCGACCTTGCGCAACTTCTGCACGACCAACTCGTCGACCTTCGTCCTTGTGTCGACCTTCGGATGCTTTGAGCCGACCAACTTCGACACCGGCAGCATCACCGGCACCGGCGCGACGCCGTTGTCGTAAAAAGCGACGACGTGCGTATCGCCCTTGGTCTTGCTCTCAACCAGACCTTCTTCGCTGATCTGGGCGATCGACTCGTCGTTCGTGCGGAAGCGCGAGATTTCGGTCACGTCTTCGACCGTGCCGTCAGCCCAGTGCGCGATGACGCGCAGTTGCACCTTCTGGCCCGGCCGATCAAAAACGATCTCACTCGGCTCGACGGTCAGGCGGTCGAACGTGCCCGTCGCCTCGACGTCCATCTTCGCGCCAGCCGCGATCCAGCGGCGGATCAGGTTGTACTCCCACGCGTCTTCGCTGATGACCTGCTTGCCGCCGTGCTTCTCGCCCAGCGTCGGTTTCAAGAGGATGAGACTCTCGTCCGGGTCCTTCGCGTTGATGCGCGTCGGGAATTCTTTGGCGTCGGAATCTTCCGAAGTCGTCTTGCCAATCAGCGCTGCGTGGTCTTTCTTGAAGTCATACCCAAACAGCGAAAGCTGAAAACCGCCACGGCCCTGGAACGACCCATGGCAGGCTCGGCCGGAACAGCCCAGGTGGCTCATCAGCGGTACGACGTGCCGGCGGAAGCTGGGCGCGGCCTCGCCCGTCGGCTCGGCGAACCGCTTGCTCAGCGGCTCGGCCGCGTCGGCGGACGCGACGGCGAACGTCATCAGGAACAGACCCATCAAAGCGGCGGCGTATCTCATCATGACCTCGGGTATGTGAGGGAGATGGCGGGAAGCTCAGGTGGTCGGCGCTCCTTCGCCGACGCGTCTGCCCAGCCAAACGCTGGACAGCCGATTCTACTGCATTATGTTGTCTGTCGGCCGAGTCGCGGTTACGGCTCGCAATCGTCCATGACGGTACATTCGGATGGTCTGAGGCCGGGTCTGTCCGCTCTGGCTTTGATTGAATCGGCAAGCAGACGAGCGGCACACCATCGATTTCCATGCTCAAGCCCTGACAATTCCAACATTTACAATTCCACGCCGCGGCCCGCCGCGTCGTCGGCAGCCTTGTCTAAACTGTCCGACCATGACCCAACCCAACGCCCCCAAACCGTGGGAACACGCCAAGTCCGGCGGCGACTCGCAGGCGGACGACCTGGCTGCGCGGTTCGTCGAGTCGATCTCGTACGACCGCCGCCTGTACCGCCACGACATCGCCGGCTCGGTCGCCCACGCACGCATGCTCGAAAGCGTCGGCCTGATCTCGGCCGACGACCTGACCGCGATCGAGCAAGGCCTGCGCGAGATCGAATCCGAGATCGACACACAGGGCGACGCCTGGCCCGGCTGGCGAGTCGAGTTGGAAGACGTCCACATGTGCATCGAAGCGGCGCTCGTCGAGAAGACCGGCGACGCGGGACGCAAGCTCCACACCGGCCGAAGCCGCAACGACCAGGTCGCGCTCGACCTGAAGCTGTGGATCGAGGACGCGGCCGGCCAACTCGGCGGCATGTTCGACAAGCTGTTCAAGTCGTTCGTCTCGCTCGCCCAGCGTGACGGGCGCATCGTCATGCCGTCGTACACGCACCTGCAACGCGCTCAGCCGATCGTCGTGGGCGGCGAACTGATGGCCTGGCTCAGCGCCTTCGACCGCTGTCAACGACGTGTCGCCGCGCTGCGTACCGTCAACCGGCGCAACCCGCTCGGCTCGGGCGCGATCGCCGGCAGCGCCCTGCCGCTCGACCGCGACCACACGGCCGCGGCGCTGAACGTCGGCAGCCCGACGCCCAACAGCATCGACGCCACGGCGAGCCGCGACGCCGGCCTCGACTACGTCTACGCCCTGAGCATGGTCGCCATGACGCTCTCGCGTTGGGCCGAGCAGTGGATCATCTACGCCTCGACCGAGTTCGGCTTCATCACGCTCGACGGCCGATACACCACCGGCTCGTCCATGATGCCGCAGAAGCAGAACCCGGACATGCTCGAACTCATCCGCGGCCGATGCGGCAATGTCTACGGCAGCCTGGTCGCATTACTAACCATGTGCAAGGGCCTGCCGATCGCGTACAACCGCGACATGCAGGAAGACAAACGCCACATCTTTGCCGCACACGACGTCGTGATCGACTGCCTCGACATGGCCGCCCGGATCGTCGCCACCACGTCGTTCAATGAGGCACGCATCAGCGACGGCCTCGACCGCGGCTTCCTCGACGCGACCAGCCTCGCGGAATACTTGGTCACCAAGGGCGTGCCGTTCCGCACGGCTCACCAGATCGTCGGCGCGGCCGTTCGGCTGTGCGGCGAACGCGGGCTGGACAAGCTCAGCGACCTGAGCGCCGCCGACGTCAACGCGCTAAGCCGACAAGCGGCGTTCGACGGCGAGCCTTGGGGCGACGACATGCACGACCACCTCGGGCCGGCGGGCGTCGTCGCGAGATACCAGTCGTCCGGCAACGCGGGGCTGAGCGGGTTCGAGGCGCAGCTCGCGGCGTGGGTGTCGCGCACCGAAGGTCAGGATGCCAAAGAGCAAACCGACCCCAGTTGAAGCCGACCACGCTGCGCGGTCGGCGATGTCAACTTACGCAACCAATCACCCCGCCGACGCCACGACGTTCGCCGGGATGTCGAACGGCTTGCGGTAATCGCGACTGATCAGGCGGTTGGCCTCAGCCGCGTGTTGGCCGACGAATCGTTCGGTCCGCGGGTTGAAGTTCAGCGCTCGGCCGAGCGTGTACTTGAAGCCCTTCTTGGGCATGTTGAACTCGCCCAGGTTCGCTTCGAGCTTCTCGAACGTGTCACGAACAACCGCGTTGTCGCCGAACGTGTCGGGCAGGTCGCCCCACGTCGCCTGTTCGCCCATGCGGTAGCTGATGTTGCCCAGGTGGCACAACGCACTTGAATAGTGCCCGTGGATCGACTCGGCGTTCAGGTCTTCGGTCTTGCGCGAGCGGACGCAGTTGATGAAGTTGCCGAACGGCCCGCCGCCGCCGACCTTGTCCGGCGTGCCGCCCGTGACGCGCTGCGCGTCACCGCCGCCCTTCGGGTAGAACTTGCCGCCCGCGATCATACCCTCGGTCGTGTAATACTCGTTGGCGACCTTGCGCTGGCTGGCCTTGTACTTCGGGTTGCCGTGGATCAAGCCGCGCACCTCGAACACGCCGAGCACGTCGCCGAACTCGTACACCGCCATCTGCGTGTTGGCCGTTTCGCCCTGGTCTTCATAACCCAACCGACCGCCCAGCGACACGACGCGCGTCGGCAGCGTCGCGCCCGGGATCGCCCAGCGCATCACGTCGATTTCGTGCACGCCCTGGTTGCCGATGTCGCCGTTGCCAAAGTCCCAGAACCAGTGCCAGTTGTAGTGAACCAGATTGCCGTGGTAAGGCTGCTTCGGCGCGGGCCCCGTCCACAAGTCGAAGTCCAGCCCGCTGGGCGGCGTCGCGTGCGCCTTCTTGCCGATCGAACCACGCCGCTTGCAGCAATAGCCCTTCGACACCAGCAGCTTGCCGTACTTGCCTGAGTTCACCGCCGCGATCTCAGCCGCCCGCCCGCCGCTCGAACGCTGCTGCGTGCCGTGCTGCACGATCGCCTTGTGCTTGCGCGCCAGTTCGACGACCACGCGGCCTTCATACACGTTGTGACTCAGCGGCTTCTCGACGTACACATCCTTGCCCGCCTGGATCGCGAAGATCGTCATCGGCGAATGCCAATGGTTCGTCGTCGCGATCGACACCGCGTGCACGCTCTTGTCGTCCAGCACTCTGCGGAAGTCCTGCACGGTGGCAGGCCGATGCTTCTGCCGTTTCTCAACGTCCTTCGCCCGGCTTTCGTGGATCCGCGTATCGGGATCGATCAGGTGCGACACCCGCACATTCGACATGCCCGCGTACGCCCCGTAGTGGCTCTTGCCCCGACCGTTGATCCCCGCCACCGCCACCTTGACGGTTTCGTTCGACCCGAGCACCTTGCCCGATGACTTGGTCCCCGACAAAGCCACTGAACCGGCCGCGGCGGCCATGCTGGTCTGGACGAATTGACGGCGTGAAATGCGTGACATGGAAAGCTCCTGCGTGTCGTGTGAAGAGGTCGAGTGTGAACCGTGCGCTCGTTTCATCATCGTGAGTCGTTTCGGCCAAGTCAAGACATCGCCGACAATCCCGGCCGGCGCGTCGCCGGTGCCGGCCGCGCCGGTGTGCCGACCTCCCCCCTCTCCCCATACTTGCCGGAATCCTTGTAAGGTTAGCGTCGGCCACAACTTGGCACACACGGCCTCAATGTCACCCGGACGTCCGCCCCCGTCCCCACGCCGCGACAAGCCCGATCGCGCGTGAGACCGGACACGCTCGGACAAACCGCGTTGACCAGCCCGAACGCGCAGCCGTTGACGACGTTGCGTGGTTTGCTTTGTGCCGTTCACATCAAGGGGGCACAAGCTCAACTCGTGCGCACGTGAGCGAAACGAGTCCTGATCTACACAACGCACTGGCCGATCTGTCGATCCGATCGGATTGAGAAAACGGGGCGTGCTTGTGCGCGGGTGCCTGCGGCAAAGGCTTTGCGTGCCACGGGCCGGACGCAGCAGCCCGTTTCAGTCACTCAATGACCGCGCGCCCGCACGGTCCCGATTGATCGGCAACACGCGAGGCCGCCAACGAGGACCGATCGACACACGGACAACGCACCCGTCAGGCGGTCCGAACCTGTGGCACGCCGAGCCTTTGCCACAGGCATCCGGCGCTCAGTAATCATTCTTGTCGTCGTCGATAAATACGATCCGTTTTGGCACATCGGGGTGTGCGCTCACCGGCTGTGCGCCTTCTTCATCGACTAAACGCTCCGCACCCGGACCGAAGTAGAGGAAGTCGCAGATGTCCGGGCGTTTTCGCCAGTGCTTGCGGATCCAGCGGGCAAGACGGTTGAAGTGCGGCCTGACGATCGGGCCGAACTCGTCATCCTCAGGCTCGTACCAGATTCGTCCCGATACGAGGTATGGCGCATCATAGTAAGATCGAATGAATTGAATAAGCGGGTCTGTCGCGCCACTTATCCTAATGGGTGGATCGCCGTAGGGATGAAGTTGCTCACGAGGAATGGGAGAAAGATACGCGCCTGGTGCTGCCTCCAGATTATCTTCATTTGGATCGTGCCCACCGCTGGTAAACTGCGTTGTTAGCAATGGAAACACCCGAAGCCCGACCGACTTTGCAAAAGACTGAAATTCAAGTGTATCGCGTCGGCTTGCATAAAAGTTTACCTGACGTCCCATGCGGATGCTCAGTATAGATCAATCGCCAAACTCAGTATCGATGATTGTGTTTGGAGGATGACTAACGGGAGTCACATTGGTTCTCGACACAAGTTCTTCAGCGTTTGGTCCAAAGTACCATCCAGAATCTTCATCCTTTCTCCAGTTTGCGCGTATCCATTTTGCGATTCTCCTAAAATGCTGTTTAGTTTGCATTGCCAACCTAGGCGAATCACTTGACCAATAGATGCGACCGGCCACGATGTATGGTGGCTCATAGTAGGATCGTCGGAACTCCAACAAAGGATCGACGGTATCGCTATACCCAGGCGGTTGTCCTACGACGGGATGTAAGTCTTCAATTGGAAGAAAAGACAAGAATGAAAAGGGACGAAGATTGGGATTATCCCGAGCCATGTCTCGTCCATTATTGTCAAATTGAGACGGGAACAATGGTATTAGTATTAAGAAACTATCTCAAATCAGGCACTTTCCCCTGACGCCTGAGTCTTCGGTACCACAGCAGGGCGCAGGCGAGCATGATCGATCCCAGGTAGTTTGA
>JANQSF010000152.1 GCA_028284155.1 Phycisphaeraceae bacterium
GCGTCAGGCGGCCGCCGCGGCTCAGCGTACGTTCGATGAACAGCCCGGCCTCGCACGACAGGCCGCGCAGGCGGCGCAGCAACAGTCGCAGCGTGCGCAGCAATCTGCGACGCAAGCTAAAGACGCCGCGCGACAGGCCGCCCTGTCCCCGAATGACGAGAACGCCACGGCGGCGACGCAACGCGCTCAACAGGCGGCGCAGCAGGCCGACGCGGCCGCCGACGCAGCAAGGCAAGCGGCTGACGCTTCTCCGCATTCAAGACGGGCGCAGCAAGCCGCGCAACAGGCCGCCGATGCGGCGAAACAGTCGGGCGCCTTAGCCGATGAAGCGGCCCGCGCCCTGCAAGCGGGGCAAGACGCTGCGAAGTCGGGCGATCTGGCGCGGGCCAACAGCGCCGAGAAACAGGCTGCGGCCGCCGCGGCGCAGGCGGCTCAGTCCGCGCAGCGGGCAGCCGAGGCGACGGAGCAGGCGGGGCAGGCGGCCGCAAATGCCGGCCCGATGGATGATGCAACACGCGCAGCCCAACGTGCGGGCGAACGTGCCTCCAATGCTCAGAGCACGGCCCAGCGGGCCCGGCAAGCCGCTCAAAACGCCCAAGCCCCGGCACGTCAGGCGCAAACCGCGCAGGAATCGGCGGCCGAGGCGGCGCGGCAGGCCGGCGAGTTGGCGCAGCAAGCCCAGACCTTGGCGCGCGGAGATGGGTCGCCCAATCAACCGCAGTCCGATGCCGCGGGCCAATTGGCCCAGGCGGCGCAGCAACAACCTCAGGTTGCTCAGCAGGTCAATAACGCCGCTCAGGATATTGCGCGGGCGGCTCGACACGAGCAGCGTGTCAACAATCCGGATGCGGCGCAGCGACTGGCGCAGTCGGCCGAGGGCACGCAACAAGTCGCGCAACAAACCGTCCCTCAGACGGGCCAACAACTCGCCCAGGCCCAGGATGTTCAGGTCGGGCAGGCCGCGGCGCAGCAGGCTCAACAGGCGATCGAACAACAGGCACAACAATTGGCACAGGCCGCGCGGACGGGCGAGCCTGGTGCTTCGCAGCAAGGCTCACCGTCAGAGAGTCAGGGGCAGCCCGGCCAATCGCAAGCGGATCAAGGACAGGCAGGTCAATCGCAAACAGGCCCAGCGCAAAACGGTCAAGCGCAAACGGGGCAGGCGCAAGCAGGGCAATCGCAAGCAGGTCAATCACAGGCTGGTCAGGCTCAGGCTGGCCAGTCCGCAGCAGGTCAGTCGCAATCGGGCCAGTCGGCGTCTAATCAATCGTCAGGTCAACCCGGGCAGGGCACGCAGCCGACGCCCGGACAACCCGGCGAGACGCAGGCTGACGGTGCGCCGCTGAGCCCGGAGGCGTCGCGTCAGTTGGCCCAGGCGCTGGATCAACTCGACCAACAACTGTTCAATCAGTCGAACGCCGGCCAGCCGGGTCAGCCCGGCCAATCGCCGCAGGCGGTCGGTGGTCAGCCGGGTCAGAATCCGTCCGGTCAGGCCGGCCAACCCTCGGGTCAAACTGGTCAGCCGACTGGACAGCCGGGTCAGGGTCAGTCCGGCCAGCCCGCGCAGTCCGGTTCGCAGCCGGGTCAGGGCCAATCATCCGGCCAGGGTCAAGCTTCGTCGGCGCAGGCGTCGGCCGCGGCCGCGGCGCAGGCTCAAGCCCAAGCCATGGCTGCTGCGCGCAGCGGCTCGTCGTCGGGTCAGAGTCAGTCAAGCGGTCAGCCAAGCCAGTCGCCTTCGAGTCAAGGGCAGTCTGCCTCGTCGCCGGCCGGCGCCGCCATCGCCGCGGGCGATAAGGCTTACGCGACCTTGCCGGCTGTGGATGGCGCGGAGGGCCAGACGATCGATTGGGACCGCCTGCCGCCGAAGCTCGCACGCGACCTGGTCGAGGGTCGGCGGCAGAGTGTTGCGGCGGAGTACCGCCGGGCGGTGGACGCTTACTTCCGCGTGGTCGCGCAGCAGGCGCGTCAGCGCGGGCAGGACAATTGACAATGGCCACCACTGTTCCTCGGCCTGTCGCGTTCGTGCTCGTCTTCGTGACGGTCTGCTGCGCATGCGCGCTTCCCGTGTCCGCTGCGCCGGCGCGCGACAAAGTGGACGATGCAGTGCAACGCGCGATCGCCTACCTCGTATCGCGTCAGCAGTCGAACGGTTCGGTCCATGACGGCGCCAGGCACAACATCACCGCGATGACGGCGTTGTCGATCATGAGCATGGCGGCGGTGGGGCATCAGCCGACCGACCCGACGCGCGAAGGCAACGCGATGCGCAAGGCGCTGGAATATGTCCTGCGTGAAGACCGGATCGATCGCAACGGTTACTTCGGCAGGAATGACGGGTCGCGGATGTACGGTCACGGCATCATTACCTTGATGTTGGGCGAGATGTTGGGGATGGGCGTTGACGACGAGATGGACAAACGGATCGCCGACCGGCTGCGCGGCGCGGTCGATCTGATCCTTCGTGATCAGAAACCAGCGAGTGCCGGCGTTGTTGCCGGCGGCTGGCGGTACGATCCGGGCCAATCCAGCGCTGATCTGTCGATCTCCGTATGGCAGGTGATGGCCCTGCGTTCAGCGAAGAACGCGGGCATGAAAGTGCCGAAGGAAGCGATTGACCGCGCCGTCGCGTACGTTGTACGTTGCTTCAAAGACTTTGGGCCTCAACAGCGTCGCGGCGACGTGACCATCCGCAAGGGCGCGTTCGGTTACATGCCCGGCGCCAACCCCGATTACGCGATGGCGGCGGCCGGCCTGCTCTCGATGCAGGTGTGCGGCCGGTACGACGCCCCCGAGGTCGCCGGCGCGGCCGACTGGCTGTTCAACTACAACCCGCGCTACAACCACAACTGGTTCTTTTATGGCACGTACTACTACGCGCAGGGCATGTACCAGTACAAGGCCGACCCCAAGTACGCGCGCGAGTCACGCCGGCGCGTTGAGTCGTTATTGCTGACGAATCAGAATCAGGACGGGTCGTGGACCGCCCACCGCGGCTCGGAACGCAGCGCGGGACGCATCTATACGACGTCGATGGCTGTGCTCAGCCTGTCCGTCAAGTACCACTACCTGCCGATCTATCAGCGTTAACCGAACGGCCGACTCACGACGGCAGAACTTTGACCATCACGGCGGTAACGTCGTCGGCGGGGCGGTTCGGCGCGCAGTGCGCGCGGACGGCCTCGCGGAGTTCATCGAGTGTTTCGGCTGCGCACTTGTCGTGATGGGCCCGCAGCACGTCCAGCGTGCGTTCAACGCCAAACGCTTCGTTGTGCACGTTGAGCGCCTCAATTGCGCCGTCGGTCAGCAAGAACAGCGACTCACCCGGCTCGAGCGTCAATGTCCCGCCGTCACGCACGGGGTCGTCCTGTTGCACGCCCAGCGGAAAGCCCGTGCTGGTCAGCTCTCGCCGGACAAGACCGTCGGCCGCGATGACGTAGCCGGCCGGGTGCCCGGCGCTGGCGTAGGTGACGCGGCGGGCGCTGGCGTCGATCCGCAACAGCAACATCGAGATAAACAGCCGTTCCAGCATGCCGTCGGAGAGCAGCGCGTTCGCCGTGGTCAGCAGGTGGGCCGGGTCGTCGTGCGTATGCATCAGGGCCCGCAGGCAGGCGCGGGCCTCGTTCGCGAGCATGGCCGGCCCCAGGCCGTGGCCGCTGGCGTCCGCCACGGCGACGGCGATGCGCCCCGGCCCAAGGCCGATGTAGTCGTAGTAGTCGCCGCTGACCGCTTCGGCTGGCAGCGACATGCCCGCAAAGTCGTAGCCGGCGATCTGCGGCGCGGCGCGCGGGAGCAGGCCTTCCTGGATCTGCCGGGCAACGTGCAGTTCGCTTTGCACGCCGCGCAGTTCGCGCTCGATGCGGTTCCGCTGCGAACGCTCGATCGCGTACTGCATCGAACGGACCAGCGAGTCGCGGTCGAGTTTCCCCTTGACCATGTAGTCTTGCGCGCCGTGCTTGAGCGCCTCGGTCGCCACGGCGTTGGCGTCCAGACCGGTCAGGACGACGATCGGCGTGTCGCCCGCGGCCGCCCGCGCCCGCGTACACGTGTCGATGCCCACGCTGTCCGGCAGCGTCAGGTCGAGCAGCACGATGTCGAACGCATGCCCGTCCAACATCGTCAACCCGTCAGACAGTTCGTCGCAGTGCTTGACGTCGAAAGCCAGGCCGTTCTTCGCGGTGAGCAGCCGGCGGATGACAACCAGGTCATCGGGGTTGTCTTCAATGATCAGTGTGCGAATCGTTCCCTCGGTCATGAGACCCCTCGACGTGATTCCTCTCGCCGTTGTTTCCCGTATAGAGAGACGGCTTTCGAACCGGCTTGTCGGCCGCTACTCGCCCTTGGGCAGTACCACGATCTCGAACCAGAAGTCGGTCAGGCGTTGAATTGCTTCCAGAAAACCGGGAAAATCAACCGGTTTTACGACATAACTGTTCGCCCCGTTCGTGTAACAATCATTGATGTCCCGTTCGTCGCTCGACGTGGTCAGCACGATCACGGGGATCTTGCTCAACGTGTCGTCTTGCTTGATCTGTGCCAGCACCTCGACGCCGTTCGTCCCCGGCAGGTTCAGGTCGAGCAGGATCAGGCCGGGCAACGGGTTGGCCTCTGCGTCGGTGAACTCACCACGTCGGAACAAGTAGTCCAACGCCTGGTCGCCGTCCGTGCAATGGCGGATCGGGTTGGCCAGGCCGGCCTTCTTGAACGCCCGCTGGGTCGCCAACGCGTCGTCCGGGCTGTCTTCGACCAACAGGATCGTTTCGCTGCTACTCATTTTGACTCCAATGTTCACGCGGGCTCCAGCGTAAAGTAAAACGTCGTGCCGTTACCTTCGGTCGAGTCGATCCAGATATCGCCGCCGTGCCGGCGGACGATCTTCTGCACAATCGTCAGTCCCGCCCCCGTGCCGCCGCCGAACTTGTCCCGGCCGTGCAGCCGGCGGAACATCTCAAAGACCTTGTCACGCCGGTCGGCGGGGATACCCACACCGTTGTCTCGCACATAGAACACGATCGCTCCGTCATTCAGGCGGGGTGCGTCCGGCCCAAGGTCGCCACGTTCGTCGGGCGACTTGAAACCGACCTCGACCCACTTTTCATCCTTGTCATTGTACTTCGAAGCGTTGGTGATCAGGTTCGCGAACACCTCGCCGATCCGCGCCGCGTCGCACTTGACGGTCGGCAGCGGACGCGGCACACGCACCTCAACGCCGCGCTCGTCGAGCGACGGTCGAACACGTTCCAGCACATCGTCCACGGTCGTCGACAGGTCGGTGGGTTCGACCGCCAACTCCGTCCGTCCGACACGTGAGTAGTACAGCAGCGAGTCGATCAACGATTCCATCCGGTTGCACAGGCGGGTGAGCGAGGCGATGTACTGTTTGCCGTCGCCCTCGAGCTGATCGCCGTAGTCTTCGACCAGGAACGACGCGTAATGGCTCAGCCCGCGCAGCGGCTCCTTCAGGTCGTGCGAAGCGATGTACGCGAACGCGTCGAGTTCCTCGTTGCTCCGTTTCAATTCGGCGTTGGTTTGCACAAGCCGTTCTGCCTGCTTGGCCAACACCTCGGCCGCGCGTTTGCGGTCGGTGATGTCGTGCGCGATGCCCGCAATCCGCACGACTTGGCCCGCCTCGTCTTTGACGGGGAAGCCACGGTCGCGGACCCATCGCACGGACTCGTCCGGGCGGACCACGCGGTATTCCTGGTCATACCGCCCGCGGGCCGCGTCATTCTTGAACGCGTCCGCGACGCGCTGGCGGTCGTCGGCGTGGATCGAGTCGATCCACGCACGCGAGTCGTCATAGAGCGTCTGAGTTGGCCGGCCCCAGACCGTCTCGTATGCCGGGCTGATGTACAGGATGCGCTTGGCCTCGGCGTCGGTGATCCAGAATACCTCGCTGATGTTCTCAGCCAACTGCCGGAAGCGATGTTCGCTCTCACGCAACGCCTGTTCCGCCAGTTTGGTGTCTGTCACGTCGAAGCAGACACCGGTCATCCGCACGGGCTGGCCGACGCCGTCGCGATAGACCCGCCCGCGCGAGGTCAACACATGGACGGACTTGTCCGGCCAAACAACGCGGTACTCAGACTCGTATTCGATGTCTTCACGCAACGCGACGGTGATCTCGTCGGCGGCCCGCTGACGGTCATCGGGATGGATCAGCGCGAGCAGCCCGTCCTGCGTCCCGTCGAACTCGCCCGGCTCCAGGCCGAACAGCGGCGGCATGTAGTCGTCCCACACGATCCGGTCTTCGGCGATGTGTCGATCCCACGTGCCGACGCCCGAAGAACGCAACGCAAGGTTCAGTCGTTCGTCGGCCTTACGCAGAGCCTGCTCGGCTTCCACCCGGTCGGTGATGTCCGACGCGACGATGATGATGCCAATGACCTCCTCGTCCTCGACGAAAGGGACTTTGTCTGTTCGCACCCATCTTCGCCCGCCGCCCGAAACGAGGTGCGGCTCTTCAATGCCGAGCTTCGACTCGGCCGTCGCCATCACCTCGCGGTCGTCTGCGATGTATTGGTCGGCGTAGCGTGGATAGATGTCGTGATCGGTCTTGCCGATCATCTCACGCACCGTACGCCCGGCCGCGTTCGCGGCCGCCCGGTTAACCATCAGGAATCGGCCGTCTTTGGCCTTGTACCAAATCATGGATGGCGCACTGTCGAAGACCTGCTGGAACTCGTTAGTCTTGTTGATCAGTTCACTTTCCAACTCGTTGCGCGTCGTGATCTCGCGCTCGAGCGCGTCGTTGGTTTCCTTCAACTCGTGCGTGCGCTGCTCAACGATTGCCTCGATCAGAGACGTTCTGCCGGCCGTCGTCCACATCAGGCCGGTGAACAGCAGGGTCACCAGCGACCCGATCACCAGGCTGCCGAGCGGCGCGAGCGTGCGGTGACGATCGACGTAGCGGTTGGTGCTGATGAATGAGATCAACCACCGCCGGCCCGCGACGATGATGCGCGACCGGTGGCTCAGCGCATCGCTGGCCGTGTCTTCACCCGCCGGCGCGGCCGAGTAAACCTTCACGTCGTCCCCGGTCGGCGACTGGTCGGTGATCGCCAGCGCGATCCCGCCGCCCATGCGATCCCCCAACGTGTCGGCGACTAGCGTCTCGTAAGGAATCACACATAGGACCACACCCTGCGCATCGGCCAGCGTTCGGATGTCTGGCGTCGCGTCCGGATCGTCCGTTGGCGGGTCGGGTGACTTGTGATAGACCGGGACAAAGGCCAGAAACGCCCAGGTGTTTTTCTGCACGAGTTGAATCGGCGCGGTGCCGACGATCGTTCCATTCTGAACCGCGCTCTTCAATGCCTCACCGCGCGTCGGTTCGTTCAGCATGTCAAGACCGAGCGCGGCTTCATTGGCCGGCATCGGCTCAATGAAGTTCACGGGGAAATAGACGTCACGCTCACCCGCCGGTATGGTCGATCCGTCCTCAGCAAGCTCACGGATCACGTAGCCGTCGAAGCCTTCAGCTTGCGTCGTCTGTTCGTGTAGTTCACGCCCGGCCGCATCGACCCGCGGCGCGAACTCGACCGCGTGGATGGTCGGCCGGTCCTTGAGCATGGCTTTGGCGAACCCGGCGAACTCATCGCGTTCGACCACCTCCGAACTGCCGTAGAACGCGGAGATCGATTCCAACACCGCCAGGTTGGCTTCGACGTTCCGCTCGATCGCGCGCAGACGTTGCGACGCGTCAAACGTGAACTGCGTTTCGATCAGTTGTTTCTCACGGGTCTGAACGGCGACGTAGGCGATGACCGTGGCGAGCAAGCCGATGACGAGTGTGGCGACGCTGAGCACAATCCGACGCTGGCTTGCGGCATGTGCTTTGGAAGTGGACAAGGCGTAGACTCGACAGAAAGGCGAACAAGCACCAGACTACCAGATGCGGTCAATCCTGTCCTGTCGGATTGTTCCTTGTTACGTCTTCGACTGGGCCTTGACCGCGTCGCGGGCGCGTTGCAGGTCGTAGATCAGGCTGTCGTAATCTTCATAACGCTCTTCGGGGTCTTCGTACAGCATGCACGCGACGGCCGACCCCGTCAGAAAATGCAGGTCGCCCCGGCGCAGCCGAACGTTGGGCGCGACCACGCCCAATCGCGCGAAAATGGTCTCTTTGACATCCCGGCCTTCGAACGGGAAACGACCCGTCAGCAACTGGTAGAGCGTCGCGCCGAGGCTGTACATGTCGCACTGAATGGTCGGCGACAATCGCCGAACCAACTCCGGGGCGACGTAGAACGGCGTGCCGGGGATCTCGTCACGCGCCGCCGCCTCAGCATCCTGACCGTACCCGAAGTCGAGCAGCTTGGGGGAACCGGCACCGTCAAGCACGATGTTCTGCGGCTTGACGTCCAGGTGCAACAGGTCGATCGAAGCCGCGCCCCGCAACCCGTCCGCCACGCCGATCGTCAATTCCAGAGCACGCAGTTCATCCAGTTGCCCCTCACGATCGATCAGGTCCTGCAACGACCCCCCGGACAGCAATTCCATCAGGATGTACGGTTGGCCGGCGTGCTCGCCGATGCGCAGGATGCGCACGATGTTGGGGTGGTTGATCGCCTTGAGCGCCTCAGCCTCGGCCAACGTCTTGTCGATCAGCTTCTGCCGGTCCTCGTCGCTGGTGTCCGACGAAGTCGTGATGATCTTCATCGCCACCGGACGGTCCGACTCGCGGTCGTGCGCGGCGTAGATAATCCCCGTCGCGCCCAGCCCGAGTTTGCCCCGAACCAGCAACGGCCCGATCGCCACCGGCACGCGGACATGCCGTCCGCACGACTTGCAGGCGACGACGGTGAACGGCTTCTCCTGCGCAACGTCGATCGAGTCGCCACATTGTGGGCAGGGCACCGACTCAACACGATCCGCTAACAACGCCATGACAAGCTGCCCATCGACAAACGCCGGTCCCGACACGGTCCTTGGCTGAGGCAGTACATTCTAAGCACCAGTCTTCGCGAACGACCTCGCCGGCGAACGACGCGTATGATCGATCGATGTCACTTTACACGCGCACCGGCGACGACGGCACGACCGGCATGTTTGGAGGCGGCCGAATCCGAAAGGACGAACCGCGCATGGTCGCGATCGGTGAAGTGGACGCCGCAAACTGCGCGATCGGACTGGCGGCGTCCGCCTGTCAAATGCCGCGTATTTCGGACGTCTTGCAGCAAGTGCAACACCGTCTGTTCGACCTGGGCGCCGACCTGGCCACACCGATGACGGAGGCCCAGCAGGGCGGCAGCGCCCCAGCCGTCCGAAGAATCGACGCGGAAGATATCACCGCAATCGAGCGGGCGATCGACGCCGCCGAGGCAAAGACACCGCCGCTCAAGCAGTTCGTCCTCCCAGGCGGCACGGAGTTGGCCGCCCGCTTGCACCAGGCCCGCGCCGCCGCCCGCCAGGCTGAACGGGCATGCATCACGCTGCAATCCGCCGAGCCCGCGAACGAGTTCGTCGTGGTTTATCTCAACCGTCTCAGCGACCTGCTCTTCGCCCTGGCAAGGCAAGCCAATCACGAGGCCGGCGCTCAAGACGTCCCGTGGGCGCCACGCCGATAGTCACATTGACCAAACCCCCATCTCCCGTCCGATTCAGTTGATCTCTCCCGACACCGATGAGTATCATCCCCGCAGACCCCGCCGCCACCTTAGCTCAGTTGGTAGAGCAGCGGTTTTGTAAACCGCAGGTCGCCGGTTCGAGTCCGGCAGGTGGCTTTTATATCGCGATCGATCATTCGAGTCGTCGGTATCAGTAGGCACCGGTCACTGGGGCGCGTTTCTGGATTGGCTGATCGTGAGGCTGGCGGACTGCGCTCGCGTTTGTTTTGGTCAACTCAAATAGTCCGTCGTTGGTCGCCTTTCGACACGACCACGTCGCGCATATGGCTCCCACGAGCGCTCCGGTGCAGTGCGCCAAGGGCACGACAACCGTTCCCGAAGTCATCTGGCTTACGAACGTCGCCTGTCCTGTCATGGCTTCGTATGTCATTTTGGCGATCAGGGCTGACATCAGCAGGCCGGTCGTAGCCAGTGCAGTACGGTCTTTTGTCTGGTGAGCGCGGATCGTCCACGTCGTCACGACGAAGGTGTATAAGGCCGAGTCGACACCGCTCAGCCCTCGGTAAGTGGACAGTGCTGGAAGCAGGGAGTGAACGACGATCGTAACAGCTAGCGAGGCCACGACGATGCATTTGATCGTGTGTCGGCGGCTTAACCGTTCCGCCATCGCTGCGGTGGCCGCAAATGCGAGCAGATCGAACACAAAGTGCGACCAGTCGGCGTGTACCCAGTTTGCTGTGAAGAGTCGCCAGATCTCCCCTTGGCTGACGGCTGATCGTTTGTACTCCAACAGGGACGCCAAACTGTCTGGTTGGAATTGCAGCAGGATGGCGGCGAAACTGCCACACAGCGCGACGACTGGGAGTCGCCGCGCTGCGCGGGCAAGCTTCGCTTGTGGGGGGAATGGATTCATGGGATCACGACTTGGTCTTGGGCTTTGGACGAGTCCTGCGGTTACGTTGATTCAACCAGATGCCCGCGCCAACGGTGACCGCGAGAGCGGTGAGGCTGACAGGATCGATGGCGCCGATTCCTGAACCGCCCGACCCCCCCGACCCCCCGGAACTTCCCGAACCGGGTGATCGTCGGTAGCGGCGTGACGGCGGGGTTACGTTTACGTCCCGGCTGCGCGTCCGACGGCTGCTTGCGCTGCGATCACCGGTTGGCATCGGGCTGGCTGCCTCAGCGTCAGGCGACGTCGGTCCCAGGTTCTTCAGCGCACGTGACCGCATGTTCGCCAGGTCGTTTTGCAACCTGTCACGCGCGGCCCGGTCACGGTCGACGCGCAGCGCATTCTTCCGCGCGATCGACCACCGGCGGTACTCGGCGTCGTTCTCGAGCACGATGAATGACGTGTACTCCGTCACGATCGAGTACGCTTCACCCAGGTCGATGACCTTGCGGATGAGTTCGGGTCGGCGAGTGGGGCTGTTTGCATCGCCTTCCTTTAGGAGGCGATCGACGCGATGCAAGGCCCACATCCGCTCGATCTGAGGGTTGTCTTGGTCCTGCTTCGGTAGTTGCAGTTCAAGCTCCTGGCGAACGGCCCGTCCGTTGACGGTGGCTGACAGAGTGAGTTGCACAGGACCGGCCTTCTGATAGCGACCGAACAGTCGGATCGGGACGCCGTGGAACAACGCGGTCGGCATGTTCGGCTCGATGCCGTACACGCCGCCTCCCTGGATGTCGATGCGTACGTCCGACATCACGGGCCGTGTCAGCTTGCGCCGAAACGCCTGCGCCTGCCGGTTGAAGTCGTCGCCGCGTGAGATGAAAGAGGCCAGGCCGCCCGTGCGTTGCGCGAGCTGTTCGAGTAGCGGCCGATTGACGTCGTTGCCCACGCCGATGCAGAACACTCGCGAACCCGCTGGTCGTTGGCCGAGCAGTCGCACCAACTCCGCACGCTCACGCTGTTCGGTCATCCCGTCGGAGAGGATGACAATGTTCAGCGACCGGTCTTTGGCCTGCTGCGCATAACGGTAGGCCAACTCCAAAGCCGGTTGAAGCACCGTACCACCGCCAGCTTGCGACGCGCGAAGGAACTGTTGGGCCGTGGCCTTGCTTTGATCGTCTACCGAGTTCAAAGACCCAAACAGCACCTTGGGCTGAACATTGAACGTGAGCAGGTCGAACCGGTCTTTCGGGCCTAACGCCTCGACAAAGGCGGCGATCGACTCCACGCTCATGGCCAGCTTGCGGTCCTGCGCCATCGAGCCGGAGATGTCGAGCACGAAGACATAGTCCATCGGCTCATCCAGTTGCTCCAGTTCCTTGCCGGCCGTCAGCGTCAGCATGAAGTAGCCGTCTTCCGATTGCCGGCGCGAGGCGAGCAGGTCAAAGCCCGTCTTGGTTCGTTCCTGCTTGAACGCGACCACAACGTCGCGGTCGATGCGACCCTCACCCGTCTCGAGACTCGCCTGCCAGTACTGATCGTTGTACTTGGCCATGACAAACTCCGAGCGATGGCTTGGCGATTCGACCTTGGTGATCGGCACGTTGTTCCGGATATCGACGTTCAGCGCAAACCGTCCGCGGACACTGTCGTCCAGCCCACGGCGACCGGCCGTGCCCAGCGGGTAGACGTACGTGCCCCAGTTGCCGTCGATGTCCAGTTGTTGGCAATAGGTCAGCTTGATGCGCTGTTCGGCCTCGGCGTTGATCGGGAAGATCCGCATCTCGAACGTCTTGTGGTCCGTCTGTTCGAGCAGGCCCGGGTCTTGGCGTGTTTGCTTGTAGCTTTCATAGACCTGTCTCGCCCGCTTCTTTTCCACGACCTCGCCGATCATCTCCTTGCCGTTGATCCACATGCTGAAGTTGGACACCGATGCGCCTTTGGGAACGGGAAAGACATACAACGCTTCGACCTGACGCTGCTCGGTGTTCCTGAACGTCTGGTGCACCTCGGTCACGGCGATGCCGTTGTTGATGGTCACCTTGACGTCGTGCTCGGTCTGTTCGAGCACGCCGCCGAACCCCCCTTCGGCAATGAGCAGACCCGCGGCCTGTGTCGAGGCGTGGCAGCAACTCAAGAGGAAGCCGAGTGCGGCGATCTGGACAAGTCTTCGTTTCATGGCGGAAGCTCCTGAATGAGAAAGTGGTCTGTTCAGGAGCCTTCCATTCAAGACTTGTGCCGTGGAACATTCGGGCCATAACTCATTGTTATTGCTGGATTTGCCAGGAGTAGGCGGTTTGGGGCGATGCTTGGGAGAAGAATGAAGCGAACATTGAATGTTCATATGGTGTACTAGGCATGTACATAATGTGACTGAGCCATGCCGATCTTCACCGCCCCCCAACGTCGATTCGTCCAGGCTGTCAGCGGGATCGCGCACGCCAATCCGTTTCTGCCTCAACGCATCGATTACGAGCGCCAGGCTTTGGGAAAACAGTTCGAGGAAGAGGCGTCGGACTGGAATGTCAATTGGGAGTCGGCTGGCAGTCATCCGAACATCACACGGCTGCTCCAACTGAGCGGCGACACACTCGAAGCGGCGCGCGACAAACTGTTATCCGGTGCAAAACCGCAGGCCAGTGAGTTGCAGCTTTATGAAGACCTGACATTCTTTGCGCTGTATCACGAGTACCGAGAGCACAACGATGAAACGGTCAAACGCATGTTCGCGTCGCCTGGGTCGCGTCGGGTTGTGACGTACTTTCAGTCGTTTGAAGAACGGTTGAATCACTATCTCCGCGTGCCCAGCGTGTCGGAGGCGCTGACGTTGGACGCGGCGCACACGCTGGCGTTGTTCTTCCAGGTGCGACGTGCGTTCTTTCACATCCATGGTTGCCTTGTGGGCACGTCCGCCCCGGCGGCGCGGCTGCGGGCGATGGTCTGGCAGTCGATCTTCACGCATGACATGCGCCGATACCGCCGCTCGTTGTACAACGACATGGGGCAACACACCACGCTGATCACCGGCCCGAGCGGAACCGGCAAGGAGTTAGTTGCGCGGGCGATCGCGCTGTCACGCTACATCCCCTTCGACGCGCGCACGCGACGGTTTGCCGTGGACGTCTCGTCCGCGTTCCTGCCCATCAACCTGACCGCGCTGTCGCCGACGCTGATCGAGTCGGAATTGTTCGGGCACAAACGCGGCGCATTCACCGGCGCGGTGACTGACCGGACGGGTTGGCTGGAGAAGTGTCCCGCGCACGGGGCGGTGTTCCTCGACGAGATCGGCGACCTCGACCCGGTCATCCAGGTCAAGCTGCTGCGCGTCTTGCAAACACGCCATTTCAATCGACTGGGCGAGACCGAAGACAAACACTTCGCGGGCAAGCTGCTGGCCGCGACGAACCGCGACCTGAACGAGGCGATGTCGGCCGGCTCGTTCCGGCAGGACTTTTTTTACCGCCTGTGTAGCGACCAGATCTCGACGCCGTCACTCGCGGAGCAATTGGCAGACCGTCCCGATGACCTGACGACACTGGTCCGTTTTCTCTGCCAACGCATGGTTGGCCCGGACGAGGCAGACCGTCTGACCGAGCAGGTCGTGGCTTGGATCGGGCAACACCTCGACGCCGACTACGCCTGGCCCGGCAACGTGCGAGAACTTGAACAGTGTGTCCGCAACGTGCTCATCCGCAATGAGTACCGACCGAGCACGCCGCAGGTGAACGCCGTTGATCCTGAGCGGGTCCTGGTGCAGCAATTCATGGGTGTTCAATTGTCCGCCGACGAATTGCTCGACGCTTACTGCAAGGTCGCTTACAACCGACTGGGTAGCTATTCGGCCGCCGCCAAGCAGCTCGGCGTCGATCGACGAACAGTCAAGGCGCGCGTTAACAGGTCGTCACCTGCCGAAACGAGCATGCATGACAATGCGGACGATTAACCGTCAACACGACGTTGTAACGGCTGGACGGAAAAGTCGCCGAGCGTGATGGACCAGTCGCTCTTTTCGTTCTTCAAGATGCAAGCCAACAGCGATTCCGAGGCGACCGCCACGGTCAACAAGATCAGGTTGCGCGCCAATGGATAGTCGCACTGGTCCTGTCCGACATCGCTCGGAACGCGATAGTTCTCGTCCCAGACGACCTCGCCGTAGTCGGCGCTGAGACCTAGATGCAGGCAGTCGATTGAAGCCGATCGGACGCAATGTTGGACCGTCGTACGCGAAGTCGAGTTGTCGAACGCGTCTACCACGATGTCCGCCCCTTTGAGCAACTTGGCGGCGTTCTTGTCGTCCAATCTTTTGTTCACGCCATCGATTTCGATCCCGACGGCGCGGAACAGGCGGTTGCGCAGGATGTCGACCTTCCATCCGCCGACGTCGTCCTCGCCATAAACCTGTGTGCCGATGTTGTGTTCCTCGACACGGTCGCAGTCGATCACACGGACCTGCCTGAAACCCTGGCGGGCGAGACTCTCCACGAGGTTCGAGCCGAGCGCACCGGCCCCGCAGACCGTCAGATTCACCTCAGCCAACCGGGCCGCGACATTCGGCCCGCGGTATATTCCTTCGTGGTAGAACTTACCCGCCATCTTGATCGACTCCGATGACAACGCCTCTTGGGAAGGTTTGAACGATCTCCAGCACGCGGTACGGCTCGGCATCCGGCTCGAACACAAAGCCGCGCAACGCGTCGACGCCGTCGATGACACACAGCAACGGCTTGCCGAAACACGTCGTCCACGCGTGCATCGTGTTCAGGTCGCGCTGACTTGGTTTGGCGCGGCCGGCCGGGTGCGTGTGCATGAAGCCGATGATATCGCCGCGTCGCTCTTCGCGGTCGATGACTTCTTCGGCGCTGAACTCAACGCTGGTCGGCAAACCCTCGACGCGCCGCAACCTCCGCGCACACCAGACGCGCGCTCGACGGTCGCCGACGAGGACCCAGCAGTGCTCGTTCTGCGGTTCGCCGGTTGGCTTTACGTTTCTGGGGGATGGACGCGCCAATACTCTTCCTCGTTCATGCCGTCGGGGCCGATCCTGTAAATGTCGCCTTCGCGTTCGCCTTCGCGGATGACGCCGACCAGGCTGCTCAGGTCGAAGTCGCGGTCGCGGCCGGCCAAACAGATGCCGGCGACCTGCACGGTCAGGTCGCGCTTGTTCACGGCCGTGACGTGGCGTTGCCTGCCGATCCGGTAGGTCACGCGGTAGCTGTCGCGGCGTTCGAGGAATCCGAGCAGCTCGGCGCCGGCGTGGTCCAGCGCGTCGCGGATGCGGCGCTCCGTGCGTTCGGCTTCCTGCTGCTTGCGGAACGCTTCTTTCGTCAGCAGGCCGACCGCGTAGGCGGCGCGTTGCTCGGCTGACAGCCCGGGGCGACTCAGGTCGTTCGGCTTGGTCAGTCGGCTCAGTGCGTCGCGCAAATAGGTCGCCGCGGCCGGGTCCGCACGCATGTCGACGCTGTCGAACCAGAACGACTGGCCATCAAACCGCGTCTGGATCGTGTCGAACTGATCGACCTCCTCGGTGAGCCGGACAGGGGCCAACCCTTCGACGTTGAATCTTGTGTCGCCCTGATGAGCCGACGCGGCCAACCAGTGTCCCTCTTCACGTAAGCAAGTGATTAGACGGACCATTGGGAAGAGCTTCAGGTAGCGCTGCCGCTCGGCCAATCCCGCGGGCCGAACCAACTCGGCGGTGTCGACCGACTTCGGTTGAAACACACCCCACCCCTCGAAGTCGGCCGGCTCGACCTTCATCTTGTAGACGACGCCCGCGACGCGGACGCACGCCTGGTCGCCGCGCAGGACGGGGGCCAGGAACTCCGATTGCAGGAAAGCGTTCTCGGCCGCCGCGAGTCGTTCGAACGCCTCATTGAACTTCCTGGATGGCATGAAAAAACCCGCGCAAGTCTCAAGAGCTTTTTGACCTAACCGTCCGCGTTTCCGCGAATACGGTCCCGAATGGTTTGTAGGCTCAGGCGGTTGGGCGCGGGTATGCCCGAAGTATACCACGGTGACGCGGCGTTGCCATTACGAGGCGACGGCCGGGTCGTGGTTCACTTTGAGGTCAAGATTCGTGCCACGGCCGTGTCGGCCGTGCGAAACATCTTCGACGAACCACCGCACGGCCGACACGGCCGTGGCACGAGACAAGCGCTCGGCTCAAACTGAACTACTACGGACCGCCGCGTTGGCCCGCATGGCGCGGACGCACAGTTGAGCGATTAACTCAGTGGACGTTGCGGCACTCTGCATGGTCGCGAAGTTCAGGGCGTCCGGCTTGACCTTCGCTTCGCGGAAGACGCGGTCGATCGCGTCGTCCGAGAGGCGCATGCCCCGGCGGAGGAACTCGGCGGCCGGCTGCGCGTGCGCGTCGTGGATCGCGTCCGTCCGCATCAGCCAGAAGTGGCTGATGACGTGGAACACGTGACCGGCTTCCCAGTCGAAACGTGCCGCAACGGGGCCGGCGCCGAAACGCGAGAGCATGTCGTGGCTGGCGGCGTCCAGCTTGACGCGTTCGTCATCCAGGATGTCGATCGGGTGACTGCCCTCCATGCACCAGCGGGCTTCGACGCCGAGCACGACGACCTCGGCCCAGTAGCTGTCCATCGCCGGCTCGACGGAAACGATTTCCAAACTCGTCTGTTTACCGTTGTGACGGATAGTGTTGGGAAAGGCCTGCTGCACGATGTTGCGCATCGACCAGTCCGTGCTCAGGAACCATGCGCCGTCGCGCACGTGTGGCTCGATCGCGCTGACCAAACCCGGCGGCGCCGACGACGAGCAGTTGGCGATCACGATTGGCGATCGCAGCTTCGTAGGCTTAGGGTCGACCGTGAAGCCGAGCCCGAGCATCTGCAAGACGTTCTCCACGTGGTCGTAATCGCCACGGTACACGGCGATATCGCGCTTGCCGATCGCGTCGAGCGCCTCGAGGCGGTCGGGGTGTTGATCGGCAAAGCGTTGCCGGACGGCGTGCGCCGCGACACGGTATGCGGTGGCCATGTCGGTCATGGTGCACCTCTTTGAAAACGACTCCGGCCCGTACGAGTTCGACAAGCGTCCTTCGTAGTGCGTATGCCAGTTTCGCCATTCAGCCGAGCTGAAGCAGGACTCGAACCTGCACGAGGGGTTGCCTCGCTACGTGCGTTTGTAAGCTCATGCGGTCGGGAACGGGCCTGAATCGGGATTGACTCTCTTGGTGAGGGTTGTGAAAGAGGAAGACCCCGCGCGCCGTGTTCGTGAACCGATCACGCGCGGGGCCCACCTCAGGTATGGGTCATGCCGACTTCCGCTGCGGGAGCGGGTACGACATGATTTCCATTAACAGTTCCATCTTCGACGGGCGTGACAGCAGCGGCACCAAGTTGGGCAGCGCGTAGTAGTCGCCCGTGAAGTTGAACACGTCCAGCACGATGCCGGCCTTCTTGCACTGACGCTCCAGGTGGTCGCAGCCGCCCGGCGTGCGGACGAGGCAGACGGCCGGGTCGGACTTCAGCGCGTCGCGGTACGCCTTGAGTTCATCCACGAACAGGGGCGGCGTGTTTTCCGCCTCGTCCGTGATCATGATGATCTGCTCGACGTACTGCTCACGGTGGCGCATGTTCTTCAGCGCGATGCCGCACGACGTGCAGCCGCCGGCGTTGATGCCCGCGAAGGCGCGTTCCCAGTCGGCCAATTCGGCGCCCGCGGCGGGCACCGGGTAGGCCATCGTGTCGAACGCGTACGCGAACAGGTCGGCGTCGGCCACGGCCGAGACCATCGCGCCGATGCGCTTGCCCAGCTCGATCGCCTGCTCCATCGAGGCGCTCTTGTCCACGAGCAGGGCGGTCGGCCGAGTGATTCGGCCCTTGGCCTTGACCTGCGCGTCGGTCACCTGTTCGAGCTGACGCTGAACGTCGTCCGACACGCCGGCGGCCTTGGCGGCCTGGTCGGCCTTGTAGGCGCTGACGCGCGTGGCCGTCTTGGCCTCGTCGAGCTTCGACTCGATCATGGCCTTGAGGTCCGCGTTGTCGAACGCGCCCCGCCGCTTGAGCGAGCCGAGGTTGTTGATCAGCTCCTGCGGGCTCATGCGCTCGATCAGCGCCAGCAGCACGGTCGGCGTCATGCGCTTGATGACCGTCGCCGCGACGCGGTACGGCACCTTGTGCTCGACGATCGCCTTGGCCTGGTCGACCGGGCTTTCGGCCTTGGCCAGTTCACGCAGGGCGAACAGGCGGCTGTCGGCGGGCGGGTCCTTTTCGAAGAGGATCCGCTGCGCGCGGTCGCCGGGCTTGACGTGCAGCACGGCGTACAGACGCTTGATCGACTTCCGCGCGACCAGCACGGTCGAGTCGAACCAGTCGGCGTCGGCTTCGCGTTCGCGCAGGTAGCGCGTGACCTCGGTCTTGACCGAGCGAGGCACGTTGCGGAACAGGCCGAACTCCTCGACCTTCGTTTCGACTTCCGTCGAAGCGGCCTTGGCGGGCTCGGCTTTGCGGCGGCCGAACAGCTTGCGCGCCTTCTTGCGCCGCTCGGTCTTGTCCGGCACGCGGACCTTGCGCGTGCGCTTTCGGCCGTGGATGAAGTCGACCACGCGGGCGACCTCGTAAGGCGGCAGGCCGCGCAGCATGGCCAGGCCCGTGTCGCGGTGCTGGTCGAAGTCGCTCAGCACCAGGTTGATCACGAACATTTCCTTGTGGTCGCGGACGTCGCCGTGGTCGGCGTACCACGCGGCCAGGCGAACGTAGAACAGCGGGTCCTTCGCGACCAGCTCGCGGTGCACCGGCCAAACGCCGGCCAGGTTGCGGTGCGGCGTGGTCAGCAGCGTGTTCAGGATGTCCAGACGGATGTCTTGTTCATGCGTCGTGGTCGCCATGGCGCACCTCCGGGCCGATCGCAGATCGGCGTTGAAAAAGCTCGCAAGTTCGGGAAGCACGTGTAAAGAGTTTTCGAGACTCCTCTGGATTTACAGTCCAGAATGTTTGTAAGCTTCCGCGGTCGGGCGAGCGGGTTGAATCAAGTTGCAGCCTCGTATGAGTCGCGCGAGCGGTGAATCCTCTGAGCTACCCGGCGCGTTGAGTGTGAATCGCCGGGCTTGGAGTCGAACCAAGGACCTCCAGATTCGCATCTGGTGCTCTTACCTGTGTGTAAGCTCAGGCCGTTGGAGACGGGGCTGTCAATCTTGTATGAGTCTGAACTCCTTTGCCGGTGAGTGGAAAGACTTTAAAGCATCCCGTACAAGTCGCTCAAGCATGAAACTAAGTGCTCTGCCATTGAGCTACAGCGCGCCGTGTTGGTCAATCGCGCTGGCAGGATTCGAACCTGCAACCTCTTCCTGGTAATGGAGTGTTTGTAGGCTTATGCCGTCGGGTACGGGATGTTGTATCAATCAAGAACTCGTGCGAGTCACACAAGCGTTCAAAGGTCGGTCGCTCTTACCCTGTTCGGGCAGTGGGCACACACGGTGGGATGGACTCGGTCGGCCGTCCCCCCGCGCTCACTCATCGGGTGAGTACCCGGATTGCTACCTTAGGACCGTCATCACGTTTGTAAGCTTCTGCTGTTGGGCACGAGATTCTGTTTCATTTCAGGTCTAGCCTTGAGGCGTGCAAGTTAGAAAAGCGTGGATCACATGCGTCGTTCCCACCCGGGATTCGAACCCGGCGGACCTCAGGCCGCGTAGGCCTCACGTCCTTCCGTGACGCTTATCGGGGTGAGTGTGTAAGCTTTCAATGTCGGTCACGCGGTCGGCTTTATTCTGTTCGCCAGTGGTGGCGTTGAGTGTAAAGAAACCTCCGTACAAGTCGCCAAAGCGATTAAACTAGAGTGCTCTGCCTATTGAGCTACGCCCCCACACGTGTGTGAAGCGGAGGCGACAGGACTCGAACCTGCAACATCTCCCTTACTAAGGAACGTTTGTAAGCTCTCGCCGTTGGGTACGGAGGATTCGGTTGTCAAAGAGGCCCGTACGAGTTCCAGAAGCGTGAGGAGGCGGGACTCGAACCCGCAACTTCAGAATTCTAATCTGATGCTCTGCCAATTGAGCTACGTTTGTAAGCTTCTGCTGTGGGGTACGGGTGAATAGGCTCATGCCGCTTTCGCGGCGCTGGGCCCGGTTGGTTCTTGCCGCCGACTCAGCCGAAGACGGCCTCCGGCCGAATGGTCATGTTGCCGTTTTCGTGACGGTCGATCACGTAGTGACGGAACTTGTCGACCGGGACATCCAGGTAGGCGGCGATGGCGCGCTTGATCGCGTTGTCCGCCAGGGCCGGACCGATATCCAGGTCGCTGAACGGGATGTCCATGCTCCGGCCGTCGTAACGGATGTGCAGTTGCGTGTTGTGGTTCATCATCGTCATGGTTCATCTCCCGGCCGTCTCTGCTCAGCGTTGCCGCTGATTGGTGTTTAAGAGTCGATCCGCACAAGTTTCAAGAGCGGTCAAACGGTCCTTGCGTACAGGTTTGTATGCTCTGGCGGTCGGTTGCGGATCAATCGTTTCCGTTCAGTGTTTCCAAAAAAACAACCCGCATCAGCCTGGGTCGGCTGTCGCGGGCAATTGGCTGACACCTTGTTGTGATGGTGCCGGCCAAGTACCCGCTGGCCAGCACCCTGACAGTTTGTCAGCGTCCGGTCAACGTCAACGGATTAAGTTGTTCGTATCCCGACTCGGGTAAATCCACCCCATTACCCACCGGTGTGATCACCGGGCAGGCCAAGCCGTCAGACGTTCTGCTGACGCTTGATCGGTTGGGATGGTTGGTTCGAGTCGGTGACACGTCGTCGTCTCCAATGTTTCAGCCTGTGAAACGTTCCACCGGTTGTCCTATTGCGGCTTGTCCCCAAAAAGATGACAAAGCTGTGATTCGCGTTCGAGTGTATGACGCTTAAACGGCAAGTCAAGTTCACGAATAACCAGAATCTACATCGAGCAATCGCGCGCAACATGAACGGGCTCGATCCAGGCATAGTCGTGAGTGTTTCATGTTCCTGCTTTTGCTGGGCTTTGCATCGGCGCCGTGGGTCGAGTGAGGGCGGTACGGCTTTGTCGGTCGCGGCGATTGACTTGATCGCATTGTGCCAATTTGGGCTTGACTTATGATAGTGTAAATAGTACACTATCATCAGGAGGTCATCATGGCACGACTTGAAGCCATCTATCGCACGCCGCTGGGGCTGCTGACCGACCTGTACCAGTTGACCATGGCCTATGGGTATTGGAAGACGGGGCGGTCGGAAGTTGAGGCGGTCTTTCACTTGTTCTTTCGGAAGCCGCCGTTCGGCGGCGGCTATGCGGTCGCGGCAGGGCTAGCGCCTGTGGTCGACCTGTTGCGTGGATTCCGATTCGAGTCATGCGACGTTGAGTATCTTGCGACGCTGACAGGGAACGACGGGCAGCCTCTGTTTGACCGTGACTTCCTGCTTGACCTCGAAGGCCTTGAGTTGTCCTGCGATGTCGATGCCGTTCCGGAAGGCACGGTGGTCTTTCCGAACGAGCCGATGCTGCGGGTGCGCGGGCCGATCCTGCAGGCGCAGTTGCTTGAAACGGCGTTGCTCAACCTGGTGAACTTCCAGACGCTCATCGCGACGAAGGCGTCGCGCGTCTGCGGCGCGGCGGGCGACGACGCGGTGCTGGAGTTCGGGCTGCGGCGGGCGCAGGGCGTTGACGGTTCGCTGGCGGCCAGCCGGGCGGCGTACATCGGCGGTTGCGCCGCGACGTCCAACGTGTTGGCTGGGAAACTATTCGGCATCCCCGTCAAAGGGACGCACGCGCACAGTTGGGTCATGTCGTTTGATGACGAGATGTCGTCATTCGAGGCCTACGCCGAAGCGATGCCAAATAACTGCGTCTTCCTGGTTGATACGTACGACACGTTGGCCGGCGTGCGGAACGCGATCGAAATCGGCCGGCGCTTACGCGACCGGGGCCATGAGATGGTGGGCATCCGGCTGGACTCCGGCGACCTGGCGTACCTGAGCATCGAGGCGAGGCATCTGCTCGACGACGCGGGCTTTGTCCAGGCCGCGATCGTCGCCTCCAACGACCTGGACGAGCACACCATTCAGGACCTGAAGATGCAGGGCGCGACGATCGCCGTCTGGGGCGTCGGCACGAAGTTGGCCACGTCGTACGATCAGCCCGCGCTGGGCGGTGTTTACAAACTCGGCGCGATCCGTGAGGCGGACGGCGAATGGACACATCGGATCAAACTCTCCGAGCAGTGGATCAAGACGAGCATCCCCGGTATGTTGCAGGTGCGGCGATTCGAGAACGAAGGTGGTCACGTGGCTGACATGATCTACGACGAGATTGCCGGTCTATGTGATGGCGGTCGGATCGTAGACCCGAAAGACCCGACCCGCGTCAAGCACATCGACGCCGGGCTGACGTCGCGCGACCTGCTGGTGCCCGTCGCTCGTGACGGCAAGATTTGTTACGGGGATGAATCGCTCGATAACATCCGGCTGCGAGCCAAGTCGGAGTTGGCGAGGGTCCACCCCGGTACGCGGCGGTTCATGAACCCGCACGAGTACCCGGTTGGCCTGGAACGGACACTGCACGAATTGAGGCAACGGCTGATCGAACAGGCTCGCGGCGGCGTGTTGGATTCGTTGGGTAGTTGAGTAGGGACGGGGTATGCGCGATCTGCCTCGGCTGACGGATTAGACCGATGAAAACGATACATGTCGGCGCAGCCGCGCTGAATCAAACGCCGCTCGATTGGGTTGGCAATGCCGCCAACATTCGACGCGCGATCGTCGAAGCGCGTGACCGCGGCGTTGCGCTGCTGTGCCTGCCCGAACTCTGCCTGACCGGCTACGGCTGCGAGGACGCGTTTTACGCGCCGGGCACGCGTCGCATGGCGCGACGTGTGTTGAATGAGTTGTTGGCGGACACGCAAGGGTTGGCTGTATCGATGGGGCTGCCGATCCTGCATGAAGGCTCGCTGTTTAATGCCTGCGCCTTCGTCGTCGATGGACGGCTGGTAGGGATGACACTCAAGCAGCACCTGGCCGGTGACGGCCTGCATTACGAGCCGCGCTGGTTCAAGCCCTGGCCCGGCGGGGCGGTGACCGAAGTGAATCTTGATGGAGAGCGCGTCCCGGCCGGCGACCTGGTGTATGACATCGGCGGCGTGCGTGTGGGATTCGAGATCTGTGAAGACGCCTGGGTGGCCAACCGATCGGGCGCAACCTTGTCCCATCGCGGTGTCGATGTGATTCTGAATCCGAGCGCGAGTCATTTTGCGTTCGGCAAGCAGGCCGTCCGACGCCGGCTGGTCGCGGACGGTTCGCGGGCGTTCAACGCGACATACGTTTACAGCAATCTGCTCGGCAATGAGGCGGGCCGCGCGATTTACGACGGCGGGGGACTGATCGGGACGTGCGGCTCGCTGATTGCGCAGGGGCCACGAATCGGATTCCAGGACGTCGCGTTAACCGACGCCGTGGTCGACATCGACGCAACACGCACGCAACGCGCGCAGATTGCCAGCCGACCGCCACGTGTCGGACGTGACGATGGGCTTGTCTCGATCGACTTCACGTTGCCCGAGTCGGCTGAAACACCGCATGAACAGGTCGCTGCGGAGTGGGAGACCGGCGACCACATCGATGAAGAAGAGTTCACCCGCGCGATCGCGCTCGGGCTGTTCGACTACGCACGCAAATCGCACTCGAGTGGATTCGTCGTTTCCCTGAGCGGTGGCGCGGACTCCACGGCCGTCGTGTGCCTGGTCAGGCTGATGGTCGATTTCGGCGTCGATCAACTCGGCGCGAGTGGCTTCGCCGACCGGTTCGGCGTCGAGGCAGGCGAAGACGCCGAGTCGATCACGGCCGCTATTCTGACCACCGCCTACCAGGCGACACGTAACAGCTCCGACACGACCCGCGACGCCGCGTGCGTCGTTGCGCAGGCTATCGGCGCACGTCACCTTGAGCTGGATGTCGACGCGATCAACCAGTCGTATATCGAACTCATCGAAGGCGCGGTCGGCCGACCGTTGACGTGGGAGCGCGACGACGTGGCGTTGCAGAACATTCAAGCCCGCGTCCGCGCGCCCGGTGTCTGGATGTTGGCCAACATCGAGAACAAGCTGCTGTTGGCCACGAGCAACCGGTCGGAGGCGGCAGTGGGTTACACCACGATGGACGGCGACACCTGCGGCGGCATCAGCCCGATCGCGGGGATCGACAAGGCGTTTCTTCGACGTTGGCTCGGTTGGCTGGAATCGGTTGGGCCAAGCGGCGTCGGGCCGGTAGCCGCCGTCGCCGTGGTCAACCGACTCACGCCGACGGCTGAACTTCGACCGCTGGCGCAAAGCCAGACCGATGAAGACGACCTGATGCCGTACGACGTGCTCGACGCGATCGAACACGAAGCCATCGGCCTCAAGCGATCGCCGGCTGAGGCCCTGGCGCGACTCAAGATTCAATTCGAGCAGTACAACGACGCGGCGTTGCGGCTGTGGGTCGATCGCTTCTTCCGTCTGTGGAGCCGCAACCAGTGGAAGCGTGAACGTTTCGCCCCCAGCTTCCACGTCGATGACAAGAACCTCGACCCCAAGACTTGGTGCCGATTCCCGATTCTGTCCGGCGGATTCAAGCGCGAGCTGGCCGAATTGGGCCGGGACTAGACTACGTAATCATTTGAATCTAAGCCCCTTATGGCCAATAGGTTTCGATTGTGTCGGCGGCGGTTGACTTAGTGTTAATCAGACACTAAACTAAGTGTGAAATCAACACGAATAGGTGCCCCATGCCATTCAGCTACGAATTCGCGCGACCTGCCCTCACCGTTGACATCGTCGTCTTTGCGCTCGACGAAGCGGACCTGCAGGTGATGCTGATCGAACGCGACCTGGAACCGTTCGCCGGGCGGTGGGCGTTGCCGGGTGGGTTCGTGCGCGTCGAAGAAACGCTCGAGGAAGCGGCCCGGCGTGAGCTGCAGGAAGAGACAGGCTTGGTCAATATCTACCTGGAGCAGCTTTACACATTCGGCGAGGTCGAACGCGACCCGCGTGAGCGGGTGGTCACCGTTGCCTATTACGCTTTGGTCAATCTGCAAGGACACAACGTGCGCGCCAGCACCGATGCACGCAACGCGGCGTGGTTCGCGGTGAGCGACCTGCCGGACCTCGCGTTCGACCATGAACAGATCGTGGATGCGGCGCTCGAACGGCTGCGCGGCAAGCTCCGTTACCAGCCCGTGGGTTTCGAGTTGTTGCCGCGCAAGTTCCCGTTGCGGCAGCTTCAACACCTGTACGAAGTTGTGCTGGACCGCGAGCTCGACAAGCGCAACTTCCGCAAGAAGATGCTGAGCATGGATATTCTCGTCGAGCTGAACGAGATCGAGAAAGATGTCGCCCACCGCGCAGCCAAGTTGTACCGATTCGACAAGGCGAAATACGACCGCCGAACGCGCGGCGGATTCAACTTTGAGGTGTGAACGTGACACCTGCCATGACACAGTACGAGCACATTCTGGGTTGCCTGACCGGCACGGCCGTCGGCGATGCGATCGGGCTGCCGCGCGAAGGGCTCAGCTCGCGACGGGCTGTCAGGCTGTTCGGTTTGCCGCCCTGCAACCACGCGCTGATCGCCGGGCGGGGCCTGTGCAGCGACGACACCGAACACACGGTGATGGTCGCGATGGCCTGGTTGGCCGCGGCTGGCGACGTCGGCCGTTTCCGACGCGAGTTGGCGCGCCGGCTTCGCTGGTGGCTCGTGCGGTTGCCGGCAGGGATCGGCCGAGCCACGCTCAGGGCGTGCATCAAACTCTGGCTGGGCGTGTCGGCTGAACGCAGCGGGGTTCGCAGCGCGGGTAACGGGCCGGCCATGCGCAGCGCCATTCTCGGTCTGATCGCGGAGTCGGATGAACAACTCCGCGCGCTGGTCGCGGCCTCCACGCAGATCACTCACACCGACTCGCGAGCCGAAGAAGGTGCGCTGGTCATCGCCGCGACGGCGCGGCTCATCCGCGCGGCTGGCGATCAGCGGGTAACCCGTGACGACGTACTCGATGGTTTGATTGCGACCGTTCGAGACGAACAGCTACGAGACAAGCTGCTGGTTGCGATCGAACAGGCGGACGGTGAAGCCGATTTGCGAACCGCGGCCGAAGCATTGGGCTGCCCGCAAGGCGTCAGCGGGTTCGTCAACGACACGGTCCCCGCGGCGGTGTACTGCTGGTTCGCCAATCAGCGCGACTATCGCGGCGCGGTCGAGTCGGCCTTACTGCTCGGCGGCGACGCCGACACGGTCGCCGCCATCGCCGGCGCGCTGGCCGGCACACAGACCGGTCGCGATGGCATTCCGCAACCATGGCTGGACGGCCTGACGGAGTGGCCTTGCACTCCCGCCTGGCTTGACCGGCTCGCCAAACAATTGGCCAGCCCCGATCCGCAGCCCGTTCGGCTGTCACCCTGGTTGTTGTTGCTGCGCAACCTCGTGTTCATCCCCGTCGTGCTGATGCACGGGTTCCGACGACTTTTGCCGCCTTACTGACGGGACTCGACATGCAAGCCCTCCTGCTGGTTGACATCCAGAACGACTTCGTGCCCGGTGGCGCGCTGGCTGTGCCGCGTGGTGACGAAGTGATCGAGGTCGCTAATCGGTTGATGCCGGACTACGGCCTCGTCGTCGCGACGCAAGACTGGCACCCGCCGGATCACCTGTCTTTCGCAAGCCAACACGCCGGCCGACAAGTCGGCGACGTGATCGAGCTCAACGGCGTACAACAGGTGCTCTGGCCGGACCACTGCATTCAGAACAGCCCGGGCGCGGCTTTCTGCGAGGCGTTGAACACCGGCCGTATCGACGAGGTCGTTCGCAAAGGAACGGATCGCCGGATCGACAGCTACTCCGGCTTCTACGACAACGGTCAGCCAAACAACCGGAACGCGACAGGCATGCACGAAATGTTGCAACGTCGCGGCGTCACGGCTGTGGACGTGATGGGGTTGGCGACGGACTACTGCGTGAGGTTTACGACAATAGACGCCGTCGAGTTGGGCTATGTGACGCGGCTGGTGGTCGATGGCTGTCGCGGCGTTGAGTTGAAGACTGGCGACTGCGATAGGGCTGTTTCTGAATTGAAACACGCCGGGATAGATTTGGTATGAACACTCTCATTCTTACTAATGACGATCGTATTGCCCTGATGCGCCAATCACTGGAAGGATTGGCGACTGGTGACGCGTTCGGGCAACGGTTCTTTGCGCCAGGCAGTCACCGACTCATTGCGACTCGGCAGGCCCCGCCTCCGTACTGGTCGTATACGGATGACACGGCGATGGCTGTGTCGATCGTTCAGACGCTTCAGCGGCACGGCCGAATCGACCAGGACGATCTCGCCGGGAGATTCGCGACCGCCTTCGCGAACGAACCCACGCGGGGTTATGGCCCTGGGGCGAGGCAGTTGCTTTATGACATTGCTAACGGCGGTGACTGGCGTGCGGCGGCACTTGCCTTGTTCGGCGGCGAGGGTTCGATGGGCAATGGCGGCGCGATGCGTGCAGCGCCTGTCGGTGCGTTCTTTGCCGACAACCTTGAACGAGTCACAAAGGAGGCCAAACTCAGCGCGGCGGTAACACATGCGCACCCTGAGGGGCAGGCGGGCGCGGTCGGTGTGGCTGTCGCGGCGGCCTTGGCTGCACAGGTCGGTGCCGATCAGTTGCCGCCAGACTCGAGCGATCTGTTCTCGACCGTCATCGATCATGTCCCCGATGGGCTGATGAAAACGAACCTCAAACAGGCGGCCATGCTCCCGAGTGACACTTCACTCCACGACGTCGTCCACACGCTCGGAAACGGGTCCCGGATCCTTGCGTTCGACACCGTACCGTACTCCCTGTGGTGTGCTTTTCACAACTTGTCCTCCTACGAGGAAGCGCTGTGGACCTGTGTGACGGGTGGCGGGGACGTCGATACGACCGCTGCCATTGTGGGAGGAGTCGTGTCGCTGTCGGCTGGGCACGATGCCGTTCCAAGGGAATGGATCAGAGCACGCGAGCCTTACTCATTGGCTGACAGAGTGGAATAGAACGGTGAAAGAACAACAAGTGTTTGCGTCATTGAAGAACGAGACGATCCAGGGAAAGGAATCATTGAAATGAATCGAAGTAAACGAAAAACAATCGCAGAACAGACGCTTCAGATCATCGATTCAGGTGGTTATGGCTTACCGAACGGCACACGCGTGGACGTGACGGATGCCGTTCGTGAATCCGTTGATGGCACACGGATGTACACACCCGACGAACTTGAGGCGTTGCTCGACCGGTCCCAACCACAGGTCGTTGAGAAGTGTCGTATTGAAGTCCGCAATGAGACGACGCTGTCAGCCGCGCGGCGGATGGTTGTTGATGAGGCGCGGGGCGGTGTGCTGTGTCTGAACTTCGCGTCGGCCAAGAACCCCGGCGGCGGGTTTCTTGGTGGGAGCCAGGCGCAGGAAGAGAGCCTGGCTCGTTCCTCGGCGTTGTACACGTCGCTGACGGCCGCGCGTGACTACTACGAGATCAACCGGCGCGCGGCAAACGCGTTGTATACCGACCACATGATCCTTAGCCCACGCGTTCCGGTCTTTCGGGACGACAGCGGCGACCTGCTCGAAGCGCCGTATCCCGTGTGTTTCGTCACGGCGCCCGCGGTCAACGCGGGAGCGCTGCGGCGGAATCGGCCTGAACTGAGTGATGCCGTCGAGCCGACCATGCGCCGACGGATCGGCATGTTGCTGGCGTTGGCCGCGGGTCAGGGTTATCGATCGCTGATCCTCGGCGCCTGGGGCTGCGGCGTCTTTAAGAACGACCCGGCCATGATCGCGAGGTTGTTCAATGAGTATCTCTGTGAAGGTGGTCGGTTCAGCCAATGCTTTGAGCTCGCCTGCTTTGCCGTGCTTGACAGCATCGATGGTCAGATTATTGGCGCGTTTGAGAACGTGCTTGAACGTGAAAGTGTGTCGAGATGAGCGGACTCAAACAAAAAATGGCGACCGACTTACTGGAACGCACGCGCGCCGCGCTGCTTGGGCTCGCGGTCGGAGATGCGTTGGGTGTTCCGGTCGAGTTTGTCTCGCGCGACAGGCTGCAGGCTGAACCGGTGACAGACATGCGCGGATTCGGGACGCACAATCAGCCGCCCGGCACGTGGTCCGATGACACGTCGCTGGCCTTGTGTTTGGCTAAAAGCCTCTGCGAGGGCTTCGATCTGGAGGATCAGGCCAACCGATTTGTGGCGTGGCTCGATCGGGGTAGTTGGACACCGCACGGTGAGGTGTTTGACATCGGCAGGACGACGCGTGTTGCGATCGCGCAGCTTCGTCAGGTTACCGATCCACGCTTGGCCGGTCCGCGCGATCAGTACAGCAACGGCAACGGGTCGCTGATGCGAATCGTGCCGCTTGCGCTGTTCTTTCACAAGGCAACCACAGAAACCCGTATCAACGCCGCGATGGACGCCAGTTGTCTGACGCACGGTCACATCCGATCTCAACTCGCTTGCGCGTTTTATGTTGAACTGGCTGCGAGACTGGTCAATCGCGAGCCGATCGTCGAGGCGTTGCCACGGACCCAGTCGGTCTTCCGTGAGTTGATTGAAAGGCAGTACCCGGCGGAGCGCCTGGCGTTTCACCCGATTCTCGAGCGGGGCATTGAAACGCTCGACGAAGCGGAGGTCGAAAGCAGCGGTTATGTGTTGCACACGCTCTTGGCCAGCCTGTGGTGTTGCCTGACCACGAACGCCTATGACGAGGCGGTTCTTCGCGCGGTGAATCTGGGTGACGACACAGACACAACCGGAGCGGTGACCGGCGCGTTGGCCGGTTTGATATACGGCATCGACGCGATCCCCAACCAGTGGGTTCGTGCGTTGGCTCGAATTGATGACGTTGAGGAACTCAACCAGCGTTTCGCGGAAGCATGTGCGAGGCAGATTGGAGTCGAATCATGATTGGATTGACCACTATCCGACAGGGCCGGCGCGTCTCCGTGTGGGATCACACCGGCCGAGTCACATTTGTCGACGGTCCCAAACGGCTGTGGGTGTTTCGCCGCACCGTCGAGCCTGTCAGCCGATACAGCGCCGAGGCTGACGAATACCTAGTGATTCGTCACAGCAACGGTGTGGCGTCGCACCTGCGCGGTCCATGCGAGACGTGGTTCGACCCCGTCGAACACGAGTCGATCGACATCCGACCGTTGGTGCCCCTTGACGCGAATGAAGCGGTGGTCGTCTATCGGCGGGGTGAGTCAGACGAGGTGGCGCGGCGCATCCTCCGCGGGCCGGCGCAATACATGCCCGAGCCGGACGAGTGGTTGCACGAGTTTGTGTGGCATGGCTCTGACCCGAAGAACCCAAGGAAGAAGATCCCGTACGCGCTGCGTTTCACCAAGCTGCGCGTCATCCCGGATCAGACCTATGTCGACGTACGCGACGTGCGAACGGCGGACGACGCGCTGCTGACCGTGCAGGCGATGATCCTTTTCGAACTGGTGGACATTGAGCGGATGCTCGATCAGACCCACGACCCGGTTGCAGACTTCATTAACGCGGTGACGGCCGACGCTATTGACTTTGCCGCGAACCGATCGTTCAACGAGTTCAAACGAGACACCGAACAACTCAGCACGCTTGCTGCCTACCCCAATCTGGTCGGGCGGGCTGAGCGGATCGGTTACCGCATCAACAAGGTCGTCTACCGCGGCTACGAGGCCAACCCAAGGCTCCAGGCGATGCACGACGACGCCATCGAATCCCGCACCGGGCTGCAACTGCAGGCCGAGACGGAACGGCAGGCGCAGGAGTTGGCGGACCTGAAGCTCTTGCGTGAAGCCGAGCGCGCCAAACAGCAACGCGAAATCGAACGCGAGCAGGCTGAGCACGATCAGCAAATGAAACGAATGTCTCACCGGGAGGCCATGCAGCGCAAGGCTGAACACCACCAGCAGGCCGTCGCGTTCGAGAAGGAATTGAACGAAGTGGAACTGGATCAGGAGCGTGCGAAGAACGAAAACCGGGCGTCGCACCTCAAGAGCATGCGAGAGATGCAGGTTGACCTGACCCGTTACCTCGTCGCGCAGTATCAGCACCCCGACCGGCTGGTCCGTATCGATACCAACGGCGGTGACCCGGCCGCCCTGCACATTCACGATTAGATTGCGAGGTCAGACTTGGATACCACTTGCCCACAGACCGTTTACCAAGGTCGCTACCTGCACGTCGCGCGGCGCGGTGCTTGGGAGTACGCGACTCGGCCGAACGCGGCCGGGGTGGTGGCTGTGATTGCCCTGCACGATGACGGCCGACTTGTGTTGGTTGAGCAGTTCCGTCCGCCGATCGATGCCAGCGTGTTGGAACTGCCGGCCGGCCTGGTGGGGGATATCGATGGAGCAGAGTCAATGGCGACGGCGGCGCGTCGAGAGTTGGAAGAAGAGACCGGTTACGTCGCGCGGGAATGGGTGCCGCTCGGCTCTGCTTGCTCGTCGCCCGGGTTAACCGACGAGGCTATCAACTTCGTGCTCGCACGCGGTTTGGAACGAACGGGTGACGGAGGCGGCGTCGGGCACGAGTCGATCACGGTCCATGAGGTCGGCATCAACGATCTTCCCCGTTACCTGGCTGAGTGTCGTGCTCGGGGCACGCAAACGGACATGAAACTCTTGGCCGGTGTCAGCATCGCCATGGCGTATCTTCAGGAAGAACAGCGATGAATGCGGCGCAGTTGAAAAGAGTCAGCAAGTCGATGAGCTACGTGCTCCGGCATCGGCCGGACACGATCGGGATCACGCTCGATGCGCAAGGGTGGGTTACGGTCGACGACTTGATCCGCGCGTTCGCGCGGGGTGGTAAGTCGTACACCCGCCAATTGATCGAACAGGTCGTCGCGAAGAATGACAAGCGACGTTTTGAGTTCAGTGATGACGGGCGGTCGATCCGCGCCCGACAGGGCCACTCGATTGAGATCGATCTGGGATACGAGCGGGCTGAACCACCGGGGGTGCTGTATCACGGCACGGCCACACGGAATCTCGATTCAATCTTCGACAAGGGGCTGAACAAGGGCAACCGTCATCACGTTCACATGTCGACCGACAAGCAGACCATGCTCGATGTTGCATCGCGACATGGCAAGCCGGTGTTGCTGGCCATCGACGCACGGCGGATGCACGACGATGCGCACGTGTTTTACGTCACGGGCAACGACGTTTGGCTGACCGATCATGTGCCGCCTCGCTATCTGACGGTGTCGGATTAACCGGCCGTGTGGCGTCTGCCACGTGTTCTACCGCCGACGAAGCTCAAAACAGTCATGGTGGGGTTGGTGATGTTGGTCAACGGCGGGACGCTGTAAAGAACAGCGTCCCGCCCGGCTTTGACCTGGATCCGATCGGCGACCGTCATGTGAGGGTGATCCGACGGCTGATCGGCCGTTCGTGATACCATGTTCCAGACGTTGACCCGATCTCCGGACGCCTGTCGCTTCGGAGGGAACCCTGTATCAGTTGGAGTGACTCATTATGATCCGTCGTACAAGCCTTGCCGTTGTTGTATGCCTGACGTTGACCGTGTCTGCCCTGGCGGCTGAGCCCATCATGGCACCGCCCGAATCGAAAGACATGCGGACGATTTTCAACGGCAAGGATCTGAAAGGCTGGGATGGCGACCCGAAGCTGTGGACGGTCAAGGACGGCGCGATCCGTGGCGAAACGACGCCCGAGAAGAAGTCCAGGGGCAACACGTTCCTGGTCTGGACGAAGGGCAAGACGAGAGACTTCGAGTTGCGGCTGTCGTTCCGTTGCAACGCGACAAACAACTCGGGCATTCAGTATCGCTCGAAGCGCGATGCGAAGAACAAGTGGCGTGTGCGCGGATACCAGCACGAGATCCGCAATCAAAACAAGCTGCCGAGTGTCTCGGGGTTCATCTACGACGAAGGCGGTTTGGCTGGCGGTCGCGGACGCACCTGCATGGTCGGCGAGAAGGCGGTCTGCGACAAGGACAAGAAAAAGACGGTCACCGGCACGCTGATCACGGCTGATGAGTATCAGAAACTGTTCAAGCTCAATGAGTGGAACGACGTGATCATCATCGCCAAGGGGCATCACATCCAACACTACATGAACGGCCGACTGGTGCTCGACTTTACCGACCATCATCCGAAAGCCCTGCTGGATGGCGTCTTGGCGCTGCAACTGCACGGCGGTGCGCCGATGTGGGTTGAATTCAAGAACATCCGCTTCCGCGAGATCAAGTAAACGGCTACGCGTTGTATCCGAATTAACTGACTCGCCCGGCGGCCGCGAACCGGTGGGCACGTCCAAGGTGCGGCCATCGTGCGTCGCTTGCGCGGTCGACCAGCCGCCGGCACACCAGATGCTGGCGGGGAGAGCCCGTCATTGAACAGGCATTAATACCGCCGCTATTTCATCCGGAACGAGTCAGTTTTCACGATCGCCTTGATCAACGCGTGCAACGAATGACCTTCGCGCTTGGTCGTTGCAACGAGTTGGTCGATCGTCGTTCGGTCGGCCGGCTCCAGGGTTCGGCCGAGCGCGTAGACGAACAGCTTTTCGGCGAAGCCGCGCACGAACCGGTCGCTCTGGCTGAGCATCGCTTGTTTGAACTCGGCGTAGTTCGTGTACTTCTGGCCGTTGGGTAGCTCGCCGCTGACGTCGAGTTCACGTCGCCGATCACCCCAATGGCTCAGTGGTTTTTCACCGTCCTGTTTCGTGCGCCATTGGCCGATGACGTTGAAGTTCTCCAACGCCAGGCCGTACGGGTCGACCCGCCGGTGGCAGTTGGCGCAGCTCGCGATCGTGCGGTGTTGTTCGAGCCGTTCGCGGACGGTCAGGTTTTGGCCGCGGGGGTTCGGCTGCACCTCGCCGGCGTTCGGCGGCGGCGGCGGCGGGGCGTCGTTGAACAGCACGTCGAGCACGTACTTGCCGCGTTCGACCGGCTTCGTGCGTGCGCCGTCGCTGCCCCACTTGTGCACGCCGGCCATGCCCAGCAGCCCGCCGCGCGGCGAGTCGGCCGGCAGCGACACGCGACGGAACGCCGCGCCCGTCACGCCGTCGATCCCGTAGAAACGTGCCAGCCGTTCGTTGACCATCGTCCAGTCGGAGTCGAGGAACGTCAGCAGGCTGCCGTTCTTGCGCAGCATTTCGCGGAACATCTCCAGCGGCTCGGCCTTCATGTCATCGCCGACGCCCGCGTTCGTGAAGTTGTAGAAGTCGGGAAAGATCTGCTGGTCGGGCGCGAACCGGTCGAACTCGTGGATGCGCAGCCACTGCTGCGCAAAGTCGTCGACGAGCGCGTCGGACTTCGGGTCGGCCAGCATGCGTTCGACCTGTGCCTGGATTGTGCTCGGCTCGCGCAGTCGGCCGGCCTTGGCCAGATCGAGCAACGCCTGGTCCGGCATGCTCGACCAGATGAAGTACGACATCCGCGTGGCCAGTTCGTAGTCCGTCAATGGACGGATCGGGACGGCGACCTTCCCGACCAGCCGCCGCAATTGCGACGGCGAACGCCCGCCCACGGGTAATGCCGGTTCGAACAGGTACAGGAATTGCGGCGAGCAAAGCATCCCGACGATGCCGACGCGCACGGCCTCGTGGTACGGCTTGCCCATCTTCAGTTCGCCTTCGACGAGTCCGACGATGGCGTCAACTTCGTCGGTGGTCGCCGGCCGACGGTAAGCGCGCGGCAGGAGCCGTTCGAAGATCCTGCGCGCGTCGTCGATCGACTGGTTCTCTTTGGTCAGACCGTTCGGGAAGATGACGGCCATGCTGCGCGGCGGCCACGGCCCATTGAGCGGGCCCTCGACCTCGATGTAGTCCAGGAACAGCCGCGGCGCCTTGGCCATATCGAGGTATTCGAAGTTCGGCCGATTGCTGTACATGTTGTAGCCTTCGGCGTGATACCGCGCCAGGCCGCGCTGGAATTCGTTCTGCTTGCTCGCGTCGTTCATGATCGCGCGCAGGTTGTCCAGTTGCGGCAGACCGTTGTGTTGCACGAGTTGTTGGCGGTTGACCATCCCAACTTGGATCTCGGCCGAGATCGTCGCGTCGAGCGTGCCCTCCCACGTGTAGACCTTCGGTTGGCCGATTGGCGCGTCGATCTGGAATCGTTGAAGGCGACCCTGTCGGCCGCGGGTCACGTCCATGTAGATCGGCTCCTCGCGGAAGCCTTTGTTGGCCGCGGCACGCACACGGATGATGTAGCGACCCGTGATCGGCACGGATTGACCGTTGAACGGGTGCTTCAACTCATAGCCTGTCCGCGCCCCTCCCTGGTAAACGAGCACGCCGTCCTTGACTTTGTCCATCGACCGCTGTTTGAGCTGGTAGCCGATGCCCATCGCGCGGTCGGTGTTCTCGAAGTCGAACCGCATCGTGCGCGTCGGCACGAGCGGTTGGCGGACGCGCACGGCGCGCTCGGCGACCATCTCGGCCGTGGCCAGGTACTTGTCCATCAGCGACGGGTCGAGCAGCAGGCCCTTGCTTACCTTGTTGAACCCGCCGATCGAGCCGTCCGGCGACAGCAGGTCGGCCGGCCCTTCGCCCTGCGGAAACGTCACGCCCAGCAGGTCGCGCACGGTGTTGGCGTATTCCGTGCGCGTGAGTCGACGCAGCAGTACGCGGCCGTCCGTGCTCACCGCCCGCCGCTTCAGGCCGCGCAGTTGGCTGGTAATCCAGCCGACGGCCTGCTCCAGTTCCTCAGCCGACGGCTGCGGCTCATCGCTGGGCGGCATCTCGTTGAGGTTGATCCGGTCCAGCACCTCGACCCACGCGTCGGTCGAGCGGTTGTCGATGAACGTCCGGTCGAGCGTGTCGATGCGGAACTTGGCCTTCTGTTTCTCCGGGCCGTGGCAGCGGATGCAGTGCTTCTTGAGAAACGCGTCAGCCGTCGCGGCCGCATCGTTCGGCGCGGCAACGGCCGTGCCCGCGCTGGCCGAAGCGAAAACGACACCGGTCAATAAGATGCGTGCGGTCGTGTGTCTCATCGCTGTACCTGCAATCGCAAATCGGGACTGGCCTGTTTGAGCGGGTGCCACACTTTGGCTCGGCAAAGTGTGTCGTTCTTCATGTGTGCGCCGTCCGCGTGTCGGCACACATTGCCGAGCCAAAGTGTGGCACCCCGCAATCGCGATCAACACGCGGGTCAAGTGCGTGAACGCGGTCGCATGCTTCATCGGTGCACCTGCACGTTCAGATCGGGATTGGCCTGCTTGAGTTTGGCGACGGCGGCCTCGGTGATTTGCGTGCCGCGTGCGTGGACTTCCAGGTAGCGCAGCTTCGCCGCGTCGAGGAGCATCAACAGACCCTTGTCGGTCAGCGCGGGTGAGCCGCCGTGGATGCGCAGTTGGTGCAGCGAAGGCATCGCACTGATGTGGTCGAGCGCCTCGTCCGTCAAGCTCTTGCTACGCACCGCCAGGTTATTGACGGCGCGCGCCTCGGCCAGCGTCGCGAATCCTGAGCCCTTCAGGCCGTCGGATTCCAGACGCAGGATGTTCAGCCGCTGCATCCGCCAGAAGTCGCGCAACCCGTCGTCGGTCAGTTTCGGTGCGCTGATCGTCAGGCCGCGGATCGACACGACGGCGCAGATGTGGTGTACGCCCGCATCGGTCAGGTTTTCGCCCCCGACCGAGAGTTGGTCGAGCCGATGGTGGTTGGCCAACAACGCCATCGCGTCGTCGCCGGCCTGTGTATTGCGCACGTCGAGTGATTCAAGCCGCGTGAGCTTCTTGAGCGGCGCGAACCCGCTCGGCGAGATGCCGCGCGCCCCGCCCAGCCCAAGCCGGGTCAGGTTGGTCAGCCCGGCGAAGTGCGCAAAACCAGCGTCGGTCAGCGACGGGCCGTAGCAGGTGAAGTCTTCCAGGTCGGTCAGGTTCGCCAACCGCGCCGCGTATTCGTCGAGCAGGTCGGGCAGGATCAGCCGTTTGAGCGGGACCTCGCCCAGCGCCGACAGGATCGCGCCCTTCGCGCCCGTCTCGCGCAGCTCGAGCGTTTCCAGTTGCGTCAATCCCTTGAGTCGGGATAGCCCTTCGTCGGTGATGCCGGCTCCGGTCAATTGCAGGTGCTTGAGTTTGGGCAGCCAGACCAAGTGGTCAATACACGCGTTGGTCAACTTCGACCCGCCGCCGGACAGGATCAACGATTCGAGGTTTTTGAGGTTGGCGATCGGGGCGATGTCGTCGTCGGAAAGGGCACGGACATCCCACAATTGCAGGTGTTCCAGCGCGGACACCTTCGAGACGTGCTGAAGGAACTCGGGATTGACGCGGTTGCAGTGCACGCCGGTCAGCGTCGAAATACGGTGCAGTCCTTGCGATACGTCGGGCGGCGGCGGGCTGTGGAATGTCGCCACGCGTTCGAGGTACCCGCGGTTGCCCCACTTGCCGATGATCGCCAGCGTCTTGGCAACGACGGCCGCCTCCTTGTCCCAGTCTGCTTTCGCCTGTTCAATCAGCGCGCGCGGCGCAGCGCGTACGACGCGGAAGCCCAGGTAACACGCTGCGTCAGGCCCGTCGAAGTAGCCTCGCATATCGGACCGCGCGAAGACCGGCGACGTGTACCACGACCCGCCGCGGATCACCCGCCAATCGCCGAAGTCGTTCCACGGTTTGAGTTGCACGGGGTCCACGGCCGTCTTGTGCGGTTGCGGGTAGCCGGGCGACCGGTACGGGCTGTACGCCGTGTCGGTGTACATGTCGTGACACCATTCCCACACGTTGCCGTGCATGTCGTGCAAGCCCCACACGTTGGCGGGGAAGCTGCCGACCGGCGCCGTGTAAACATGCCCATCGCCCGGCTCGGTCTCGACATCGAAGAACCACTGCCGCCGTGCCAGGTCTTCGTGCGCCTTCTCCAGTTCGACGTTGCCAACGTTCGCCTTCTCGTGGATCGTTCTGCGGAAGGCATTGCCCCAGAAGAACGCCGTCTTCGTCCCCGCCCGGCAGGCGTACTCCCACTCAGCCTCGGTCGGCAGCCGATATTCGACGCCTTCCTTTTCGCTGAGCCACTTGCAGAACGCCTGCGCGTCCTGCCAACTGACACACACGACAGGGTGGTTCTCCGACTGCTCGAATCCCGGGTTCTTCCAAGTAAACGACTCGCCGCGGTTGAACGGCTGCTTCATGTGGACGCGGCTGTAGTGCTCGACCGGCTTGAAGCCGACGGCCTTGACGCCCTCGCGCTCAGCGGTTGTCTTGTAATCGGTCGCCTCGACAAAGCGTCGAAACTGCGCGACCGTGACCTCGCGTGCGCCGATGTAGAACGGCTTCGTCATCCTCACGGGGTGGGCCGGGTCCGCGTCTTGGCCATACACGGCCGGATGGTCTTTCTGAAACACCGCGACGCGGTCGGCCGTATCGCCACGCACATAATGGCCGGCCGGGATCAGACGAAGCTCCATCCCGATTGAGTTGGTTTGTGCCGAATGCTGCGCGGCGGCGGTCGTCGTCATGCAAGCGACAAACAGAGCGGCAAGGACAAGGCGCGACGAGTTGAAACGATCTTTCATAGCCGGGTCCGGTGAATCGAGCGGCCTCGATGTTGGGTGGGCTGAGGCTCGGCGAAGCCCACCAGCGCGCGCTCCTGCACGGTGTTGACCTCGAAGTTCCATGCGGACGCAAATCGGTGGGCTGCGCAGAGCCTTGGCCCACCCTACGGATCGGCGCGGCCGACACCGCGTCGCGGTCACGCGACCATGTCGCCGATCACGCCGGTGCTGTCCTGGAACTTGTCATCCACGGGCACGCCCATGCGGTCGACCATCGTGTGCCACACGCGCGAAAGCGGCGTCTTGTCGGGCAGCTTCAGGTGGCCTTGGTGCTTCAGCCCAAGCGCCTTGCCGCCGAACACGCACGTCGGCAAACGGTCGCGCGAGTGATAGAACCCCGCGCCGCTCGAGTACGCGACCATCGTGTGGTCGAGCAGCGGGCTGCCGTCAGCCTCTTTGACCGTCTGCAATCGGTCCAGGAACTGCGCCCAGAAACCCATGTTGATCTCATCGACCTTGGCCAACTCGTCGAGGTCGTTCGCGCCCGTCGCGTGCGTCAGCGCGTGGTGGCCTTTGGAGACGCCGTGGATCGGCCACATCTCACCCGTGCCCTCGGTGCGGATGTTGTACGTGATGACGCGGGTCGAGTCCGTCTGGATCGCCATCACGATCAGGTCGAACATGAGCTTCTTCCATGTCTCGTAAGGCATGCGCGGCCCGGGTGTGGCGCGTTGGCTGTAGTCGCCGATGCCTTCGAGCTTTGGCGACGGCTTCGGCTTCTTCGTCCACGACACGTTGTGCTGCAACTGCCGCTCGACCTCGCGCACGGAGGTCAGGTATTCGTCGAGCTTCGCGCGGTCGGTCTTGCCGACGACGTTGTCAAGCCGCTTCGCCTCGCCCAGTACGGCGTCGAGGATGCTGCCGCGCCGCCGGTACCGCTCGTCCCGCCGCCGGGCCTCGTGTTTGTTGTCCACCTTGAACAGCTTCGAGAAGAACAGCTTCGGGTCGTTCTCCGCGGGGAGGGGCATGCCGTTGCGGTTCCACGAAAGCGTCGCCAGCCCCTGGTTGCCGTAACCCGTGCCGCGGCTGATCGACATCTGCAACGACGGGAACCGCGTGTGCCGCCCGACGTGCTCCGCAACGACCTGGTCGGCCGAGATGCTGTTCTCGATCCCGTTGCCCCGCATGCCCTTCGCGCCGGTCAGGTACGTGTAGTCGCCCGTGTGGCCGCCGCCGTGCTCGAGGTACAAGCCCGACACGACGGTCATATTCTCGCGGAACCGTTCCAGCGGCTTGAGGATGCGACTGAACGTGAATTGTTTGCCCGTGTCGGTCGGGAAGAACTGGCGGACGTTCATCCCCGTCCCGTAATGGCAAACGACCATGCGACCGGGCACAGCCGACTTGGCAGTCGCCGCGGCCGCGGCGGATGTCGGCGCCATCGCTTCGAGGTAAGGCAGTGCAAGCGTCACGCCAAGCCCGCGGAGGGCGGCACGTCGGGAGATGCGTTTGGGCATGGTTCACCTTCAGTCTGTCGATTGATCGGGTGACGACGGGCGCTCGGCCGGATCTTGTGATTCGCCCCGGATCAGTCGAAGTACGGCGTTGCGTGATTGTACGGGCTGTTCAACCCACATGGTGTGCGTTGCACCCTGCAAGACCACCCACTTCGAATTCCGGTCCGGCAGCAGTCGTGCGAGTTCCGGGTCGGTGTATTTCGCGGTCGCGACCGTCCTGCTGCCGGATAGCAACAGCGTCGGCTTGGTCAGCCGGCGGACTTGATCACGATCCAGGCGGGTACGGTTTTGAGATGTGATAAGTGATTTCAATTCGTTGATGTTCTGCCGCATCCTTGCCTTGACGGCATCCGGAATCCTGTCGTATTTCCCGTCGCCGCTGATGCAGTCGATCATCGTCCGCAACGCCAACTCGTCGTTGTCCGCCGCAAACGCTTCTCTTGCCCTGCCGCTGCAACCGATCAGCCGCCTCAACTGCGCCCTGCCCGGTTCGGCCTCGTCACCGGGGAGGCTGGCGAGCCAGCCGACGATCGGCGCCTCGGCCAACGTCACCGTCCGAACCAGATCGGGATGCCTCAGGGCCAAAACGAGTGCGGTCTGTGCGCCGCGCGAATGTCCGACGATGTGCGCCTTCTTCAGGTCGAGCTTGCGAATGAACGCCGCCAGATCGTCCGCCTCGACGAGGATGGAGTGGTTGGGCTGAATGGCGTTCTTGTTTGGATGGTTGTAACGCCTGCTGTAGGCGATCGCCCGAAAGCCCTCTTCGGCGAAGGCTTCGACCTGACGCTGCCATACCGAGTAATCACCCGTCAGGCCGTGGACGAAGACGACCGGCTCGCCCCGGCCCTGTTCGATGTAGTGCAACGTGACGCCGTCGCCGATGGAGGCCTTCTTCAACTCGACGTCTTGCCCGAGCGCAGTGGATTGAACCGTAACGACGAAGATCACAAGGAATGCGGTCGCGTACATCGGTTTCATGGTCTCGTATCCGTCATGAGGTGTTTGCGTCGCAAACGCCCAAGTGCGTGTCTGGCAGCGATACAGTGTAAACGCCACGGCGCAACGCTTACTCCTTGGCGACGCAGTAAAGATACTTGTCACTCCGCAGGAACAATTGGCCGTTGCTGATCGCGGGTGAGCCGTTGAAGAAGCTGTCGTCCCCCTCGATCACGTTGCGGGCGGTCTGTGTACCGGCGGCCAGGTCCCACACGATCGTGCCGTTGGTCTGTGAAACGAAGTAGACCTTGCCGTCGACAATGACAGGCGACGCCGGGCCCGGTGAGCGCTCGTCGGCCCCGATCGGGCGGGCGGCGCGTTGCCCCGTCTCCCAGTCCTGCCGGTCCATGTGGCTGCCGCCGGAGAGCCAGAGGAACACACCCTTGTAACTGAGCGGCGTGCTCTGGCCATGCCACTGCGGATGCTTCCACAGCCGATGCGTCGTGCTGACATCGCCCGACCCGCCGAGGCGGAACGCGACGCCGCCATACAGCCCGCCCATCATGACAATGCCGTCCGAATAGACCGGGCTGATGCACGTGTACCGCCGCGCGAAGTCGCCCTTGAACTCCCACAACTCCCTGCCCGTCATCGGGTCGAGCCCGACCGCGACGCGCACATCCTTGAAACAGATCAGCACATGCCCGTCCCCGCGCGGCACGACGATCGGCGTCGCCCAGTTGCTGCGCGTCGTTTCTTTCCGCCAGACCTCCTGGCCGGTGCGCGTGTTCAGAGCGATGATCGAGCTGGACTCGACGTTCGCGCTGACGATCAACAGGTTCTTGTGAAGGATCGGCGACGCGGCCGACCCATAGCCGGACCACAAGTCGCCACAGGGGAAATGCCAGCGCAGCCGACCCGCGTGCGTGTACGACACCACGCCGGACGAGCCGTAGAACGCGTACACGCCGTGCTCATCGACCGTCGGCGTGTGCGAGGCGTAGCCGTGTTCCGGACGTTTATGAACATCCGGGCTGACCGGCGCCCGCGACTTCATCACTTGTTGCCAGAGGACGTGCCCATCGGACCGACGGATGCACAGCAGGTGACGCTTGAGGTCGGACATTTTGCCCGGCTCATCCGGGTCGACGCCGTAGCCGGAGTAGCACGTCACGTAGACACGGTCTTTCCAGGTGACCGGGCTGGACGCGCCGGGCCCCGGTAACGCGACTTTCCACTTCATGTTGTTGGTCGCGCTCCAACGGACGGGTATGTCTTTGTCGGTTGAGATGCCCGCGCCGTACTTCCCGCGGAAACGCGTCCAGTCCTCGGCCGCGGTCGACGATGCGCACGCGATCAGAGCCATCATTGAAATCAACGCAGTGAAATGTCGGTGCATGGTCATGTCAAATGCTCGCTTGTAGCTGAAGTGAGGTCGCACTCAGTTGTCGTTCCCGATGCAATACAGCGTCGTCTTGCTGCGCAGGATGAGCTTGCCCCGCCAGATCGCGGGCGTCGCCATGTGGTCGGTGCGGTCCGACGCGATCTGGTTGTGTGCAAGCAGCTTGAAGGTCGGCCCCGCCTGAACGACGTGGACGCCGTCGTTCCTTGAGACGAAGTAGATCTTGTCGTCCGCCGCGATCGGCGAGGTCCAGTGCACCTTCGCCGACGGGTCGAGCCGCTGCTTGTACTTCAGCTCACCCGTTTTCGGGTCGGCGCAGCAGACGATGCCATTGTCGTTCGTCACCCAGTAGAGCAGGCCCTTGTAGTAAAGCGGCGTGCATGTCTGCGACCCGGGTTTCGCCTCCCACGCGGGTTGCGGTGTGCCGCCCGCGCCGAGCTTCATACCGAACACCTTGTTCATGTCGCTGAAAAACAGCATGTCGCCGTGAACCATCGCCGACGCCGTGCTCGGTTCGAGTCGACGGTGTGTCCAACCCGACTTCCCACCGTCGCTGTTCAGCGCCATGTTCGCGGTAATGACCAGTTGCGTTCCGGCGTCCTGCTTGAGTAAAACTGGTGTCGGCCAACCCGCCCAGCATTCGATGTCCCACGCGACCCGCCCGGTGGCCTTGTCCACCGCGAAGAGCTTTGTCTCCTCTGCGCCGGCATTCACGATCAGGTGATCACCCATCAGCAATAGCGACGCGCCGGAGCCGGAGTCGCCGACGGCGTTCTTCGCGCTCGGCCGACGCCAGAGCACGCGTCCCTCGTGGCTGTACTTGATCGTGCCGCTGCCGCCGAACAACACGTACACACCCGAGTCGTCCACGGTCGGCGTGTTCGTCGCATAGCCGTGCCAGGCGAGAAAGCTGCGGTAGTCGCGCTCGTCCCCCTCCGCCTTGACCTGCGCGTCCCAAAGGATGCGCCCGTTCTTCGCGTCGACGCACACCAGGTGACGCTTGAGGTTCGACTTGTCGCCGGGGTTGCGTTTGTCCAGGCCGTAGCCGGAGTAACACGTCACATAGATGCGGTCGTTCCACGTGATCGGGCTGGAAAACCCGGGGCCGGGCATATCGACCTTCCACGCGATGTTCTGCGTCTGGCTCCAACGGATCGGCAATCCTTTGTCAGACGAGACGCCAGCCCCGTTCGGCCCGCGGAATCGCGGCCAGTTCGCGTGCGTACCGCGATCCTGCCCAAGCGCGGCGGACGAAGTCAAGATGCAGGTGAGCACAAATAACGTGATCGCGTGCATCGGCTTCATGTCTATTGCTCTCGAATTCAACAGGTTGTTTGGCCGCGCCCGTCGCGAAGACGCGGATCGTTGCTTTTTTGAACGTCTTGGCGCAACGCACTGCCGGGCGCGTGTCGTCGATGCATAACGCGCAGTTGGCTGAACGGCCTTGGAAGCGGGGTTTTCGCACATCAACGCGTGGAACGATTGCGGATTGTTCAGCCCAGGCGTTATGCTGTCGGTTCGGTTCCAATGACTTGGTCAGGAGACGCCCGTGTCGAGTTTCAGCAGCATTCCGTTCATCGCTGGGTTGGTTCTGACCACGACTTGGCCGATGGGGCTGATCGCGTCGCCCAACATTTTGCAACGCGGCGACCTGAATAACTGCCGGGCGCGCTTCGAGCGCGACGGCAAAGGCCACGTCGCGTTCATGGGCGGGTCGATCACGGAGATGAACGGCTACCGCCCGCTGGTCATGGACCTGCTGCGCAAGCGATTCCCCAAGACCAAGTTCACCTTCACCGACGCCGGCATTGCTTCGACCTGCTCGACGACAGGTGCGTTTCGGTTGAAGGACCATGTCCTGAGCAAGGGGCCGGTCGACCTGTTTTTTGTCGAGTTTGCTGTCAACGACGATCAGGACGCGGCGCACGCCCGCGACGCGGCCGTGCGCGGCATGGAAGGCATCGTCCGCCACCTCCGCCGGCACAACCCGCACGCGGACATTGTCGTCACCTACTTCGTCAACCCCGGCATGCGCGACAAGCTGCAACGCGGCGAAGTGCCGACCTCCATCGCCGCGCACCAGTCTGTCGTCGACCACTACCCGGGTGTGCATGTCATTCACCTGGCCCGCGAGGTTGCCACCCAGATCAAGGACGGCCGACTCACGTGGAAGCAGTTCGGCGGCACGCACCCCGCGCCGTTCGGAAACGCCATCGCCTCCAACATGATCAACCATCTGTTCAGCCTGGCGTGGGCCAAGCCGCTGCCCAAGGCCAACGCCCGCCGTCCGCACGACCTGCCCAAGCCGCTCGACCCCGCCGTCTACGAGCGCGGCCGATTCATCCCGTCGGCCGACGTCGAACTCGCCGCCGGCTGGTCGCATCACACGCCCGATTGGCCCAAGCTCAAAGGGCGTTGCCGCACGCGTTTCGTCAAGGACAAGCTGTTCGTCACGTCGCAGGCGGGCGCGACGCTGACCGTCAAGTTCACCGGCACAGCCTTCGGTGCCTATGTCCTGGCCGGGCCGGACGCCGGCGTACTCGAAGCTAGCTTCGACGGCGGACCCTGGCGGAAGGTCGACCTCTACCACCGCTTCAGCGCCGGCCTGCACTACCCGCGCACCGTCGTCTTCGCGCACGACCTGAAGCCCGGCCAGCACGTCGCCCGCGTCCGTCTGTCAACCGACCGCGGCGCATCCAAACACGACCCCGCCGCGCGGGTCCTGCGGTTTGTAGCGAATTGACAGGTTGCCCCGCCGCTACCCGCCGCCCAATCTACGACGAACAGCAATCCCCGTTTGCCCCGCCCCGATGTCGTATTGCATCATTGGGGGGCGAGCATTTCACGGCGTGGTCAGGGTGGGCCGAATGCTCGCGAAATCGTCGCCCCGGCTGGACTCCAATCCGCCGCGGGCGAGCAGGAATCGCGCTATGCCGACCGAACAACAGGCGACAACTCGGCCGAACGCGTTCACGCTTGTCGAGATCCTCATCGTCGTCGTGATCCTCGGCATCATCGCCCTCATCCTGATCGTCCACTTCGGCCGATCCACCGACCTGACCAAGCAGACCGCTTTCATCACCGACGTCCGCACCTATGTGCAGGCCGCGCAGTTCTACACCGGCCAAACCGGCATGTACCTTGAAGACTCGTCGTCCGGCCAAGTCCCCGCCGGCTTCGACCCGTACATCAACCCCGACAAGTTTGTCACCGGCACACCGCTTGGCGGCGTGTGGGACTTCGAGCTCAACTCGTTCGGCGTCACCAGCGCGTTCGGCGTCCACTTCCAGGGCACGGCGCCGCCCGAAGATGAGTTCATGCGGCAGATCGACGAGAAGTTCGACGACGGCAACCTTAACACCGGCGCGTTCCGCAAGATCGCCAACGACCGCTTCTACTACGTCCTCGCCGACTGACTCGCTATGCAACGCGACATTGTCAGGCACACTGCCACACCCCCTCCCCTCCAGTTGCAAATCGAACGCCAAGCGCAGTGTCACCCGGCACTTAGGCGATGTGCGTCGTTTGTCACCCTGACATAACGCGTGTCGTTCGCGCCCTGATTCTAAGTTGTCAATAGATCGTCTGTTGCGTGTCATCGTTGCGCTCCCGTCGTTTGTCATGCCCGACACGATTCTGTCAGGTCCCGCCACCAACCCGCCACACATCGTGACAGGCCTCCCAATCGCCATACGACAACCCGGCGCGCGACGACCGCGCCGCGCGTGAGTGAATGGCTCCAACCGGGCTTTGCCCGACATGGTTGTGCGCACGGAAGCGTTCAAACCCCGTCTTACAGGCGATTAGAGGTGTTCTTGCCGCGCTGTGTCAATGAACATCGGGGCCGCGTTTGTGCGCGACACGCTACGAACGTGTTTAACCACCGAGGGCGCCGAGGGCACTGAGAAGAGGGGAAGAAGTGGGGGATGGGTGTTCAAGAAGACGTGCGCTCGTGTGCGCCACCCATTGCCGTTCTTGTCTCGGGCCGGCCCTCGGCATCCACTGTGTCCTCGGCGGTTCGCTCCAATCGTTTAGAATGATCCCATGGCCCGCATGTCAAATCGTGATCTCAGCATGGTCCATATTGTCGCCGCGTCGTTCGTCGCCGGGCTGGTCGTCGTGTGCTGCCTTGTGGCCTGGTCGTCGGCATCCATCGCTCAACCTCAATTGTCAGCCGACGACGCCAACCGTTTGTCGCGGGTCAAGCGTCGGGTTGAGGCTTTGAACACACAAATCCGGCGCGCCGTGACACAGGCCGCGCCGTTGCGCAAGAAACTCAAGCGGTACGAGTCCCGCCTCACAGCCGCCGAGTCGAAGCTCAAGGCCGCCGAGGCCGACGTCAAGACCCACCGGCTCGAGGCCGACGACGCGCGGTCGCAGGTCGATGCGATCCGCATCGAGTTGCAGGCCGACGTCGAAGGCTCCGCCGACATGCTCGCCTTAAAACGCCGCTGGGCGGCCGCCGAGTCGAAGCGCGAAGACCGTCGGCAGGCTGTGCTCGACAAACTGCGCGCGCGCGACGACTACCTCAACGCCGTGCGCGCCGCCCAGGAGATGCACGACTTCGTCGAGCACGTCAAGACCCCGCCGCCGCACCCGATCGAGGTCGTCACCGCGGCCGAGGCGGAGGCCGCCCGCCGCGACCTCGCCGTTGAACACCTCTCCACCACCGCGCTGCAGGCCGACGCCGAATTCGTCGCGGCCGAGGCCGAGTTCGCCGACGCCTTGAAGCAGATCCAGTCCCGCCGCGACGCCGCGACCCCGCCCACGAACAACCCGGACTACACGCAAGCCCGCGACGCCTTCTTCACCGCCCGCCGCCAAGTCGTCGAGGCTGAACAACGCGAACGCGCCGCCCGCGCATCCGTCGCCGCCGCCCACGCCGTCTACCGGTCCGCCCCGCCCGCCGTGCAGGAAAGCCGCCGCGAACTGCTCATCCTCAAACGCAACCTCGACCGCCTCCAGGTAGAACGCATCGCGCTGTTGCAGGAACAATGGACACTCGACCCATCGAGCAAGCCGAAGCCGAAGGCGAAGAAGGGCAAGCGGAAGAAGAAGGGGAAGAAGAAATGACAAGCGGGCTGCTATTGACCCTTGACGCGTTGTTTCGTGGCAGCGCCGCGTAGCATCTCGATCACTCTCAGTCGGCTCTCGGATGCATCACTTTTCTGCTTCTCTTGCGCCGCACGGAGTGGCGTGAGCTTGTCCCGGTTCTTGTATCGCAACGGGGCGTCGGCTTTGAGCAGGATGCCTACGACCTTGTCATGCCCCTGCCGGGCAGCTAGATGCAAGGGCGTGTCGAGGTGGGGGCGATCGTCCATAACGAGGGGGCCGCATGGGCGAGGGGCTTCGCGGCCAGTACGGGCATAAACGCTCGCTCCGGCGTCGACCAATACCCGAGTGGCCTCGACGCTGCCGGACTCCGCAGCCAGATGGAGCGGCGTCGTCTCATCGATATTGAGCGATTCAATGTCCGCGCCGTGCTTAAGCAACAGACGGATCATTTCTGCATCATCGGACATGGCCGCGTAATGCAACGCGTCGCCGATGTACCGATCGATTTGCGTCTCGGCACTGAAGCCGCTTTCAAGTAAAACCTTCGCCGCGGTATGTTTGTGCAATGTGATAGCGTAATGCATCGCCGTATGACCATCGACCTTAGTTGACCTGTCGACACCTGAGCCGAGTAGCAACTCAATCGCCTCAGCGCGGTCATTGGCCGCGGCAAAAGAAAGCGCCCTGCCGCCACGCACTTTGAGGTAGATGTCCGTCTGTCGGTAGAGCTTGATGTAACGCCGCATCGCATCGAGGTCACCGAGCCCCGCAGCGACCGAGAGGTCCATTGCCCCTCCAGCCTTCAGCATTGAGCGTGCGTTGTCTGTTCGGCCTGCCAATAATGCACGATGGACGGGCGTCAATCCCTGGCGGTCGAACGCGTTGGGGTTGGCGTCATGATCGAGAAGCAACCTGATCACGGCGGCGCTTTGGTCGGCCGCGAGATGTAGTGGTGTCAAACCTTTCGAGTTGATCTGATCGATCGCAGGGTTGTACTTAAGTATCAGTCGTATGTCGTCGATGCGATCCCACGCGGCGTAACGGTGTAGGAGTGTGTCGCCGACATCGTCGGCCCGGCCCATGCCGATCATCAGGTTGACCAGTGAGGGCGAAGTAGTCAAGACTTTGTCCCGCCACTGGGTATTGCCAGGCCGGAGAGACCTGCGGAATCTCCATGTGAGGGTCTTGCTACCATCGCGGTATGGCTCACCCTTCGCGATCAACTTCTCATTCGCATGTCTGAGCAATACCCAGCGAATCATCGTCTCTATTGCGGGCGGGGCTAACCACACTTGTCGCATGACGACTCGTCCCTTCCGATTGACCAGGATGGCCGAATTTGGCGCCGGCCCGATGTGTTTCCAGGCAGCGTTATCCATCGAGTCAACAACCATCGTCGCCTGGATTTGCATGTGCTGCTGATAGGCATTGGCCTGTTCAATCCGTTTGATGAGCGTTGTCGGTTGCTTGACAAGAATGCGGTCGCGCACGTTGCGTTCGGTCAGCCACTCGCGGTCGCTGTAGGGCGACGGCGCACCGACAGGGTGTGCCTCGACCGTGTAGATCACCAACACGTCAAGCTTACCCGCGTATTTGCGTGCAAGCCGGTCAACCGCGGCACAGTTGTCGCGCGAGACCGGGCAACTGATCGACGAGAGCACAATGAGTGCGGGGCGGTCACGCCAAGCCATTGATAGGCGATACGGCTTGTTGTCGAGTGTGCGGAGCGACAGGTCCTTGACCTCGTTTCGCTCCTGAACGCCCGTGTCCTCGAATGTCGGGACGGCAGAGGGCTTGCCCGGCTCTGGCGGTGGTGCGGCCATCACGGCTTGATTGAACACCGCGATCGTCAAAAACGAAACGGCAAAGAGCGTTCGCATGCCGGACTCCGATCCATTGTGAGAATGAACGAGATTGTAGCAGACTTGGAACTGACTTACTGATTGCAGAATGCAATCAACTTAAGAGTCAGGTCATTTTGAGTTGATCCGTCGCTGATCAGCAGTACGTATTCAGATCGGCCACTTATCACGTAGATGCGCCGCAATCAGACTCGCGTGCGTCAGCGGTTTGCTCAGGTCGTGGATCGAGCCGGGTGCCACACTTTGGCTCTGCAAAGTGTGCTGGATGATTGTGGCTACGCAGGCTGAAGCTTGCGTCGCGTAGGCAGCCGTGCCCATCTGCGGGACACGTCGGGTAGAGGGAGAAAAGGGGTCAGAAGCACTTTACATACGACCCTTTCAACCCAACGCCTCGGCGATGTCGCGATGAAAGTCGATCGGGGCGATGCGTGGGCTGTCGGGGTGATTGCGCTGTGCTTGACCTTGGCAGGCGGCGATTGCCTCCCGCAGCACTCGGCTACCGTTGGACGGGCAGGGTCAGTGTCAATGTCTTGCCGTTTCGGATGAGCTTGACGGGCACGCGGTCGCCGGGCTTGCGTGTGGTGACGACGTGGGTCAGGGCGTCCTGTTCGGTGCGCAGAGTGCGTTTGCCGTCGAACTCAATCAAGATGTCGCCGACGCGGAAGCCGGCCTTGCCGGCGGCGGCGTGCGCACCGTATTTGCCGACGTGTTTGACGTGTAAAGCCATGTTGTCGGCAGGTAGTTTGAGGCTCCGTCGTTGGTTGTCACTGGCGGTCTCCAGCAGCAGGCCGCCGGTGGCCATGCGGCGCAGGCCCCACGTGGAAACACGCCACGTGATCTCGCCCTTGCGCCGCCAGTCTTTGGCGAGCGTGAGTGTCAGTTCGTGCGTCTGCCCGCCGCGGCGGACCTTCATCGGCAGGCGAGCCCCGGCCGGGTCGGCGTTGTGCAGCACCCATTGCATGTCCGCCAGCGAGAGCATCGGCTGACCGTTGAACGTCTCGATCACGTCGCCTTCTCGCAAGCCCGCAGCCGCGGCGGGTGAGCCGGCGTCGACCGCCTTGACGGTCGCCATTTCGTTCGGGTCCATGATCAGCCCGAGCGACTTGGGGTGCGGGTAAGGCCAGAGCACCTTGTCGGGGATCGGCTTGCCCGCCTGCCAGTAATACTCGCGCTGCGCGTCGCCGATCTGGTGGCAGTGGATGCAACTCTTGACGACGTTGCCCTTCCAGTCGAGTTGGCTGGTGTAGCGGCGCTTGAGCGAGGGGTACTGCTCGGGAGTGGCGAACTCCATCGGCTGACCGCGCTTGCCGGCCAGCGACGCCTTGACCGACGCGTGCTCCTTGTGCAGGTCGAGCGCACCCTCCAGCGCCTTGGCCAACCCGTTCAGCGACACGTCGTCTGCCCACTCCGTCCGGTGCGAACGCGTGCCGAATCGGCCATAGATCGTCTTGTCCGCATTCAGGAAGAACACGGCGAACGACTGATCGGTGTCGTATTGGAAGAGGCCCAGGTCCAACCCGTTGGTCGACACCTGCCGCACACAGACGAACTGCGACAAGAGGATGCGGATCAACGGGTCGCGTTCGACGAGGTTGTCGTCGAGCTTGACGCATTCGTGACACGGCAGACATCGCAGCACGACGACGATGGGCTTGCCGGTGCGCTTGGCCTCCTCGAACGCGCGCGGCAGGTCGTTGTAGATCCAGAACCCCTCCGCCTCGACGCGCTGACGATCGTTGCGCACGGTCTGCTCGCGGGTTTGTCCGAGGGCTGTCGCGGTAAGACAGGCGACCAAGACAACGACAAGGAGTGTCCGCATGGCGGGCCTTTCAAGGGGTGAGATAGGGTTGTCTCGGAAGCATTGTAATAGCAACAGCCCCGACGATTGATGGCGTTGTTCAAAGCGGCAGAAGAGGATTGGCGTCATTGGGTTGGAGTCACCGGGCTTCATGCGCCCCGCAGATACGCCGCAATCAGGCTCGCGTGCGACAGCGGCTTGCTCAGGTCGTTGATCGAGCTGTTGGTCTCGTAGTCCAGCAGCACGACCGGCTGGGCGTCGAGGATCGTCCGCAGTTGCACGAGTTCGCTTTGAAGGCGGTTGTCGAGCACCCAGCGATACGTCGGTAGGTAGATCTGGTTGCGCGCGTCGAGGTAGTTGAGCAGCGCATCGCTCGTTAGGCCGAACTGGTGGCCGAGCACTCGGCCGCGCGACCGGGCGGAGCGTTTGATGCCCTTCATGTTGGTGATGTCGAGTTTGGTCGGGTCGACGCCTTCACGCTCGAAGACCTTGAGCGCCTGCCAGACGCCCTCGACCGATTGGGCCGACACGCCGGGCGAGTCGGGGACGGGGATTTGGCCGTGCGGGTAGAACGGGCTGAACCGCACCCACGGCTCCGGACCACGCGACGTGACGTCGACAATCGCGGCGTCGGGGTTGTCGCGCTCGACGTTGGCGAGCTTCCGACGGCGGCTTGCGAGGGTGACGGGGTGCATTGGCCGTTGTAACGGTACGTCAAGCCAGTGACTCGGGGATGTTTCGATAGAAGCGGTGTTGGACGATGCGTGGACTGTTTGGGTGATTGAATGCCAGGTACTCGGCGTCTTCCGCGACTTGTCGAGCCAGCCCCGCGCACTGGCGAAGGGATGGACGACGCTGGATTTCGAGCACCTTGCTCAACCACATGGCCGCGTCGGCGAGGCGCTCGTAATGGCGTGTTTCCGCCGGCGCAGCCTGGCAGGCTTTGGCCTTCCATTGCAACGCGCGCGACGCAAGGCCCAGTCGGTGTTTCTTGCTTAGAGCGTTGAGGTAGCCCTCGCCAATCCTCGCTGCCGATTCTGATTCGTCATCGTCGGTCAGGTGTCGCGCCATCGGCTCAAGGGTCTCCATGACGAAGTTGCGGGCGAGATGGAACACGTACCAGGCGACGGCGGCGAGGCCAAGCGATGCGGCAAGCCAAATCGCCGCGCCCTGGTGTCCCGTGACGAGCAGCAGGCCGGCGAACGCGATCGCTGCCAGGACGAGGTGGATGATGTGGTCGACGAACCGCCGGTCCTCGCCGCGCATCCGCAGGACCAACGGGACGAGGTCCGGCGAGATGACGCTCAGCGAACCGTCCATGGCGAACGTCGGCGTGCCCGGCGCCCACCAGCGGGCGCGGTCGGTGTCGCCATACGCGCGTGTGAGTCGGCGGCGCTGTGTCCATGAGCCGGCCGACACGACAAGCACGCCGAGCGCGGACCAGTAGGCGGGCGACGTGACATCGAACCACCGGGCCAACAGGCAGGCCGAAAGCAGGATTGGGTTGAGCAGACCCCAGAACACACAGCAGACAAGCCACGCCACGACCTGGCCAATCGACGCCGCAGCGAGCGCGATGCGTGCCGCGCCCGGGTTGTTCATCGCCTCCTTGACGTAAAACCGGTCATTGAACCCCACGCCGAAGATGACGTTGATCCGCCTCGCCTCGCGCACGATGGCGGTCAGCAGGAAGTCACCGACCAGCACGCCGAACCCCAAAGCGAACAGCGGGTTGTTGAACATCGCCTGCGCGTCTGGAACGTTGATCAGCCAGCCGAAAAAGACGGCGACGAGACAGATCAGTCCCTTCACCGCGATAAGTGTCCTCGACTCGCGAGCCAACCCCGCCTGCGGGTCGCAACGGAGCGACGAGGCGATCGACTCGAAGGTCTGAGTCAGCTTGCAGAACGTCGGGAAGTCGTCCTTGGGCAGCACGACCTTGAATGTCAGGTCGACCTGCCCGACAAGCGTTCGGTCGGAGTTGGTTACGACCATCGAGAAGCGGCGGTACCAGGCCTGTTGGTTGTCGTCGTCGCCGTCGCCCAAGTAGGTCAACGCCAAGTGGCTTCTGCCGTCGCCGTCGAAATACACGTGCAGGCCGCGCTCCCGCAGCCCGCGGCGTAATAACTCCTCGTGATCGTGTGCCCGGTACGTGTCGTAAACATCTCGGCCGGCCGCAGACTCCACCGGCGGCAACCGCGTGTTGCCGACGCGTGTGAAACACGGGTTGATGTCGACCTGCAATTCAACGGCGTGGTCGTCGATCCGCCCCTCAAGAAAGTGCGAGAACGACGGAACACGATTGCCGCGCGTCTCGAGCATCGCCTCGATCACGCCCGAATGCCGCTCCTTGAACACGTTTCCCGTGTTCAGTGTTGCGTCGAACCGAAGCCGCGTGGGCTGAGCGTGCGGCGCCATCAGTTCGTCAAACACGTCCTGCCTGATCGAGTTCAGTTCATGCGAAACCGCCAGGTTGGTGTGCGTCCGGATGAACTCGAGCACGTCGTACACCTTCCCCGTCCACGCCATGGAGACGGTGTCGCGCAACTGTGGAAACAGGTGGAAACGCCCGACGTATTCAGGCTCCATGCAGACTTCGAGCACGCGGTCCAGCGGCATGCGGCGCAGGACGCGGGACGCCTCGTGTCGGCAGTGTTCGGAGACGAGCCACTCTTCGCTGGTGAACAGCACGGCGTACCGGCTGGCGTCCACGCCCCGGTCGATTGCGGACAGGAAGTTGTCGTAGTTCGACAACAGCACCTGGTACTCGGCGCACCAGACCCGCACGCCACCAGCCGACAACCGCTCCGCGACCGCGCGGACGGTGTTGGCGTCCTGGCTCTTGTAGCTGATGAACAGGTCGTAGGCTTCAGATGACATCCCGTGACGCCCGACGGGGTCGACGCTTGAGTCGAGTGACGTTCAGCATACAACAAGTAGGTCAGGTCGTTCGACCTGACGACGGACATCTGCGTCGATCCATGTCAGGTCGAATGACCTGACCTACGAGAACGTCATTCCGATGTTCCAAGGTCGTCCGACAACACCACATACATCACATCACGCGGCAGGTCGATCGTCACGCTGTCGCGAGATCGTTTCAGCGCGATCTCGCCGCCGTCGCGGCCGGCCAGTGTGACGCGGCGTGCGTTACGGATGGCTGAGTTGTTCAACGTGACCGTGACCTGCGTGTCCCTGATCCGCCACGGTGGTCGGCCGGCGTTGGTGATCTGTTCGCCGTTGATCTTCTGTTTCTGGAAGTCGAACGTGACGGGCCTGGTCTGCCAGCCGGTCAGTCGAGCGGTTGTGCCGACCTGGATGAGGACGCGTTTCGACGAACGCAAGTCAGCGCCGTCGAGTGACACGACGCTCACGGCCGCGTAGTCGTTTTGCGATGTGATCGTTACGTCGCGCAGTTTGAACGCACCGCCGGCTTGCTTCAGGAAGCCGGTCACGCCCTGCGCTTTGGGGGCGTTCATCGTGCACAGGCCGAGCTTGTAGTTCCATTCGAGTTGGCGGGTGTTGCTGTGGATGACGCCGCGCTGCGGGTCGAGGTGTTTGGCGAAGTCGCTGACCTTCGACGCGCGTTTGTCGCCCAGTTGCATCTGCACGGGGCCGACGAGGAACGCCGCCCGGCTGATCCGCCCGTCGGCGCGTCGCGTCGACTTGGCCTCTTGCGTCTCCCGGCTGACGCCGTAGATCTCGTTGTCGTCGATGGCCGGCGGCTCACGTCGGAAGACCGAGTCGAGCGTTCGCCGTTCGACGACGACCGGCTCGCCCTCGGCGAGGTATCCGTTGCGAAATACGAGCGCGGCCGCGGGGAACATGCCCATCAGCATCGGTGTCGAGCAACTCCACTTGTCCAGCGCATGCGACCCGTCAACCGGCCAGAACATCCGACGCGGGTCGGTCAGCCAGTGTTTGGTGTTGGCGGAGAACCAGTACACCCCATCGACCCCGCCCAGCGACTGGTACGCGGCGATCAGGAACGGGCCTTCGGATTGATAGAGATTGGGGTGCTTCCAACTCGTCTCGGTGACGATGAACGGGTGGCCGACGTGTGACTTGAAGTTGGCGGTCAGTTCCAGCGGCTTGTGCAGGCAGGACTCATTGACAAGCTGGTGACCCGGGTCGATGCGGTACCCCTTGTTTTGGCCCAGGTGCTGGTAGTCGCTGCCGTAGTACTCGTTCTCGGCGTCGATATCGAGCGCGGCGTACGTCCAGCGTTCGATCTCTTTCAACCGCAGGTCGTTGGCGGTGCGCCAGTTGGTGGCGTTGAGCAGTTGCTTGCAGCCAAGCTCGTCACGCAGGTACTTGCCCATGCGTGCGTAGAAGTCGCGCTGGAACTGAGCCAGGAATTGCGTCTGGTCGCGCATGCGCTTGTCGGTGCCGCCTTGCCAGTCTTGCGTCATGTGCCACGTGCTGTAAAGCGACACGACGCCGGCGTTCGGCTGATCGTCTTTCTCACGCTTGTTGTCCCACGCCTGGTAGGTCTTGTCGAGCGAGCCATACTTGGAAGTCAGCCACTTGGCGAATGCTTCGTTGAGTCGTTTCTTCTGCGGGTCGGGCAGGCGCTGCGCGGTCCAGAAGAACAGGCTGTCTTCGTTGTGCACCTGCAGGATGGCGACGGTCGGGTCGTTTTTGATGGCCAACCCGGTGTGCGGGTTGACCGTCGTGTAAAGGTATTTGGTCCAGGCCTTGTAACCGTCCTGCATGCGTGGGTCGGTGAAGATCGCGCCCCACGGGCGTTCGCCGTTGCCGTAGCCTTCGAGCTTCCAGCTCCTGGGTGTTTCGTGGTGGCCATAGTAGGGCGAGATGGTCACGTAGATGCCGTGCTTCTTCGCGCCGGCCACGAAGCGGAAGATGCCCTCGACCTCGTCGCGGTTGACGTCGGTGATGGCCGCGCCCTCTTGCTTCGCTGCGACCGTCGCGTGCAGGCGCACCATGTTCACGCCTAGCCGCGCGAGGAACCGACAGTGCTCATCGATCTGCCGCTGCCACCGCTGCGCGACTTCGTCGGCTGACGAAGGGTTCGACCGGTCGCCGCGCGGCTTGCGGTACATGTCGCTGCCGATCGCCCAGAACCGGATCGGCTTGCCGTCGCCGCGCACGAACGAGTTGCCGTCTTTCGAAAGACGCACGAACCCGGTTTGGCCGGACTGCCGCTCGTTCAGGCTGCGCAAGTCGAGCAAACGCGGGCCTTGTGCCGTTTCAGAGTCGGGCTCGAACGGCCAGGTGTCGGATTGCGCGTGCGCGAAAGTTGCGAACAGAGCGATGGCCGCTACAAGCGCGGTTGACAGGGTCGTGCGTTGGCGAAGCATGGTCATCTCGCGGATTGGGTCGGAAGGACTGACCAACGCGAGATGTTACCAGAGTGTCGTGGCCTCACCCCACCCGCTGCAGCGCGCCCGCGTCGAACGCGACGCCGCCCTCGTCGGCGATCTCCTTGAACTCGTCGAGTTCAGCCTCGGTGAAGATCAACCCGCCGGCCTGCTCGCTGCGCTGCGCGGCCTGGTGCTCGATCTCGCCGGGCAGGATGCATCGGCCGGTGTCGCGGTTGCCGTGACCCATCACGTCGTCGACGACGGCCTTGAGGTTCTCAGCCTGCGATCGGCCGCGCGCGAAGTGGCCGACGTTCAACGCATCCGGGTGGATGACCTGGAAGAAGAAGTTGGGCGTCGTCTTTTCGTCGCGGCCGATCTTGGCCGCCTCCTGCGGGCGCGAGCGGATCGTCGGCAGCGACCCGCCGATCAGCGCGCCGACCAATTCGTTGATCAACGCCAGGCCGTAGCCCTTGTGCGCCCCGAACGTCACGAGCGCAGACACCTGATTAGGGTCGGTCGTTTCATTGCCGTTGGCGTCGACGGCCGCGCCGGGCGGCAGCGTCTTGCCCTCGCGTTTGAACTGTTGCACCCGACCCATCGCGACGGTGCTGGTCGCCCAGTCGATGACGATGGGGAAGCCGATCGCCTCGGTCGTCGGGAAGCCCCACGAGTGCGGGTTGGTGCCTAGCGTCGGGAACTTGCCGCCAAAGGGAACGACCTCAGCCAGCGCGGCCGTGCAGTTGGTGTACGCGATGTAGCCCTTCTTGGCCGCGTCCATGACGTAGCCGCCGCCCCACAGGTAGTGGAACGCCTGGTCGACGCTGACGATGCCCACGCCGTACTTGTCCGCCAGTTTGCAGCAGGTCTCCATCGCCTCGAACGCGACGGCCTGCCCGAGCTTCTTGTTCGCGTTCCACTTCTGACACGCGTCGAACTTGCTCGGCTTCTTGATGATCGTCGCCCCCGGAACACATCCCGGGTTGTCCTTATTAAGCGAACCGAACAACTCGTCCAGGTGTAACGCCTTGAGCGCATTGTGCGTCTTGATGCCGTGCCACGCGGCCATCTCGCAGAAGCGCGCACCCTGTTTGGCCTCGTCGGCGGCGTAGCCGCGCTTGCGGTAGGCGGCCTCGACGATCTGGTTGTGCAGCGGGACGGGGACGACGTATTCCATGGGTCAAGTCCTGAATCGCGAGATTGATGAGCTTGGGTTCAACGCCAGACCGGCCACAGGCCGGGGCCCAAGTTGTAGGTCAGGTCGTTTGACCTGACACGACTGCCCTTCAGCCCCGGGCTTCGCCCGGGGATCGGTTGATCTCACACGACTCAATAGGCCATCGCGTCCTGCACGCTCTTCCCACAGTTGCGACCGGTCCCCGGCCAGAGGCCCGGGCTGAAGGTGTGTATCAGGTCGCAGATTGTTGTTTAACCGGCTACCTCCGGCCGACCCGGCTCCGGCCAATCGACGTGGAACTTCTTGCCGCGCGGTTCGTCGGTTCGTTCGTACGTGTGGGCGCCGAAGTAGTCGCGTTGGCCTTGCAGCAGATTGGCTGGCAGCACAGCCGAGCGGTAGCCGTCGTAGTACGCCAAGGCCGACATCATCTGTGGGCAGGGCACGCCCGTCTCGGCCGCCAGGGCCACGACCTTCCGCCAACTCTTTTGGCCCTTGTCGACCTTGCCGCGGAAGTACGGGTCGAGCAGCAGGTTGGCCAGCTTCTTGTTCGCGTCGAACGCTTCCTTGATCTTTTGGAGGAAGCGGGCGCGGATGATGCACCCGCCACGCCAGATCATCGCGATCTGCCCGAAGTTCAGCTTCCAGTCGTACTCGTTCTGCGCCTCAGCCATGAGCGCGAAGCCCTGCGCGTACGAACATATCTTCGAGCAGTACAGCGCGTCGTGGATCGCCTTGAGCAGGGCCTTGCGCTCCTTCGGGTCTTTGATGCGCTTAGGCTTGGGGCCCTTGAGCGTCGTGCTCGCGTCGACGCGTTCGTCCTTGATCGCGCTGAGGCAACGGGCGAACACGGCCTCCGCGATCGACGGCGCGGTCACGCCCATGTCCAAGGCGTTCTTACTCGTCCACTTGCCCGTACCTTTCTGTCCGGCCCGATCCAGTATGACGTCGACAAGGAAACGGCGCTTGTTGCGCGGGTCTCTTTGTTGAAGAATGTCGGCCGTGATCTCGATCAGGAATGAGTCGAGGTCGCCCTTGTTCCACTTGGCGAACACGTCGCTCATTTCGTCGGGCTTCATGCCCAGCAGGTGCTTCATCAGGTGGTACGACTCGCAGATGAGCTGCATGTCGCCGTACTCGATGCCGTTGTGCACCATCTTGACGTAATGCCCCGCACCGTCCGGCCCAATGTGTGCGGTGCAAGGCACGCCGCCCTTGACGGGCTTGCCGCGTTCCGCGCCCTCGATCGGTTTGCCCGTCGCGCGATCGACCTTGGCGGCGACGGCATTCCAGATTGGCTTCAGTTGCTTCCACGAATCCTTCGACCCGCCCGGCATCAGCGACGGCCCGAACCGCGCGCCCTCTTCGCCGCCGGACACGCCCGAGCCGACGAAGTGAATGCCCTTCGGCGCTAACTCGTGCTCCCGGCGGATCGTCGCCTCCCACATCGAGTTGCCGCCGTCGATCAGGATGTCGCCTTTGTCGATCAACGGCAGCAGTTGATCGATCACCGTGTCGACCGCGTCGCGCGTGTGCCGATCGGGCGCGCTCGACTTGACCAAGAACATGATCTTCCGCGGCCGCTTGATCGACGCGACGAGTTGCTTGAGCGTCTTGCATGGCACGAGGTTGCCGTGCGCCGGCTCGTTGGCCTCCGCGTCAGCCACGAAGTCGAGCATCTTTTCGGTCGTGCGGTTGTATACGGCCACCTTGAAACCGTGGTCGGCCATGTTCAGAACGATGTTCTGCCCCATGACGGCCAAGCCGATGAGGCCGATGTCGGCCGGGGGGGCGGTGGAGGCGGGCGATTTGCGAGTGGTCTTTTTCTTGGCCATGTCAGTTCTGTTATTGATTGAGTAGGGCGGGCCCCGCCCCGCATGCGGCAATTGGCAATCGGGCCCATGTTATGTGAGGATCGCGAAAACGAGGAAGGCCGACGCCGACAGCGCGAACAGAATGACGGACGCGCCGCACCCCGACTTGGCCGGCGCGGTGAAACGCTCCGGGTGCGACTCGCGCAGGGCGTGCTCGTGCTGGTCGAGCGCGTCCTTGGCTTCCTTCAGCCCCGATCCGGTCGCCTCACGAAACACCTTGATCGCGGCGATCTTCTGCCCCGCGTAGAGGTGAGATTCGATCTGCGACCATTGTTCGTCGGTAGGGTCGGTCATGGTTTGATTGAGGTATCGCGCTAAGCCGCAAGCGGCTCGACGCTTGGTGGGTCAGAACTTGTTTGCCTGCGCCAGCGGCGGGTCGCCCGCGAGGACGCGCAGCAGGTTTTCCGTGGCCATCACGGCCTGCCGCTCGACGCTCTCGAACGTTCTGCTGCCGACGTGCGGCGTGACGAGGATGTTGTCGACGTCCTGGAAGACGTGCGGCGTCTGCATCGGTTCTCTTTCGAGCACGTCGGTCGCGTAGCCGGCCAGTTTGCCCGCACGACATGCGTCGGCCACGGCAGGTTCGTCGATCAGACCGCCTCTTGCGCAGTTGATCACGATCGCGCCGTCTTTCATCGTCGCCAGCCGATCGGCGTTCAGAAAGCGGTGGTTGTCGTCGGTCAGGTTCATGTGCAGGCTGAGCACGTCGCTTTTGGCCAGGATTTCGTCCATCGACCAGCAGCGCGTCACGTCGTGTTCGCGTGCGAACGCATCATCGAAATACACGTCGTACGCGAGCACGGCCATGTCAAACGCGCGGGCCCGCTTGGCGACCTCCTTTCCGATGCGACCCAGCCCCATGATGCCGATCGTTTTGCCAGCCAACTCGCTGCCGGTGACCCGCTTCCATTGGCCGGCCTTCGTCCCGCTGACGTGCGGCCAAAAGTGCTTCGCCACGCCGATCATCAGCCCGAACGCATGCTCCGCCACCGTCGTGTGATTCACGCCCGGCGTAAACAGCACGGGCACTTTCAGATCGGTCGCCGCCTGCACGTCGACGCTGTCCAGCCCGATGCCATACTTCGACAGGCAGACCAGTCGCGGCAGGGCGGCCTGGATGACCGGCCGAGCGATCTCATCATCGCCGTGCAGCAGCCCGTCAAAACCGCCCCCGGATCGAACCAGTTCGAGCATCGTGGTCTCAGGCAGCGGGCCGCGTTCGCGGACGATCTCGTGCCCTGACGCCGCCAGCAGGTCGTGGTGCCTGCCGGGCGTGTCCTGGTAACTGGTCGTGGTCAGGAGGATGCGTTTCATGGTCGGGTCGCGTTGTTGAATCGATTCACCGTTTCGCCGTTTAGCCGCGGGGCTTGCCCCGCCATCCGTTTCAGTCGCCGACGCCCGATTGCGAGGCCGATCGGCGGCGTTGATCGTCCCGCCACTCGGGGGAGAGTGACTCAGAATGTCCCCTGTCGAGGCGGTGACGCACGGCCTCCAAGGCGCCATGCGGGGCAAGCCCCGCCGTTAAACTCAAGCGACGCCCTCGGCGTCGCTTGCCGCCGAGGGGTCGGGTCGGTAATATATCCGGCTCGACCCAGCCCGGCCCCCGGCAGGGTTGGCTTTTCCCGCAAGACCCGCAACGCACAGACGCTACCGGAGCCTTCAAGTGGTTCGCTTACGCCTCAAACGCCTCGGCCGACGCAACCGTCCCTACTACCGCCTCACGGCCATCGATCAGCGTACGCGCCGCGAAGGTCGTTCCATCGAGGAACTCGGTCACTACGACCCGATCAACCAGGACACGTCGAAGCAGTTCGACGTGAACGAAGAACGCGTCCGCTACTGGCTCAGCGTCGGCGCCCAGCCGTCGCAGACCGTCCGCGACCTGCTCCGCAAAGCCGGCATCGACGCGAAGCCGGGCACGGCGGTTTCCTGACCCGCCGTTTAGCCGCGTCGCTCGCGACGCGCGTTTGATCTCTTCTGAAGATCGCCACCCATGACCGCGTTCTGCATACGCCTTTGAGTCATACGAAAGCGCTCGCTCAAGCGCCCGTAGCTCAATTGGCAGAGCAGCCGGCTTATACCCCGTGCAGAGCGGTGGCCAGATAAGCCATTGGTTGAGGGTTCGAGTCCCTCCGGGCGCATTGTTCATTTACCCAGCTAGGTGCTCCGCCGATGACCAAGGGTCAATCTCGTAGCACGTTGGTTGTCGCGTCATGTCTGCTGGCGGCAGGTCTTGTCTCGTTCCTGCTGATCTTGATCTTGTATCCGGGTTGGGACCAGACCACTTCGAGGCTTCACTCAGCCTTACTCACGTTCTTGGCGTGGTCCGCCGCCGCTGAAACACTGTTGGGCGGTTTCTTGATCGTCGTGGGCGTGTTCTCGCCGCGATCTCCAGACCTTTCCTAGTCAAGATTGGCGATTGACTTGCGATGCGGACGACGGGGAATCGGGACTGACTAAGATGGTTTGCCTTGATCAATGAGCGGTCGGTAGCAATGCCGTTTGCGTTGGATAGCCACGTGCGATGACAGCTAATGCCTGACCGTTCACCTCTACGCATCGACGTCCTCACCCTCTTCCCCGACATGTTCACCAGCGTCTTGGGCGCGAGTATTCTCAAGCGCGCAGCCGACGACGTGCCCGACCCCAAAGACGCGTCTCGCACGCGCCGCGCGGTTGTCGAATACCACCTGACCGATATCCGGGATTACACCGACGACAAGCACGGCAAAGTGGACAAGCCGCCGTTCGGCGGCGGGCCGGGCATGGTCATCCAGTGTCAGCCCGTGTGGGACGCCGTGCACGCGGCCGAGGCCGCGGACGAAAGGCCCGCGACACGCCTGCTCATGTCGCCGCAGGGCGAACCGCTGACGCAAACACTCGTCGAAGAATTGGCCACGCACCCGCGCCTGCTCATCCTGGCAGGTCACTACGAAGGATTCGACGAACGCGTGGTCGAAGCGTTGCAACCCATGCGCGAGGTGAGCGTCGGTGACTACGTCCTGTCCGGCGGCGAGCTGCCCGCGATGGTCCTAATCGACGCCGTCGTGCGACTCATCCCGGGCGCGGTGGGCGACGAGGCGTCGGTCGATCACGAGTCGTTTTCGACCTCGGCTGACGGCGGGCTCGACTACCCGCACTACACCCGCCCGCGCGTCTGGCGGGAGATGGAAGTGCCCGACGTGCTGCTCAGCGGCGACCACGCGAGAATCGACGCCTGGCGACGCGAACAAGCGGCAAACAGAACACGCCAGCGTCGGCCGGACCTCATGAATGACGATTGATGATTAGCGATTGGTGATTGCAGAAGTCGGAAGGGCGATCAAGCATGAACTCTGACCTCATCAATCAACAATCGCCAATCATCATTCTTCAATCCCTCCTCATCCGCATCACTTCAACCGCCCACGCTCCAACGTCACCCGTCGATCCGCCGCGTTGGCGACCTTGGCGTCGTGTGTGACCATGACGATCGATTGGCCCTGTTTGTGCAGGTCGCGGAAGACGTCGAGGATCTGCTCGCCGGTCTTTTCGTCGAGGTTGCCCGTTGGTTCGTCCGCTAACAGCACGCTCGGCTCATTGATTAACGCGCGGGCGATGGCCACACGCTGGCGTTCGCCGCCCGACAGTTTGCTCGGCCGATGGGTCAGCCGCTCGCCCAGGCCCAGTGACGTGAGCAATTCCACCGCCCGCGCGTGCGACTGCCGCGCGACGCTCGGCCACTTGAGCACGCTGTGCGTCACCATCGCGCCGGTCAGCACGTTGTCGATCGCGTTCAACTCGGGCAGCAGGTGATAGAACTGGAAGACGAAGCCGACCGACTTGCTGCGGTACTCATCCACCGCCTTCGACCCGAACGCGAAAACGTTCTTGCCCTGAAAGTGCACCTCGCCCTTGTCCGGCTTGTCCAGCCCGCCCAGCAGGTGCAGCAGCGTGCTCTTGCCCGACCCCGAAGCGCCGACAATCGCCACCCACTCGCCCTGTTTCACGTCGAGCGCCACGCCGCGCAACACGTGCAGGTCGTTGTCGCCCATCTTGTAATGCTTGTGCAGGCCGGTCGAACTCAGGATCGCCTCGCCCCGTTGCGGCAAGGGCGGCGGGTTCGCAGTTGTCGAATTGGTGGGCTTATCTGACATCTCAGATCACAAATCTCAGATCACAAATCACACATCACTCGTACCGCAGCGCATCCACCGGGTTCAACCGCGCCGCCATCAACGCCGCGATCACCGTGCTCAACACGCTGCACATGATCGCGCCGATCACGATGAACGTCGCTTCGGTCGGGTTGATCTGTTCGGGGATCGTGTCGAAGTAGTACGTCTGCGGGTTCCACATCGCGATGCCGAACCTGTCGAACAGCAGGTCGTTGATTTCGTTGATGTTGAAGATGATGAGCATGGCCAGGCCCAGCCCGAGCAGGCCGCCGACGATGCCGATCGACAGGCCGTAGCCCAGGAAGATGTTCGCCACGCCCAACCGCGACGCGCCCAGCGCCCGCAGCACGCCGATGTCGCGCGTCTTTTCCAGCACGATGTTGTAGAAGACCGTGCCCACCATCACGAACGCGACGAGGCTGATGATCGCGAACAGGAACGTGACCAGGCCTTTTTCGTTCTGAACGGCATTCAACAGCGTGCTGTGCTGCTGTTCCCACGTATGCACGGACAACAGGCCAACATTCGGATGGTCCGCCAGGAACTTGTCGACAACATCCTGGACAGCCTGACGCCCCGCTTGCAGTTCGATATCGTCCGCGAGTTTGATCGATAGTTGAGTCGTCCGAGCCGGGACGGGTATCTTCCTGGGCAGTCCATCGGTCTCACCTAAAGCTAAGAGTTCGAGCTCTGCGTCGGTGAGCGGGCGTTCGTACGCTTCGCCCGCATCCATATCGAGCATCGATTGCATGATGTCGAGCGGGATGTAGACGCGGCTGTTGTCCAGCTCGTAAAGACCGCTCTTTGTCTCGTTCACGACAATGAACTGACCGAGCACGGGTTCAATCAGCGTGCCCTTGCTCGACATGGGGACCAGGGTCAGTGAAACGGGCTGTGGGCGCATGCTGTCGGGCAGCCGTGCGGAGTCGGCCGATTGCAGGAGTCGGCCGTTAGGCCAATACCGCCCGCCGCGCATGCGACGCGCGTAGGGCGACGGGTCGACCTCGATGCCCAGGACGATGGCCGGAAGCTTCGGCCCTTTCTTCGGCTGCCAGGCGTCTAACGGCTTGAACCGCATGCCCGCACCGTGATAGTCGACGCCCTCGAAATGCGACAGTTCACCCTTCCGATCTTGGTACACCTTTGCAGCAAACGTGTCGCCGTCAGACCGGGCTTCGGCTGTCAACTCATCAAGTCGTTCTCGCCACTGCTCGAATAGCTCCGGCCTCCAGTACAAAGAGGACTCGTATCCCGTGACGCGTGTGTAGCCCGCCGGGTCAATGCCGCGCACTTCGACTGTTTTCACCTGCTCCGTGACGCTGACCACCTTGCCGTTTAGGTCGACCAGTTGCCTCTTGACACGCAACAGGCCGTACCCGACCGTGACGGGTGTCGCGGCCTCGACTTCGTCGAGCGCTTCGAGCCGCTTGGCAAGCTCTTCGTAGTGGCCGAACCCCTGCACGCCCGATTTGACCGACACATCGCTGGACAACCGCTTCACCGACGAGCGCATCAGGTCAAGAAAACCTCCCATGACGCTGATGACGATGATGACCATCATCGTGCAGAGTGTGACGACCACCGCGGCAAAGAGCGGCGACAGCTTGTGCCGCATGTAGACGCGCGTCAGGGCCGTGCGGTACACGCCGCTGGTCGGGGCCGTGCAGACAAACGCGATCAATACGACCAGCCCAACGACCAGCAGCGGGCCGATGAGCAGTGGGATGCCGATCAGCACAGCGAGCAAGAATCCGACGGCGCGCAGCACAACGACGATCCCGTCCAACACAATCCGCCCGATCGTGGCGATCAGCGAGGGGGAGCCAGGTTGGGGCGCTGAGTCCATGAATCGTTTAGCGGTCGCCCCGAAGGGGCACTGGTTGGTCGAACGGGCGGCCCTGCGGGCACGCCGCTAAACGGGGGCGACTGACACGAATCAAACGATTCGTCATCCGCCGTCACCCCTCGGCCGCAACAGCGGAAACAGGATCACGTCACGGATACTCCGCGCGTTGGTCAGCAGCATGACCAAGCGGTCGATGCCCACGCCCAGCCCGCCGGCCGGGGGCATGCCGACGCGCAGGGCCTCGACGAAGTCGTCGTCCATCGTGCGGAACGTCGCCTCTTCGTCGTCCAGGCCCTTGACCTGCGACTTGAAGTTGGCTTCCTGCACATCGGGGTCGTTCAGTTCGGTGTAGGCGTTGGCCAACTCCATGCCGCTGATGAATAGCTCAAACCGCTCAGCGATGTTCGGCCGATCGGCCTTGCGCTTGGTCAGCGGGCAGAGGCTCGCGGGGTAGTCGATCACGAACGTCGGCTGAATCAGGTGGTGCTCGACCGTCGCCTCCCACACCTCGTTCAGCAGAACGTCGTGGTCCTTGTCCTTCGGGTCGTCGATGCGCAGGCCGATTGCCTTGTCGACGAGTTTGTCGTGGTCGTCAGCCGGGAAGCTGTTGTGCTGTTCGAACAGGTCGTGGTACGCGGCCCGCTTGAACGGCAGGGCGTAGCTGATCTGCTGCTCGCCGTAGGGCAGTTCAGCCGAGCCGCAGACAGTCGTCGCGGCGTGGTGGATCATGCGTTCGGTCAGCGCCATCATGGCGTTGTAGTCGCCGAAAGCCTGGTAGAGTTCAAGCATCGTGAACTCGGGGTTGTGCTTTTGGCTGATCCCCTCGTTGCGGAAGTTGCGGTTGATCTCGAAAACGCGCGGCAATCCGCCGACCAGCAGCCGCTTGAGGTAAAGCTCCGGCGCGATGCGCAGGAACAGCTCGATGTCCAGCGCGTTGTGGTGCGTCGTAAACGGTTTGGCCGCGGCGCCGCCGGCGATGGGCTGCATCATCGGCGTTTCGACCTCAAGGAAGCCGCCGTCGGTGAACGCGACGACCTCGGCCGGCGGGTCGGTCAGGAAGTCGCGCACCGACTTGATGATTCGGCTGCGCGTCAGGAACGTGCGCGTCACGTCCGGGTTCGCCCACATATCGACGTACCGCTTGCGGTAGCGCAGCTCGGGGTCTTTCAGACCCTGCCACTTTTCCGGCGGCGGGGCGAGGCTCTTGGTCGCGATCGAAAACGCCGGCTCGTCCTCCTCGCTACCCTCCGCCCACACGGTGACCTCGCCGGTCTTGGTCGTGCCCAGCGGCCCGCGTGCGACGACGATGTCGCCCAGGTCGGTCAGCTTGGCCAGCTTGAACGACTGCGCATCGACCGACTTCTTGCTCACGGCGATCTGCAGCCCGTCGTCCGACGCGTCGCGGACGGTCATGAACACGAGCTTGCCGATGTCGCGGTGCAGCACGACTCGCCCGGCGACCTGCACGAGCGGTCGGCCGTCGTCGGACGCGTCCGCCTTGACAGCCGCATCGGCCTCGGCGTCGAACCGCGACCGGGCCTCAGCCAACGAGATCAGCCCATCGATGCGGTGACCGAAAGGGTCGACCCCGAATTCGTCACGCAGGCGGGCAAGCTTGGCGCGGCGGTCGGCGACGGGGTCACCCCCCGTTCCCCCGGTCGCGCCCGACTCACCCGGATTCTGATTTGGGTCGTGTGTCTCGGCCATGGTGCGGGCATGGTAGCCGCTTTGGGCGAGCCAGACTGACGAATCGCTAGACTCCAACGGCGAGCGTCCCCGGACTCAATCGCCAGGTGATGACATGCGTCGGCCCCCGCCAAGATCGTCGATCTGGAAGTTGCGACTTTGGGCCGTGATTTGGTCGCCGCTCGCCCTGATCGGGCTGGTGGCGGTGATGGATGGGCTCGCCACCCAGCAGTGGAAACCGTTGGCCATCGCCGTGCTGTTTACAGCTTTCGCAATCGGACAGGTCGTAGGCTTCTGGTCGCGGGTGCGGCGACTTCAACGGTGGTTTGCCCGTCACGCGCCGACCACCCGCCCCTTGCCTGTGCGCTTGGCGCGGTAGAGGTTTTCGTCGGCCCGGTTCATCAGTTCCGTCCCGCCGCGCGCGTCGTCGCGACGCAGCGACGCCAGGCCGACCGACAGGCTCGGCCGAACGTCGGGCGGCAGGGCCGTGCGGACGTGCTGCTCGAACAGTTGCAGGACCTGCTTGAAGACCTGACCGGCCTGTTGAATCGAGCAGCCCGGCATCAGCACGACGAACTCGTCGCCGCCGACACGGATCGGGCAGTCGTCGCGACGGATACTCGCACGCAGCAGGTCGGCCGTAAAGGTCAGCAGGTCGTCGCCGGCCGCGTGGCCGAGCGTGTCGTTGACGTGCTTGAATCGGTCCATGTCGATCGCGGCGCAGACCAGATCGGTCCCCGTGCTCCGACACGTCTTGGTGAGGTCTTCCAACGTCTCGTCGAGGAACCGCCGGTTGCCCAGGTCGGTCAGCGGGTCGCGCATGGCCATGCGGCGCAGGTGTCGCGTCGCGGCCTTGGTCGAAGTCGCGACGCGCGTCTCGAGATTGCGCCGCAACTGTTTGACCTGGTGATAATCGCGCACCGCCGACTCCGCCAATTTGACGATCGCTCTGCTGATTTGGCCGACGTCGTCGCGACGTTCGGTCGGCAGGTCGTGCGGGACGGTCGGACGCGGGCTGCGCACCGCCCGGTCGAGGCGTTCAGCCAACCGCTCAACCGGTTCGCACGCCCACTTGCGCGACAGCGCGACCAGGCTGAGGATCAGAATCGGCAAGCCGATCGCCGTCAGCCAAACGGTGAACCCGCTGCCCGATCCCGCCATGCCCAGAAACAGCCCGCCGATCGCAGCGAGCACGATGAGCAAGCCCGACTTGCTGCGCAGCGGCGCGTCGTTCCAAGGCCGAGTGGCGGGGGCCGACTCAACCGCTTCGGTCTTCTCTGTCAGGGCGCCTTCGCGCGCGGACGGCGCGACCGGCTCGGGTTGAGCGGTTTGGGGAGTCACATTGCTCGTATCGGCCCAGCCGGAAGCCGAGTTTCGTGCGCCGCGCGAATTGCACGGGGCAAGCACGGCCGATAATGACTTGGTCCTTCTCGGTAATGTGGGCGAACGAGTGGGGGAGGGGACGAATGGCGAGTGACGAGTTGCGAGTCGCGAGTGGCGAAGTCGGAGTCGTTATTCGGGCAAGAATCCGACCCCGTCAAGCGCCTCCCGGGACTACTGAACAACCGCGGCCCAAGCCCGCAGATGGCCCGCTCGGGGGCCTTCTGCGGGATATCGGTTCGATCACTCAAACCACGACGCTCGATCCGAAGAGTAGGGTGGGCCAAGGCTCGGCGCGGCCCACCGTTTGGCGTCCACATGAAACGTGTACTCGACCGTGTCATCGTAGCGCCCGGCGGTGGGCCGCGCAAAGCCTTGGCCCACCCTACAAGAAGCGCGATCAACGACTCGAGCGGAGCATGGCTCAACACTAGCAACTCGCTACTCAATTCAGATTGGCCCCGGGCTTCCGCCCTGTGCTCCATCGCCTACGACATGAACGGCGGCGCATTAACGTCGGCTTTGAATTCGATCCGTTCGATCCGCGTCGCCCGCCGCGTGTCCGTTTCGATCTCGACGAACACACCGTTGACGCGCGGGTCGCCCTCGGCCACGTCGAACGGCGCGTGCATCTGCGTCGTCATGTGCGTGAGCACGCGGTCGACCCGTCGGCCGAGCACCGACTCGTGCGGCCCGGTCATGCCAAGGTCGGTGATGTAGGCTGTGCCCTTGGGCAGGATGCGCGCGTCGGCCGTCGCGACGTGCGTGTGCGTGCCGACCACGGCAGCAGCTCGGCCGTCCAGGTGCCAGCCCATTGCGATCTTCTCGCTCGTCGCCTCCGCGTGCACCTCTACCAGCACGATCGGGTTCGGTCGCGGCAACTCCGGCAGGATCGCATCAACCGTCGCAAACGGGTCGTTGGCCGGCATCGACACCATGATCCGACCGAGCACCGTGATGACGAACACCGGCGGCATTTCGACCTGCGGCTCGTCCGCCAGCGGCTTGGGCTGAAGCATCATCCACCGTTTGCCCTTTGCCGCCGCGGCAAGATTCGCAGGCCGAATGATGTTCGACTCGCGCTCCAGCACCGAGACGATCTGCGATTTCTTGTAGACATGGTCGCCCAGCGTCATGCCGTCGATGCCGAGGTCGCAGAGCTTGGTGTACTGCTCCGGCGTCAGCCCGCTGCCGTTGGCTGAGTTCTCCGCGTTGGCGACGACCAGGTGCGGGCGGTAGCGCTCGCGGATGTGGGGCAACTGCTGCCGCAGCGCCTCCCGCCCCGGCCGACCCACAATGTCGCCCAACATGACCAGTCGCAGTTGCATGACCTGACCTTAGTACGACACCGCAGGGAAGGACGATTCGGTAACCACGGATCACACGGATGGGCACGGATAAAACGCGGTGAAAGGGACCGGACGTGCTGCCCATGCAGGTCCAAGCTGGGTCGATGTCGGCCGGACGGTACATAACTTGTTCTTGATCCGTGGAATCCGTGTAATCCGTGGTTATTCCGTGACGCGGTTGCCATATCGGGGCCGCGACCGTCCCCCTTCCTCAGGCCGCTTGCGGCTTAGCGCTCCTCCCGGCGAATCATCGACAAACACTCACCCTCATTGACAGAAGGACCGATACCGATCAAGATTTGGCACACAATCGCAAGACCAGCCCCCACATCTTGCGATCCAGAAGGGTTCCGCGATGTATTGCCCATTCTGCGGCAAGAACAAGGACAAGGTGATTGACTCACGCGCCAGCGACGGCGGGAAGGTCATCCGCCGCCGCCGCGAATGCCTCGAATGCCACAAGCGGTTCACGACCTATGAGCGCGTCGAAGAGACCGTCCGCCTGACCGTCATCAAGAAAGACGGCGCACGCGCCCCGTACGACCGGACCAAGATCCTCAACGGCTTGCAGAAGGCCTGCTACAAACGCCCGGTCAGCGTCGAACAACTCGACGCGCTGATGGACGAGGTCGAAGAAGACCTGTTCCGCCGCGGCGAACGCGAGGTCGGCGCGCAGACCATCGGCGAGGTCGTGTCCGACAAACTCAAACGACTCGACCAGGTCGCGTACGTGCGGTTCGCCAGCGTCTACAAAGAGTTCCGTGATCTCGACGATCTGTTGGACGAAGTGCGCGACGTGCTCGCGTCGCCGCCGCCGCCGCGGGAACAAGGGAAGCTGTTCTGAATCCAAGACGGGATGTCGAATGGCGAATAGCGAATAACGATTTACGAAGTCGGAGTTCGCGCCCGCACCCCTGTCCGACTTCTCAAATCGCTATTCGCTATTCGACATTCGACATTCATTTCTTCTGCCCCCGTCGCACCTTCATCAACGCCCCCCATTCCATCGCCCCGACGCGCTTCGCCCACGTCCGGTACATCGTCCCGAACTGCATGATGCGATTCGGGTGCGTCTTCGTCAGGTCGTTCAGCTCTGTGCGGTCCTGGCCCAGGTCGTACAGCCGCCACGGCTCGTCCCGGCTGGCCACGAGTTTCCAGTCGCCGACGCGCACGGCCCGGTTGCCTTCGTGTTCCCAGTACAACGCGCCGCGGGAAACGAAGTCGCCGGTCGTCAGAGCGGGCACGAGGCTCACGCCCTCAAGCGGGATGGTCGCCTGATCGCCGCGTTTCTTGGGGTACGTCGTGCCGGCCAACTCAAGGCAGGTCGGCATCAGGTCGATCACGTGGCCGACCTGTTCGTGCAACTCGCCGCGCGCCTTGATGCCGGCGGGCCAATGCGCGATCAGCGGCGTCGCGATGCCGCCCTCGTACGTGTCCATCTTGTATCGGCGGAACGGCGTGTCGCTGACGTTCGCCCACTGCAGGCCCGCGCTGGCATACGACGAACCCGAGCCGATCGGCGCGCCCTTCTTGCCCCGGCTGAACCCGCCCGGCCCGCCCTCGGCTGAGCAGCCGTTGTCCGACAGGAACAGGATGACCGTGTTGTCGTACACGCCCAGTTCCTTGAGCTTCGCGACGAGTCGGCCGACGTTCTGATCGATGCTGTCGATCTGCGCCGCGTAGACGGCCATGCGGTGCGCCAGGTCGCGCTGCTTGTCCTTCGGCGTGTCACTCCACGGCTTGGCCTGTGGGTCGCGCGGGGTGAGCGCCCAGTCCTTTCGGATGATGCCCATGTCAAGCTGCTTCTGGTAACGCGCCGCGCGGATCGCGTCCCAGCCGGCCTTGTACGTGTCCTTGTACTTGGCGATGTCTCTGTCGTGCGCCTGCAACGGCCAGTGCGGCGCGATATGCGCGAAGTAGAGAAAGAACGGCTTCTTCGTTTTCGTCACCGCCTCGTCGATGAACTGCAACGCGTAGTCGGTAAACGTGTCCGTCACATACAGGTCGTCCGGCGTCGGGATGCGTTGGTCACCCAGCGTGAAGTAAACGGTCTTGCGGATCTGCAAAGCGTCTTTGAAGTAGACCCCACCGCCGGTGGGCGTGCCGAAGTACCGGTCGAACCCGCGTTTGGTCGGCCAGTGCTGGGGCTGGGCGCCGACGTGCCACTTGCCCGTCGCGAGTGTCGTGTAGCCGGCGGGGCGAAGCGCCTCGGCGATGGTCACGCAACGGTCGTTCAGAAACCCGCGGTAGGACGGCAGCTTGTCGTCACGCGACATGTGCCCGATGCCCACTTGGTGCGGGTACAGCCCGGTCAGCAATGCCGCCCGCGTCGGGCAGCACCGACCGGCGTTGTAAAACTGCGTAAACCGCAGGCCGTTGGCGGCGAGTTGGTCGAGGTGGGGCGTCTGAATCTCGCCGCCGTAACAGCCCAGGTCGCTGAACCCCATGTCGTCGGCCATCATGATGATGATGTTGGGGCGGTCGGCGGCGACGGCGTGCGTGAGTGGGGCAATCAGGATCGCGAGGAAGACGGAAATCTGTATTCTTCGTGACATGTCAAGAATGATAACGAATCGCCCCAGTTAGTCGATGTCACCAACGCCGTCACGCGTTTGATTCTCTTTGTATTTCCGTACACCCTCCAGCATGTCTTGCCGCATCTGGTCGTCAGTCTTTCGTTTGCGTCGGAGCAAACTCAGGTCGATCCAGCCTCCAGACGTCAAGTACCGCCAAACGAATTCTGGGTCAGCAATCGTGACAATCACGCCGCTCAGGATCATGATGGCGCAGATCACGATTCCAATCCCTTCGGGCATGAATTGCCACGTCGGGCTACTCAATGTCGATATGAGCACGACAGTGCCGATGCAGATGCACAGGAGGCCGTATGCAATTGCGACCCCGCGTTTGAATCCGCGATCGTCGTCATCGGGTCGATCGTTTCCCATTTTCCGGATCGGGTATGCGTTTGGGTATTGCCAAATCAATTCGTCGGAGTCGCGCTAAGCCGCAAGCGGCCAGGTTTCGCAGTCGCTTGCGGCCTAGCGCGTCGTCGCCGTGACGTCGACTTCCGCGTCGTTCACGAGGCTGTCGCGTGCGTCGTCGATCGACACCTCGACGCGTCGTCGGTTCAGGAAGTAGCCGACCGTCTCGTACCCCGTCTCTTGCAGCAGGTCGAGCGCCGTCTCGTACCGGTCAGCCACGCGGTGCGGCACGTGGGCGTCGGCCCCGATGACGACGGGGATGTCGCGCTCTCGCATGGCGGTCAGCATTTCGGGACAGGGGTTCATCTGCGGCACGGTCTTGTTCGCGCCGGACGTGTTCAGTTCCATCGACACGCCCGTCGCCGCGATGCGGTCCAGGGCGAGCAGGATGTCGGGCATCGCCGCGTCCACGTCCCACTTCGACGCGGTCATGTTCTTGACCAGGTCGGGGTGCGAGATGCAGTCGAAGAAACCCGTCTCGGCCGCGTCGGCAAGCTGATCGAAGTAGGTGCGCTGAAACGCCAGCGCATCGCTCGCCCAAAACTTGTTCTTGAACTCGGGAAGCTGCGGGTGCACCGATCCGAGCACGTAGTTCAGACCGTCGTGCGCGGTCTGCTTTTCCAGAAACGACTCGTAGCCGGGGAAATAATCGCACTCCAGGCCGAGCCGAACGTCGACGCGGTCGGACCAGGCGTCGCGCGTCTGCTCGACCAGCTCGACATACGTGTCCCAATCGTCAGTCGACATGCGCACATGCGACCCGAAGCCATCGGGCATCGGGTTGTGGCAGGTCACGATAATGCCGCGCAACCCACGCCGCTCAGCCACGGCCGCGTACTCGCCCGGCTCGCCGTGGGCGTGCTTGCACAGCGGCGTGTGCATGTGCGTTTCGTAGAGGATGGGGGCGGTCATGGCAACAACTCGGGGGAAGAGAGTGTAGCCACGATGGGCGAGCGAGGGTGTTAAGTTGGGGAAACGGGGGAGGATTGAAGAATGATGATTAGCAATTGTTGATTTGAGAGGTCGGACAGGCGTCCCGATGCTCACTTCCAACTTCATCAATCAACAATCGCTAATCATCAATCGTCAATTCGATTTCCCCCGCTCATTCCCCCCGCCGCCATGTCGGCTCGATCATCGCGTCGTCCAACTCCTGCCACGCCTCTCGCATCGTCTTCATGCTGTGCGGAGCTTTCGTTGAAAGGTCGTTCTGCTCGGCCGCGTCTTTGGCCAGGTCGTACAACGCCCAGTCGGCCGAGGAGCGCCCGCGCGGGTTGCGCACGAGTTTCAAATCGCCGACGCGGATCGCCGTGCGCTGGCCTTGACGCCAGAACAACATCTTGTGCGGCTTCTGGCTCGTTTGACCTGTCAGGTACGGCGTGAGGTTCACACCGTCGAGGCGATTCAGGTTCGGCCTGTCCACGGCCGCGGCCCACGCCGTCGCGTAGATGTCCAGCGAGATGACCGGCGCGTGTTCGACCTTGCCGTTAGGCAAGACGCTCGGCCACTTGACCAGGAACGGCACGCGGATGCCGCCTTCGTACATGTCGCCTTTGCCGCCGCGCAGCGGGGCGTTGCTCGATGTCAGCTCGCGCGTCGGGCCGCCATTGTCGCTCAGGAAAAAGACGAGCGTGTTGTCTTCCAACGACTTGTCGCGCAGCTTGCCGAGCACGGCGCCGACGCTGTCGTCCATGTGGCTCAACATCGCGGCGAAGATGCGGCGTTGCATGCCCTTGATGTGCGCGAACTTCTTCATGTAGCGGTCGTCGCCCTGCATCGGGCTGTGCACGGCGTTGTAAGAAACGACCAACAGGAACGGTCGGTCGGCGTGGCGGTCGATGAATGCCGTCGATTCACGCGTGAACGCGTCGGTCAGGTTGGAGCGTTCATCAACGGGCTGACTGTTTCGCACGATCGGGTTGTTGGCGTCGTAGGACGGCTCGTCGTGACCCATGTGTGCGGTGAGGATGAGTTTGCCGTCTTGGCGCGTCCACTGCTTGTCGCCGCGCGTGCCGTCGGGCAGTGTCTTGCGGCGCAGCCAGGTCGTGACGCCGTCGTAAGGCGGCGGAACGAAGTAGTGGCCTTCATGGGTGAAGCCGAAGAAGTAGTCGAATCCGCGCGTGAGCGGGTGCTGCGCGGGCGAGCCGCCCAGGTGCCACTTGCCGATCAGGCCGGTCGCGTAGCCCGCGTCGCGCAGGCGTTTGGCCAGTGTGATTTCGGACTTCGGCAGGCCGACGCGCGGGTCTTCGTTCTCCGCGCCGATCGGGTTGTACTCGTAGCCAAACCGCGTCTGGTATCGGCCGGTCATCAGCCCCGCCCGCGACGCGCTGCAGTACGCGGCGGTGACGTAGCCCTGTGTGAACCGAATACCGTCGTTGGCGATCGAGTCGATGTGCGGCGTGGGGATCTGCGGGTTGCCCTGGCAGCCAAGCTCGCCGTAGCCCAGGTCGTCGGCGATGAAGATGACAACGTTCGGCCGCGGCGCGGCGAAGGCGGGCGCGGAGAAACAGAACGCAATCGAAACGCAAACGGCGAGGATGAAACGATTCATGTGCGCCATGATACCGACCGCTCCAATCGCCCTGTTCGTACAGTATTGAATGGTGTACCCGCGCCCGAAATGGGCCACATTCCCAATCTTCAAGAGACGGAATGGCGAATGTCGAATGGCGAATAACGATTTGCGAAGTTGGAGTTGCGAACAGGCACGCTGTTCCGACTTCTCAAATCAACAATCGCTATTCACTATTCTTCAATCGGTCTTCTTCCCCTCGAGCAGTCCCATCGACTTGAGCCACTCTCCGCACCGGTCTTCCCAACTCGTGACCGGTTGGGCCGAGTCGCGCAGGCCGTAGCCGTGGCCGCCGCTGGTGTAGACGTGCACCTCGGCCTTGACGCCGGCCTTGGTCAGCGCGGCGAAGAACAACGCCGCGTGCGCCCCGCGTTGCTTGTCGTCCTGCGTGACAGCCAGGAACGCCGGCGGCGTCTGCTTGTCGATCTTCAGGTCGCCGCGCAGTTTGTACGGGTCGTTCTTGTCGCCCAGATACGCCGCATAGATTGGGATCATGAAGTTCGGCTTGGCGCTGAGTTTGTCCGCGTCGTCGACCGGCTTGTAGGTCTTGCGGCCCGACTCGGTCGCCGTGCGGACGGTCAGGTCGCCGCCGGCTGAAAAGCCGAGCACGCCCACACGGTCCGGGTCGATGTTCCACGCCTTGGCGTTCTGTCTAATCAAGCGCATGCCACGTTGCGCATCCATGAGCGGCAGCAGGTTCCCCGGGTCGTGCTTGCGCCGCGGGACGCGGTACTTGAGCACGACGCCCGCCACGCCGATCGAGTTCAGCCACTTGGCGACCTCGACGCCCTCCAGGTCCCACGCCAGGATGTGGTACCCGCCGCCGGGGCAGATCATCACCGCCGCGCCGTTGGCCTTGTCCTTGGGCGGCAGGTAAACGGTCAGCGTCGGCTTCGACACGTTGTGCACGCGCGTGATCGGCGGATTCTTGCCGCGCTCGCCGACGATGGCTTGCTCGGGTTTGCCAAGCTTGCCCTGCTCGCCCGGCGCGTCGCTCGGCCAAACAGGGACGACGGTCTCAGCCGCGCCGAATGTCGGTGCGATCATCATCAGACAGACGGCGGATAGAACGATTGACTTTGGCATGGGAATCTCTCGACTACGTGTTGGAGCCGCCAAGTATAACGTACGGCCCGCGGGGATTGCCCGCGGGCCGTGCGTGGGTAGCGGTCTATTTCTGACGTCAAGATTCGTGCCACGGCCGTGTCGGCCGTGCGAAGCGCCTTCGATGAACCGCACGGCCGACACGGCCGAGGCACAAGTACGAGACGCGCACTCGGCTCGAAGTGACATCTGACTCGTGCGTCAAGGTTCGATCAGTCGCGGTCAGATTTGGATCCGACCTTAGCGCTTATGTTCCGTTGACGGTCACGCGGCCGATTGCGGTTCCGCGTTCGTTGCGAGCAACTCTTCCTTGTCGGCGCCCGTACCCAAAGGGATGAGCGCCGGCACCTGCTTGCGGTAGCGCTTGTACTGCTCGCCGTGGTGGGCGACGAGGTCGCGTTCTTCGAACGGGATGGCGATCAGGATGTAAGCGGTGAGTCCTGCCGCGAACACCAGGTGCGCGACGGTCATGGTCGGCGTAGCCCAGAAGAACAGGATCCATGCGACGTAAAGCGGATGACGCACGATCCGGTAGACGCCGGGCACGCGGAACGGCAGGTGGGTGTAGTCTTTTTGTTTGGCGTGGAGCCAGACCTGCCGCAGGCCGAACAGGTCGAAGTGGTTGATGAGCAGGCTGACCAGCGGGACGCCGAGCCAACCGAGCGCGAACAGGCCGTAAAGGATCGCTCGACCCGTCGGCGATTGGACGTCCCAGATGATCCCGCCCATAGGTCGCCATTGCCACATCAGCAGGGCGAGGAACAGGGTCGACACGAGGACGTAGGTGCTGCGTTCGATCGGCTTGGGGACGAACTGCGTCCACCACCGCTTGAACCACGGCCGAGCCATCACGCTGTGCGACACGCTGAACGCCGCGACCAGGCTGAGGTTGATCAGCAGCGCCGCAACGAACGAGCCCTGCGCCGGGCCGTCCATCGACTTGGGCACGAGGAAGTTCCCGACGAAGCCGGCCAAATAGACGTAGGCCGCCAGGAACAGGGTGTAGCAGACCAGGCCATATGCGAGGAAGAGGTGACGTTTCATGCGAGGCTCCTTGAATGGGGCTTGTGTGGACCGTTGTGCTGACGACGTTGAACTGCTCCTGTCGTCGTCGAACACTAACCGGCCATTGAGCCCGTTCAAGTTGACTCGTGGTACACGTTTGGGTTGACTTGTGGTAAACCCTTTGAACGAATCACCTGTGCAACGTTCCGTTGGTCGTTACGACATAACGGCGCACATGTCGTGCGCGGAGAAGTGGTTACATTCAAACCAATCCTGAGTAACGATGTGATCAGCCCGCTCGACGACGTCGCAGCGGACGTGTGATGCCGAGCAGACCTAGCAGCGACAGCCCTAGTCCGGCGGCGGCGGGACTCGGCACCAGATTCGTATCGGGAGAGAAGTTGTTGAAGGCCAAGCCAACGCCCGAAGTTTTCGAGCCGGTAAAGGTGATCTCGATCCGATCAATGCCGTCGGAGATGTTGGAGAAACCGAAGACCCAGGGTCTACCGTCGAGCGGGGCAGAGCCTGATGTCAGTGTTCCAAGCGGTGACACCAGCACGTGAGTTCCGCCCAACAGGTCGACTGCCGTCACGGTGAACTCCTCGGTATCGCTGGTTGAAGGAGTCGAAACACCGGACCCATCAATGTCCCAAATCTCACCGGACGCTGCTGTGACCAGAAAGCTGGACGAGTCGTAGGTGTAATCGATGATGAACGTGCCAAACGAGGAACTTCCAAACGTGCCGGGCTGACGGAGAAAGAAGTCCCCTAGCTGAGCAGCAAACCCCACGTCAGCCGTGTCAATGCCTTCGGAACCAAGGAATCCCACGCCCGTTTCGCTCGGCTCTCCAGCCGCGTCTTCGAAGAGGGCCGATGTGTCGGTTTTACCGTCACTGGTTGTGTCGAATCCGAACGTCACCGAGATGCCGTCTGACGTGTAGGCGTCCATTAATCCAAGCATGAGGTCGTCGGTCGGCGTGGTCGAGCCATCCGTCAGCGTTTCAAAAGTAACCGTGGCCGCTTGAGCGGTCGTGACGGAAAGAAAACTCACGGCACAAGCGAATGCCAGCAGTCTTACGGATCTCATGTCCACTCTCCAAGAAGTGATTTGAGACTATATCAGCGTAATCCCGACTAATGCATAGCACAGCCCCCCGGAATGGGGGTGCAGCAATCAACCTATTAGACTCTCAGGTAGCGGGAGCGTCACCCCGCCTTGCTGGCCGACGCGCCGCCCGCGCCGGACGCTTTATCGACCTCGCCCAGGTAGAGCAGGAACTCTTCGTAGTCGCGGGTCTCTTCGTCGATCTGGTCTTCGAGGATGTTGCAGTACGCCACGTTGCCCTCGGCCGCGTCGAGCGCCTCTTTGTAGACGGCGACGGCCCGCTTCTCGTGATCGACGGCGTTCCGGAGCATCTCTTTGACGTCGGTCGTTTGTTTCACGGCCGTCGGCTCGCAGGTCGGGTGGCCGCCCAGCGCGACGACGCGTTCGGCGAACAGGCGGGCGTGGCCCAGCGACTCGTCGCTGGAATCGGTGAACACGCTCTTCCAGATCTTGCGGTCCTGGCCGAGCAACACCTGCGCGTATTGGTTGTATTGAAGCACGCCGCACAGTTCCAGGGCGATTGCTTCGTTCAGTTTGTCGATCAGTCGGGCCTTGTCCATCGTGAGGTCACTCCGTTGAGATGCATTGTGCGAGACACCCATTATTGTCTCTTTTGGATGCTTTTCGGCAAGCCCGCGTGACCGGTTTCGGCGCAATTGAGAACGGGGGTCGATTTCAGCGGGGCGTTCGGCTCGACTCAAGCGGCCGTCGTGACGAGAATAGAGGTATGACCGATCGCGAATCGAGACGGTGGAGGCGGTTGCGGCACGTCGTTCTGGTGTTGGCGGTGTGTGCGGCGTGGTCGCTGTGGGCTGAGTCGGCCGCGGCGCAGCCGAAGCGGTCCAAACGCAATCTGCCGGCGATGTCGCAGACGGTACGCGACCTGGTCGTTCGGCTGTATTCGCCGCAGCCGTGGTCGCGTTGGCAGGCGGCGTTCGACCTGGGGGCCGGCGGGGCGGGCGGGCCGGCCTGGCAGCGCGAGGCGGGGCCGGCGGTGCCGTACCTCATCGAGATGTTGTACGACGACGCGATCCTGCGGGCACGCGACGCGCCGTCGGTGTTCAACACGGGCGTGGGCAAGTTCGCCAACGTGCCGATGCCCGACAGCCCTGCCGAGGGCGCGGCATACGCGTTGGCGGCGCTCGGCCGAGTGGCCGTCGGGCCGTTAGCCGCGACGGTTCGGCAGGAAGAAGACGAGCAGGCCGCCAAGCACGCGGCGTGGGCGCTGGCGCATATCCGCGACGACGGCGCGGCGACTTTGATGATCAACGAGGTCCGCGACGGCCACCCCGTCTTGATCAACTCGGTGCGCTACGCGGTGCGCCGGTTGGACAAGGTGCTCGAAGTGTTGACGGTCGCCGCGGGCGACAAACGTGCGACGGTGCGCGAAGTCGCGGCGCACGCCCTGGCGGGACGTGACAGCGGGCTGGCGACGAAGCTGCTGCTCGAAGCGTTGCACGACACGTTCTGGACGGTGCGGCGTGAGGCGGCGGCGTCGCTGGGCGTTCGGCCGGACGACCGATCGCTGGAGCCGTTGCTCGAGTCGGCGCGTTACGACCCGGCGGCGCAGGTGCGCGCCGCGGCGCTCGGTTCGCTCGGGTCGTTCAAAGATCCGCGCGTCGTCGCGGCGGTCGGAAGAGGCTTGTATGACGGCAGCGCCGAGCCGCGTGCGGCCGCGGCGCGGACGGCGGCGAAGCTGCGGATGCGTACGGAATTGCCGCGCATCCTCGGCCTGCTGCGCGATGTCCACCCCCAACCGCGCACGGCCGCGGCCCAGGCGTTGCGCGTCATGTCCGATCGGCGGGGCGTGCAGCGGCTGATCGCGCAGTTGCGCGACGTCGATACGGGCGCGCGTCGCGAGGCCGCGCTCACGCTGGGCGCGTTGCGCGACGTGCGGGCCGTTCAGCCGTTGATTGCTGTGCTGAACGACGAGGTTGAGGCCGTTCGGCTGGCGGCCGTGTCGGCGCTGGCCGCCATCGACGTGCCGCAGGGCAACGCCGCGATCATCAAACGTCTTGAAAACAAGCTCGACCCGGCTGTGCGGCTGGCGTCGGTCAAGGCGTTGGGTGACGCGAACGTTTACGCGGCCGTCGAGCCGCTGATGGGCATGGTCGATGACTCGGAGCCGGCCGTGGCGTCGGCCGCGAGCGCCGCGTTGAACCGGCTGACGCTCAGCGGCGGGCTGGACGTTGAGACGACGGTCCAGCAGTGGACGCAGTGGTGGCAGACCGAGCGGGGTGAGGCGAGCGACCTGGTCACGCAGGCCGGCGACAAAGACACGCGCAGGCGCATCGCCGCGGCGCAGGCGCTGCGGCTGAACCGCGACCCGCGGGCGCCGGACCTGCTGATCAAGTTGTTGAAAGACCCGCACGCCAGCGTCCGCGCCGCCGCGGCCGAATCGTTGACCTATCACCGGGCGCCCTCGGCCTTCGACGCGCTGCTCGTCGTGCTGGACGACTCGGACGCCAAGGCCGCGCGCGAGGCGGCGTTGGCGTTGTACGCGATACGCGACCCGCGCGCCGTCGATCGGCTGCTCGCCCGCGCGCTGTTCATCGACGAACCGGAGAAGAAGCGGCGATACATCCAGGCGTTGGGAACCGTCGGCCACGCCGACGCCATCGAGCCGCTGCTGACCATTGTCAACGGCGACGACACCAACCTGTCGCGCGCCGCGGCCGCCGCCCTGATGCGTATCACCGGGCACGAGGTCGGCTATGAGGTGAAAGACTGGAACCGCTGGTGGGCGTTGAACCGCCCGTTCTTTACAGAACGTCTCGAGCCCGTTCGGGCGAAGAAAGACACGTGATCTGCAACCAACCTCTCCCGCTGGGAGAGGTGGGCGGCCTTGCCGCCGGGTGCGGGTTCGCGCGGCTGCGACACGACTTGGAAGGAGTGCCACGCCCGCGAAAAGCCCTCACCCCAGCCCTCTCCCAGGGGGAGAGGGGGTCGCTCAAGTCTCACACAAGTTGATCGACTTACCTATTGCGGCGGCGAGTAGACCTGTTGGAGTCGTTGCAAGTCAGGGTTGTCGGGCGTCGACGCGTTGAACCACGACAGCTCGATCGTGCGGTTGTCTTCCCACCGCCAATGTTCGGAGTGGCCGTCAGCGAAGCCGAGCGAGTTGCCGCCGTTGTGATACGACGCCGGCCAATCGATCCAATTGTTCTGATTTGGGTGGCCTTGCGGGTAGATCACCCACGAGCCCCAGTTGTAGCCGCGTGGGTCTGGTTCTTCGAGCATGACCATCTGGTTGCTCGGCCGACGCACCTCGCCCATCCGGAAGATTGGCCGAATGTGCCAGTTCGACGTGCCGCTGAAGTAGTTGTTCATCGAGTAAGTGCGCAGGTACGTCTCGCGCGGATCCGTCGGGCATTTGTAGATGGTCAGGTCATTGACCTGCGTGTACATCATCCCCTCGATCAGGTTTTGCTCCGTCTCTATATGCGGCGGCGCGGGCGGGGTGTAGACCCAGTCGTAGTCGAGCTGCCAGGTGTGCGCGCCCATGAGTCGGCCTTGTGAGTCGTCGGTGTAACTCGACCAGCCGGCCATGAACTGGCGCACCTGTGAGAGGCAGACGGCGGTCCGCCCCGACTCGCGCCCCTGACGCAGCGCGGGCAACAGCATGGCGATCAACAGGATGATGATCGACATGACGACCAGCAGTTCAATCACGGTGAAGCCCCGGTTCGATAAGCGAATTGCAGTGCGGGGCTTTCTCATGTGCGGCTGATTATACGCCAAGCAACGATCGGCTGGGTCGCTACCATGCGGCGATGGACAAGCAGGCCAGTGGTTGGGTTGCCGGGGTTGGCTGGTCGTTCGGCGTCGTGGGCGTCGTCGGCGCCTGCGTATGGCCGTGGGTCGGCGGCGGGTCGGCCGACGCGCAGGCCCACGCGTTTGGCGTCTGGTCGTTGTGGCCGCCGATCGTGGCGGTGGTCGTGGCCATGTTCACACGACGGGTCGTGCCTGCTCTATTGATCGGCATATTCGTCGGCGCGATATTGCTGGAGCAAGGCCGTATTCACGTCGCAGCCTACGAAACGATCGAGTCGCATGTCTGGGGACAACTCGCCGGCGACGCCGACCACCTGCGCGTCATCGCGTTCACACTGCTCATGGGCGCGATGGTCGGCGTCATCAGCCGGTCCGGCGGCATGCGCGGGCTGGTCAACCTGTTGCTCCCACTGGCCCGCGGGCGACGTGGGGCGCAGGTCGTCGGCTGGTTCATCGGCCTGCTGATCTTCTTCGACGACTACGCCAACACCGTCGTGCTCGGCCACACGATGCGCCCGCTGACCGACCGCCTGCGCGTCTCGCGTGCCAAGCTCGCGTACCTCGTTGACTCGACCGCCGCGCCCGTCGCGGGGCTGTCGATTGTGTCGACGTGGGTGGCGGTGGAGATCAGCTACATCCAGGACGCTGTGAACGCTGTCGGCGCGGTGAACGAAAGCGGGTTCAGCCTGTTCGTCAGGTCGATCCCGTTCCGTTTCTACGTGTTGCTCAGCCTGGTGATGGTCCCGCTGGTCGGCCTGATGGGTCGCGACTTTGGGCCGATGCTACGGGCGGAACGGCGTGCGGCGAGCGGTGAGAACGTGAAAGGTCGTTGGGTTGCACGCGGCAAACCGCAGGCCGAGTCTCTCACGCCGCCGGAATCGACGCCAGCGCGTGCGTTGAACGCCATCGTACCCGTCCTGCTTGTCGTGCTCCTGTTCTTCATTGCGATGTGGTTGACCGGCCGAGCGCAGGGCGAGGGCTTGCCGACATCGCTCGCGTTCCTAGGCGAGGGCGATCCTTACCTCGCGCTGTTTTACGGCGCGCTGGTCGGTGCGGTCGCGGCTGCGCTGATGGGGTTGACGCAAGGGTTGTTCGACGGCCGACAAATGCTCAGCGCGGTATACGCTGGGATGCGCATGGTCATGCCGGCCGTGGTCGTGCTCGTCGTGGCGTGGGGATTGGCCGGCGTGGTCGGCGGCGACCAACTCGACGCCGGCGGCTATTTGGCCGGACTTATTCAACCGCCACCGGACGGCGCGTCGGCCACAACCGTGGCGTTGCTCCCCGCGCTCGTCTTCATCATCGCGGCTGGCATGTCGTTTTCGACCGGAACGAGTTGGGGCACGATGGCCGTGCTCATGCCCATCGCAGTCCAGGTCGTCGCTCAACTGATTGGTAGCGAGCCCGGCGCCGCGGACGTGCCTTTCGACACCGACCGCACCGTCGTCATCGCGACGATCGGCAGCGTCCTGTCGGGCGCGATCTTCGGCGACCACTGCTCGCCCATCTCCGATACGACCGTCCTATCCTCGCAGTCAGCCGGTTGCGACCACATCGAGCACGTCACGACGCAGATGCCCTATGCGCTGCTGGTCGGCGGACTGTCGGTGGTCGGCCTGATCGCCGTGGGGTTTGGCGTGTCGGCCTGGGTCGTATTGGTTGCCTCGATCGCCGTGATGGTGGGCGTGCTGCGCACGGTGGGGCGTTCGGTGGAGGGCGATGATTCGTCGACTCCCTCGTAGGGTGGGCCAAGGCTCGGCGCGGCCCACCAACCGGCGCTCAATTCACAGGTATTGCCCAAGTTTGCATGCGCACGCCAAGTGGTGGGCCGCGCCGAGCCTGGGCCCACCCTACGGGAACGCCATTGCACGACCGCGCGTTACCATGTTGTATATGACACGCACCATTCTCCTGTCGTTGCTCGTTGTTGCATTGTTCGGTCTCGCGTCGCTCGCCCGCGCCGCCGATCGGCCGAACATCCTTTGGCTCTCGGCTGAGGACATCAGCCCGCACCTGGGCTGTTACGGCGACCCCCATGCGATCACGCCGAACCTCGACACGCTGGCGAAACAGGGCATCCGTTACACGCGCGCGTTTACCACGGCCGGCGTCTGCGCGCCGTGCCGCAGCGGGATCATCACTGGCCTTTACCAGACGACACTCGGCACGCACCACATGCGCTGTACAGCCACGCTGCCGGCGCACATCAAGCCGTTCCCCGTCTATCTTCGCAAAGCGGGCTACTACTGCACGAACAACTCGAAGCAGGACTACCAATTCAAAACGCCCAGCGGCACGTGGGACGAGTCGTCCGGCAAGGCCCATTGGCGGAACCGCAAGGACAAGTCGCAGCCGTTCTTCGCCGTGTTCAACTTCACGGGTTGTCATGAGAGCGGCATCGCCTCGGCGGGCAAATACAAGTCGGTCACGAAAGACCTCAAGCCATCGCAGCGGCAGGACGCGGTCAAGCTCACGACGTTGCCGCCTTATTACGCCGACACGCCGACGATCCGCGAGGACTGGAAGCGCAACTACGAGCTGATCACCGCTATGGACGCGTGGGCGGGCAGGATGATTCAGCAACTCAAGGACGACGGTGTTTACGACAACACGATTATCTTCTTCTGGTCGGACCACGGCGTCGGCCTGCCGCGTGCCAAGCGTTGGCTGTACGACTCCGGCACGCACATCCCGCTGATCGTGCACATCCCCGAAAAACTGCGCACGTCCGGCGCGGTCGCAGCGGGGCAGGGCAAGCCGGGCACGGTGACGGACCGGTTGGTCAGTTCGATCGACCTCGGGCCGACGGTGTTGAATCTCGCAGGTATCGATGTGCCCAGCCACGTCCAGGGCCGACCATTCCTCGGAGCGAACTTGCCTGAGGCGCGTGACTATGTGTACGGCGCGCGGGACCGGATGGACGAGCGGTATGACATCATCCGCATGGTGCGCGACAAGCGTTACAAGTACATCCGCAACTACGAGCCGCTCAAGACGTTTTATCAGTACATGAACACGCCGGAGAAGGGCGCGACGATGGCGGAGCTGCGACGCCTGCACGAAGCGGGCAAGCTGCCCGCGCCGGCGGAGCACTTGTTCTCGCCGCGCAAGCCGGTCGAGGAGTTGTACGACTGCGACGCCGACCCGCACGAGATCAACAACCTCGCGGGCGACCCGAAGCACGCCGACGCGCTCAAGCGCATGCGGGCCGCGCACCTTCAGTGGGTGCAGGACACGAAAGACCTTGGCCTGATCCCCGAGCCGATCATCGCCGAGCGCCGCAAGGAACTCGGCAGCGAGTACATGATCCTCCGCCAAAAGGACGGCGACGGGTACAACAAGAAGTTAGGGGCGATCGCCGCCGCCGCGTCCGAGGGCATCGACGCGCTGCCAAAACTGGTAGCGCACCTGGACGACAACGACAGCGCGATCCGCTACTGGGCCGCGACGGGCATCGGCAACATCGGCCAACCCGCGCGCGACGCGGCCGGCAAGTCGGTCGCTGAATTGCTTAAAGACCCGTCGTCGGCTGTGCGTACGGCCGCCGGGCGCGCTTTGTGCCGCATGGGCACGCCCGATGCCGCGCTGCCCGTGCTCATCCACGAACTGCGCACCGGCGCGCAGTGGGAACGCCTCCACGCCGCCAATGCTCTGGACGAGATCGACGAGCAGGCCCGCCCCGTCATCGATGACATGAAGGTCGGGCTCGAATACCAAAAGGGCTTCAACTCCAATGGCAAGTACCGCGTGCGCGTGACCAACCGTGCGTTGAATGAATTGCTGGGCACGAACCGGCGCGTACCGTGAGTCGGGCTTCAATAGCATTGATTGAGTGATCCAGACGAGTCAACAGTTGACAAGGCGCCCACGAGCACAGACAGGCCTATCCGCCTTCGCGTTTGTCCCTTCGGTGGCGCTTTGGCTCAGCGTTTGCGTGTGCCCGGTGTCAGCTCAGTCAGACACGTCCCGCCTTGCGACGACGCCCGACATGCTCCAGACCGACCCACGGTTGCCTGACGGCGGGGCGTACTATTGCGGCCCCGTCTCATTGACCAACGGCCTGATGTGGTTGTCGCAACGCGGCTTCCCGAACCTCGTCCCGCGCGGCAACGGCGACCCGCAGGCGCGGATGACGAGACTGCTGGCTGGAAACAGCTATCTCAAGACCGTTCAGAACAAGGGCACCAGCACGCCACGCCTGATGACAGGCGTCTTGAAGTACCTCAATCGACAGGGGTACAAAGGACGCGTGCAGTACCGCGGTTGGCGGACGATTGACCGGCACTTCCAGCGGCAGATCGGACTCGATTCCAACGACTACCGACAAGCACCGAGACTCAAGTGGATGCAGGACCGTTTGAGCAAAGACAAGGACACCGTCGTCGTGCTCGACGTCGGCTGGTATCTGTTCGACGAGGAGCGCGACGTGTTCCATCGGCGCGGTGGGCATTGGGTCACATTGGTCGGGTACGACACGCGGCGCGGCCAAACCGACTTGATCATCCACAACCCCGACCCGCGTGCGGGCTTGAAGCGCTCGCACGACCGGATCAAATGCCGCGCACTGACCGCCGGTGTGCTGACCGGTCGGTTTCAGGGATTGCCAGTGTCAGCAAAGAGTTTCCTGCGCGTCAACGGCGTTCCAATGCCGAATGGAGTCGACACCGCCATCATCGACGCGGCTGTCGCCGTGCGCGTCGAACGCAAGGGCGGCAAGAGCGCGGGCACGCCAGCGACAAACTAAATTCGATCTGTGACAAAGGCTTCAACGACGACGACAACCGTCCGTAGCCGGACAGGTCTACGCTCCGTTAGAGAAGTCGATGGCGCTTCTCGTAGGGTGGGTCAAGGCTTTGCGCGGCCCACCAACGTGCGCTGCATTGACACGATTGATCACTCGTTTTATTCGGGCGCCAAGTGGTGGGCCGCGCCGAGCCTTGGCCCACCCTACATCCCAATCATCGCCTACTCGTGCGACTCAGACACGTCGTTCAACACACGGAAATACACCTGCCGCAGCGCCATGAAGTTACACCAGTTCCGCAGCGCGTAGCCGCAGTCAGCCAAGTTTTCAGCCGTGTACACATTCGACTTGCCACCGGTCGGGTGCACGCCGTCGCGCGAGATGACCGTGCCGTCCCACGTGTCGCCCGGCCGAAGACTCAAACACGCCGCGTGGTAGTCGACCAGCGGGACGTTGCGCTCCGCCGCGACGGCTCGGACAATCTTGTTGACGTCGTTCACCGCCGCGTCACGTCCGCGCCGCGGCGGGATCGTATTGAGCATCGGCACGCAGTGAGCCTTGAGGCACTTGTCCACGATCTGTTCGAGGTTCTTGCGGTAGTCGTTCGGCACTCGGCCGGACGAGATGTCGTTCGTGCCGATCATGATGATGGCCACTTCGGGCTTGTCGCGGCTGAGCACGGCATCGACCGCGCCCAGCAGTTGGCGGGCCGTCCAGCCGGAGTAGTTGGCGTGCTTCGGCCCCTTGTCGCGCGTGCCCTTGACGTAGTCACGCCATCGCATCTTCGCGGGCTTCTTCGGCAGGCCGTCGTCGTGCGTGATGTAGTGGTCCGGCTCGTCCCAGCCGATCGGCGACCAGAACGCCAGCGAGTGCGTGATCGAGTCGCCGAACTGCGCGACGTAACCCGCTTGGCCGTCGAAGCCCGCGTGTACCTTCCGCATGGCCTTGACGCACGCGTCGGTCTGGTCGCCGACACGCTGAACGACCTGCGCCGTCTGGTCGCGTTCCGCCCTGAGGCGCTTGGGCAGTGCGACGGCGTCGCGCACCTGAGCATCAGTCAAACGTTGCTGCCCGACATTCAAATTCGGTGATTTCAACGCCGCGTCGAGCGTCTTGTGTACGGCGTTGTTGCGCTGCGTGAACGTCGAGTCGCTTGTTACGAGTACCGGCGCGCCGATGATCAGGTTGTTGGCCAGTTCCAGCCCGTCGTTTGACTTCTGTACCCAGATCAACCGCCGCCGCGGGCTTTGCGGGTCGTGGACGGTGTTGCCGATGATCTGGCAATCCTTGGTGTAGCACGCGAGAATGCCCGTCTCGGGGCATTGCAAAATGAGATTGTCCCTCGCAACGCAATCAACGGCCTGTAGCGGCGCGTTGCCGAGTGTCGGGTTGCCCAACGCGATCGCGATATCGCAGTCGATAAACGTGTTCCGTTCGATCACGCAGCCGCGCCCGTTCTCGGAGATGTAGATGCAGCCCCGCCCCTCGCGCGTCCGACCCTGGATGCCGATGAACACGTTGTCCGTAATCCGCCAATCGACGGTGTTCTTGACGTCGATCCCGCCGATGTAATTGCCGTTGAACGACTTGGCGGTGTCGGTCTCGTCGTCCGCAAAAGCCTTCGGCCGATCGTTGTAAAAGAGGCAGTACTGCACGCGGCAGTCGCGCGGACTGAGCTGCGCGACCTTGTCCTTCGGCACAGCCGGCGCCTTGACGCCGCGCTGCCAGACGTTGTGCAGGACACAGTTGTGTATCGTCACACGCTGCGCGCCGCGGTCGGAGTTGATCTTGATCCCGTTCCACTTGACGTTCTGGACCGTCAGGTCGGCGACCGTCACGCCCGCGCAGCCCGTGATGCCCAGCAGTTCGCCGTGCCGACTCGTCGCGCCGTCGAGCACGACCTTGTTGCGATCACCCGACGCGCCGCGCACCGTCACGTCGTCAGCCGTGATCTCGATGTAGCGCGTCATCCGGTAATGACCGTCGGCGATCATGATCGTACCGCCGGGCTTGACATCACGGCACGCGGCGGCCAACTGCTCGACCGACTTGACATGGATGACCTGCCCCGTGGGCGCGGGCAGCGGCGGCGCTTTGGGGAACCACGGCGCATCCGGCACAGCCGCGAACGACGTGGTTGCCAGCAGCAGGACAAAGATCGGCGCGAGGCGATGTGAATACATGGGTTTGCTTCCCGGGGTCGTTGCGGTGTGTTTGGCGGATCACAGATAAGTCGTCAGCCACTGCTCGATTCGCCGCTCTGCTTCGGGCGGCACGGCGTGGCCCTTGCCGTGGTTGAACAGGCCAAGCCGCGGCCTGCGGTCGGGCTCGAGCAGGCTGTAGACAGGCAGCGCCGCGTCGATGAACGGCCAACTGCGCGCGCCGTCCGCCGAGTCGCCGCCGACGAGCAGAAACGAGCGCGGTGCGATCAGCCCAAGCAGTTCGTGGTGTTCGTGGTCGAATCCGTCAGCCTTAATCGCCTTGCTCAGGTACCACGGCGCGTCCCAGTTGCTGTACGTCGTGCCGATGCCGCCCTCGCTGCTGACCGTCGCCTTGACGCGCTCGTCGAACGCGGCAAGGTAGAGCACCTCCTTCGCGCCCAGCGAGTGACCCACCGCGCCCAGCCGTTTCGGATCGACCTGCGGCAGCGAGCCCAGCACGTCCAGCCCGCGTTGCGCGTCAAACAGCATCTTGGCCATGCCCTTCGACTTCGGGTGTCGTTTGTGGAAATTGGCGACGCGCTGGTTGTAATTGCCGGGTCCGACCCACAGAAAACACTTGGGGCAGAAAGCGACCATGCCCTGGCGCGCCAGCGTCAGGCCGAACGCTTTCTCCGGCCGACCCTCGACGCCGGCCGGCTGACGGATCGTGTGGTTCACCGTCGAGTGCAAGACGACCACGCCGGGCGCGGGCTTGTCGATCCTTTCGGGTCGCAACAGGTAGCCCTCAACCGGGATGCCCGGCTCGCTCTCGTATCGCACCAACTGCCGAACGACCGAACCGACCTTGTCTTCCTTCAACACGGTCAGTTTCGGGCGCGGCCGATCGACCCGCAGCGGGCCGAGGAACTCGAGCCACCAGCGACGCAACGCCTCGCGACGCTTAGACCAGCCTTGCTTGGTAGTGATCGATTCTCCGTTGTCGTCGATGAGCAACGGCTTGAGCTTCGGTGTGCCGGTGACCGGTTTGGACGGCGGGCGTTGCACTTCGCCCAGCCAATCGACGTCTTGGCTTGGGCGCTCGGCTCGATTCGCGTTGGCCAACGCCGCCGCGCCAGGGATCGTGCCAAGTGCGATGTGATTGAACCGGCGTCGCGAGAGGCGCGCGTTGGGCGGGGTTGCGTGTGGAATGTCAATTGCCTCCGGATCGATTCTCGTCGAGCTTGAGTCGATCATGCCGCGCGACTCGCGTTGGGAAGTCGCCCTTCCCGCCGGCGACCCTCGCTTTCATCATCAGTCGATATAAACGAATTCATTCAGATTAAACAGGGAGAGGCAGAGATCGACGAACGCGGCCGCCGTGTACGGGTCTGTACCCGTCGCCGGTGTGGGCAGGGCGAGCGTGTCGGTTGACCGATTGCTTTGTTTCAGGAGCGCCGCATTGTCCTGCACAAACTGCCTGGCTCGGGCCAGGACGTCCTGCGTGGGGGCTCGGCCGAGTGTCAGGCGGAACGCTTCGACAATGGCTGCGTCGGTGTCACGTCGTTCTGCCAAGACGCGGCCGGCCAATGACTGGGCCATGTCCAACGAGAAGGACGAGTTGAGCATGATTAACGCCTGCGGCGCGGTCGTCGAACGCGCCCGGCGTGCGCAACTCGTGTGGCCGTCCGGCCGATCAAACGCCGCGAACATGGGGTACCGCAGATTGCGCCGGACGAAAAGGTAGATGCTGCGCCGGTCGTGCTCGGACGCGTCCTTGTTGACCGTCCACTGCTTGCGCAGCAGCGTCACCAAGATTTCTTTGGGCAGCGGGGCCATGACGCCCGGGCCGCCGGTCTTGCGGTTGAGTCGGCCGGCGACTTGCAGCATCGCGTCGCGGATCACCTCGCCGTCGAGGCGTTTGCGGTTCATCCGCCAAAGCAAGGCGTTGTTCGGATCGATGCGCCGCGCGAGTTTGATGTGCGCTTCGACGGCTGCGCGGTCTTCTTTGGAGAGTTGCCCAAGTCGGCTCGCCTGCCGGTACGTCGCGGACGTGACCATCAGCCGATGCATGCGCTTGAGGCTCCAGCCGCGCTCGACCAGTTCAGCCGCCAACCAGTCGAGCAGTTGCGGGTGCGTCGGTCGCGCGCCCATCGTGCCGAAGTCGCTGGGCGTGGCGACGAGCGGTTGGCCGAATTGGTGTTGCCAGAGTCGGTTGACGATCACGCGCGTCGTCAGTGGGTGGTCGGTGCGCGTCAGCCAGCCGGCCAGCGCCCTGCGACGCATGCTTGAGTCGGCGCCGTCGGGCGGCGGCGCGACGCGTTGCCCGCCGCGATTGGCGATCGGCAGGAAAGTCGGCGCCACGACCTCGCCCGGCCGACGGAAGTCGCCGCGCACCATGACGTGATGCGGCTTGACCTTCGCGCCCGGCTCGTTCACGCGATGCCCCAGCGGCTTGTCGCGTCGTGTGTGGACGGTATTCGCGAAGAAGGCACGCAGGCCGTAGAAGTCGCGCTGTGTCACCGGGTCGTACTTGTGATCGTGACACGCGGCGCACTCGAGTGTCAGCCCCATGAACACCGCGCCGAACGTCGCCGTCATCTCGTTCAGCTTGACGTGCTTGCGTTCGTTCTGGTCGTTGATGTCCGGCATGTCCTGGCCGGCCAACAGGAAGCCCGTCGCGATGGCGGCGCTTTCGCTGCCCGGTTCGATCTCGTCTCCGGCGATCTGCAACCGCACGAATCGGTCGAACGGCATGTCGTCGTTGAGTGCTTGAATGACCCAGTCGCGGTATCGCCAGGCGTCAGGCCGAGTCTTGTCGTGCTCGAAGCCGTCGGTCTCGGCAAACCGCGCCAGGTCGAGCCAATGTTGCGCCCAGCGTTCGCCGTACGCCGACGACGCGAGCAGCCGATCGACCAACTGCTCGTAAGCATTGTCCGAACGATCGTTCACAAACGCGTCGACCTCGGCCGGCGTCGGCGGCAGGCCGGTCAGGTCGAACGTGACGCGACGGATCAGGGTGAGCCGGTCGGCCTGCGGCATCGGCCGAAGCTTGCGCTGCCTCAGTTGCGCAAGGATGAATAAGTCGATCGGGTTGCGCGCCCACGCCGCGTCGGCCTCGCTCAGCTTGGGCGGTTGCGGTCGAGTCGGCGGCTGAAAGGCCCAGTGTGTCTTGGCGACGCCTTGTGGGTTTGACGCGGCCTCGGCTGAAGTGCTTTGTGTCATGACCAGGCCAAGCCACAAACACAACCCGATACTTAGGCATCGTCGAAGCGTGCGAACAGATTGGCCAGTTGATGCAGACATCAATCGCGTTCGGTCAGGTGAGGATGCCGTTGACGACGTGCGCTTCTTCCACGCCGGTAAGTTTCTCGTCCAGCCCGTTGTAGAAGAACGTCAACTGTTCGTGATCGAAGCCGAGCAGGTGCAGGATCGTTGCGTGCAGGTCGCGGACGTGGACCTTGTCTTCCGCCGCGCGCAGGCCGATTGGATCGGTTTGGCCGTGCGTGTGACCGAACTTGACGCCCGCGCCGGCCATCCAGACGGTGTAGCCCCACGGGTTGTGGTCGCGGCCTTTGCCCTGTTCGTTCATGGGCATCCGCCCGAACTCGCCGCCCCAGATGACCAGCGTGTCTTCGAGCAGGCCGCGTTGCTTCAGGTCGCGTAGCAGGCCGGCCACCGGACGATCTGTTTTTTGACAGTACTTCGTGTGGTTGTCGAGCACGTTGCTATGCGCGTCCCAGCCATTAGTGTCGCCGCTGTAGAGCTGAACAAAGCGCACACCGCGTTCGATCATCCGCCGCGCCAGCAGGCAGCGCACGCCGAACTCATGCGACGCGCGGTCCTGCGGGTCGTCAATGCCGTACAGGTCGCGCGTCGCCTGCGTCTCGCCGCTGATATCGACGATCTGCGGCGCAGCCGTCTGCATTCGGAACGCCAACTCGTATGCGTTGACACGCGCCGACAGCTCATCGTCGAACTCGCGCTCAGCCAGGTGTTTCGCGTTGAGCTTGCGGATCAGGTCAAGCGATCGGCGTTGTTGGCTGGTGCTGATCTTCGGCTGCGGTTGCAGGTTGAGGATCGGCGAATTGCCGGGGCGCATCGTCGTGCCCTGGTACGTCGCGGGCAGGAAGCCGGATCCCCACGCGGGCGGGCCGCCCTTGAGTCCGCCGCCGGGGTCGGGCAGCACGACGAACGCGGGCATGTTCTGGTTCATCGTGCCCAGGCCGTACGCCACCCAACTGCCGACGCTCGGCTTGCCCATGAGGATCGAGCCGGTGTTCATTTGATACACCGACTGCGGGTGGTTGACGCTGTCGCCGTGACAGGAGCGGATGACGCACAATTCGTCCGCCAACTCGGCGGTGCGTGGGAGGAACTCGCTGACCATCAGGCCAGACTGCCCGCGCGGCCGGAACGGTTTGATCGGGCCGAGCAGCGTGTTCTTGGCAACGTTGCGCCGCGTCATGACCGGGCCGATGCTGTCCGGCAACGGTTTGCCCGCGTACTTGACCAGGTCGGGCTTGTAGTCGAACAGGTCCATGTGGCTGGGGCCGCCGTGCATGAACAGCCAGATGACGCGTTTGGCTTGGGGCGCGAAGTGGGGCGTACGCGGCGCGAGCGGGTTGGCTGCGCGCGAAGCGGATGGCGGCTCGGCCGCATGCGTGGCTGTTGAGAAACGTTCGGCATTGAGCATCGCCGCCAGGGCCAGTCCGCCGAACCCGCCGCCGGCGTTGGCGAAGAACTGCCGACGCGTGGTGCGGTGGGGGAAGTGGCTCCGCCCCCGAACCGTGTCGGCCACAGGCTGTGGTTCGTGTTGCGTCATCCGGAGCAGACTCTCACAGTCGGTTAGAGCGACACCGGCCAGGAGCGAGCGTCGAGCGGCAAGTCATAGTTTACACCGTTCGCACAAGCCACTTCGACCCCGAAGCGGGCGAAAAGTCGTTAACATCGGCGGCCATGAGCCCATTTGTCATCCTGCTTATCGGCATGATCGTCGTGGTCGGGGGCATCCTCGGCCTCCGCCTGCACGCGTTTCTGGCCCTGATCGCCGGGGCGCTGACCGTTGCGCTGCTCACGCCCTTCGAGGCGCGAGAGAGTTACCACCTGCAAAAGGTGGGGTATGAGGTCCGCGGATTTGACGCGGACGACGCGGAGATGGAGATCAATCTCGGCGCGTCGAGCGGCGTGCAGGTCGGCGACCGATTCCTCGTTCGTCAAAGAACCGGCCGATGGGAGTGGCAGTCGGGCGAGATCATGCTGCATGTGAAAGAGGTCGGCAAGACGTGGTCGAAGGTGCGTATTGGGCCTGACCCGTCGAAGTACGAGCCGAAAGAAAGCGATCGCGCGATCAGCGTGGCCGAGGCGGTGGCGATCAAGAAGGCCGCAGGCAAGTCGATCGGCGAGCGCGTCGCGGAAGGGTTCGGCTCGACGTCGCTGAAGATCGGCATCATCATCGCGATGGCGGCGATCATTGGCGCGTGTCTGCTTGAGAGCGGCGCGGCCCAGCGCATCGTCGAAGCGTTGATGGGTCTGTTCGGAGAGAAACGGGCTGCGCCGGCGTTTGTCGCCAGCGGCTTCCTGTTGGGCATCCCCGTGTTTTTCGACACGGTGTTTTATTTGCTCATTCCATTGGGCAAGGCTGCGCGCCGGAAGACCGGGCGCAACTACCTGCTCTACGTCCTGTCGATCGTCGCGGGTGGGACAATGGCACACTCGCTCGTGCCGCCGACGCCCGGGCCGTTGGCCGTCGCGGGCGAGTTGAAGGTCGAACTGGGCACGATGATCATCGGCGGTTGCGCGGTCGGACTGGTCACGGCGACGGTCGGGTACCTGTTCGCGTTGTGGATCAATCAGCGCATGGTGCTCGAACTGCCAGACGACGTGGAGGAGCAGCCGACGACCGATGAAACCTCGCAAGCCGATGACGCGCCGCCCGCGGAGCCGCGTCGCCTGCCGCCGCTTTGGCTCTCATTGGCGCCGATCATCCTGCCCGTCATCCTGATCGCGGCGAGCACGGTCGTATCGATGGCGTCCAAGAGCGCCGCGAAGGCCGGCGAGGCCGCGCCGGACTGGGTCACGGCGATTACACCGACGATTGACGTGATCGGCAACAAGAATGTCGCGCTGATCCTCGCCGCGGCCGTGGCGATGGTCACGCTGATCATCTACCGCAAGCTGAGCCGGAAGGGGTTGGCCGAATCCGTGCAGCGTGCGCTCATGAGTGGCGGCGTGATCATCCTGATCACCGCGGCCGGCGGGGCGTTCGGCGGCGTGCTGCGGCAGACCGACATCGCGGCCGAACTCGAAGGCGTGACGGGCGACAGCAAGCTGCTCATGCTGCCATTGGCGTTTCTGCTGACGACGTTGATCCGCACGGCGCAAGGGTCCGCGACGGTCGCGATGATCACAGCCGCGGGCATTGTCAGCGCGTTCGTCTCACCCGAGGCGTTGGGTTATCACCCGGTCTACATCGCGCTGGCGATCGGTTGCGGGTCGAAGCCGATCAGTTGGATGAACGACTCGGGCTTCTGGATCATCAGCAAGATGAGCGGCATGACCGAAGGGCAAACGCTGCGCACGGTGACGATCATGTCGGCGCTGATGGGCGTGACGGGGTTGTTGATGACCATGCTCGGGGCGATGGTGTTGCCGATGGTCTGACTCGGTTTATCTATGGCAACCACAGATAAACTCAGATGAACCCCCATCAGAGAGCTGGATAAACCGACAAAATCATGCTTTCTGACATGGCGCGCTGTGTTCACGCCCTTTCCGCCACGAGTCGAGTCAAGTCAATCGTGCCTTGCTTCGGTAACCTTGCGCAAATGCAAGTCTTATCCGTGTTCATCTGTGTTCATCTGTGGTTTCTTTCACCGCGGTGAATCTTTCGAGGGGAGTCACTGCCGATTCAAACTCCCCGCCAGCGACTTGGCCTCGGCCTCGCTGAAACGACCTGCAATGTAGGCGGACTTGCTGATCGGCTGACGCACCTTCGGGGCGACGACGACCTCGCCGTTGATGGCGATGGCGATCTGTTGTCCGCGCGCCGCCTGCGTGACCGTTTCGATCGTCCGCGAACCCTCGTCCGTGAAGTTGACCTGCACGTACCAGGTGTCCGCTTCCGGTGCTTTGATGGCCGCGGCGGTCGCGATCGCTTGCTGGTCAAGGAACGGCTGATCTTTCAAAAACACCCGCGTGCTCGTTCCTTTAATGAACACGCCTTCCTGGCCCTCGGCCTCGAACGGGTCGAGCGTGCGGTAGAACTGCACGTTCGGCCCGCGGAAGACGCGGGTTGCGCCCGGTTGCACGTCGTCGGCGGTGTTCTGCGGACCCGTGCGCATGGCCGCCTTGGCGTCGTCCGACACGCCGGTGTTTTCCGGTGTGGTCTTGCAACCAACGAACAGCATGGCGGAGGCGGTCAACAGGCAGGCAAGGGTCGCGCGGTGCATGGTCAAAGCCTTATCTGGGGTTGATGACGCGTATGGGCGGGGCGGTTTGCGGGGCTTACATTCTAACCGATCGTCGATTCAGGGGGTTGTCCCGGACGCCCGCGGGTCGTGGGTCACTTTGAGTTGTATGGTTTTCGTGCCACGGCCGTGGCACGAAGAGGCGAACCCCAAAGTGTACGAGTACCCGCCAGCGGGTTGTCCTGCCGTTTCAGGCCCACCTACAATCGCGAGGTTCATTCGGCGCTTGGGTTCCTCACGGAGCGGCTCTTGAAGCGAAAGTGTGATCAATGCGATCGGCCTGCGACTCACCACTCGGTGGAGATCATCAAGGGTCAGAAGATCGAGAAGCACCTTTGTGATCAGTGCGCCGCCGACGAAGGCATGGCCGTGCCGACGGCGCACACGCCGATCAATCAACTGCTGACGAACTTCGTCAAGCTACACTCGTCGGGTGGCGGGAGCGGCACGAAGCAGCGCGAAGAACTGGTCTGCGCCGGCTGCGGCTTGACGTTTTCGCAGTTCCGTGAGGCGAGCCTGCTCGGCTGCCCGCAGTGCTACTCCGACTTCGAGCCGTCGCTCAGCCCACTGATGGAGCGTGCCCACGAAGGCGGGACGCACCATGTCGGTAAAGTCCCGCGGCGGGCAGGCCGAAGCGAGGTTCGGCAGCAGCAATTGACGCGGTTGCGCAAACGGCTCGAGCACGCGGTGTCGGAAGAGAACTACGAGTTGGCCGCGAAACTGCGCGACGAGATCGGCGTGTTCGAGGAGGGCGGGGCATGATCCCCTTAGGCCAGATCACGCAGCAGGCCGGCCAATGGCTGCGCGGCTCCGGCCCGCACCACGAGATTGTCATCTCCAGCCGCGTCCGCCTGGCACGCAACCTGGCCGGCTTCCCGTTCGTCGGCCGATCGACACGCCGACAACGGGCCGACGTGCTCCAGCGCGTCCAGCGCGAACTCACGACCGACGGCCTGGGTTGGGACGTGCTCTGGGTCGACCTGATGGACTGCGACCCGATCGACCGCGCGCTGCTGATGGAGCGCCACCTGATCAGCAAGCACCACGCCGAGGCCGACCACGAACACCCGCGGGCCGTGGCGATCGGGCAGGACGAAACATTCTCGATCATGGTCAACGAGGAAGACCACCTGCGTATCCAGGTGCTACGCAGCGGCATGCAGTTTGACGCGGCGTTCGAGGCGATCAACGCGATCGATGATCAACTCGAAGACCGTCTCGACTACGCCTACTCGCCGCGGTTCGGCTACCTCGCGGCCTGCCCGACCAACGTGGGCACGGGTATCCGCGTCAGCGTCATGCTGCACCTGCCCGCGCTCAAGCTGACGGGCGAGATCGAAAAGGTCCGACGCGCCGCCCGCGACATGCACTTGGCGGTGCGCGGCCTGTTCGGCGAAGGCTCGGACGCGATGGGTGATCTTTACCAGGTCTCGAACCAGACGACGCTGGGCAAGAGCGAACGCGAATTGCTCGACGAATTCGAGCACAAGGTCGTGCCCGAGATCATCGCGTATGAGCAACAGGCGCGGCAGGCGCTGGCCCGCCAGCGGCCCGCCCAGTTGGACGACAAGATCTGGCGGGCTTGGGGCGTCCTGACACACGCCCGCGTCTTGGGGACGGAAGAGGTGTTGCAACTGCTCAGCCACCTGCGCCTGGGAGTCAACCTCGGCCGAATCGCCGAGGTCGATATCCGCACGATCAACGAACTGTTCCTCCTGACGCAGCCCGCCCACCTGCAACGCGTGGCCGGCCGAACGCTCGAACAGCCCGCCCGCCGCGAGGCAAGGGCGTCGCTCGTGCGCAAACGGCTGGGCGTCTGAGCCCCGGCCGCGAGTGTGGTTCGGCCGCGCTGCGGCTGCCTTTGCGGGCCGTTCTTGCGGATTCGGCTCGCCGTCGCTAAAATAGTTCGTCCAGCCGAACCCGAAATCCGCATCAGGTCCTTTCCCGGTTTCGGCCCGATAAGACAACCCGACCCGAGGCGCATGGACACGCCCGATCGGGCAGTCCCGTCGACGTGATTCTTCGTGAGTCGGGCCGGCGCGATGGCTGATGGATACCACCTATGGGCTTACAAGAAGACATCCTCAAAGAACCGGTCAGTGAACTGCGTTCCCGCCCGCTGATCCTCGTGCAGCGTGACACGCCCGTTCGGCAGGTCGTGCAGTTGATGCTCGAAGACGGCGTCGGCAGCGCGTTCGTCGTAGACGACCAGGGCAAGATCGACGGCAAGTTCTCCGAACGCATGCTGATCAAGCTGCTCGCTTCGGGCGAACCGTTTATGGACGACCCGGTCAGCAAACACGCCGGTGAGTTCTGGTCGGTCGTCCGTCACGACGAGCCGATCGCCATGGTCCTGCACAAGCTGCAACAGCACCGCATGCACCACCTGTGCGTCGTGGACGACGACGGCATGCCGACCGCGATGGTCGGCCAGCGCAGCGTCATGAGCTACTTGGCTGAGCACTTCCCGCGCGTCGTGCTGACCCAGTTGGCGGACACCCGTCTCTACGTCGATCAACCGGAGGGCGCGTGATGACCAGCCCGATACCCCCACGCCGTCAACGCCGCGCCACCGACCCGGGCGAGTTCGAGGACCCGCTCAAGAATTACGACGCGCCGGAATACGCCGACGACCTTGAGGCATCGTTGGCTGAGCACGCGCTGTCCGACCTGCGCTCCACGCCCGTCACGACCGTCGCCCCCGACGCGACCGTCGGTCAGGCCATCAAGACCATGGCCGACCTCGACGTCGGCAGCGTGCTGGTCGTGGAAAACGAGCGCCTGATCGGCATCCTCTCCCAACGCGACGTACTCCGCCGAGTCGCGCGCAAGTACGAGGAAGTCAAGGACAAGCCGATCCGTGAGTTCATGACGCGCAAACCCGTCAAGGTCTACGACACCGAGCCCGCCGCCAAGGCATTGCACATGATGGCCGTCCACCGCGTGCGGCACATCCCCATCGTCGATGTCGATGACAAAGTCGTCGGCGTGCTGGGGCCACGCCGCGTGACGGAGTACTTGCAGCAGCACTTCAAGACGGAAAGGTGAACGCGTCGCCAGGCTGTCCGTCGGGTTAGGCTTTGTCCGAAAGTAGGGTGGGCCAAGGCTCGGCGCGGCCCACCACTTGGCGTCCGAATGAAATGTGGGCTTCGCCGTGTCAACGTAGCGTCCGTTGGTGGGCCGCGCAAAGCCTTGGCCCACCCTACGACAAACGCCATCGATTTCACAACCGAAGACTGGTTGTCACGCATCTACTTCAAAGTCGCGGACGATCGCCAACCCCGCCTTCTCGAATATCGCAGGCCACTTCTTCACGGCGTCATAGTCGTACTTGGCGATGTGGTCGGGCAGGTCTTTGAAGGGAACGATGCACGGGTTGAGCTTATTCTCGACGTCCTTCTGTTCAGCCCATCGCCAGCCGGCGCGGAGCCGCTCGACGTTCCATCGCCCGTGCTCCATCTCAGCCATCAGCGCCAACCGCTCACGGTCCTCTGGCGTCGATTCCAAGTCAGTGACGCGCTGTTCATCCCGCGCCTTCTTAAGAGAGACGACGCTATAGCCGGCCGCTTTCAGGATCTCACTCGAGTAACCGATCTGCTGCCGGTTCGAGTCTTTCAGGTCGTCACGCAACTCGTCCCACGGGGCGTCGTTCAGGTCGGCGTAACGTCTCCCCCCCCGCTCAGCCAGGTAGTTTTCGTGTGCGGCCTGCGCCGCTTCGTCCAGTGCGTCTCCCGAGAGCGCGGCGTCGGCCGGCCGCATCACGAAACACCGCACGGTCATCTCGTCGTCGGGCAGAGCCAACAAACTCCCAGCCCAGTTGAAGTCGCTGTCCGCCAGCAGGTCGAGCACAGCCCGACCGCTCGTCGCGACAAGGCCGACGGTCGCGCCCAGCGCCAACGCTAACTCATATTCAAACGTCGCGATGGGCCCGCCATTGATGCCCAGCACGCGAACTTCAATTGGGTCGACCCCGGACGCCAGCAGATCAATCCAGTTTTGTAGCGGCTCCAGCGGCGTGAACTCATCGGCGTCGGCCGTCTGATACATCAGCGTGTATCGCTTGTCCGGCTTCGCCGGCGGCCGCCCGTCATTCGCTTTCGGCATCGTCTGAGGCAGGTAGCCGATCGAAATCACAGGGTGTGTATCCGTCGGCTCGTTCGGTGCCGCGCCGGTCTCGTCAGCCGTGTTGCGGTCTTGCGTGACCTTGCCGATCATGCCGGGAACGCCCGCGCTCGTGCCACCGGAAAGGATGTAACCGTTGTAAGACGCGAACGCTGTGTCCAACACTCCTGCGAAGTGATCTTTCTCCCTGGCGTGTTCCGGTTGGTCGAGCACATCCGCGCCGCCCGCGACGATGGTGATCGGCCAGTCCTTCGTTGGCAGCAGATTTGGTCGCAACTCCTCGATAAACATGGCGACCAACTCATCCGCCCGTTGCTGACAGTACTTTGACTCTTCGTGGTAACGCTTTGCGTCGGCCTCGTGGCGTGCGCGGATGGTCTCGGTACGCTGATCCGTCTTCCCGCCGCGTTTCGTTGCTGCGTCTTTCAGTTGCTTGGCATCGCGTTCCGCCTGTTCGGCTCGCCGTGTGAGTCGCGGCACGGTGGCGCGATATTTGGCCAGGGCAGCCAGAAGCAGCAGGCGCTGCACCCAAAGCAGGCTGGGCTCCTTCTTCACATTCTGCCAGATGGCGTGTACGGACTTGTACTCCTCCTCGATCCGTCTGGCGTTGTCACACATCGAAACGGCCCGCGCATAGCTGGACAGGCACTGATGGTACTGTCTCAACAACAACTGAAACCGCGCGACCGCGAAGTGGCTTTCCGGTATCTCGACGCGCACCGACGAATGCTGTCGGCACGCCTCGATCGCGGACACGAACTGAGCACGCAGCGGTTCGACGAATTCGAAATCGCCGTCGCGCTGCAATCGGTGCTCGACGTACGCGGCCAGGTGGTACGGGTTCTCCGGGTGGCAATGATGCGCTTTTTGATACAGCGCGACAATGTCGTCGCGATGCACTTGTGACGAGTCGCCGTCCGCCTCGTGCGCCTGGGCAAGCCAAACCAACGCACGAGCACGGACTTCATCCTTGACCAGGTTCTGCGGCGTTTCGCCTGGTGGGGGAGCGGTCACCGACTCAAGTGAAGCCTTGCCGAGGCGGTTGTCGTCCGGGTCGTGCTGCGTCCACATCTGGTGTCTGCGGCATCGCGCATGACCCAACTCAGCGCGGAGCTCGCGCGTCTCGCCCGCATCGTACCGGTCGATCAACGGCTGAATGTTTTCGATCAGGATGTCCCATCGGCCGGCGGCCCGAGCGAGCTTGGCCAGCGTCAGCGCGGTGTGCAGTTTGTTCTGAGCGTTCGTCTCGTGCGCGAACACCAACTCGGCCGTCTTCAACTCCGATTCAAGCCGCGACTGCTCAAGGTACACGTCATAGTTCGTCAGGTAGACATCCAACTCATGCACCATGCTGTCGAACTGCTCGTCGACGACCTCCAGCATGGCCGCCATGCGCGCCACCCGACGCCGCCAGATCACCGGCACTTCGATCTTGGCCTTGTAAACCCGGTCGTGGCTCACGTCGGCCCAGGCGTGTTGCAGCACGGTCCGAATCTGAATCTCGCCACGCAAACCGTCGGTGATCGCCCTGACCTGATCGAGCAGGTCGTTTGATTGGGCTTGATCCAGCACTTCGTCAAACGCTTCACTCGCCCTGCATTTGTCAACAGCCTCTTCTAGGCCTGACAGGTCCTGCGCGTCGCGTAGCGCGTCGATCGTGGGCTGGGAGACGGAAACGATGTAGTGAATCGATTGATAATCGAACTCGCGAACTTTCAACCGTTCGCCGACGTCCTGACTGTTCTTGCGATCCACCGCGAACCACTTCTCGATCAGGTGACACAGCGCGGCGACCTCGAGCTTGGTCGGCGCGATGAGTCGGCCGCCCGCCAGGTCGGTGAATTCTTCGAGCGGCCGCGCCACCGATTGACGCCGCCGAACGACCTTGCCCGCGAAGCTCGACACCGCCTTGGCACGGCATTGCACGACCGCCAACGGCGACTCCTGTTGGCGTGCTTGTTCCAGCACTAGTTGAAACACCTCCGCCAACACTTTGTAGCGAAAACGTTCCTGCTCAAACCGCTCAATGCTCTGCTCCTGGTGTGAGCTGAGCGCGTGTTCGCTCGCCTCGGTCGCTTGTACGCTTGGATCTGCCATGTCGCCCAGCCCCGTCGAGAAGTGAAACAGGCCAATCAGTGTCGCGTCACACGTCGGTGGTCAGCGCGATGTTCAGCAGTCGGCCGATCGGTTCGCAGGTCTGATCAATGTTGATCGCACCCCGCTCTTTCCAGCCCGCTTCGGCCTGACTCGATTCCAACACGAACTCACCGCCCGTCACCCGAGCTCGCATCGCGATGAACACCACGCGAATCTTGGGCAGTTCGTATTCGCAGGCCGCGGCGAAGCCTGTCAAATTGACGTCCAGACCGGTCTCTTCCTTGACCTCGCGGACCAGCGCCGCGTCGAACGGCTCACCCAGGTCGGGCTTGCCGCCGGGTAGGTCCCACAGGCCCGGCCAGACCGTGCTCGATTCCGACCGGCGGAGCATAAGGATTCGGCCGGCGTCGTCTTCAATAACGGCTTTGACGGATAGGCCGAACGGTTTGGCGGACAATCGGCACCTCGGTGGAGCAGGGGTCAGCGGTCAGTCGCGTTGGCGATCGAGTTTAACAGAGGCTGAGCTTCGAGGCGTCGCCGCTTCTGTCCGATCGGCGCGCGGCCGACTATCGTTTCAAACCGTTTGATCGTCCGGTCCGACAGGTTGTCAAAAAAGGAGTCCTACGTGGCACGTATCACGATCGGCATCGGCGTCCTGCTCGTCCTGTTGGGCGCTGGGTTCTATTTCGGCACGGGGATGGCCAGTGTGACCGCCCTGATACCAGCCTTCTTCGGCCTGCCCGTGGCCGTACTCGGCGCGGTCGCGATGAAGGGCGATACCAAGGTCGTAATGATCGCGATGCATATCGCCGTGGTGATCACCTTGCTCGGCGCGATCGGCGGCCTGATGATGGGAATCAAGAACTTCGGCGTCGAGGGCAAGGCCGCGCCGGTGACAGCGCAATTGATCATGGGCGCCATGTGTGTCCTGCACGTCGTCCTGAGCGTCCGGTCCTTCATCGCCGCTCGCAAGGCGCGGTCGGCCGGGGGCGACGGTTCGGGTGAGGGGTGAATCGATGGTCAAGTTCTACGGCTACGACAAGTGTTCGACCTGCCGCAACGCCAAGAAGTGGCTCGATGCCCAGGGCGTGGCGTACAAGGACATCGATATCACCGCCACGCCGCCAACAAAGGCGCTGCTGAAATCGATCCTCAAGGTGGGCGACTATTCACTCAAAGATTTGTTCAACAAGTCGGGGCAGCTTTACCGCCAGATGAACATGAAGGACAAACTCCCCGACATGAGCGAGGCCGAAGCCATCTCCCTGTTGGCTGAGCATGGCAAGCTCTGCAAACGACCGATCGTGACAGATGGCAAAAGTCACACCGTCGGCTTCCGCGAGGAACGTTTCAGCGAAGTCTGGGGCTGATTTTCAAACTCAACCCTTCAGATGCAATCTCCCCCCAAGTCGGGTCTTTCCGAAGGCCCGGATCCCTCGACCGTGTTCTTTCTCTTGTTTTCCTGCTCTCCTGTTTTCTTGTCCATGCAAACCACCCAGCTCAACCACGTCGCCATCCACGTCGAAGACGTCGACGCGAGTTGTGCGTTTTACGAGCGTGTCCTGAAGCTTCAGCCGATGGAACGCCCCGCGTTCAACTTCCCCGGCGCGTGGTATCGGCTCGGCGGCGACCAGGAGCTGCACATCATCGGCGGCCGCGACAACCCGGTGTTCGGCCACAACCGCGGCAACCACTACGCCCTGATGGTCGACGACATCGACGCGTGGGAAGCGCACCTGACCGAGATCGACGTGCCCTACACCCCGCGTCGCACTCGGCCGGACGGCGCGTATCAGATTTACCTCACCGACCCGGACGGGCACGTCATCGAACTCTGCACGCCGCCGGGCACGGCCCCCGCGCAGGTGTGACGCGGACCGGCCGAGTGCATCCAAGCTCAAACGAAACGCCGCGAGAACACGATGGACCCGAAACCGACGATCACGTACGACGACTTCGCCAAACTCGACCTCCGCGTCGCGACGGTGGTTGCCGCGGAAGCGCACCCCAACGCCGACCGTCTGCTGAAGTTGCAGGTCGACCTGGGCGATCACCAGCGGCAGATCTGTGCCGGCGTCAAGCAGTTTTATGAGCCGGAGGCGCTGGTCGGGCGGCAGATCGTCGTGGTCGCGAATCTGGCCCCTCGGACGATTAGGGGCGAGGAATCCAACGGGATGCTGCTTGCGGCCAGCGATATGACGGGTTCAGAAGACCCGCGCAGCCCGTCTGATATCATCCTGCTACAGCCGGGCAAGCCCTCGCCGCCAGGATCGTCGATCAGTTGATCCGCCGATTCTCACACGAGCGGGACTAATTCGGACCTGCTCGTGCGTTACATGCGTAGTAGACCGTGTGTGTCGGCTGCGCGACCCACCCAACCGCCTCATCCTCACCGGAGCCCGAACATGACTCGCTTTTCCCGGACCCTGCCCGCTATCGCGCTGGCATTGACCTTCGCCACGAACGCCTTTGCGGCCGGCGACAATTGGACGGCCGACTACGAGGGCGCCAAGCAGGTCGCGGCCTCCAAGGGCAAAGACATCCTGATGGATTTCACCGGTTCCGACTGGTGCCCGCCGTGCAAACGCCTCCAAAGCATGGTTTTCGATTCGGACACATTCAAGAAAGGCGCGCCCGAGCACTTCGTGCTGCTCGTACTCGACTTCCCGCGCGACAAGTCGAAAATGAAGCCCAAGACGATCAAGCAGAACGACCGGCTTAAGGAGGAGTACCCGATCGGCGGCTACCCGACGATTTTCCTGGCCGACGCGGCCGGTCGGCCTTATTACCGCGCAGTCGGTTACCCCGGCACGCCGGCCGACGCATACCTGAGCAATCTGATCGCTCAGAAGAAAGTCCGGGTCGAGCGTGATGCGCTGTTCAAGAAAGCTGCCGAGGCGGAAGGCGAAGCCCGCGCCAAACTGTTGGATGAAGCGCTGTCGAAGCTGCCCAAAGAAGTGGTCGGGCCTTTCTACCTTGAACAGATCGAGATGATCGTCAAGGCCGACGCGGAAGGCAAGCTCGGGTTGAAAGACCGTTACGAGAAGATGCTGTTCGACGCCCAGATCGCCAAGCGCATGGCTGAGATTCAAAAGGTAGCCAAAGAGAAGAGCCCCGCCGCTGCGGTCAAGGCGATCGACGAGATGGTCAAGGAACTCAAGCCCACCGGCGAGTCGTTGCAGCAAGTCCTCTACATCAAGGGCTTCTTCCTCTACCAGACCGACAAGGCCGCATCGAAGCAGGCCTTGCAAGCCGCGCTGGACGCCGCACCGAACAGCCCGTCGGCACCGCGCCTCAGAGCAACGCTCACCCGCGCGTTCCCGAAAGAGGCGCCCAAGGAAGAGAAGAAGGAAGACGCGAAGAAACCTGAGAAGGAGTAAGTCTCAGGTCGTATGATACGAGTTGAAACACTGAACAGGTGACCGGCGAAAGCCGGTCGCTTTTTTGGTTTGGCAACGATTCGTCACCGCGCCGACCTGCGCCGCAGGTCGTAGCAGTACAACGCGTCGGCCCCGCGGATGAACAGTCGGCCGTCGGCCCACGCGTGGCTCATGGCCGACTGATACGTTGTCGCCCACGGGTGCGGCGGCGACCACAGCGAGCTGACCTGACCGTCCGCGCGTGCGGGCAGCAGGAACATCTTGGTATGGCCGTGCTGCGTGTCGGGGTGAAGCGCAAACCGGTCGGGCAGCGCGAGCAGATGGCCTTCGTCCCAACGCACCGGCGCGGTGAGGTGGCGTGACGCGACGCGCTTACCCGTCTTCGGATCGACCAGGTAGTACGAATAGTTGCCACGGAAACAGATCAGCCCGTTCGCCACGGAGCCGATCGGCGCGTGCTTCGGCGCACCCCACTGGGCCGGCGCGGTCCAGACGATTTCCGGCCCGTCGGGCGTGAGTCGCCAGCAGGCGACCTGACCGTAATTCTCACCCGGAGCCGAGTGCGGGCCGTCGTCCGGCGTGCGCGGCGCTTCCTTGCGTTGTTCAGCCGACATCTTGTGGCCGATCAGCAGGTCGCCGACAAGCAGCGTCTGGTACGCGTTGTCGCCCGCTTCGTCGTACTGCCACACGAACTTGCCGGTCGGGGCGTCGATGCACGTGATGTTGCCCGTCTCGCTGGCGACGATGAGATAGTCTCTTTCGCCATGCCGCCAGTGCATCGGCGTCGCGCATTTACCGAGGATGCGACCCTTGACGTGCCAGCGCACCCTGCCGGTTTTCGCGTCCAACGCGACGACACCGCACGTGCCGATGCCGTCCGGAGCGAGCACGACATCGCCGGCCACGTTCAGCCCGTGGCAGAACGAACGCGTCGGGGCCCGCGTGATCTTCTGCTCGATGCTCTTGGCCAGGAACTTGTCCATGTATTCGGCGTAGCCCGGCACGGCCGTCGCCCACACTTGCTTGCCCGTTTTCGCATCGACACACCGCACGTCGCCCATCGAGCCGAACACATAGACGTTGCCGTGCGCGATGACGCCCGTGTGGTTGGTCAGGCTGCACTTGTGGTCGAACAGGTGGACGCCCTCGCCGGGCCAATCCACCGTCCACAGCGTCCGGCCGGTCGCCGCGTCGATGCAGACAAGCTGTTCGTCGGCCCGGGTTGACCAGCGTTTGCGCATTTCGGCGTCGGTCCAGCCGATCGCCTTCATCTTGGCGCGCGTGTCGGCTGCGCGCTCGCCGTTCATGACCTTGTCCAGGTGAGCCGTCTGCACGTCGTCACCCGACGCCTCGAAACGGAACTGATAGACACGGCCCTGCCAAACCAGCGGCGACGCGCCGCCCGCGGCCGACGGCGCGCCGACGCACGCCCCGTAACGGTGTGAACCGGACTCAGTCGGGCCGATCCATTGGCTGACCCAGACGAGCCGGGCGTCGTGCAGGTCGTCGATCAGCGGCGTGCTTGACGGACCTGATGAAAAGTTCTGGTTCGGGCCGAGCCAACTCGTCCACGCCGCGTCGTTTGGCAATCCGAAGGCCTGCCGCATCGCCGCCTCGTCGCGCACGACACCAGTGACCTGTCCCTTCACGTCAATCGGCGTGTCGTTGGTTTTCGGCTTCGGCCAGTGGCCCTGAAACGTCCCGCTCACGACGCCGTCGCGAAGCGACAGGTCGAGCTGCAACGCCATGCGCGTCGCGATGCGCGGCACGAGCGAGCGGTTCATCCGGAGGATGTCGTGGCCGACGATGAGCTTGCCCGTGATCCGCCCGTCTCGCACGGTCAGGCCGGTCGCGTCCGTGCCCGCGATGCCCTTGGGTTGCAACGCCGCGCGTTCGACGCGGTTGCCGGCGGTCATGATGTGCAGCGTCGCTTTCTTGTCGTTGGGCAAAGGCGACAGCGTGCAGGTGATCCAGGTGACCTTGTCATTCTGTGACGGTGTTTGAGCCCGCGCCCACGAAGGGGTGGCCAACAACATGCAGACGGACAGCACAAGCGGTTTACACATCGTGATTCACTTCCGGCGTTGTTGGGATACGAGTGAGGACAAGTCGCGGTTTGTCAAGGCTGATTCGCAGCGGAACGCTCAGCCGTCGCCTGCGCGTCGGCCGCCTGGATGCGGCCCGCCTCGACGGAGATGCGGGCCTCTTCCAGGACTTTCTTGGAGTCACGGGCGCGGCGTTCCATGTCCTGTGCTTTGCGGGTTTCCGCATTCGCGGCGTCGCTGCGCTGCTTGGACTGGGCCGTCGCTTTTTCCAACTGCTCGAATTGTCGCTGCGCGTCTTCGAACTGCTGACGCGCGTCCTGCGACCGCTTCCTCAGCCCCGCGTCATCCGGCTTCGACTTGGCTTTGCGTTCCGCGTCGTCGGCCCTGCGCTTCAGGTCGTTCGCTTTGCGCTTGGCGTCTTCGCTGCGCTTGCGCGCCGCGTCGTACTGCTTGCGCAGCGCGTCCGACGTCTTCTTCTTGGCTTCGTATTCTTCTTTCAGCCGCTTCGCGTGCGGATGGAGTTCCTTGAAGTCCTTCTCAGCAACGACGAGTTTTGCCTCGGCGTTCTTCAGTGCGAATCTCGCCGTCTCCAGCACGGCCGCAACACGCTGCTTCTCGCGCTGCGGGTCGGGCCAAACCTCCAGATCAGGCCGAGCCTTCTTCAGCGCCGCGATACCCGCCGGTGTGACCTTCGTTTTGTAAATGTAGAGCTTTTTCAGGTTCGGCAGGTCGCGGAGTGCGCCCAGCCCGGCGTCGGTCACGAGCGTCGAGGTCAGGTTGAGATAGGTCAGCGACTTTAGGTTGGCCAGATGCTTCAAGCCCTTGTCCGTCATACTTGTCTTGGTCAGGTGAAGTCGCTCCAGCGTCGTCATCTTGGCCACATGCACGAGACCGGCGTCGGTGATGTTTGAGCAGCGAACGTTGAGCACGGTGACGTTCTCGAGTGCGTGGACGTACTGCAAATGCGCGTCGTTCAACGCCTCGAACGTGAAGCGAAAGTCAACCTCTAGCGCGTCACTCTTGCGTGACACACGGCGGACAGCGCCTTGTAGCGCTTCGATTTCCTTAATGGCCTGATCCGCGTTGGCCGGCGCGCGATACGGGCGCGACTTGACTTCGTTCGCCACAGATTCAACGACACCGCAAAGAGCGATTGCAGCAAACAACAAGGTTGTCCAACCCAATCGCTTCATGCCAAAACTTCCTTCACGACCTTCGCCGACTTGTCGACCATCGGCATCGGCCGCATGCCCGGGCCCATGAACTCCTGGTGCGTGTCGATGCCCAGCGCCGTCAGAAGCGTGGCCATGTAGTCCGGCGCGGTGATGGGACGTTCCTCGATGGTGCCGCCCGGGTTTTTGCCGCCCTCGTTCGTTCGGCCGACGGTGATGCCCGTGTTGATGCCGCCGCCCGCCCACATGGCCGACCACGCCCGGCAGAAGTGGCCGCTGCCGTTGCCCGGGCTTCGGCCGAACTCGCCCATCCAGACCACGAGCGTGTCGTCGAGCAAGCCGCGGTTTTTCAGGTCGAGGATCAGTGTGGCCATCGCCGCGTCCATCCACGGCGCCCGCGCGGCGATGCGCTTCGCCGCGCCTTCGTGGTCGTCCCAGCCGCGGTGGAACACCTCGACGAACGACACGCCGGACTCAATCAAACGACGCGCCAGCAGGCACGATTGACCGAACCGGTGCTCGCCGTATTGCTGGCGCAATTCGGTCGGCTCGTCTTCCAGGTCGAACGCCTTGGCGCGCGGCGAGCGCATGAGTTTCACCGCGCGATCAAACGCGGCCTGTTTGGCGTTGACCGCGGGGACGGGATACTGCTTGGCGAACCGCTGCTCACTTGCCGCGAGCAGTTTGAGCCGCGCATCGGTATCGCCTCCGGTTGAATTGAGATTCTCCAGCCCACGCGCGGGGTTCTGCACGGCCAGCGGCGCGTGCCGCGGGCCGAGGTAACCTGGCACGGATCGATAAAACCGCCCGCCATTGCCCTTGTCGTTGCCCGCGTCGATCGTCACGAAACTCGGCATGTCGTCGCCGGGCAGGCCGACCTGCTGCGACGCGATGCAGCCCACAGCCGGGTGCTCGAAACCGGTGACCCGTTTGAAGCCGGTGTGCAGGTAGTACTTGGCGTCGTAGTGATTGTTGATTTCGGTCGTCATCGACCGCATGATCGCCATGTGCTCGGCGCACTGCGCGAGCTTGGGAAACTTCTCGGCGATGTGAACGCCCGGAACAGAGGTTTTGATCGGCTTGAACTCGCCGGTGGGTTTGGGATCGAACGTGTGCTGCTGGCTCGGCCCGCCGTCCATCCAGAGCAGGATGCATGACTTGCCGCGCGGGCGTTTGACGGCGGCGTTGGCCAGCGACTCGAACCACGGCACGGATGCGCCGGTCAAGACGCCGGCGGCGGAGAGGCGTACGTAGTCGCGGCGGGATAACCAATGATCGTGTTTGGGCATGGTTGTGTTTCCGTGCGTCGGATTCTATTTAGCCGCGGAGCTTGCTCCGCGCGTTCCCGCCGCAAGCGGCGGGCTATATGTCATCGAATCAACATAAACTCACTGCGGTTCACAAGCATCCACAGTACGTCTTTGTAAGCGTCGATCGCATCCGACGCGTTCTTGACATAGTCGACGGCTTCTGCCGACTCTTCATCGGACGGCCGTCGCGAAAGCGTTGCCAGGTAGAGCCACTCGACGACCTGCGGAGGTGTCAGGTCTTTCTGTTGCTTCAGGTGTTCGTCGAGCGCCTTGCTGCCCGCTTGCAGGCGGGGGTGGTTCATCAGCGTGAGCATCTGCGGGATGCCGTGCGTGAAGTCGGTCGTGTCTTCCTCGTTGATGCAGAAGTCGCGTTGGAACTGGAGCACGACATCGCCCACGGCTGCGCTCTCGCCGTTGGTGTTGCCGTCTTTGGGGTCGATGGAGCGCAGGTCGAGTTTGGGGTCGCCGAACGCGAGTTTGAGCGAGTCGAACAGCATGTCGGGCGACATGACGCGCACCGGCGCTCGGCCGAACAGCGCGGTCTGCGCGGCGCGTTGCTGGTCATTCAGGTCGTGGGTGACGGCGCTGGTGCGCTGGTAGGTCTTGGAGTTGCAGATCGCGCGGATCAGGTGTTTGACGTCGTGGCCGGACGCGGCGAACTCGTTGCCCAGCAGGGCGATCAGGCCTGGGTGTGACGGCGGGTTGAGCTCGCGGAAGTCGTCGATTGGGTTCACGATGCCGCGCGAGAAGAAGTAGAACCACGCGCGGTTCGAGAACGCCTTGGCGAAGTACGGGTTGTCGTTGGCGGTGAGCCAATCGACGAAGCGCGGCCGCCAGGTCGCTTTCTTGTCCTTCGGCGTCGGCCCGCGGAGGAAACTGATCTGTACTTTCGTGCCCGCGTTCCGGAAGGCCGACTTGGGGATGACGATCTGACTCTCGCCCGGCTTCTCTTCGACCTTCTTGAAGTCGCCGCGCGTGCCGCCGAAGAACGCGGCCAACGCCCAGAACTCGTGCTGTGCCCAGTCGCGGTATGGGTCGTCGTGACACTGGGCACACTGCAACTGCACGCCCATGAACAGCGACGCGACCGTGCGTGCCGAGCCTTCAGCCGTGACCTGCGCGTTCTGACCGACGAGGCCGAAGTAGATCAACTGCGGGTTGTTCTTCAACTCGCCGTTGGCGGTCAGCACGTCGCGGACGATGCGGTCCCACGTGTGGTTGTCGTTGAACTGCTTGGCGAACCACTTACCCAGCGCCCGCGTCTGTTCGATCGGCTGACGCCCACTATTCATGTCGGACGGCAACTCAGGAGGCGCGATCCACTCACGCCACGTTCGGCCGAACTGCTCGCCGAATTGAGGTGAGGCGAGCAACGTGTCGATCAACTTCGCGCGTTTGCCGGGCGACTGGTCGTCAAGGAACGACGCGGCCTGCTGTGGCGTCGGCACTCGGCCGGTCAGGTCGAGGTAGACGCGTCGTAAAAACTCAGCGTCGTCGGCGACCGGCGCGGGCTTGACGTTGGCGGCCTTCAGCGCGGCGTCGATGTGTTGGTCGATCGCCTGAGCGACGCGCGCCGGCTCGTGCTTCTTGTCGGCCGGCAGCAGCGGGTTGTCACGCTTGTCCTTGCGCTGCGTCCACGTCGGCAGGCCGGACTCGATCCACTTGCGCAGCAGTTGCTTTTCGTCGGCTGACAGCGGCTCGCCCTCGCTGGGCATGTCGTTGTCGATGACCTGCTGCCACAACTCGCTGTCGTCCAGCTTGCCCGCGACGACGGCCGGCCCGGACTTGCCGCCTTTGAGCATCGACGGCAAGGTGCGCAGGTCGAGTTTGCCCTTCTGGATCAGCCCGCCGTGGCAGCCCATGCAACGTTTCTGAAGCAGAGGCAGCACGTCGTGTTCGAGGATGGGGTCGTTTGCTGACGCGGCAGAGGAAGCGACGCCGACGAGCATGGCAACGGCGAGAATCGGCAGAACGGGTGTGGGCGGACAGGTTGACATGGGGGTGGTCGTCGGCTCTTGGCAAGTAACCGATACGCAAGGCTCGACTGAAACGGCGTTTACGCAAACCAATCCTTGCGGCCTCGGCACTCAGTATTGGTGTGCGCAGGCGGTTGGTAACGGCAGGATTTGCGACGGGCAGGGGCCGCCGCCGCGCCTTGCCGGCCCGCCCCTACGATCGTCGGCCCGCGGCCTCGTCGGTCGCCAATCCGCGACGTTGATTCGACCCCAAGGTGCCCGCCCATGCAAGCCCTCGCGTACTACCTCGACCAGCCCAGCGGCACGTTCACGGCAAAGCAGCAAGACGTGCCCGACCCCGGCCCGGGCGAGGTCCGCCTGCGTGTGGCCAAGACGTCGGTCTGTCAGTCCGACGTGGTCATTTACAAGGTGGGATTACCGCGGATCAAGGAATGGCCGGCGCTGCTCTTACACGAGGTGTGCTGCGTCGTCGACGCGGTCGGCGACGGCGTGACCAAGTTCGCGCCGGGCGACCTGGTCGGCATCGGTTGCGACATCCCCTGCGGCGACCTGGATTGCATCTACTGCGGCCGCGACGGCACCGGCGACTGGACAAGCTGCCCCAACACTCAAGCCACCGGCCACGAGTTTCCCGGCTTCGCCAGGTCGCACGCGGTCCTGCCCGCCTGGTTCGTCGAGCTCGGCCCCATCGTCAAGTTCCCGCCCGGCTTCAACCCCGACCACGCCTGCCAACTCGAACCGTTGGCTTGCTGCCTCGAAGGCATGACCCGCGTCAACGCCTGCATCGAGAACCGCATCGTCGTGCTGCTGGGTGCCGGTTCGCAAAGTACGTATGCCCTGCAATGCGCGCAGGCGATGGGCGCGCGGAAGATCATCCTCGTCAACCGCGGCGCTGAACGACTCGAACGCGTCCTGCGCGACTTCGGTGACGACACCGTCGTCGGCGTGCGCTGGGACGACAACGTCGTCGAAAACGTGCTCAGAGAATGCCTCCCGTTCAACGAGCCGCATTTCGTCATGGTCAACGCCCCCGCACAGCCCGCGTACGAACTGGCCCCCAAGCTCATGGGCTACGGCACCGTGCTCGACGCGCACGCGGGCGTCAAGGGCGCAGCCGGCAAGCCGCGCATCGCCCACGAGGTCGACCTGAACAACGACATCCACTACCGCCTGCAGGTCTACCAGGCCACGCACGGCTCATCCATGCGCGGCATCAACCTCGCCGCGCAGTTCCTGTCCGACGGCAAACTCCCCAAACTCGACCTGATGACGAACGACAGCGAACGGTTCAAACACGACAAGATCCCGCAAGCGATCGCGCGGGCGTCGGATTCGGACAGCCTTAAGGTGATCATTGATTGGGATTGATGCAGGCTGAATGCGAATCAGTCGCCGTTAGAATCGAGCAACCCCACATCCTGCCTCCCCGCAAAACCACCATCCACCTCGTGCCACGCGACGATCTCCGGCTCGCCGCGTTTCCAGCAGAGGCAGACTTCGCGGTCTTCGTGCACGGCTGGGAAATCGACGAGGCCGAGTTCGAAGTCTTTGAGTTCGACGCCGACCTGTTGCAGTTCGTCGATGAGTGTGCTGAGGCGGTCCATCGCCTGGTCGTATTCGCGTTGCAGGGCGTCGGTGTCGTCGCCCTTACGCGGGCGTTCGACGCGTCGGCGGAGCTTGATGACGGTCTGGTAATGCGCGGCGATGTCGTCGGTCACGCGTGCGACGTAGGGCAGCGCACGGTTGGCTTCGTCGATGGTGAAGTACTTCTTGCCGGGTTGGGGCGGGCGCGACGCGGTCGCGCTGCTGTCTTCGTGTGGCATCTTCATCTCTTTCGTGGGTCACTGCAGGCGGGGCACTGCGGGGTCACCTGTAATGGTATGCATCGGGCGATTCGGGTGTTCGCGTTCAGCGATCTGTAAGGGGTCGCCGTGGCGCTCTTCTTGGATGTCTTGTGGGATCGGACGTGACACCCGCCTCTAACGCCCGAATCAACCGTCATTTAGCCGCGTCGCTGGCGACGCGATCGGCGTCGGGGCGATGGTCCGGACGCGCGTCGCAGGCGACGCGGCTAAATGGGGAGCGGTATCACATCAGGTGGTCGGCGCGGTGGCACCCGGGGGGTTGGTTTCGGGTGACGTTTCGTCGCCGCCGACGCCCAGCAGTCGCGTCACGCCCGCACGCAGGTCGAGCACGAGGCTGAACAACAGGGGCACGACCAGCAGCGTGAAGAACGTCGAGACGATTAGTCCGCCGATCACGACGCTGCCGAGTCCGCGGTACAGCTCGCTGCCCGCGCCGGGCATGAGCACGAGCGGGAGCATGCCGAACACGCTGGTCATGGTCGTCATCATGACCGGCCGAACGCGCGTGCGGACCGACTCGCGGATCGCGTCGCGGTGGTTGAGTACGACACCCACGGATTGCAATCCGTGGGCGTCACTTGCATTGCCGTCGCCGCTTCCGGGGTCGCCCTCGCCGCGCATGAAGTTGAGCGACTGGTGCACGATCAGGATCGCGTTGTTCACAACGACGCCGATCAGGATGACGAAGCCGAGCATGGTGAGCACGTCGAGCTGTTGAGACGGGTTGAAACGGTGAACGATCGCCAGTCCCATGAACCCGCCTACGGCCGCGAGCGGCACGCTGAACATGATGACCATCGGGTACAGGAACGACTCGAACAGCGCGGCCATCAAGAGGTACGTCACCAGCAGGGCGAGGAAGAGTCGGCTGGTGCCAAGGCTTTCGAGGCTGGCGCGGTTCAGGCCGTCCCACTTGCCGAGCATCGCGTAGCGGACTTGTGAGAGTTTGTCAGCCGAGCCGGCCTGCTCGACACCGACGCCGGGCTTGATCGCGCCGCCCTTGCGCAGGCCGGCGACCACCTCGTCAATCTTGGCCTGCGCCTGCTCGAGAGCGAGGCCGGCCGGCGGCGTTATTTCGAGCACGACCGCGCGCTGTTCCTCGATGCGCTGGATCGTCTGCGGCGCGTCGGCCGGCACGATCGTCGCGACCGACTCCAACGGCACGGTGAGCCGTTGCCCTTCATCATCCCACGCGGCCAGCGGCATCATCTCGAGTGTATCGACCGTCAGGTCGTAGGCGGGGTCGCGGACGATGCGGATGTCGATCGACCGCCCGCTAAGTCGGTAGTCGCCGACGGTCACGCCGTCGACCAATGTCTGCACCGCCACGTTCAGGTCGGTCTGGTCGATGGACAGGTCTGCTGCGCGGACGCGGTCGATCTCCACGCGCATCTCCGGGCTGGCGAGGTTGAAGTTGGACGGGTTGGGGCGGATCGACCCCTGCGGGTAGTCGCCGGTCGCCATCAACGCGCCCATCAGCGCGCCGGCCGAGTCGGCGATGTCCTGCATGTTGTGGCCGGTGATCTCGACGTCGATCCGGTTGTTACCGCCGAGGCCGCGCCCGAACAGCGACGACTGAAACGCCATCCCGAACGTGTCAGGGTTGGTCATGATGGTCGAGGTGAGCAGGTCGGCCAATGGCGCGACGTTCTGCTTATCGCGGCTGACCGCGCCGGTAAACATGCCGCGTGTGATCGACACGAAAAAGTAGTTATCGACGGGCGGGATGTTCTGGATCGGCTCCCGCGTCATCGGGTTGATGACCGGTGGCAGCTTGCGGACGTCGTCGTAGTTTTCGGCTTCCCAGTAAGGGCGCACGACGGACTCGACGCGCAGGCCGATCGTGTTGTCGTGGTCTTTGCCGTAGGCCGGCGGCGTGAGCAGGAAGCCGAACACGAGGTTGCGGTTGCCGGCCGGCAGGTAGTCGGTCGGCGGCATGAGCGCGGCCGCGCCCCAGATCGCGGCGCCCGTCGCGCCGCCGACGATCAACGCCCGCAGCGCAATCGCGCCGAACGAACGTTTCGTCACGCCATGAATGATGTGCGCATAGGTGTTGGTCATCCACGCCAGCAGGGTGGTCAGGCCGAACAGGCTGCGCGCCATGCGTGTGACGACGTTGCGCGGTTTGCGCTGAGGTTTGAGCCAGTGCGACGCGGCGGTCGGGATGACGGTGATCGAGACGACCAGTGAGAGCGACACGGCCGCGCAGATCGCCAATGCGATGTCGCGGAACAATTGGCCGGCTTCTTCCTCGATGAACAGGACGGGCACGAACACGGCCAGCGTGGTCAGCGCCGACGCGAGGATCGCGCCCCAGACTTCCTTCGCGCCGTCGAACGCGGCCTTGCCACGTGGCTTGCCCATCGCCAGGTGGCGGTCGATGTTCTCAAGCACGACGATCGCCGCGTCGACCACCATGCCGACAGAGAACGCCAGGCCCGCCAGGCTGATCACGTTGATGCTCCGCCCCGCGGCGGTCATCGCGACGAATGTGCCGATGACGGAGACGGGGATGGCGATCGCGATGATGAGGGTGGAGGGCGACGCGAGCAACGTCAGGACAAAGCCGACACCGCCGAAGATCCACGCCCAGTACGCGTTGCCAGCCAGCGACACGATGAGCGCGACAATCAGCAGCGCCAGCCCGGCGACCAGCAGCGGCCAGAACCGCACGTCGCGGATGAAGGCCAGCAGCATCGCGACGGCCAACATGCCGCCGATGACGATGTTGCTCTGCACGAGCGCGACGGCGTCTTCGATGTAGACGGTTTCGTCGTAGACCTGCTCGTACTTGAAATTCGGCGGCGCGTCGAGGCCGCGCTCGCGCTGGATCTGCGCCGCCAGGTCGGGCAGGATCTCGGTCTCCACCTCGGCAACGCGCTTGCGTAACTCGTCCATGACCCGCATCACGTTCGACCCGACCTCGCGGTAACAGGGCAACGCCAGGGCGCGTCGCCCCTTGGACCGCACAAAGCCCTGCAACTCCTCGACCGTCAGCTCGATGTCGGCCACGTCGCCGACGCGCACGGGGCCGCCGTCGGTGTCTTTGACGATCGTGGCCTTAACCTTGTCGAGGCTGTCGTACTCGCCAACAGCGCGGATGCGCACTTCGCGCAGGCCGTCGGGCACGTCGCCGGCTGAAACGTTGACGTTCGCCCGGCGCAGCGCGTCGCGCAACTCGGTGAATGTGATGCCGCGCTCCGCAAGCCGCTGCGGGTGGACGCGCACGTGCACCTCGCGCCGTCGGCCGCCGTACACCCGCACCTCGCTGATGCCGTCCACACGTTCGAGATAGGGCTTGACCAGGTCCTCGACCTGGTCGCGGATCGACTCGATTTCAAAGTTCGGGTCGTCGCTGCTCAGTACGGTCCACGCGATGGGCGTTTCACTCGACGACGCGCTGACGTTGATCACCGGCTCGTCGACGTCGTCGGGGTATTCGGGCACTTCGCGCAGCTTGTCGGAGACTTCGCGCACGGCCTCGTCCATGTCCGTGCCGACGTAAAACTCGAGCGACACACTGGCCTGCCCCTCGAACGCGGTGGCTTGCATTTTCTTGAGGCCGCCGACGTTCTTGAGTTTGTCTTCCTGCTCCTCGATGATCTCGCGCTCGACCTCGTCGGGGCTTCGGCCGGTCCACTGCGTCTCGATCGTGATGATCGGCTGATCGATGCTCGGCGTCAGTTGCACGGGGATCGCGCCCAGCGCGAGCATCCCGAACAAAAGGACCAGCAGCACGGTGACCGTGACCTTGACCGGGTTCTTGATGGCAAATTGAATGGGGTCCATGGGTGAGAATGTCGAAAGTCAAATGTCGAAAGTCGAAAGTCAAAAGTAGAAGGTTGAAAGTCGAAGGACGGGGCACGGGTCGTTGATGCTTGGGTGCGCCGGTCGGTTTCACCGTTTTGAGGCAAAGCCCGCGGATGGACGGCTCGGCGGCCTTCCGCGGGATATCAATTTACGGCTGGCTCACCGAACCACCCTCAACTGGTTTGTCCTTCGGCGGCCCGCCGTTCTGAACGATCAGCGACTGCCCTGGGAAGCGCAATCGCTCCGCCCCTTCGATGATCACGCTGTCGCCCGCCTTGAGCGGCGGGCCGGCGGCGGGCCGGGCGCGTACGGCGTAGCGGTCTCCCGCGCCGAACAGGATGTCGACTTCGTAACGCATGGCCTTGCCGTTGTTGTTCGTCCAGATGTGGATGCCGTTGGCTGAGCGAAGCACGGCGTCGCGCGGCACGGTCAACGCGGGCGCTTTCTGATTCGTCGGCAACTTGGCCAACACGCTCATGCCGGGCATGAGTCGGCCGTTTTGATCTTCCGTTCTGATCTTGACCGGGAACGTCCGGGCGGCCTGCGAACCTTGCGGGATGATCGCCACGACCTTGCCCGTGGTTTCGATCTTCAGCGGCTCGACGATCAGTTCAATCTCCTGGCCGGCCTGCACGAAGCCGATGAGCCGTTCAGGCACGTCGATGACGGCGTCGATGGTGCCACGCGAGATGATTTCCGTAACAGGCGTACCCTGTTGCGACCATTGCCCGCGCTCAGCCAACTTGCGCACCACGACACCGTCGAACGGTGCGACGACAGTCAGATTCTTCAAACTCGTATTGGCGCGGTCGACGCGCGCCTGCGTTACCAACACGTGCGCCTTGGCGGCTTCCAGCCGGGCGACGGCCGCGGCCTCGGTGGTGATGGCGTCGTCCAGTTCCTTGCGCTGGCCCGCGCCGCTGCCGCGCAGGTCCTGCTGGTACTTGCGCTCACGCTGTGCGTTGGCGAGTAGGGCCTCGGCCTCTTTCACGGTCGCTTCGGCTTCGACCGTCGCGGCTTTGGCCTCAGCCAATTCGAGCTTGGCGTAGGTGTCTTCGACACGGACTAGAACGGTCTGCCCGCCGACGACGGGTTGGCCGACGTCGATCTTGACAGCCACGAGTCGTCCGGGCTGCTCCGTCGAAACGATGACGCGGTTGACTTCCTTGAGTTGGCCGATCAGGTCCCAACGTTTTTGCAGCGTCTGCATCGTCACCGGCGCGACGCGCACCAGCGCGGGCGGAGGCCCGGCGGGCTTACCGCCTGACTTGCCCTCGGGCTTTCCATCGGGCTGAGCCAGGAGCGGTTGAAGACAGCAACCCAAGGTCAGCGCCGTGGCAAGCAGTGTGCGCACAGTCACGGTCGAAGGTTGTCGGCGGGGTGGCGTCTGCATCGAGTGCTCCCTGCGATGTCGAGCCCGACGGGGTTCGGGGTTGCCGGTTCGTACAGTGTACGATACGATCGTACACGCTACGCGGTCGTCCGGCGGGGGTCAATCGTGACCGTGGCCGAGACCTGTCAGCATTTGGAGAATCTGTCGTGCCATTCTCTGGCAACGACTGCGAGCCGGACCTTGCTTGCCCGATAGGGTGTTCGATGAACCGACCGGATCAGTTTCACGGAACATGACCCCGATCTCGCGCGACAAACCGACGACCCCATCGACGCCACCGGCCCGCCTGCGCCAGCGTTGGCGGACGGGCGACCGCGACCAGCGCCGCCAGCTCATCGTGGATGCCGGTTTGGCGCTGCTGCGTCGCGAGGGCGTTGAGGCCGTCTCCATGCGCCGCGTGGCCGATCGGCTGAACGTCGGTGCGATGACTTTGTACACCTACATCGACGGCCAGGACGACCTGCGTCGGCTAATGGTCGAACGTGGGTTTTTCATGTTGGCTGATGAGTGCTCCGCAGCCAGCACGTTGGGAACGGCGGCCGGCTGGCGGGGCGGGGCGAGGCAGTACCTGCAGTTCGCCATCGATAACCCGAATCTCTACGAACTCATGTTCCGCCACCCGCTGCCGGGCGACAACATCGGGCGGCAACTCATGGAAAACGGCGTGGCGCCGCTTTTTGACCGCGTTCGCGATCAGATGCGCCTCGACGGCGTGACGCAGGCGGAGCGTGAACGGCGTGTGCGTGGGGCGTCCGGCCGATTCTGGATCGGCCTGCACGGCCTGGCGTCGCTGGCAATCGCCAACCGCCTCGGCGTGCTCGAGTCGGACCTGGACAACCTGCTGGACGACCTGCTGAAGAGCGTCGCGCCGACCTGAGCTTTGCGGCTGTTCAATCGCGCATGAAAAGAGCGGGCTGAGGGCCAGCCCGCTCGAAGGTTTGCATGTTGGCGACGTGGGCGGTCAGGCCTTGGCTTTGACCTTGCTCCGGGTCGTCTTCCGCTTCGTGGGTGACTTTTTCTTAGTCGTCTTCGACTTTTTGGCGGTCGACTTGGTCGACGCGGTCACCTTGGCGCGTGTGCGGGGCTTGGAAGCCGTCTTCTTGCTCGTTTTGGCCGACGCGGCCGACTTTTTGGCGGTCGTCTTGCTGGCCGATTTGCTCGACGCGGCCGTCTTCTTGGCGGTCGTCTTGCTCGCCGACTTGCTGGAAGCGGTCTTGGCCTTGCCGTTCTTGGCTGCGTCGGACGACTTGGCCGACGACTTGCCGTTGGTCTTGGCTTTGGCTTTCGCCTCGGCCTTGGCTTTGGCCTCGGCCTCTTCCTTTTCCTTGTCTTCGGGCTTGATCTTCGCCACGGCGATCCGCTGAACGTGTTCCGCCGCGTGCCATACGCCCTTGCTGAACGGGTGGTGGACCGGTCGCAGGCAGACGAAACCCATATCGACGTCCAACGCCAGGTCGCAGACCTTGGCCGTCAGATTGCCGGTCAGCGTGGCGACCGTGTCGCCCTTTCCGATGACTCGGCCGTCACAATCTTTGACATGTTTAACCTTCCGCATGCGAAGCACCTTTGATTGAGAACTCGGACAGACTCCTACCTCTACTACGATGATAGGCATCGATTGTTCGTTTTTCGAATGCCGTTTTGGCAGAATAAATCTGTTAAGATACTTAAAATAAGTATGTTATAAGGATTGGGCGAATGGCGAAGATGACAAGCAGACGTGCAGGAAGTGTCGCTCGCCGCGTGCATCACGCCAAGGCGAAGCTCCGTCACGCCGCGTTGACCCGCACCCCCCTGTGGTTGAGCCGCGGGCGACTGAGGCACGCCAAGGCGATCCGGCATTATCGGACTACCGAGCTTGAAATCGGCCTTCCCGGCCTCCACAGCGGTCTTGAAGGGCTGCGGATCGTCCACCTGTCTGACCCGCACGTCGGCGATCTGGTGCCCGTCGAGCACCTGGCCGAGGTCGTGGACGCGGCCAACGCCCTGAAAGGGGACCTTGTCGCCGTCACGGGCGACCTGATCGACCTGTCGCACGACGTGCTGGACGGCGTGATTGAGGCGGTGGGTCGGCTGCGGGCCCCGTTGGGCGTCCATTTCGTGGCTGGCAACCACGACTACCTGCAGGATCGGGACGGGTTCATCCAGCGGTTTCGCGAAGCGGGGCTTGGCTTGTTGCTCAACCAGCGGCTGAACGTCCAGGTCGGCGGGGCGTTGTTAACCGTGGCCGGGATCGACTACGCCGCCCGTCGCAGTGTCCTGAGCCAACACGTCAACCAGGCTTTGCGTTCGCGGCCGATCGGCAGGTCAAATCGGTCGGGGGCAGCCGATTCGGACGCAAGAGGCCCGCGGCGAAGCCAGCGCAGCGACCGCAGCGACGCGACGATCCTATTGAGCCACCACCCCAACGCCTTCGACGCCGCGGCCAAGCTGGGCGTCGACCTGACCCTGGCCGGCCACACGCACGGCGGCCAGGTCGTGATGAGCGACAAACGGGGCAAGAAGGGGTCAATCGGGTTGGCCAGCCTCGCCCACCGCTACCCCAAGGGTCATTTTCAAAAGGGCGACGCGCACCTGTACGTCACGTCGGGCATCGGCAGTTGGTTCCCGCTCCGCGTCAAGTGCCCGCCGGAAATCGCGGTGGTCACGCTGCGCGACAGCAGGAAATCAGAAGAGCAGGAAAACAGGAAATGAGGGTGATGGAGGACGCGGGGTGGTGGGTAGCCCGAAACGACATGGGGAGACAACAGCAAGTTCGAAACAGATGGACCAAATTCCCATACACACGCGCGGGTTTGTCGCAACCGCCCAAAACCGATCATCCAATCCCTTGATCCCCGACCACTAACATTTCCTACTGTCCTGTTTTCCTGTTTTCGTGCTCTACACTACCCCCATGTACGTCGCCAAGAAATGGTGGCACAACGACGTGCAGACGGGCAAGGTCGTTTGCACGCTGTGCCCTCGGCACTGCAAGATCCCCAAGGGTAAGCGCGGGTTCTGTTTTGTCCGCGCGAACGTCGATGACCAACTCGTATTGACCACGTGGGGGCGCAGCTCGGGGTTCTGCATCGACCCGATCGAGAAGAAGCCGCTCAGTCACTTCCTGCCCGGCACGCCCGTGCTGTCGCTGGGCACAGCCGGGTGTAACCTGGGTTGCAAGTTCTGCCAGAACTGGGACATCTCCAAGAGCCGGGAGATGGACACGGTCGCGTCGATCGCAACGCCCGAGGCCGTGGTCGACGCGGCGGAAGAGACGGGCTGCCGATCGATCGCCTTCACGTACAACGACCCGGTGATATGGGCCGAATACGCGATCGACATCGCGAAGGTCGCGCGGCAGCGTGGCATCAAGACCGTCGCCGTCACGGCCGGCTACATCGAGCCGGACGCGCGGGCTGAGTTTTATGACCACATGGACGCGGCCAACATCGACCTCAAGGCCTTCACCGAGGCGTTCTATCGCAAGCTCACGCAGACGCACCTGGAACCCGTGCTCGACACGATCAAGTATGTCAAGAGACACACCAACGTCTGGTTCGAGTTGACAGACCTGCTGATTCCCGGCGAGAACGACTCAGAGGACGAGATCGCCCGGATGTGCAAGTGGCTGGTCGACGAGGTCGGCGACGACGTGCCGCTACATTTCTCGGCGTTTCACCCCGACTTCAAGATGATGGACAAGCCGCGCACGCCGCACGCGACGCTGATCCGCGCCCGGCAGCAGGCGATCGACGCGGGCGTGAAGTACGCGTATGTCGGCAATGTGTACGACGTGGGCAACGAGAGCACGTATTGCCACGCGTGCGGCAAGGTCGTCATCGAGCGCGATTGGTACGAGTTGGGCGCGTACGACATGGACGGTGACCGGTGCGGCCATTGCGGCACGTCGATCCCGGGCGTGTTTGAGAAGCCGTCGAACGGCCGCCGCGTGCCGGGCGACTGGGGGCGCAAACGCCAACGCGTGACCATCCGTCAGGAACAGGTCCACCTCGACGAGAAACTGACGGAACTCGGTTTCGAGACGGTCGGGCACGAAGAGCATGACGATCACAACAACATGAACGACTCGCAACCAAACGTCAATAAGAGCGTGGCGCAGCCGCGGGCTTCCGCCCGTGGCTCCAACGACGACTCGCCGCGCATCGACTTTACAGGCGACGAGGCGGCGGTGATCGCGCGGCACGCGCTTCAGTTGGTCAACGCGTCGGTGACCGGCGCGTCACTAGATTCGACGCTCCCGAAAGAACTCGCCGACGCGCCGGCCTGGGGCATGTTCGTCACGCTCGAACGCGGTTCCGTCTTGCGCGCCTGCCGCGGGTCGTGGGGCAACGTCGGGGCGCTGGGCAACCTGCTTGCACGCACCGCAACCGACACAGCCACGTGCGACGCACGTTTCCCCGCGATCGAGCCGCGCGAGTTGGGCTTCCTGAGCCTTGACGTGACCCTCATGTACGACCCGCAACAGGTCACCGCGCAGGGCGACGCGCGCGTTGACGCTGTCGAGGTTGGCACACACGGGCTGGTGATCGCGCACCCGAACGGCCGAGGCCTGCTGCTGCCGCAGGTCGCCACCGAGCGCGAATGGGACGCGCCCACCTTCCTCGACCAACTCTGCCTCAAGGCCAACCTGCCGCGCGGGACGTGGCGGGACCCGAGCGCACAACTGATGACCTTCCGCGGGCGGGTAATCGAACAGGCGGCCACGACGCAGGAGCTTCGCGTCGATGTGTTGGACAACACAGCATGGCAACGGCTGATCAACGCCGCTGACGCCGCGATGCGCGACGAGCCGATCAACGATGAAACATTGAACGAACCAGCGCTCACACAGGTTTGGCCGCATGAGTTGGGTGTCAACCTGCGCACGTCGTCCGGACTGTCAGCCCTGGGCGCGGGCGCGAACCAGAGCCTGCTCCAGATGACGCAGGTCGCGGCGAAGTCGTTGCGGCAGGTCTGCGAGCGGCAGCGCGGCGGCGCGTTGGACGACATCACCGAGTTGACCGTGTTGAACACCCCGATCGTGTTGTCGCCGCAGGACTACCCCAACCGCTGTGCGGCGCTGGGGCGTCACGCGGTTTTGGCTCGGGCAGGTGGCGCGTGGACGTTGGCGTGGCCAACTTCCGGCGGGGGTCGGCCCGATGATGTCGTTGGGCGGGCGTTGCGCGACGTTCGGCTGGACGCGCGGGCGTGGCATGGGTCGGCAGCGCGCAGCGACACTCCGCCGCCGCGCATCACAGCCTTCAGCGTTCATACCGTTCGAGGACACAGCACCCAGCCGCGACCGAGGCAGGTCGATCACGCGCGTTACGGCACACGGGCGGCGGCGCGGGCGGGGACGTTTTATCCGGGCGACGCCGCGCAGATGAACGCCGAGATCGATGCGCACCTCGCGACGGCGAACGGCAACAGTGGTATCGAGCGTCGATCATTCCCAGCGGTCATGCTCCCGCACGCGGGTTGGCGGTTTTGCGGCGACACGCTGGGCAAGACGATCGCCCGCGTTGACGTGCCACGGGCGGTCATCATCATCGGCCCGAAGCACACGCCGCACGGCCCACCGTTTTCCATCGCGCCGCACTCGCACTGGGCCATCCCTGGCGCGAACGTGCCGATCGAAACCGGCGTTGTCGACCGTCTGCTCGAACTGCTGCCCGCGTTGCAGGCTGAGCCGGACGCTCACCGCATGGAGCATGGGTGCGAGGTCATCGTGCCGTTCCTGCATCGGCTCAACCCGCAGGTGCAGGTCGTGCCGATCGTGCTCGGCCGATGCTCGTACGAAGACACGTCGCGCATCGCCGACGCATTGGCAACATTGCTCAACGATTGGCCTGCCGACCGCGAGCCGCCGCTGCTGGTCATTTCCAGCGACATGAACCACTTCGCGCCCGAGCCGGAAAACCGTCGGCGCGACATGCTCGCGATCGACGCCGCGCGGAGCGGCAACCCGCGCGACCTGTACGACGTTTGCGTCGAGAACGACATCAGCATGTGCGGCGTGCTGCCGGCCGTGACGGTCATGCAGGCGTTGCTCAAACGTGAGCCGAAGCTGGACGTCGAGTTGATCGACTACAGCAACTCGGGCGCGGTCAGCGGGGACATGTCGAGTGTGGTTGGGTACGCGGGGATGACGTTTGCCTGAGGCGTGCGCTAAGCCGCAAGCGGCGGGCGACTAAAAAAACACGGCCCGATCGGGCCGTGTTTGTATTTGTTGATTGCGTTGTCACGTCACGTCGTTCAGCGACGTCGTGTCCGCATGGCGAGCAAGCCCATCGCCATCAGGCTGAGCGTCGCCGTGGCGGGCTCGGGGATGCCGGCACCCGGGCCGGGGCCGGGCTGCGGGGTCGGGTTGGGAATCGGCGTGTCGCTCTGTGACGATGCGAAAATCTGGAGGTTGTCCAGCGTGAGCATCTGATCGTCCCGGGTTCCGCCGCCCGTTCCGACTTGAGTGAAGTCGAGCCAGCGGATGAATAGGGTGTCACCCGGGTTGACTGCGAACGGCAACGTCGCATCGGCGACAAGCAGAGGATCTGACAACGCGTTGCCGTTCAAAATCGTGTTTGGAAGCGCGCCGCTGACACCGGTATGGGTCAGATCGAATGGGTCGAAATTCGTCCAGGACGCGCTTGTGTCCAGAACGCTTGACGCGTTGAGAGCCACCTGAGCTTGGAATGTCTCGGCGATCGGGCTTGTCGTACCAACGTTGCCGGTGGTCCGCCAAAGCTCCAAGTTACCGAGCATGCCAATCCCGGTCACGGACTGAGCGTTGCCGACTGAGTTATCGACAGACAAGCCGAAAACGCTGATGTCGTTGACGAAGAATCCGGAGCCCGAATAGCTCCCAAGAGAGCCGTCGGCGCTACCGCCCCCAGTTTGGCCGGCAGCTACATTTGACGGGTTGGTCTGGTCAGACCCGTCAGTGGCGTTTGGCCCAGTTTGGGGGGCCGGTGTGCTTGCACCCACGAGCAGGCCGCCCTCAAACATGCCTCCACCAAACGTGTTGTAGTCGGGGGTGTTGGGAAGTGGATCAAAATTGCCACTACCACCGAGTACGTCGGCACCGACCGTATCCACAAATGTGGCACCGATCGTCTGGCCGGCGGCGAACATCATCGCGACCGCAACCACAACTCCCATCCATCGTTGCATCTTCATCTTGTTTTCCCTCATGGTTTCTCTTCCTGGCTCTTGGGCCAGGCCCTTGGTTACATCCAAATCTCGTTATGTCCGTGCGCTGGCACGTCGCCGACGCAGGCTGATCGCACCCATTGCCAATACTGACATCGCTGCGGTAGCCGGTTCCGGTACGACGATGACAGTGACGGTGATACTCAGGTCATCGATAGCCAAGAGGTCGTCACGGCCTCCAGGGATGTCGAGATCGACCCAGCGCAAAACCAGCAAGTCACCTTTGTCGAGCAGCAGTTCCAAATCGAAATCACGCACGTCACGGAAGACGTTTCCGTCAACGGCTCCCGCCGCACCGACCGTTGTCTGTGAAGAAAAGTCGGGTCCGTTGGCGCTGTTGACGACGATGTCGCCATTCGTCTCGTCAAGCCAAATGTCGCCGACTTGATTCGGCGCGTCGCCGGTAATATTGGCGTCCATCACACCCTGAAAGATGGTGTATTCAAAATGGAGTGTATCCGTGATACCGCCGCCACCACGACCCCACTGCTCCCCAAAATAGACAACGTTGATCTCTTTGATCTTGGCTTGTGCCTGGAATACAGCGGCGATGACTTGCTGCTCGCCATTGTTCGTTAACGTGCCGAAGGCTTCTTCGTCGAGGTCGATGCCGGTTTGTCCGATGGGAATGAACGGGCCGGCGCTGTACACGCCGCTGTCCGGGACGCCTGCGACACCGCCGGCAGCCACTGCGCCATTGGTCGCGAAATACTCCGGATTGCCACTGCCGCCGAAGGGCGCGCCGCTCGACCAGAACCCGCTGGTGGGGTCTAATTCGTACGAGGGCGGCGAGTTGACGTGTATTAGATTGGGGGCTTCGGTTTGAAAATTGGTCGAGAAATTGTCGTTGAGCGGTTCAAACTCAATCGGCGTGGATGTTAACGCCGCCATGGCAGGTGCAGCGACACCGCACGCGACCATCACCGCCGCCAACAGGTTCAACTTCAAGATTCTCATTCCATCCATGGCAACCTACCACGGCCTGGGTTGCGAGGAATCAACATGTTCCTGCGCCAACCGCATCGGCCAGTCACTCACTCTCAAGCGGCGGGGCATACGAACGCCCGCCTCGATTGCCGTGCCGGGGTGCTGGGGCTATCTCCATTCCGCAGCCGGTGTGCATCCCAACCTACGTTTCGGCCACACAAGTGTAGCGAAATCCCCGCCCGATGCAAGGGGTAACCGTTCGAAATCGCAGATTGCTGACACTTTGCGGCCGGTCGTGGGAGTCTTGACGCCCCGGCGGCGACTCTGTCGTTCCAGCTTGGCAGCTCTTGTGGAGGTAAACATTTGTTTTTAATGTATTTACATTCTATATCTCGTGTTCCCCCGGCAGAGCCATCAGCCGGGGGATGCGGACATGGGCGGGCTGCTCGAGGATGAACCGGACGCAGCGGGCGATGTCTTCCGGCCTGAGCGGGTTGGGAATGTCCAGCAGGTCGACCGGGTGGGTCTCCCAGTCGGCGTGCAGTTCGGTCAGCACCAGCCCCGGCTCGACGCAACTGACGGCGATGTCCGTGCCGGCCAATTCCATCCGCAGGGCTTCGCTCAGCCCCTCGATCGCGTACTTCGTCCCCGCGTACCAGCCGGCGGTGGGGCGTACTTTTGTTCCCAGAATGCTGGATGTGTTGACCAGGTGGCCGCGCGGCTTCGGGCTAATCGATTGAAAGTGCCGCAACGCCGCGTGGGCCATGCGGTACGCGGCTTCGACGTTGATCCGCACCATCTGGCATACCTTGTCGATGTCAACCTGATCGATCGGCTTGATGTCGATCACACCCGCATTGTTGAAGACGATGTCGCATCGGCCGAACCGCTCGACCGCTCGGGCGATCAATGCCTGCGGCAACGCCGGGTCGGTGATGTCGCCGGCCACCACCTCGACGTCGTCCGCGCCCAACTCGTCGGCCAGCGCATTGAGCCGTTCCTCCCGTCGAGCGGTGATGACCAGCCGCATGCCCGCGCTGTGCAGGTCGCGCGCGACGGCGTCGCCGATGCCGCTGCTTGCCCCGGTGATGACCACCACCTGATCTTTCAGATTCATCGTGAAAACTCCGCGAAAACGGCCGCACACGACATCGCATTTGGCCTATTGTCCGGGCCGATCATACACCCGGACCACCCGCCCGATCGGCCTGTGGAGACCTCGCCATGCAGACGACCCTGATCATTCTGAAGCCCGACGCGATCCAGCGCGGCCTGATCGGCCGAATCATCAGCCGATTCGAGGACAAAGGCCTGATCGTCATCGGCGCCAAGTTCATGCGCGTCACGCGCGAGTTGGCTGAAGAGCACTACGCCGAACACAAGGGCAAGGGCTTTTACGGGGACCTGGTCAACTTCATCACCAGCACGCCGGTCCTGGTCATGGCTATCCACGGCAAGGAGGCCGTCGCCGTCTGCCGCAAGCTCATCGGCAAGACGGTGGGCTACGAAGCCGATCCGGGCACGATCCGCGGCGACTTCGGCTCGAGCAAGTCGTTCAACCTCATCCACGGCTCGGACAGCGAGTCGAGTGCCGAACGCGAGCTGAACCTGTTCTTCCAAGAGGCAGAGCTCTGCCCTTACGACCGCGTCATCGCTCAATGGGTGGTTGATACGAGCAGCGGCGAGGCCGAATGACGAACTACCAGGCTCTGCCCGGCCTTGCCTTGACACCGGGGGCGACCTTTATAAGATCACCTCGCTCGTAGCACGCCGTCAATCGGCGGCCGTGTGACGTCGCGTCCTGCCTCCCTAGCTCAATTGGCAGAGCAGCTGGCTCTTAACCAGCGGGTTCCAGGTTCGAGTCCTGGGGGGGGCATTGATTTTACCCCTTAAAAGCAAGGGTAAAACGCTCATCGTCATTCCGGGTGATTCGGTCAGAATTGGCCCGTGCTACACCGGTGCTACATTCGCCGTTAATTGGCATTAATCGAACCCGGTGGTGCTACGGGGCGGTCGGCTTGCGGCCGCAAGGCTGTGTAATTAAGTTACTCACTATGCCGAGGATGCCGCTCGTTTTTGTGGCCGGTCCGTACAGAGCCGACAGCGAGTGGCAAGTCCTGTTAAATATCAGAAAGGCCGAGGAATTCTCACTTCGGTTGTGGAACAGCGGCTTTGCGGTGTTGTGTCCGCACAAGAATACGGCCTTCTTCGGTGGCGCAGCGGCGGATTCGGTATGGCTCGACGGTGCACAAGAGATGCTGAGAAGGTGTGATGCCGTTTTCGCCGTTCCGGCTTGGGCGGAGTCCGAGGGGGCGCGGAACGAGGTCGCGCTCGCGCGGTCGCTCAAGATTCCGGTGTTTGAAGACCTTCCGAGTATCGTCGAATGGGCATCCCAAGTGTTCGTAAAAGACCCTTCTGGGTAACGAAGACATTTACAGTGTTCGTGGTTACGGTTCCGCCGGCGGGTATGGCGTGGGTGGCTCTTGCCAAGGCGCTTGGCGACGACAAGTCGCCCGACTGGCTGCCTGAGTTGCTGTTGATGCTGGCGATCTGGACCACTGTTGGAATACTGATTCGCGTCGCACAGTCGTTGTACCACGATCGCGAGGAAGCCGTCGAGAAATCACCCGCCGACCTGAAGGGCTGCCTTTGGGTCATGTATAGGACGATTGCACAGCGCTACCGACCTGATGGTGGGGAACTCCCTAGTGACGCGCTTCGAATCACCATACATCGAGTCGATGGCGACCATCTAGAGCAGTGCGTACCCTATATCGGGGGTCACCCGGATGAAGACGGTGGTGTTGGTCGGCGATTTAGTAAGCGTAGTGGAATAATCGGCAAAGTTGCTATGACCGGCAATCCTCAATGGGCCAAACGCAAGGAAGCGGACCGGGAGAAGTTCCTGAATGAGATGGCCTCTGTATGGCACGTACCGCGAGAAGATGCTGCCAAAGTCAAGCCCGACCGCTTTGCCTGGATGGCTGTGCCGTTGAGTGGGGAAAACGATGCAACGGTTGCAGTTATATACTTGGATTCAAACGACAACTCAATGTTTGACGATAAAGATGTGCGGCAGTTGATTATTACTGGCTGTCTTGGTGTGGCTGCATTTGCCAAAGAACGATACAAGGCGTAGCCTTGGAGTGATTATGTCACGCGCCAAAAGGAAACCAGTTCGATCTAAGAGGCTAAGTCATCAGTCCACGGTCGCCATCGTTGAAGAACGGGTGGTTGTGGAGAATGACACGGTTTCTGTATTCGAGTTGACGCTTTCGCCACGTACTCGCGAATCATTGTCGTTGGACGGCTCAACGTTACCGGGTTGCAACGATCCACAAGTTGAGCATCAGGCCGAGCCATCGGTGGAAACGCAAAGCCATCCAACTACGACCGATTCAGCGGCCGAGTACCACATCTGATTGCTAGTTGTGTAGAGTCACAGCTCCACACTCGGGACACTCCCCGCCCAAGCCACAATTGAATCACGCCCCAGCTAGATGCTCTCTGGGTCAGATCCAGCGCATGGTTCGGCCGGTCTTCCCTCGTCGAAAAGCCGCTCCGCGAAGGTCTCGACCAATTTCGATTGAGATTCGACAGAATTGGTATTCAACAGCAAAGGGGGCCTACTTGAGGCTTCGCTAATCAAGAGAAGCACGCCGGCCACGGCACCAAGGGCCCATCCTAGATACATGTTGCCGATTAACTTGCCGACCACACCTCCCGCAGCCACCGCAATCAGTAACGGTCCGACCAAGTCTTTCATTGTTCCGGCCACCGTAACGAAGGAGCGACAGTCGATCCATTGGACTGGTCGCAACTCCTCCGGCAGTGGCGTGTCATCCAACAGCACAGGCGCAGTTTCCTTGTCAAGCTCGATCGCGGCTGTGTACTCCTCTCTCACGGGTGACGATGGAGCCGAGTTAGCCGACCAGAAGACCAATACACACTCAGACTCTTGCAGGGCCTCGGTCACCTCCGTCTTCCAACACATACCGGCTTGGATGGAGTCTTCATCTCGGAACACACACGTGCCTCCGACGCGCAGCAGTTCGCACAGCCGCGAGACTATTTCGCGGTCCTTGTGAGCATACGAAGCGAACAGTGTTCTACTACGCAAGTACGCAGACCTCGTTGGCTACCGATTAGGCTCAGCTGCCAGCCGCCGGCCTACACAGGCACTCAGTTAAGATGCCATTCTACTCTCCGGCCGTTTTGACCATCGCCAACCCACATTCGGGACACGCCCCTTCGCTCCCCCGCATGTCATACCCGCACGCCCCGCACAGGCCACGGGCGATGCGACGGCGGGAGCGTCGCCACTTGAATGTGATGAGCCAGGTGGCGGGGAGCAATGCGAAGACAGGAGCGATGAGCCAAAACGAAACTACGAAAACCCTGAACGGCAAGTGTGCAGGCCCGTTGTCCATTAGACCGTCAATGAATCCGGGGGCTTCCCAGTACACCCGGTCCAAGTCTTCCGCGACCCCCTCCTGTGTGGCAGGAATGACCGGTCCTTCGTCATATGCCCACGACCACGCAGATGGGTATCCAGACCGATAGAACCCAAACCAACCGTCATTGGCCCCAAGCAGATATGTCTGTTTGACAAACCACTTCGTGCCCGGAGCCCGCTCGCCCACCATAAAAGCGTGATTGAACCAATACGACCTCACCCACACCACACACGTCGCCACGAACAACAGCAACGAGAACCCTGAGGCGATGTTGAAGAGCCAGCGACGCATGAGGGATTCTAAGCCACCGCCTCGCCGCACTCGGGACAAGCCTCGGCGTTGACGTTGCCAACAAGGTCGTATCCACACCGCCAGCACAGCCCCTTTGCGACCCGCGCTCGACGCACACGACCGCGACGAGTCAGCAGCCACACGGCGGGCAGGATGGCCAGCACGAGGGCGATGAGCCAGTAGGCCACAGTGGTGTGGCTGGCGTATCTAACGGCCTCTTCGATTGTGACACGTCTAATACCAGGAAGCTCTATGTCGGTGACCGATGATTGGCCCGGCCTTCTCTCGAATGACCACTTGACGGCTGACCGCTCGACCAACTGCGTCTTCCATACGGTCGGCCATATCGGGTCAGTGGCCGAGAAGTATCCCCAATTCGACGCGAACGCGCAGTCTGGAAACAAGGCTTGGCCTGCCGCGTTCTCTGGGCCGACGGTCAGCGTCGTGGCGACCCAATAGGACCGCACCCACAGAACACACGCCAACAGCAGCAGCAGCGTCGATACCGCGGTGGCGAGGTGGAACAGTCGGCGGCGCATCGCCAGATTCTACCCACGGCCGCAGACGGACGAACGCAGACAATCGTCGGGCGGTGATGGCAATTCTTCTTCACCTCTCATTTGACTCGATGGGTGCGCTTACGGCCTTGCCAGCAGCCGATGCGCCACATTCGGGGCAAGCCAGCGTATCGGGATTCCCCACCAACGAATAGCCGCATTCAACACACTCGCAATTGCGCGCTCGTTTCTGGTCCCGGCGATAGTCACTCCAGCATCCAAGCCAGAACACGCCAAGGAACAGGCCGTGGAACGAGTTGCCAATCAAAGCCAATATCCAACCTTCGCCCCAAGACCAGAAGACATTGACATATGAAAGCCACAGAATCATTACAAGACAGCAGAATCTAGCGCACCGAGCAAGACGTGTGCGTGGACGCTTCAGCAGTAGCAAAGACGCCAACGTGCTGGGCAGTCGAGACAACTGGTATTCCCGCAGTGTAGTCATTGGGCGTCACTCGTAGACTGGTTGCTGGCAGCACTTGATACCGCCTCGCCGCACTCGGGACATGTCGCCGCGTCGGTGCGAATCGGGTAGCGGCATCGCCAGCACTTGCCGGTCGCCCTCGACCAGCGAAGACGCGCGTTCGCGTTGATCCGGTGGCTCATCCATCGGGAGCGCGCGAAGTCGATCGTCGCGGCCCGGTGACGTCGCGTTCGGATGAGCGTCTCGATATAGATCAACCCGGCGTCGAGCATGGCCGACAGGATACCGCGCATGAAAAACCCCGGCGTGTGCCGGGGCTGCGGGTGAGTATGGTTGCCCAGTTGCGCTACTACGCCAACACGGACACGCCATAACAGACGGCGGTGGGGGTTGACTTGCTTTTGCCGTCCGTGTCGCCCTTGGCGTCGTTGCCTTGGTTGCCGCCCTGACCGGCAGACGGGGCATCGGTCTCAACGAGCTTTAGGTTATTGGCTTTCGTATGCTCGGTCCACGCGGCAGCAAGACTGAGTTGCTTCGTGTTGCTGTTGTACGGGGCGTACTCGGCGTCGGGATTCTCGGCCGTGATGATCTTGCCATCGACATAGACGTCGTCGTACGACTTACTAGAGCCGCCTTCCGTTGTAGCCGATTGAAGCCCCGTTTGCGTCGGGCCAGTAGGTAGGCCTGTGTCGTCGGGTGCCGCATCTGCGATGATGGCGATCTCATCGACGCCATCGTGAGGTCGCATTTCGCCCATCATGAGGGTGTTGCTCAACCCGTCAGCCACGCTCATCAGGACACGGTCTTCCAGCGGGGCGAAGAAGTCGTTGTTTGTGTCGTGCTTGCGTGCCATGGTGTGTCCTTTGTGTTGGGGAGCAATTGAGCGACACCCATAGAGATGCGAAGCCCGTGCCAGAACGGATGCACCCCTCTCACGGCTCGCCAGGAGGGATTGAGCCGATCTGACCGGGGACTATTCCCCAGTAGTGGGAAGTACAACCAATATCAAAGCCCCGGCCAACCGAAGTCAACCGAGGCCTTCCGGGGGCGAGGTTGGGGGCCGCCAGTGCAACAGACTGCCGGGGTGCGATGACACTCTCCGCTCGACCCGCGCAGGTCATCCCCGCACTTCCCGCACAGGCCGGGGGCGATGCGAAAACGCTATCTGTTCGGTCGGCTGGGCAACCTATCCATCCACATTGGTCTCATGTCAATATCAATGTCGTAGTACTCATCTGCGAAGTGGCCTCGCGCCCACTCGGGGATACCCGTCCAGTTCCAACCATCTAGAACCTTCTGTTCCTGGGCGATTTGCGAAACCACATTTTCTTCATTCGGTTCGGTCATCAAGTGCATCTCCCACAACGAGGTTGAAACTGTTGTTCGAAGCGTCAAGGCGACCACTCCACAATCAAGTAACATGTTCGCGGACTATCCCAAAGTCGTGGTTGACCTGCCAGGACTCAAGATCAACACCACGACATCTGGATCTTCACATTATCGTGTGCGATCGTCATTCTGGCTGGCCGCACTCGTCTTCGCGCTGACTCCCGCCACTTGGCTCATCACGTTCAAGTGGCGACGCGCCCGCCGCCGCATCGCCCGTGGCCTGTGCGGGGCGTGCGGGCATGACATGCGGGGGAGTGGGGGAGCGTGTCCGGAGTGTGGCCGGGACGGCCTAACCAATGCCGGAAGTTGACGGGCCCGGATACAATTCGGTGAGATGGGTCGGCCAGCGTGACTGGCCCGCAACTTAGGCTTGATTCGTTAGGTGCAATGCCATCGACCATATAGATCTCGATAGCGCCGAGATCGACCCCGAGGCCGTGCGGATTGTGTC
>JANQSF010000018.1 GCA_028284155.1 Phycisphaeraceae bacterium
ACAGTTGGGGCGTCATTCCCGCGCCCACACCGATTCCGGCAGCAGGTCGGGCAGCGGCTTGAGGATGTCGTCCAGTTTGGCCAACTCGTCGTCGGTGAACGACGTGTTGCTCACGGCCTTGCAGTTTTCGATGATCTGCGATGGCTTGCTCGCGCCGATCAGGGCGGTGGTGACGCGCTCGTTGCGGAGCACCCACGACAGGGCCATCTGCGCCAACGTCTGCCCGCGCTGTTTCGCGTGGTCGTTCAGTTGACCGACGATCGCCAACACGTCGTCGCTGAACTCCGCGTCGCGCAGCGGCGCGCCGGGCTGTTTCTTGCGGCGTGCGTCGGAAGGCACTTCGCCGAGGTACTTGTCGGTCAGCAGACCTTGGTACAGCGGGCAGAAGGCGATGATCCCCATGCCCAGCGCGTCGCATGTGGCCATCAGGTTGTCCTCGATCCACCGGTTCATCATCGAGTAGTTGGGCTGATGGATCAGCAGCGGCGGGAAGCCGTTCTCCTGGCAGGTCTTCGACGCTTCGCGCGTTTGGTCACTCGTGTAGCTTGAGATGCCGACATACAGCGCTTTGCCTTGTCGCACAGCCGTGTCCAGCGCGCTCATCGTTTCATCCATCGGCGTGTCGGGGTCGAACCGGTGGCTGTAGAAGATGTCGACGTAGTCCAAGCCAAGCCTGTGCAGGGATTGGTCGAGCGAAGCGAGCAGGTATTTGCGCGTGCCCCATTCACCGTAAGGCCCGGGCCACATGAGGTAGCCGGCCTTGCTCGAAATGATCAACTCGTCACGCGGCATCCCCCGGATGATCTTGCCGACGTTCACCTCCGCGCTGCCGGGTGGCGGGCCGTAGTTGTTGGCCAGGTCGAAGTGGGTGATGCCGTGGTCGAATGCGGTATGCAGCATGGCCTGCGCGTTGTCGAGGTCGGCCGCGTCGCCGAAGTTCCACCAGCAGCCAAGCGTCAGCGCGGGCAGCCTCAAGCCCCATCGCCCGCACTTGCGGTAAGTCATGCGTCCGTCGTATCGATTTGCGTCGGGTGTGTAACTCATGCGGGAGATGGTGACGGTTTTGCCGCGCGGGTTCAAGTCGAGGCCGGAGCCTTGATTTGGGAGCGAGTGAGAAGCCCAAAATACAGAACCGGTTCTTCGTTGTTCATGGGTTACTCGGTGATTGCTCGGTACACGATGGAGGCAATGCCCTCGCCGGGCGGCCTGCTCACCCCCCGGGGGCGCCGCAGCGGCTTGGCGCTGCGCTTCAACGGAACGGCTTCGCCTGAAGACCACATGAGATGAGGGGTCTCGCCGCCGACCCCTCAAACTCCTCGGCTCCCCCACGCAAGGTCGGGCCTTTCGTCCAAACTTGGCCTCTGTGTGTCGGCATCTGTCACCCATGTGCCCGTTGGATCATCCGTCGGCACATCAAACGCCAGGTGTTGACTCTGCTTCGCCAGCCACGTAATGAGTGACTGACTCCGCGCCGCGCCTTCCGGGGGCGGCCGGGGGTTTTATCCGGGGGTGGGGCTGGCCGCGGAAGGCCCCAATCGCCCGCGCATTGTGTGGGTGCGGCGCGGAACGAACGATCGCGGGCGAAACACGGTTGCGTACAGGCGCGAGGTCCGAGCCACTCTGGCGATTGAAGAGGCCTGCACACGGCAGTGCATCACCTCAATTCGTGCATCAGTGGGGGTTATCGATGTTCATTACAATGCGTCCTCGTAGGTGAATGCCGACTCGACTGTGAACGCTTCCCTTCGGGGCGCGGCTAAACACTCTTGGCGTTGCCGCGTTCAGCTCTTCAATCAGGAAACCCGACCTGTGTCCACCGACCACCGCCACGTCCGCGACCACCTCGACCGTGTGCTCGACGGGCGTGACGCCGGGGAGTTGCGGGAACGGCTTGCTCCGAAGGTCGATGGCGAGGCCGCGCCGCGTTTGGCTGGGGCGACCAGGCAGGACGCCGAGTCGATCGCAAAGCGTTGGGCGGCGTTGGGCGCGGACGATGTGCAGCGCGACGCGCTGCTGGACGCGGCGGCGGCGCGTGACGCCGAGGCGTATCAGGGCAACATCGAGCACTACATCGGCACGGTGAAGCTGCCGGTCGGCGTGGCGGGGCCGTTGCGCGTCAACGGGCTTTACGCTCAGGGCGACTACTACGTGCCGTTGGCCACGACGGAGGCTGCGCTGGTCGCCTCGTACGCGCGCGGGGCGCAGGTCGTTTCGGCCGCGGGCGGGTGTTCAGCCATGCTGTTGAACGAAGGTTTGACGCGTGCCCCGGGCTTCGTGTTCGAGTCGATCGCCGACGTCGGGCAGTTCGTCGTCTGGGCGACGCAGCAGATCGAGACGTTCAAGTCGGTCGCCGGTTCGACCACGCAGCACGGTGAGCTGATCGACGTGCGGTATTCGGCTGAGGGCAACCATGTTTATGTCGTGTTCGAGTTCCGCACGGGTGACGCGGCGGGTCAGAACATGGTCACGCTTGCGACGGACGCTGTCTGCCAGTACATCGCCGAGCACACGCCGGTGAAGCCGACGCGGATGTTCGTCGAGGCGAATATGAGCGGCGACAAGAAGGCGTCGATGCAGTCGTTCCTGCTCGTGCGCGGGCGGAAGGTGACGGCCGAGGTGACCGTGTCGGCTGACCTGCTGCGGCGGAAGCTGCGCGTGTCGGCTGACGACATGGTCGCGTACTGGCGGATGTCGGCCGTGGGCGGCGTGCTCAGCGGGACGATCGGCGTGCAGGGGCACTACGCGAACGGCTTGGCGGCGCTTTATATCGCTAGCGGACAAGACGCGGCCTGCGTGGCTGAGTCGGCTGTGGGAGTCACGCGGTTCGAGAAGGTTGAAAATGACGCGCTGTACGCGGCCGTGACCTTGCCGAATCTGGTCGTCGGCACGGTCGGCGGTGGCACGTCGTTGCCGAGCCAGCGGGCGTGTCTGGACGTTCTCGGTTTGGCGGGCGCGGGTCACGCCAACGCGTTCGCGGAACTGTGCGCCGGGTTGGCGTTGGCGGGTGAATTGTCGATCATCGCGGCGTTGGCGGCGGGGGAGTTCGCGCGGGCACATCGCAAGTTGGCGCGGGGGGATTCGGCGTCAGCAGGGCGTGAGAACGGGGATGAACCACCGAGGTCACCGAGTGCACCGAGGTCGGAATGAGAAGGACGGAAGGATCAGAATATAGGGTGAAGTGGCATATCGTTAGGAGCGCCGCAAGTGCTCCGCTCTCATTACTCACTTTCGCCGCTTCTCGGTGTGCTCGGTGGTTCAACACATGAGTCAGACGGCGCCCCAAACCAACTACTCCCCGCGCACCGACCCGACGTCGTTGCTTGGCCGATGGTGGGTCTATCAGGCTGAGCGGTTCCCCGTCTTCGCGCACGGGCTGCTCATCGCGGCGTTCAGCTTTTCGGCCGTGTCGTTCTCGTTCATGTTGCGCGGCGGATCGGGTTGGCCGAGTTGGCGGTCGGCCGTCGTCGCGTTCGCGACGTGTTTTGTGTTCTTCCTCCAGTTGCGCATCGCCGACGAGTTCAAGGACGCTGAGGAAGACGCGACGTACCGGCCATACCGGCCCGTCCCGCGCGGCCTGGTGACTTTGCGCGGGTTGGCGGTGTTGTTCGTCATCGGCGCGGCTGTGCAACTGGCGCTTGGGCTTTGGCTGGGCTGGCGGTTGGTGTTGTTGCTGCTGGGCGTGTGGGTCTACCTCGCGTTGATGAGCAAGGAGTTTTACGTACGCGACTGGATCGTGCGGCGGCCGATCACGTACATGTGGACGCACATGCTGATCATGCCGCTGGTTGATCTGTACGCGACGGCCTGCGATTGGCTGGTCGTGGCGGAGTCATCTGGCGGCGCTTTCACTGGGGCACCCAATGGATTGATCTGGTTTCTGATGGTCAGTTTCTTCAACGGGCTGGTGATCGAGATCGGGCGCAAGATTCGGCCGCCGGAAGGGGAAGAGGAAGGCGTGCGGACGTATACAGTGTTGTGGGGACGGCGTGGTGCGCTGGTCGTTTGGGTGAGCATGTTGCTGGTCACGGGCGTGTTGGCTGTGGTCGCGGCGTGGCACATCGACTTTGCCGTGGCGGTTGGGTGTGTGTTGGGTGTGTTGCTGGTTGGGGCGGTCGTACATGCCTGGCGGTTTGTGCGTCAGCCAACGGTCAAAGGGGGCAAGTGGATTGAGCACCTGTCGGGGTTGTGGACGTTGGCGTTGTACCTGTCGCTCGGCGCCGTGCCGCTGGTCTGGCGGGCCTTGCAATCGTCGGGGGGCAGTTGATGGACTGGGTCATTCATGCCGACGGGCCGGCGGCGCGCGACGTGCTGGGCGGTAAGGCCGCGGCGCTGCGGGCGTTGGGCGACGCGGGTTTTGACGTGCCGGGCTGGTTTGTCGTGCCGCCGAGCGCGTTTGTTGCGAGCACAACGGATGCGCAGCGGCGTGTGTGGGACGATGCCAAGGACGACAACACAGGCGCGGCCATCGTGCGCGAGGTAGAGCCGAAAGCTGCGTTGGTCGATGCGTTGCGGGACGCGTTGAGCGCGACGTCGTTGTCCGACGGTCGTTTAGCTGTGCGCTCGTCGGCCGCGGACGAAGACGGTGCTGCCCACTCGTTCGCGGGTCAGTTTGAGAGTTTTTTGTTTGTCGAGCCGGACGACGTGCCAGCCAAGGTCGCGGCGGTCTGGCGGAGCGGGTTCAGCGAACGTGTGATTGCGTATCGCAATGAAAACAATCTGGGCGCGGGCTCGGTGCCGGCCGTGCTGGTGCAGCGGATGATCGACGCCGACGCGGCGGGCGTGGCGTTTGCGGCCGACCCGGTGTCGGGCGACCGAGACGTCGCGGTGGTGTCTGCGGTGCGCGGCGTGGGCGAGTCGCTGGTGTCGGGTGAGGCGGATGCGGACACGTTCCGCGTAGGACGTGATGAGGTGATCCTCGACCGCGCGTTGCGCGACGCGACCGCCAGCGACGCGGCGATCGACGATGCACAGGCCGTGGCCGTGGCTGAATTGGCCTGGCGGGCGAGCGATCACTTCGGCCGGCCGCAGGACATCGAGTGGGCGGTGAAGGACGGCCGGTTGTATCTCTTGCAGTCGCGGCCGATCACGACTATCGGCGCGGCGACCGACCGGTCCGGCAGACGTCGTGTCTGGGACAACAGCAACATCGCCGAGAGCTACGCGGGGGTGACGACGCCGCTGACGTTTTCGTTCGCGCGGTCGATCTACGAGTCGGTGTACCGCCAATTCTGCGTCATCCTCGGCGTAAGCCCGCGGAAGATTGATGCGGGTCGGCAGACGTTCGCGAACATGCTCGGGCTGGTGCGCGGCCGAGTCTATTACAACCTGCTCAATTGGTATCGCGTGTTGGCCATGCTGCCGGGCTTCCGCTTCAACCGGCGGTTCATGGAACAGATGATGGGGGTCAAGGAGGCGCTGCCGAACGACGTGCTGGCGACGCTCGAAACGACAACACGCGGGCAGCGCATCGCCGACGCGTGGTCATTGATGCGCAGCGCGTTTGGCCTGATGCGACACCACCGGCGGATCGACCGCACGATCGAACGGTTTTACGCCAGGCTGAACGACGCGCTGTGCGACCCCAACCCGCCGTTGGAGGAGCAATCGCTCGATGAGTTGGCCGCGTCGTACCGCGATCTCGAAGACCGGCTGCTGCTGCACTGGGACGCGCCGCTGATCAACGACTTCCTGGCCATGATCTTCTTCGGCCTGCTCGGCAAGCTGACGACCAAGTGGTGTGACGACAAGGACGGCACGCTGCACAACGAACTGCTCATCGGCGGCGGGGACATGGTCAGCGCCGAGCCGGCCCGACGGATTCAGGACATGGCGGCGTTGATTGCGGAAGACGACGCGGCGATCGACTTGTTCTGTACGGGTGGGGTTGACGCGATCCTGGCCGAGATCGAGCGACACGCGGCGCTGCGCGAGGCGTATGTGGCGTACCTCGACAAGTTCGGGGATCGGTGTCTGGAAGAGTTGAAGCTGGAAAGCCCGACGTTGCGGGATGATGCGATGACGCTTTTACGCAGCATTGGTCACGTGGCGCGGCGGATGAGGGAGACAGAGGTGTCGCCCCCCCAACAACAAAACTCGCCCTCCCGTGACGATGCCGAGCAACGCGCCTTGTCCGCCATCGGGCCGCGCCTCGGACGGCGCATCGTTTGGCGGTGGGTGTTGCGTCACGCGCGGGCGCGTGTGCGCGACCGCGAGAACCTGCGGTTCGAGCGGACGCGGTTGTTCGGTCGCGTACGTCGCCTGTTCGTCGAAATAGGGCATCGTTTGTGCGACGCAGACAGATTGGACGATCCGCGCGACGTGTTTTATCTCACGGCGGAGGAGGTGCTCGGGATCGTCGAAGGCACGGCCGTCGCGACCGACCTGCGCGGGTTGGTCAAGAATCGGCGTGCGGAGTTTGAAGCCTATCGCAACGACACGCAGGAGCCGCCGGGGCGGTTCGAGACGTTTGGTCCGGCGCATTTGAGTGAACTGGTGGAGACGGCGGGTGACGACGACGCGCATTTGGCGTCGGTGGAAGATGTGGACGGCGATGCGCGCCGTGGACTGGGTTGCTGCGCGGGCGTGGTGCGCGGCCGAGCGCGGGTCGTGCACGACCCGCGTGGGGTGGAGGTGCGTGCGGGGGAGATCCTCGTGGCGTCGCGCACCGACCCGGGCTGGATCATGCTGTTCCCCGCGGCGGCGGGGGTCGTGGTCGAGCACGGGAGTCTGCTGTCCCACTCAGCCATCGTCGCACGCGAGTTGGGTATCCCGGCTGTCGTTGGTGTCGCTGGGTTGATGTCGTGGTTGAAGGATGGCGATGTCATTGAAATGGACGGGCGCGCGGGGGTGGTGCGGCGCGTAACGGATTTGGAACCACAGATTGACACAGATTGACACAGATGGGGGGAGGGGTTGGTGGCGGTTTGTGATGATGCCGGGCGTGTTTGGTGATGTGTGAGGTGAACGCCGGAAGGCGGCCCTTCCTGGGGCGGGCTCGCCGCTAAACGGGGCGGCTGAGGCGTTATGTTCTGGATTGCACCGATTCCGATTTGCTGTTTTCCTGCTTTACTGCTTTGCTGTTTTCCTACATGACCGAAGCCGCTCGCCATGTTGATTTCTCGATTATCCGCTACGCCCAGTGTTGGGAGGACGCGGATGTGTTGCTGGACGGGTTGGACATCCAGCGTGGCGATGTGTGTGCGTCGATCGCGTCGGCGGGGGACAATGCGCTGGCGATGCTGACGCGCGACCCGGCCAGGGTCGTTGCGATCGACCTGAACCCCGCGCAGCTTGCGTGCGTGGCGTTGCGCGTCGCGGCGTATCGCGTGCTGGAACACGGTGAGTTGCTGGAGTTGGTTGGGTCGAAGGCGAGCGACCGGCGGGCGTCTTTGTATGCGCGGTGTCGTCATGAGTTGGCGGACGACGCGCGGGCGTTCTGGGATGCGCGGGGTGACCAGATCGCGCGCGGGATCGGGGCGGCGGGCAAGTTCGAGCGATACTTCCGGTTGTTCCGTCGCCGACTCCTGCCGCTAGTACACGGTCGGCGGACGGTCGACGCGCTGCTCGAACCGCGCGGCGAGGCGGAACGTCATGCGTTTTATCGCGACCGTTGGGACACCTGGCGGTGGCGGCTGCTGTTCAGGGTGTTCTTTTCGCGGTTTGTCATGGGCCGAGCGGGGCGTGACCCGGCGATGTTCAAGTACGTCGAGGGCACGGTTGCGCAGCGCATCCTGGCGAGGACGAAGCACGCGTTGACACGGCTTGCGCCGGCCGACAACCCGTACCTGCAATGGATTCTCACGGAGCGTCACACGACGGCGTTGCCGCTTGCGCTGCGGCCAGAACACTTTGAAACGATCCGCGATCGGCTGGACCGGCTTGAGGTGCGGTGCGCGTCGGTGGAGGACTATCTGGACAATTCCGGGGGTGACGCGGGGGGTGACGCGGTCGATCGCTGGAACTTGAGCGACATCTTCGAATACATGTCGGCCGACGCGTATCACGCGCTGGTTGGTCGCATCGCGTCGGCCACGCGGCCGGGCGGTCGGTTGTTCTATTGGAACATGCTCGCGTCGCGCAGCCCGGACGGTCGGCCGGCCGACGTCGCGCCGCGATTGCGTCACTTGGAAGACCTGTCGCGTGACCTGTTGGAGCGGGACAAGGCCTTCTTTTACAGCCGGGTTGTGGTTGAGGAGGCGTGTGCGTGACGCGGACGTGGGTGGGCATGGCCGTCGTGGTCGGGTCGCTGCTGCTGCTCATGCTTGTGCTGCGCGCGGTGCAGCGTCGTTTCAATCCGCCGGCTGAGGTCGTCCGCAAGACGTTGCACGTGGGGATGGGGCTGGTCGTGCTGACGTTCCCTTGGTGGTTCGACCACTGGTGGCCGGCGGCAGTCTTGGCGGTCGTTTGCACGGCCTTGTTGTTGGCAGTGCGTTTGCAGCGTCGATTGCACGCGAAGTTCGGCGCGGTGCTGGGGTCGGTGCAGCGCGCGTCGTGGGGCGAGGTGTATTACCCGATCGCCATCGCGCTGCTGTTCTACTTGAGCGAAGGCGACAAGTTGTTGTTCTGCATCCCGGTCTTGGTGCTTGCGTTGTCGGACACGGTGGCGGCGGTGGTGGGTGTGCGATACGGGCGGCGGAAATACACGGTGCTCGACGGGCACAAGAGTGTCGAAGGGTCGGCTGGCTTCTTTGTCGTGACGTTTGCGAGCGTCGTGCTGCCGCTTGGGTTGACGGGCGAGAGCGACTGGGCGCAGGCGGCGATGATCGCGGCTGTGTTGGGGTTGGTCGTGATGGTGATGGAGGCAATCGCCTGGCGAGGTTTGGACAACCTGTTCGTGCCTTTGGGCGTGTTCGCCCTGTTGAAGATTTACATCGAGTTCGACTCGCTGGAACCGCTGATCGCCCGATTGGTCGTGCTGATCTTGCTCGTCGCATTCGCGTTCGTTTGGCGGGCGCGTTCGACGCTGGACGATTCCGCCCTGCTGGGTGGGGCGTTGTTCGCGTACGCGTGCTGGGCGTTGGGGGATTGGCCTTGGGTCGTGCCGCCTTTGATCCTGTTCGTGTTGCACGCAAGTTTGTGGCATCGCGGCAAGTCCGGTGCGGGCGTGCACACGGTCCGCGCGGTGCTTAGCACGGCCAGCCCGGCGCTGGTTTGGCTGATGGTGTATGTCATGACGCGAGACGACGTCTGGCTTCGGCCGTTTGTCGTTGTGTTCGCGGCGCACGTGACACTGAATGGCGTGTCGTGGATGCGGCTGGCTGACTTCAGCCTGCGCGGGTTGCCGAAGGTCGTCTGCTGGATCGTGTCGGGGAGCGTGGCCGTGTTTGGGCTGATGCTTGGGGTCGCCGCAGTCGGGGGGGTGTGGGACGACGCGCTGTGGCGGGAGGCGGTCATCGGCGTGGGCGGCGTCGCGGCGGCGGGGCTGGCGTTTTGGCTGACGTTGCCGCGGCTGCTCGATGCGGAGCGGAAGCAGTATCGCGCGGTGCATGTCGTTGGTGGGTTGTGTGCGTGGGTGGCGTCGGCGGTGTGGGTGATCGGCGTGGGGGTGTGGCGGTGAGGGGGTGAATGGTGAGCAGGAGAAGGGGAGAACGGGAGAATGGGGGAATGGGAGAAGGGGTGAACGATGCGGAGATCCGGGTGTTCGGAAAGACCCGGCTTGGGGTGCGTGAGGTCGTGGCCGTTCGACTTGTATGATTCCTGTCCCCTGTCCCCTCCGACTTTCAACCTGTGACCTTCGACCCGCCCCCGTCCCCGCCGTTTGCATCCTGCTCACTGGATGCTAAAATGCGACGGTGCTGGACGCCTCGCTCTTGTTTGCGATTTTTTGACGCCTCTGCCGCCTTGCTCTAAAAGGTGCCGGGGGTTGAGTTTAAGACAAGACAGGCCGGTTACATGACCGGCTTTTTTCATCGTTCCACTTTGCCGCGAACCGTGCGTGTCGCACGCCGCGGGCGTGTGGTGGGCGTCGGCCCTGAGCCGAATCGGGCTGACTCGACCGCATTGCTTACCGACCGCTTGTATCAGGAGACCCCGCCATGGCCTCGCTCGTCAAAGACCTCATCGAAGCCGGTATCCACTTCGGGCACCGCACGAACAACTGGAACCCGAAGATGGCGCCGTACATCTACGGCAACCGCAACAAGATCCACATCATCGATGTGAAGGAAACGATCAAGGGCCTGCTGTTGGCCCGCAAGTTCCTCAGCAAGGTCGTCGGCAGCGGCAAGGACATCCTCTTTGTCGGCACGAAGCGTCAGGCCCGCGCAGCGATCGAGGCGCAGGTCAAAGACACCGGCATGCACTATGTCACCGAGCGCTGGCTCGGCGGCACGCTCACGAACTTCCGCACCATCCGCGAGCGGCTCAAACGACTGGTCGAGTTGGAGAACCTCGAAGAGTCGGGCGAGATCGACAACTACTCCAAGAAGATGGAGTCGCAACTGCGGCGTGAGAAGCGCAAGATCCTGCGCAACCTCGAGGGCATCCGCAACATGGACAAGATGCCCGGCGCGCTGGTCGTCGTTGACGTGACGCGTGAACTGAACGCGGTGCGCGAAGCCCGCAAGCTGGGCATCCCGACGGTCTGCCTGATCGACACCGACAGCGACCCGGACTTGGCCGATATCGCCATCCCCGGCAACGACGACGCGATGCGTGCGATCGAGGTCGTGGTCGATTATCTCTGCCGGGCGATCAACGAGGGCAAGGCTGGGCGACTCGAGAAGGCTGAGGGCAAGGACGACGCCGCGGCAACTGGTCAGCCCGAACGCAAGCGCAGCCGACGGGCGATGTTCCGCTCAGACGAGGCTGGCGAGTCGGCTGAGGCGCCGGCTGAGGGCGACGCACCTGCGGCGCCCGCCGCGCCAGCCCCGCCGGCCACAGACGCCCCAGCCCCCACGGCGCAACAGCCGGTGAGCTGATCCGCCAAAACCTCGACGGCCGACGTTGGCCAAAGCCTGGCTTTCGTCCGGCCGACCAAACGCCCCTAACGTCTGATTCGACCCGTCAATCCGGGCCTTTCCGAAGGCGCGGATATCGGTAACCCAAAACAACACCCCGCGCGACAGACATGATCCCGCGCGGCACACCAGTTCGATTTACTGTTTTCCCGTTCCACCGCTTTGCGGCGACGCCGCATCCCACCGTTGACCTTCGGCGCACGACGCGCCGCGACGACCCGCTCGAAAAGGAGACTTCGCAATGTCCGTAACCGCCAAAGATGTCATGGCCCTTCGCAAGCGCACCGGCCTGGGGATGATGGAGTGCAAGCAGGCACTGGGCGACGCCAACGGCGACATGGACGAAGCGGTCAAGCTGTTGCGTGAACGCCTCGGCGGCAAGATGGACGAGCGCTCGGACCGCGAAGCCGGCGAGGGCGCGATCGCCATCGCCAAGGGCGACGGTGCCGTCGCGCTGGTCGAACTGGCCAGCGAGACCGACTTCGCCGCCCGCAACGACACCTTCATCGCCGCCGCGCAGCAGATCGCCGACCTGGCGCTGGCTGAGTCAGGCTCTGGCGAGATCGCCGCGACCGACGCGATGCAGGCCCCGGTCGAAGACCTGCGGATCACGATCAAGGAGAACATCTCCATCCGCAAGATCATCCGCCTGACCGGCGGCGCGGCCGGCGGCTACGTGCACCACACGCGCAAGGCCGGCGCGATCATCGCCGGCGAGGGCGACATCGCCGACGACCTGCTGACGGGCATCTGCCAGCACGTTACCGCGACGATCCCGCCCGCGACGCCGGCGCTGGCCGTCGATGAGGCCGGCCTACCCAAGGACCAGTACGACGCCGCCAAGGCCGCGGCCGTGCAGGAAGCCAAGGACTCGGGCAAGCCCGACGAGATCGCCGACAAGATCGCCACGGGCAAGATGCGCAAGTGGGTGGACGACCACACGCTGCTCGGGCAGATTTACCTGCGCGAGATGGACGCCAAGAAGCCCATCCGCGACTACCTGCCCGACGGCGCGTCGATCACCACCTTCGTCCGCCACGAGCTGGGCGGCTGACAAACCGTGTCGCCTCGGGTCGCAGGCCGCTCGCGGCTTAGCGCGTCTTCCCCAAACAATAAGAACATCACTCACCAATCACACACCGGCGACCAACCCGCCGGTGTTTTCTTGCGCCCCTCACCCGTCAAACACCCCTGTTCGTACCGCCCGCGTAATGCGCTGCCCGCACTCTGGACACTCCCTGCGTCCGCTGCCGATCGTGGCCCGCAAGTCGTAGTCACAGTTGCGACATGCGTACCGCAATTTGAAGCGACGTTTACGGTCGGCCTGCGTGGCCAGTAAGAACAGCGGGATCGACGCAGCCAGGGAAAGTTCAAGGTACGTACTTGCCTGAGCGAGTACAAGTCTGCCAACGAGAATGTTGTACGACGACTCGCCCGCCACGGATATATGTAGAACACCCAACACGAGCAGTGTCCACCGATGATTGCGAAGCAGTCGTTGCATCAACAGCTATTTTAATACCCGTCCCTCAGCCCACGCGATCGGTCGGACATGCCGTTTCTCAAACGATTGGGTGTCACCCTTCTTTGGATCATTGCCGCGATGGTGTTGATCCCCGTCGGCGGCTTCCTGTTGCAAGCCGCGGGTCAGGTCGTTGCCGCGGTCGTGTTTGTCCTGGCCGGTGTCTGTTGGCTGGTCAATCAGATCATCTGGCAGAACAACATCGTCGCCGGCGTCACGTTTATCGCGGCGGTGACCGCGGGCTTCGCGGTTTGGCTGATTCATAACTGAGCAGCGGTGTCGGCTGAGCGTTCCCGTATGATGCGCCGCGAACGGGCGTTGTCGGCGTGCGAAAGTCGTCAGCCCGCGCCCAGACCTTTGGCCAAGGACAAACCGCCATGAAAACGCTCCCCATCGCGCTGGTCGTGTGTTTCGTGACAACAACCGCCCACGCCGACGACGCGGCCACCAAGAAGAAGCGACTCGCCGAACTCGACGCCTACTGGTCGCGCGTCGCCGCGGCCGTCAAGACGGGCGACTTTGAAGGCTATAAAGCCACGTGTCACGAGCGGGGCGTGCTGGTGTCGGGCGTGCGAAAGGTCAGCTACCCGTTGGCTGACGCGCTCAAGCGTTGGAAGCCGAACTTCGACAACACGAAGGCCGGCCGACTCAAAGCCGACGTCACCCTCCGGTTCTCACAACGGCTGGGCGACGCGACCACCGCGCACGAGACCGGCATCTTCCGTTACGTCGAAGAAGCCGACGGCAAACGTTCTGTCGAATACATCCACTTCGAAGGCCTGCTCGTCAAACGCAAGGGCGTTTGGCTGATCATGATGGAGTACCAGAAGTCGCGCGCGACGGAGAAGGAATGGGATTCGCTTGCGAAGAAGGGTAAGTAGATCAGGATCGTGTGTCAGGGCGCAGTGCCTGTCTAGAGTCCTTGATCGATGGACCAGCCCGTGGACCACGCAAAGCAAAACGAATGTGTTCGCAATGCCGCAGCTCTCGCGTCGGGGAACGATGCGTGGGTTGAATACGTCGCGTATTGCACAGAACGAGAACGAGGTCTACGCGACGTCGCTTTTCAGCATCTCGGTCAGTTTCTCGGATCAGCCAGCACGTGGACCTTCACCCAGAGGAAGGAATATGTCCATTGGCTATGCCTGCGGCTCGTCGAGTTTGGAGATATGGATGGCCGCGGCTTGATCCCACACCCGCTCGTTGAGCAGTTGGTGATACCAACGCTGAACGAATGGGTTGTTGCGGAGCCTGCGGACCCAACACCGTGTCGATGGTTGGGACTCTTCTTCGCCGGCGTTTCGCACGATTGTGCACGTTCATTCATCTCGCAAAGCACACCGGAAGCGTGTCACCAGTTGCACGCTGCACTGAAGCGAGATCCGAACGATCAATTGGCCCGTATCAGGATTATCGAGATGATGATTGGGGATGCTGAATTCGCTTGTCATCATCTGCCGTACAACTACTTAGGCGATCCGGCCGACGATGCAACGCTACTCGGCAAAGCGACAGACCACCTCCCGTACATCCGCAACCCCAATGAAAAGGCGCGCCTTCAGTCAGGTATCGAAGATGTCAGCCAGTTGATAGAAGATTGGGTCGCGTTCTCGACCTCCGGTGAAGCCGATTTCAATCAGTGGTGCAACGATCGTGGGCGAAAACACAGGTGGGTCAAATCCTACTACTTTTAGCGATAGGGACCGTGATTGGTTTGTTGGGCCAACACTGTCCATTGACCCTTCAAACAGCTCAGTTGTGCGGTCCCCGCGACGCTCGATGACTCACTCGGGCGGCTCAAGTCCCAGTTTCAGCATGCCTTCGTGCAGCGTCGCCTTCTCGCCGGGTTTGACGATCAGATACTCCTGCCGGCGGACGGTGAATGTGCGGGTGACGCCGTCTTCGATCACGTCGACTTCGACTTCGTTGATGGCCGTTTCGACGGCCGTGCCGTTCTTGCCCACCTGAACGGCGACCTGGCCTTTGACGAGGCGGACCGTGGCCAACTCGGTTTTGATTTCGGTGGGGCGTTGTTCGTCGTCCAGGTTGGTGACGTGCACGATGCCGCGGTCGAGTTTGAGCTGACGCAGGTCGTCTGTTTCGTTGAGCGTGAAGACGGTGTTGCGTTCGATCGAGATCGATGCGCCGCTGTCGTAGCGGAACTCGGCGGCGCCCCACGGGCAAGTCCAGAGCCGTTGGTCGAGTGGCGCGGGTGCGCCGACGTAGAGCGTTTGGCCGTCCATGCCGCCGTCGTGCGGCAGGGCCATGAGCCAGCCGCGCGTGCTGTGGATCTGCGGCGCATCGCTGTCCGTGCCCGTGTTGGTTTGATTGTCGATGGCCTGTTCGAGTGCGGCGACGCGGCCGGTGAGCGTGCTGATGTTGGTGCGCGCTTCGTTGAGCTTGCCGCCGACGTACGCGGCGACGACCCAGCCGGCGACGGCCGCGAACCACAGGGCGGCGCCGACCCATCGTTTTGGCCTGACGCGCGCGACGACCGGGTCGGTCTGCTGGGCATCGGGCGCGACGGCCGCGCCCAGGTTCGCGCCGTTCAACGCCTCCCGTAGATGGACGTCGGTGTACGCCTCGGCCAACAGCGCGTTGGCCTGCGCGTCGTCCTGCAGCAGCGCTTCGAGTTGCTGCACCTCGTCGGCGGTTGCGTCGCCGGCGAGGTACTTGGCCATCAGGTTGGTGTTCGGTTCGGTCATGCCTCAGCCAGCTTTCGCTTGATGCACTCGCCGAGCACGCGTCGCGTGCGTGTGAGGATCATCTCGACGGCCCCGACGCCCTTGCCCAGTTGCTCCGCGATCTGCTTGCACCGCAGGCCGCGGGTGTATTTTAGTTTCAAGACCTCCCGCGCATCGCCCTGCACGCCGTCGAGGCATTCGGTGAGCATGGCCAATCGCCGGTCGGCCTCCTCGGCTGTACGGTCGGCGGCTCCGATGAGTTTATCGAGCAACTGCACGTCCAATACCAGCCGATTCCGGGCCGCCGAGCGACGCCAGCGGAGCACCTCGATCCTCGTGACGCCCAGCGCCCAGGCCCGAAACGGCCTCGCGGGGTCGTATTCCGACCACTTTTCCCATAGTGCCACGGCGACGTTTTGCATCAGGTCGTCGACCAGATTGATGTCCCCCGTCGCAGCCAACAGCAGCGCACGAATCGACCGTTCGGCGCGGACAAACTGAGCCATGAACGCCTGTTGCTGCTCCGCCACATGAGTACTCCACCGTGGCCGGCCAAACCCAACGAAAAAAAAGCCGATTGGCCGGTCATCACTGTAAACCGATCGGCCGATCGCTGCGCTTGCTCAAACCCGGCACGATCGACGATGCCGGTCGGGGCACGATCGGCCGGCCGAATTGATCGCCCGTTGTTGGGTTTCAAGCCGACCGGTGGATTGTTAAGCGGAGCGACCTGTGCCGATCGCCGAAGTGTGGCGAAACCCATCGCGGTGCGAGGCATTCCGTCCACCGGAGCAACCGAGATGAGACACGATGTGAGTGGGTTGGCGATGCTGCTTGTTGCAATAGTGTTGGCTCAGCCGACCGAAGCGGTCACGTTCACCATCGACTTCTCGAACATGCCGGGGCCCGGCGTGCCGTTGCCCGCCTACACCGAACAGGGCGTAACGTTCACGGCGACCAATGGCGACACTGTTCAGTCCCATGTGCTTGTGGGTCGGCTGGGCATCATCGGCACGACGAACTTTTTCACACCGTCGATCCGCGCCGACATCGCCGGCGGCGCGCAGGCCGTGTCGATCCTGATCGGCGACGCCGGTGCCGACGAAGACGCGATCTTTCTCAGCGCATTCGACAGCGGCGACGTATTGCTGGACACGGACTCTGGCCTGATCCCCGCGTTCTCGGACGAGTTCATGTCGTTGTCCGTCACCGCGCCGAACATTGCTTATGTCACGTTTGGCAATTCGACCACCAACTCCGACGTGATCACCGACGAGATCACGATTACACGTGGCGAGTCGGCGGCCGTTCCCGAACCGGCAACGGCCTCGATCAGCCTGCTGGCTGTCGCGGGTTGGATGTGCGCCGGACGACGCCTGCGGCGTCGGACGTGATGCGGAACGGTCGCGATAGACCAGCCTGAATGAGTTGCTTCCGACGACGACCGTCGGCACGCCCCGCGGCAATGCGTTGCCCGGCGTGCGGGAGCATGCGTCGAACAAGCAGGTTTGATCAAGCCCTGGCGGGGTGACAGGAGTCCGCGCCTCGCTGGATCCTCGACAGGGCTTGATCAAACTTGTTTCACCGCTCCCCGAGGTCGTGCCGTGAAAGGGAACCTTCTCATCCTTGGCGTCGTGTGGATGTGTTTGTCGCTCTGCGGTCAACTCCACGCCCGAACGTGGACTTTCACCAACGGCCGAACACTCGAAGCCGAGTTTCACTCAGCCGACGGCGTGAAATTCACGATCGTGCGATCGGGCCGAAAGATCACGCTGCCCATCAGCAGGCTGTCCAAGTCTGACCAGGCCTTTGTGCGCGCGGCCGCAGCAGGGGGGAACACGGCGGGCATCGGTACAGGGACGTCGGGCAACCCCGCCCAGCCGCCGCCGCCGCAACTCAAGATCGACACCAGTAAGCCGTGGGAGCCGGCGCGTCAGAACATCGAAGCGGCTATCGCCGCCGTGCCCACAAGGCCGGTCGAAGACGTGCTCGAACCGGTGCACACGATCCGCTTCGACGGTGAGAAAAACATGATCTGGGCGCCCAACCCCGACGGCAAGACGTGGGACGTGATCCCCGTCTACTTCCGCGGCTACGGCGGCGAGAGCACGCTGCCGATCATCGACCTGGGCAGCGGTCAGGTCAAGGTCAACAACTTTCCCAAGGGCATGGGTTGGCACCTTTGTCCAAACGTGCTTGCGCCGAACGGCAAGGTCTATATCTCGGCGATGAAGGGGCGTCGTGTTTCGATCTGCGTCTACGACCCCGCGAAGAACGAACTGAAACTCGACGCGGTGAGTGTTCCCGACCATGTGCGCGGCGAGACGCACCCGCTTGTCCGCGCGACCGACGGCATGCTCTTCGCCGGCGGCGGACACCCGTCGCAGGCGGCGTCGCTGATCATGATCGACCCGCGCACGAACGCGGTGACCGACTTCGGCGCATGCGGCCCCAGCCATCGGCCGCACAACGCTTACAACTATTTCATGGGCGCCGACGACACGCACGTCTACATCGCCAGCGGCAAGGTGCCGTGGTATCTCGTCGCGGTGGACCGCAGGACAAAGCAGTCCACCGTGTTGGCCAAGACCGCCAACAGCGGCGGGCTGATCAGCGTCTATCAGCAAGCGCACGGCGTGACAGCCAACGTCCGCGTCGGCGCGGGCCACAAGCGGCAGGACTACTGGTGCTATCGGGGCAAACTCATCCCACGCAGCCAGCCCTGCCCGTGGGACCAGCAAGCCAAGAGCTGGCAGGACGCGCTGCCGCCCAAGCCGCAGGTCTATACCGAACGCATCGTGCCGCCGCGGCGCGGTCAGCAAGCCGAACTCTGGGTCAAGCAAGCCGTGCGCGGTGTCAAGCCCGACCCCAAACACCCCGGCTGGTCACGCTTCGCTTACGACGTGCCGCTGTACCCCACGACCAGCGACCGCCTGGTCGAGTTGCCGGACGGTCGGCTGTTCGGCACGGCCGGCTCCTACGAGGGGCATTTCATCTTCGACCCGAAGACCGGCAAGTCGTCGTACATGGGCAAGACGCGACTGAGTCACTACGCGACGGTCATCCACGACAACAAGGTTTGGCTCAGCGGATACCCGGCCTCGACGCTTTACATGTTCGACTGCGCCAAGCCTTGGAACGTCATGATGCGGGGCGAAGGCCCCGGCAAGGCGTTGACGCCGCACGAATCGCCCGACAGCAACCCGCGGCTGCTCGGCCGATTCGCCGAGTCTGGTTGTCACAAGATGTACGGCGCGGCGGCCGGCGCAAGCGGGCACCTCTACTTCGGCGGACGGTGGATGCGCACCGGCAGCCACGGCGGGTTCGGCTGGTGGGACCCGGCGACCAACAAGGAGGCCGGTCTGTGGAAACCCTTCAGCCCACAACAGGTCACGCACGTGTGTTCAGCCGGCAACGGCAAACACATTGTCATCTCGACCAAGGCGGTCCGGGACACCGTGCTCAAGAAGCCGACGCCGACCGAGGGCAAGCTGTTTGTATTCGACGACGCAAGTAAACAGATCGTCCGCGAGATCACCGTCGTCAAGAACGTGGCCGGCCCCGGGCCGATCGTCTGGGCAGGCGGCAACCGCGTCATCGGCTGGACCTACGACCCGGCCGATACCAACAAGAGCATCCTGTACGGTGTCGATGTCGAGCAGGGGCAGGTCGTTTGGAAGGTGCAGGTGCCCTACAAGTTGCCTGTCCGGATCGGCTCGAACCAGGAGGAGGCTTGGGACTTTCGCATGGGTCCGGACGGCCGGATCTGGACGTTCATGGGACCGCGCAACCGCACACTCGTCCGCATCGATCCGCTGACGGCGGTCGTGCAGCCGGTCACGCAAGTCCCGCTGGGCGGGCGATTGGCCTTCAGCGGGCGGGACGTCTACCTGTCCAACACGACGCACATCCGTCGCATACGGGGCGTGTTGAAAAGCCGATAGCGACACCAATCAACGTGAGGCGTTGTCATCTCGCGATCGGTCACGTCGATCCGTCCGGTGACAGGAGTCCGCGCCTCGCTGGATCCTCGACAGGGCTTGATCAAGCCTGTTTCACCGCTGCGCGAGGCCTCTAATCCGCAGGGTTGACCGGGCCTGTCTTGCTTTCTGCGCTATAAAAACATTGCGTCTCGAGTAACGATTTGATAGACTCGGGCGTCGCCCGACCGCCGTTCGGCTGGCGGCGACCGTCGGTGTTGGCATGCATCGGCCGAGCCTTGAGCACGCGAACCGGATCGAGAAGGAATATGAAACAGACCATCCCAGTCATCGTGGTATGTCTCTGCCTGTCGCACACGACGCAGGCCGTGACCTCCAATCTCGGTAACACGTCGTCCGGTTTGACGAACGGCCAGATGCCGACGATTCTCGACCTCATCGCCGTGCAGGGCGGTCAGCCCGCGCCGTTTGATCAGGGTTACGGTGTCGAGCCGTTGTCCAACAGCAACTTCTCGCAGAGTTGGACGCACAACTTCGTGATTCCCGCCGGTCACAACATCACGTCCGCGACGATCCAACTCGGCCTGTTCGATCACGACTCGGCCTCGCCCGGGTCGCAGGTCGGGCAGTTCACCATCGACGGCGTGGACCTGTCGTCCGCGCTGGACACACAGTTCGAGTCGTTCGGCGGCGCGAGTTCCGAATACAACGAATACACCGTCGCGTTGTCGGCCCCCGCGCTGGCGATGTTGATCGACGGGTCGGCGACCGTTCAACTGGATTTGGCCGGCCCGGTGCAGACGCCCGTCCTGTTCCCGCCGCCCGACTTCGTCACCGAGCCGTCGAACGGCGCCCACATCATCTTTTCGACGCTGGACATCCTGACCGAATCCACCACGCCCACACCCACTCCGACACCGACGCCCACACCGACACCCACGCCGGGCAACGCGGGCATCCCGGAGCCCATGTCCGCGACACTCGCCACGCTGGGCTTGGCGACGCTTCTGTGCCGACGCCGTCGGGACGAGTGTTGAGATCATCGTTCCCGGGTGTGGTCGAGTTTCTGTGTTTCCAATCCGTCGGGTGGGCACCGCCCACCCATCGGACCACCAACGACGAACGTGGTGGGCAGTGCCCACCCTACTTGTCCTTTTGCTCGACAATCTTCATTAGACGGAGTTCATGACCAGCCGCGACGTACTCAAGATAGGCTTCTGCTTTCGTCGCCAGACACTGTTCAAAGTGGGCTTTGGCGGCGTCGCGCTTGCCGCGAAACAGTTCCGTCAGGGCAATATAGAAGTGGGCTTCGCAGAGTCGTCCCGGCCTCGCGTTGTCGTCCGCGCTTTTGGCGTCTGTCAGTATTTTCGCGGCGTCGCGCCGACCGCCGACAAGTTCGACCAATTGGAGAGACCAAGTTCTCTGATTCGGTTTCTTCAGATGTTCAGCGATGAGCCGTACAGAATCGGCATGGCGGCCCATTCGATTCAGGTCAGACCACAACAGCAAGACACCGAAGTCGTCGCCATTGGCCGCATGAGCACGTCGGCTCCACTCTAGTGCGGAACTGACGTCGCGATCGACACCCTGTCCGTAGCGGTACTTCGCAGCCATCTGTAACATGCCATAGTAGCTTCCCGACTCAGCCGACCTCTTCATCCAGCGCAGGTGTTCGGCATCGCTCTGCCTGACACCGCGACCGGCCGCATACATCTCGGCGAGGCGATACATGGCTTCATTTACACCGGCCTCCGCTGCTTTTCCGTACCAATAAACAGCTTTCTCATCATCTTGCTCGCCCCCACGGCCCAGCGCGTGCATCACGCCGAGATAGTACATGCTTTGTGGAACACCCTCATCCGCGGCTTTACTCAGCCAGCGCACGGCTAACCGGTCGTCCTGCTTGACGCCCCGGCCGCTCGCGTACATCGTTCCAAGGGAGTAGGCCCCATACGCATCACCAGCTTCGGCGGCTTTCTGGAACCAGGTTGCCGCCTGTGTCGCGTCCACTGCAACGCCGCGGCCCGTGTCGTAACATTGGCCGACATTGTACATCGCCGCGACGTGTCCACGTTCCGCCGCTTTCTTGAACCATCGCAACGCGCGAACGTCGTCTTCTTTCACTCCCAAACCATCAGCGTATGCATTACCCAATCGATGCATAGCGTCGGTGTGTCCTGCCTCTGCCGCCTTGAGAAACCAGCTAGCCGCCATGGCCCGGTCCTTTTGCACGCCTCGGCCACGTTCGTAGGCACGCGCCAGTGAGAACATGGCGTTGCGATCCCCTCTCTCTGCCGCCTTCTTAGCCTTGGCCACTTCCTTGCGCTCGTCCTCCAGTACTTCCAGAATGAAGTCCAACCCTATTTGCGCTGTGGGATGGCCCGCCTCGATCGCCTTACGAAACCAGTGAATCGAGAGGTCGTGATCCTTGCCATCTAACAAGTAGCTGCCGCTATAGTGGTCGCCCAATGCATTCATCGCGTCGCTCTGACCCAGCTTTGCGGCCTTGTGGAGCCAATTAAGTCCTGTCGGAGTGTCTTGCTCGACTCCATCGCCACTCTTGTAAGCGGCGCCCAGGTAGTACATCGCGTTGCGATCGCCAGCTTCGGCCGCCTTACGGAACCAGATAGCTGCTTGAGTCAAATCCTTGGGAATGAGCCGGCCACGACGGTACATCAGCCCAAGATTGACTGTCGCGTTGCGGTGCCCAGCCTCCGCAGCTTTGAGTCTCAACCGCAGGGCCTCTTGGGGGTCACGTTCAACGCCAAGGCCGAAGGAATACGCCAGTGCCAACAGATTCATTGCGTCTAAGTTGTTCTTGTCGGCTGCCTTCTTTAACCACCGCACGGATGCTTCAAAATCCTTGTCAACGCCCTCGCCATACAGGTAGGCTGCCCCGAGCTGATACATGGCCGCGACGTGCCCAGTCTCGGCCGAATGGCGAAATGCAGCGACGGCGTCACGATACGACTTTTGCTCTTTCAGCTTGAGGCCTGCCTCGTATAGCGCCTTCGGGTCGTCGGCCGCTTGTGCCGGCTGTAAGCCCAAACACAAAAGGATCAGTGCAAGACCTGCCCACAATGCTGCTGCGCTAGGTGCGAGACGTTGGCACATGGTTGAGCTCGATGATTGGATCGGGATTGCCTTGTTCTGAACCGGGACGTGACTGTCTGGAACAGCGTTACCCCGACGGTTAACCTATTAGATTCTTCGAAAAACAGTGTCGATCACCAGAAAGAAGAAGACGGTCAGTGGGAAGCCTGTGAAAAACCACGGCACGAGAATCAAAAACCAGTAGTACGAGTCGTAGCCCGGGCTGTAAAAGATCGCGAATGCGAACCCGAAGCCGAGAACGATTGACACCGCAAGTCGTGTAAAGGGGCCTTTGTCGGACTCGTCCATACGTTGTGCTCGAATGGCTATTGGTCGTCCGAGTAGTCTATGGGGACACGGCCTGCGCTTCGCTTGATCGTGCCACCCTGACTTGACTTGATCACTTCCGTGCGCAATCTCCCGGCCTTTCGCCCCTTGGTGTGAGGTTGCTTATTCAACATCTCGAACCTGACAGGCCCGTGGCGGGGTGGGCTGTGGTGGTGTTGTGGGCGTGGCGGGGTCTGACACATCGGGTGGCGGGCCTGACACGACATCATCGATGGCGGGCTGTGGCGCGGGTTTGGGCTGTCGGGGTGACATTGGCTGCGTGTTGCGTAACTGTTGGTGGGCAGGGGTTTATGTCGGAATTGGCAAAAACAGGGGGGACAGGGAACGGGGGTTGGGTGTCAGGGTGGGGCGGTGGGTTGTGCGGGGCGCGCACAAAACGACCCGCGGTTTGGGGCGCGGGTCGTTTGGGGAGTGAAAAAGTTGTGGGGGTTGAACCTGGACGGGTGCCACTGGCGGCTTGTCCGCCAGTGCCTTTACCGGAGGTCGATCACACTGGCGGGCAAGCCGCCAGTGGCACACTCATGCAACGATGCGGGCAGGCCGCTAGGCCGCGAGCGGCCTTGGCAGACAGGAATGTCTGCCCCACTCCGTTGTCACACCTTCGACGCGCCGACGAGTTCGTAGCCCTTGCGGTAGGCCTTCTTGACGTAGCTGTTGGCCTTTTTGGAATTGGGGCTCTTCATGGCGGGGCCGTCCCACTTGATCGTTTGGCCGGGCACGCGCATGGCGAGGTTGCCCAGGAGGATGATCTCGGTGAAGTAGGCGGCGTACTCGAAGTTGCTCATCGCCAGGCTGGGCTTGTTGGCCTTGATGGCGTTGATCCACTCGTTGGTCTGGTTCTGGTCGAAGTTGCCGCCGCTGTTGCGCGGGAGCCAGGGTGCGGGCTTCTTGTAGTCGGCGAAGTCGTCCTTCGGCAGCAGCTCGAAGCTGTTGGCGTAGTCGCCGGGCGAGTAGAGGTAGCCCTTCGTGCCGACGAACAGCGAGCCGGAGCCGGCCGGGTTGTTCTTGCCCGCCTGCTTGAGGATGTCGGCGTACTTGCGGACGTCGCGGGGCAGGCCGGTGCGTGTGCCGTCGTACCACGTGAGCTTGACCGGCGCGAGCTTGGTGCCGGTGCGGACGACGGTGCGCGCGGGGAAGTCGAAGTTGATGACGCTCCACTCGGGCGGGCTTATCGGGTAGACCTTGGGGACCTTGGCGGTCATCGAAGTCGGGTACTGGAGTTCGAGTGCCCAGAAGGGCAGGTTCATGGTGTGGCAGGCCATGTCGCCGAGCGCGCCGGTGCCGAAGTCCCACAGGCCGCGCCAATGGAAGTGGCGGTAGGCTTTGTTGTACGGCCGGTCGCTGGCCGGGCCGAGCCAGAGGTCGAAGTTGAAGCCGTTGGGGATCGGGGCGCCCTTGCCCTTCTCGAACTCGTCCATCATCTTCTGGCCTTGCGACCAGACGGGTCGGTTGGACCAGACGTGGACCTCCTTGACCTCGCCGATGCCGCCGGACTGGATGACCTCGACGCCGGTGCGCAGCGACGAGAGCGACGTGCCCTGGTTGCCCATCTGGGTGCAGACGCCCTTGTCTTTGGCGAGCTGACGGAGGACACGGGCTTCGTGCACGGTGTGCGTCAGCGGCTTCTGCACGTAGACGTGCTTGCCGATCGAGATGGCGCGCGACGCGGCGGCGGCGTGGGAGTGGTCGGGCGTGGAGATGGTCACGGCGTCGATCTTCGGGCCAAGCTCTTCGAACATCTCGCGGTAGTCGGCGAAGACGTGGGCTTCGCCGGCCTTCTTGCCGCGGACCTTGTTGGCCAGGTTGTTGGCTCGACCGGCGTCGATGTCGCAGGCGCCGACGACCTGTTGGCCGGCGTTGACGCACTTCATGATGTCGCTGTCGCCCTTGCCGCCGCAGCCGACGCCGGCGACCTGGATCTTATCGTTCGCGCCGAGGACGTTGCTGGCGTTGATGTAGGGGATGGCCAGCGCGCCGGAGGCGGCGACGCCCTGCATGAAGGTTCGGCGGGTGAAGCGATTGCTCATGGATCAGTCCCTCAGGTGGAGTGTTGGTATGGGTGGTGTCGCTGGACGAGTCCTGGAGGCGGCCCCGCGCGGGGCGGAAAGGACCATAATAAGGAGGCGGTGGGTTGGGAACAAGGGGGAGGCGATCGGGTTGCGGCCTTGGATGCTCAGTTTTCGTGCCACGGCCGTGTCGGCCGTGTGGTCGATCAAAGGTGTTCCGCACGGCCGACACGGCCGTGGCACGAGACAAAGCGCCACATGGCGATCCGGGGGATCCGGGTCTGCGGACAGACCCGGCTTGTTCGGCACTTGTGTCTCCATATCTACTCGGGTCGACGCGGCGACTGCAAAACATGCCGACGGACCGGGCGGGGACCGTGCGTTATCATGGTCCGAACCGCCCGCACGCGACCCGGCGTAGGGCTGAACAACGGTCCAATCCAACCAAGGAGCATCCAATGATTCGCAGCTTGTCTGGCACGTTTTTCACCCTCGCATTGACCGTCTTGCTGGCGGCTGGCGGCGCGTCGGCTGACGACCTGTGGGTGACGTACGACGGATTCGACGGCCCGGGCAAGGGCAAGCACATCGTGCTGATCTCCGGCGACGAGGAGTACCGCTCGGAAGAGGCGTTGCCGCAGTTGGGCAAGATCCTGGCCAAGCACCACGGCTTCAAGTGCACGGTGTTGTTCGCGATCGACCCGAAGACGGGCATCATCGACCCGAACAACCGGTCGAATATCCCGGGTCTTGAGGCGTTGAAAGATGCCGACCTGATGATTATCGCGACGCGTTTCCGTGACCTGCCGGATGCGCAGATGAAGCACATCGACGATTATCTGAAGAGCGGCCGACCTGTGATCGGGATGCGGACGGCTACGCACGCGTTCAACATCCGCGGGAACAAGACGTATGCGCATTACGGCAACGGCTACCGCGGCAAGGAAGACGGCGCTTGGCGCGGCGGGTTCGGCGGGTACATCCTGGGTGACTGGTGGCTGAACCACCACGGCGGCCACAAGCGCGAGGCGACCGGCGGCATCATCGCCAAGGGCGCGGAAGATCACCCAATCACCAACGGCATCAAGGACCGCGACATCTGGGGCGACACCGACGTGTACGGCGTCCGCCTGCCGCTGCCCAAAGGCTCGCAGCACATCGTCATGGGCGCGGTGCTCAAAGGCATGAAGGTCGATGACCCGCCGGTTGAGGGCAAGAAGAACAACCCGATGATGCCGGTCTCGTGGACGAAGACGTACAAGATCCCCGGCGGCAAAGAGGGCAAGGTTTTCACGACGACCATGGGCTCGTCCAGCGACCTTGTCAGCGAAGGCACGCGCCGGATGATGGTCAACGCGGTGTATTGGACGCTTGGCATGGAAGTGCCGAAGGGCGGGACGAAAGCCGATATCGTTGGCGAGTTCAAGTGGACGAAGTACTCGTTCCATCGGGGTGACCACTTCATCAAGCAGGGGGTGAAACCCGCGGACCACAAGATGAAATGACGTGTGAACGATAAAGCCCGCCGACAGCCGTCGGCGGGCTTTCGTTTGTGGATGATTCAACAAGCTCGATTACTTCACGGAGACCTTCACCGGCTTGACCCACGATTGATACAACGCGTCGAAGTGTTCGACGGACGCGTCCTTGTGCTTTGTCGGGTCGAGCACGAGGATGCGGTAGCTGAACTCGAGCGGCTTGTCGGCTGACAGCTTGTGCGGCGCGTAGGCACCGAATCGGCCGTAGTTACGGGTCGAATAGACGGTTCGGCCGTCGTGCGTTCCGGGGTTTTTGGGGTGGTCCATGTGCATGACGGCGTAAGGCTTGTCTTCAATGGTGAACTGGTTGACGCACCACGGATTGTCCGCCCACACGTCGCCGCCCTTGCCCTTGGTGCTGGCCGGTCGGACGTATTTGGCCTTGGTCTGGTTGACACTGTCACGCGGGCGGAACTGGAAGCCGGCGTGCTGCGGGTCGCCGTTGAGGTCAACGTCGCCGCCCGCGGATTCGAGTTTGAAGTGGAAGTCCATCAGCGTGCGACCTTCGCCGACGTTCCACGTCGTGACCGTGCGCGTTTCGATGACGACGGGTTTGGCCTGCTTGTCGAGCCAGTGTGCGGTCGAGACGCTGCGCGACGCGACGGGGCCGGCGAACTCGGATTTGGCCTCGTATCCCTGGTGCTGGATGGAGACGTTGTCCTTGCAATGCCAGAAGTCGTACTTGCCGTTCGGCCCGGTCGTCCTCGACCAGCCGATGTACAGGCCGCGGTGGTGCGTGTATCGCCCGCCCGCGCCTTTGGTGATGTGGCCTTCGCCGTGGAAGCCGAATACGTGATGGAAGTGCTTGTACGTGTTGACGTGGTCGGCTGGGTCGTATTTAGGTGTCCAATGCTGCCAGACATCGCGCCCGCCGATCTTGAGGATTCGACCACCTTCCGCGTCGTTGACGAAGTGGAAACCGGGAATCTCCTTGCCGACGGGCGTTCTGGCGATCGTGATCGCACGTGTGCGTTTTTCGCCCGCCTTGAGATCGGTTTCGACCCAGCGCAGTTTGATCTTCGAAGGATGCGCCGGGTCGCCTTCAGCCGGGTCGAGTTGGATGGGTCCAACGTTCGGGCCCACGCTGTTGCTCAATGCCCGAACTTTGCCGGCGCTTCGCTTCCGATATTCCGCGGAAATAGCGACGTCGACGGGGATCAAGACTTCCACAACGGCATAATCTCGCGCAAATCCGCCTGTATCGACTGTAACTGTCAGGCGGGCCTCGCCCAGGGCGGCCGAACTGCCGATGAGCAGGGTCAGGAGAAGCGAGGTCGTAAGTTTGAACATCGGTCAGTCCTTTCAGAGTGGGTTGAGGCAGAGGTTACCGCGATCGGTACGTACGCGCTGGCCGCGGACGGCAAAGCTTGCACGGCGCGGCCGCATCGTAGCCGGTTAGCGGACTTTCATTGTAGTGATGCCGACGCAGGTTTCGGTACGGCGTGCGAACACACACCCGATGATGCGACACAGTCCGACCCCCCAGTTTGTTTTGGCCGGTTGTCTGGTCGTTTGGTTGACGAACGCCGCCTCAGCCGGCGTCCTGCCGGTAGCCGACGCGCTGGAGTCGTTCCGCGTCGCGCCGGGGTTCCGCGTCGAACTGGTCGCGACCGAGCCGATGGTCGAAGCGCCGGTCGCGGTCGAGTGGGACGCGGACGGTCGGCTATGGGTCGTGGAGATGCGCGGCTATATGCGCGGGCAGCCGCCGCGAGATGAACCTGCGGCGCGGCTGGGGCGCATCGCCGTGCTGGAAGACACCGACGGCGACGGCAGGATGGATCGCCGCACGTTGTTTCAGGGCGACCTGCGCATGCCGCGTGCGATCGCGTTCGCCGCGGGCGGTGTGTTGATCGCCGACCCGCCGATGCTCTGGTTTGCTCGCGACCGGGATGGCGACCTGCGCTGCGATCAGATGACCGTGCTCGACGCCAACTTCGGTGCGGGTTCGCACGTGCAGCATGGGCCGAACGGTTTTGCACAATCGATTGATAACTGGCTCGATGTCGCGGGCCACGACGCAAGGTTGCGCGTCGTGCGTGACGGGGCGGGCATTCGGCTTGAAACGCAGCCCGTTCCGCGGCGTGGGCAGTGGGGCGTGTCGCGCGACGACATTGGGCGTGCGTTTTACAACGGCAACGCGAGTTTCCTGCACGTCGATTCGCTCCTGGCTCACTACATGGCGGGCAGCGACTCGCACACGGGTCGTGCGGGCATTGGCGTGAGCATCGCTTCGGATCAGCGCGTGTATCCGGTCAGCCGATCGGGTGTCACGCTGGGCGATCAGCCGATGATGCGTCGGCCGGACGGTCGTTTGGCCCGCGCGACTGCCGCGTGTGGGCCGACGGTCTATCGCGGTGGTCAGTTTCCCGCATCTTTAAGGGGCGACGCCTTCGTTTGCGAACCGGCCGGCAACGCGGTCGTGCAGTTCAATCTGGTCGAGCGTGGCGGCGTGCTCGACGCGGTTCATCTGTTGTATCTCGACGAGCAGTGGGGGCGGCGGGAGTTTCTTGCGTCGACCGATGAGCGGTTTCGGCCGGTCTCTTGCGCGACGGGGCCGGACGGCTGTCTGTACGTGGTCGATATGCACCGGGGCGTGATCGAGCACACGAAGTACATGACGTCGCACCTGCGTGCTCACATCAACATGACTGGGTTGGCTAACGGCGTGCGTGCCGGGCGGATCTACCGAGTCGTGCACGAAGGGCATGCCGTGCCGGCCACGCCTCGTTTGTCGACGATGTTGACCGGCGAGCTGGTCGAGCGTTTAAGGCACCCCAACGGATGGGTGCGAGATACCGCGCAGCGATTGCTGGTCGAGCGCGGAGGGACGGACGCCCTGCCCGCATTGAGATCGATCGTTATGTCGGCCGGGCCGACACTGGGTCGTTCACCGTCCGATCCGATCGCACCCCGCAGGGCTGGCGGCGCGGCGTTGGCATCAACGCGTGCGGATCAACACGACGCAGCGACCATCGCACGGTTGCACGCGTTGTGGACGCTAGACGGGTTGGACGGAGTCGATGAACAAGTCGTACGGCGTGCGTTGCGCGACGGCAATGCCCACGTCCGCGCTGCCGGCGTTCGTTTGGCTGAACGTTGGTGGAGCAAGCAACCAGCGCAGTCGCTCGACGCCGACGCGCGGTTGACCGAGCAGACGCGCATCGGTTTGGACTTGTACGAGTGCATCCGCGATCCCAGCGAGGCCGTGCGTCGGCAGTTGGCCGCGTCGTTGTCCGCCATTGGCGGGCCGATGGATTCGGCGTTGCGTCAGTTGCTGATCGAGCAGGGCGACGACCCGGTCGTGGTTGACGCGGCGGTGCACGGTCTGGCTGGGCGCGAGGTCGAGTTCCTGTCTCGCTTGATGCCGTCGGTCCGAGCGTCAGACGACTCGCGACTTGCACCGTTTGTCAAAGCGCTGATCGGCGCGGTCGAGCGCCGCGGAATCCCCGCACGCGTCGCGCGTCTCAACGCCGTGCTCCATCGGCCAACGACGCGGAAAAACCCGCCGCTGTCGCCCGCCGCAAGTCGAACGTTCAAGGCGGGGGCCGCGTTGTACGCCAAGAGCTGCGCGTCATGCCACGGGCCGCGCGGGTTGGGTATCGAGGCCAAGGCCCCGCCGCTGATCGACTCGCCCATCGTCGAAGGCAGCCCGACACGGCTGACGCGCATCGTGCTGCACGGCCTGACCGGGCCGATCGTTGTGCACGGCCGACGCTACGACATGCAGATGCCCGGGCTCGGCTCGCTCAAGGATGAGCAGGTCGCGGCGATCCTGACCTACCTGCGACGCGCCTGGGGCCACCGGGCGACGCCCGTCACGCCGCGTGACGTCGCGGCTGTCCGCCGCCTTTCAGCCGACCGCCGCCGGCCGTGGACGATCGAGGAATTGGACGCGGTCGCGTCCGTTCCGACGCCATAACGGCCGCGTCTCTGGTACACCCACGGCTTTGCCATTAGAATGCCCGACCGCGCCGGCGCGGCCGCGCGTTTTCATGGGTCCGACATGGTCGAAACGGCATTTACATATGGCTGACATGAACAGCAAGATCGAACGGGATCGTCAACTGATCAACGACGCCAAAGCCAAGGGCACCGGCGCCAAACTGTTGGCGTACACCAAACTGTCCGGCCCGGGCTGGCTGCAAAGCGCCATCACGCTCGGCGGCGGGTCGTTGGCCGGCAGCCTGTTCCTGGGGACGATCGGCGGCTACGAGATGATGTGGCTTCAGCCGGTCATGATGATCTTCGGCGTCGTCATGCTCAGCGCGATCGGTTACGTCGCGCTGTCGACGAATAAGAGCCCGTTCCAACAGATCAACGAACACATCAACCCCGTGCTCGGCTGGGGCTGGGCGATCGCGACCCTGATGGCCAACCTCGTCTGGGCCATGCCGCAGTTCTCACTCGGCACGGCCGCGATGCAACAGAACCTCGGTATCGTGCCCCCAGGGATCGATGGCGAGTGGATCGCGGTCGGTGTCCTGTTCGGCATCGGGACGATCGTCGTCCTGTTCTACGATTCGGGTGGTTGGGGCATCAAGCTGTTCGAGTGGGTGCTCAAGATCATGGTCGGCGTGGTCGTGCTCAGCTTCTTTGCCGTGGTGATCGCGATGTCGCTCAAAGGCGACGGGCTTGACTGGGGCGCGATCATTGCAGGCTTCGTGCCGAATCCGTCGCTGCTCAACCAGCCGTCGGGGTCGATGCAGGCGCTGATCGACCAATCGACGCATGCCGAATACTGGAAGGAGCAGGTCGTTTCCGCGCAGCGTGACCGGATGGTGGCGGCCGCTGCGACGGCGGTCGGGATCAACATGACGTTCCTGTTGCCTTACTCGATGCTCAAGCGCGGCTGGGACCGCGACTTCCGCGGGCTGGCGGCGTTCGACCTGTCAACCGGTTTGTTCATCCCGTTCCTGCTGGCGACGAGTTGCGTCGTGATCGCGGCCGCGTCGCAGTTCCACGGCGAGCCGGAGGAAGGGCTGCTCGACCTCAAGACGCGTACGGCGAACACAGCCAAGATCGACGGGCCTTTCAAGGCGAACCTGGACGGCTTGTTGAAGGCGAGCGAGGCGAAGCGTTGGCAGGAAGCGTTCCTCGAGCAACACGGTGCGATGAACACCGACGGTTTCAAGGCGGCCTTTGAGGCGAAGTTGACCGAGCACAAGTGGCCTGCTGAGAAGATCAAGGCCGCGCTGAACACGAGCAGCGCGAAGCCGCTGAGCGACTTGGCCGCGGCGGAGGCGGGCAAGTGGTATGACGGTCTTGTGGCTCAGCAGGCTGAGCACGATGGGGTCGTCGCCAAGGAACGCGCCAAACATGTCGCGGACAAGTCGGAGAACTCGGTCAAGACCATGGAGAAGGAGGACGCAACATTCGGTCTTGGATTGGGCGCACTCGACCAGGCGCGCGACGGACTGAAGGACTCTGACAAACGGATCGCCGCGACGCTGATCAAACGCGACGCGTTCGCGTTGGCCAACTCGCTGGAGAAACTCGCGGGCAAGGGCATCGCGCAGTACGTGTTTGGCATCGGCGTGGTCGGCATGGCCATCTCCACGATCATCATCCTGATGCTGATCAACGGCTTCACGATCTGCGAGATGCTCGGCCGACCTTCGCGCGGCTGGCTGCACCGGTTCGGCTGCCTGCTGCCCGGTATTTCCGGCGCGCTCGGCTTCATGTACCTGTGGAAAGGCTCAGCCTTCTACCTGGCCGTGCCGACCAGCCGGTTCGGCATGGTGCTGCTGCCCATCGCTTACGTCGCGTTCTTCGTCATGATGAATAGCAAGAAGATCCTGGGCGATCAGCGGCCGAGGGGTATCAAGCGGATCGTAATCAACCTGCTCATGCTCGTCGGCGTCGGCCTGGCGCTGGTCGGGGCGGGCACGTCGATCTTCAACGACAAGGCGATGCTGAACGTGCGCGTGCGCGACCTGGCGATCGCCCTGTTGGCGATGCTGTTCGTTCTCGGCCTGTTCGTGGCCTGCGGACGCAACCGCTCGTCCGATGATGAGGTCGTGCCGACCGCGTCGGAGCCGGGGGAGGCTTAAGAAGGCTGAACCTGCCGAGCCGACTCGGTCGCGACATCGTCGCGCGGTCGGCCGCACTCAGGGCAGGTTTCGGCGACGCTGGCGTGCAGGTCGTACCCGCACCGCGAACAGAGGTGGCGCTTGGCCATCGCGCGGTTGAAGCGTCGGACGATCAGCGGCTGAAGCCCCGCCGCGACGACGAGGCAGGCGAGCGTGATCCACAGGAACGGCTCGGGCCCCGTCTGTTTCAGACCGATCAACACGAACCGCACCATGCCCAGACCGGGCTGCGACTCGAACCGCCAGAGAATAAAGGCGGCGGTCACCGCGAGCACGAGGCCGACCAGCAGGGCCGGGATCCACGCGATGACGCGCAGGCTGCGCAGGTAATGCCTCGGGTCGCGGGCCAGCGCTTCGATCGGCTCGCCCGCACGGAAAACGGGGCTGACCCAACACATCCACACCACCGCCAACACGAGTAACGCCGCGCCGGATCGGCCGAGGAACAACGGCCAGAACCCAAAGCCAAAACCGCGGTCAATCTGAATGAGGACGTGCAAGAGGCCGGGCAAGGCCGCGGCGAGGACGATGAGCAGCAAGGAGACGCGCGTCCACCAGGGGAAGTAACGCGTGCGTTGTGCCGTTTCGGTAGCCATTTTTTCGCGCGTTTTCACGACAGCTAGTTACCCAATTCATACCCACACTCGGGGCAAGTCGACGCATCGGGCCTGCCACGGAGGTCATAGTGACAACGACGGCATGCGCCATTTGGCAATTTCAACAGTCTCAATCGACGTCCAGCGATAATCGCGATCATCGCACTAGCCCCGCAAGTCATCAACGCGGCAATCGCCAACATCAGGCCGTGTCTCGTGACCCACTCGTGTTTATGGGACCACAGCATGTGAATGAATCCTGATAGGAACAGGACTGGGATAACTGGAACAAGCAATACAATCCAGCCTGTCCTTCGTTCGTGCTGGGTTAGTGGTTCTTTTCGTGGCGCAGTTTCGGCAATTGGCCAAGCCCAGCCCACCCATAGAATTAATGCCACAGATAAGAGTGTAGCGATCAGGTTTATCCAATCTGGCGCAGGTTCCGTGACATGCACCAAGCCACTTACGGCCAAGCAAAGCAGTATCCCAACTGAAAGCCCCGTGTAGTAGACGTTGATCGCGCTCACCACAGGTCTCACATTACCGCACCCTCTCCCAAATCAAATGCGGCAGTTCCGGCACGATCAACTTTGACATGCCCAATCGCACGGCGTTGGTTGACCCCGGCATCGCGAAAATCAGCGTTTCGCCGCTCAGCCCGCCGACCGCCCGGCTCAGCATCGCGGCCGGGCCGACCTCGTCCCAACTGAGCATTCGGAACAGCTCGCCGAAGCCGTCGAGCGTCTTGTCCAGTTTGCGTTGGACGACCTCGATGGTCGTGTCGCGCGAGGCGATGCCCGTGCCGCCTGTCGAGAGGATCACGTCGAACGGTGGGTCGAGTTTGAGCCAGGCGTCGAGTTGCGCGTCGATGCGCGGCGCGTCGTCGGGGACGATCGCATAGTCGGCCACCTCGTGTCCCGCGTCGGTCAACGCGTCGATGATGAGCTTGCCGCCCTTGTCGGTTTCTGGTGTGCGCGTGTCGCTGATAGTCAGGACGGCGCACTGCGCGACCTGTCCCTCGGCCTGCGCGCGGTGGTCGGCGGTCGATTCCGAAGGCATAGCGTGACCTACTTCCCGTAAGGCCCGTTTGCGTTGTAGACCAGGCGGCATTTGTCGGGGCTCTTGCCGTGCTCGTCGAACACTGTCAGCACGTTCTCACCATCGACGATCAGCCACGGTTGCGGCAGGTAGTAATGCTTTTGCGGGCCGATCGACTTGCCCGTCGGTGGCGCGACGAAGTATCGGCCGACGTTGTGACCGTTCAGATAGATCTGCCCCTTGCTTAAGCCCTTGGCCTCGAACCACAGCGGCGCTGCGGTGTGCGTGACGTTGAAGACCGTGCGATGCCAGCACGGCCGACCGGCGACCGAGCCGGCGTCGTCCGCGAACGCGTCGTCGTCCGGCATCGTCCACGGCGAGAACGCCCAATCGCTCTTACTCGTCAGATTGGCTGACGTCTGATAGAGCGTCACGAACTTGACCGCGTCGACCTTCTTGTCGTACTTGTCGAACAGGCGAAGTTGAAGCTCGTTCTGGCCGCCCTTGATCTGCTCGCCGGTGTGCCACGTCCAGCGTGCAAGCCCGCCGCACTGTTGCGGGTCGTACATGCCCAGCGGCTCGTCGTTGACCGCGACCAGGCAACGCAACGGCAGGTCGCGGATTTCAAACACCACCGACTGTCGGCCGATCGGTTTGAACTTCCAGACCAACGTATCGGCCGCAATCTCGTCGCTCTCACAGAGGTCGACGTAGAAACCGCCCAGCGTGAACGGGTCGGGCGCGACACCGTCAACGACCTTCGGTTTTGTCAGTTTCAACGGCGTGACGGCAAACGCGTGGCCGAACACGCCTTTGGCTTCGTCCATCTGCCAGCCGCCGTTGGGTCGCCCGCAGTTGTCCGCCAGGACTGTCAATTCGCCCGGCCAGGCCATGTCGATCGGTTCGTCCGTCGCGCCCGGGCCGTGGCCGACGATGGCGGTCGGTTGCCCTTCGACGAACAGGTGCGCGCGGTCATGCACCTCAGCCAGCAGGATGGCTTGTGACTTGGCGCCCTTGCCGGTCACCTTGTACCAGCCATAACCCGTCGGCACGCCCAGCGTCGCCAGGTCGGCCGGCCCATCGATCTTCTTGAATGAGTTGGCTTGACCTGACGTGAATGCGTCCGTCGATGCGTGCGTCCAGTCAGCCAACTTGGGTGGGACCAGGCGGATGATCTTCTCGCCCTCGAGCTTGGTGACTTCGCCGTCTGGTGTGACGGCGATGACCTTGCCGTACCCGCTCGCCGCGTAGGGCTTGTCCGGTTCATCGAATGACGCCGCGCCGACCAGCAGCCCGTCGTCGTGCGCGATCGCCACGTCAAGCATCGCGTCGTTCAGCACGACCAGCGTGATCGGCTCATGCTGCTCGACCAGCGGCGTCTTGCCGTCCGGCACGGTCACTTCGATGGGCGTGTCATCAACGCCGATCAGCCCGCGTGCCCCGGCCGGCCCGGCGACGACCAGCATCTTTCGGCCGATAAACGCCCAGGGGCACAGGTTGGAGTACGTCAACGCCGCAACGCCGCCGAGGTTCGCATTGAGCAAGACCCACGACACACGCCCTTCGCCAAGCGGCACGGGCAGCGTGCGCCCGTCGTTTAGCAGCAGGTCGACGTGCTTCGTTTTGTCTTTCGCATCCTTGAGCAGGAACACCACTTCGCCCTGAGGTCCACGCTGATGGACGATCGCAAGCGGATGTTCGTCGCTGGTGGGCGCGGCTGAGACGTGGATCGCTTCAGGCTCGACGTGCGCCAGCACGTGGCCGAACTGGCTGGCGAACGTCGCGATGCGCTTGACAGCCGTGTAGCTGTCCGTGCGCCCGCCCGCTTCGGAGAGCGGCGCGTCGCCGTCGGCGCTCGTTGTGACGAACCCGTCATGCGCCGTGGCGAGTCGACCCGCGGAAAAGCCGAACCGTGTCCCGCCGTGGAACGGGTCGATGCGCAACTGTGCGCCAACCGCAAAGACCTGCGCCAACCGGGACTCGAATTCGTTCGGCTCGTGGCCGGTCCGGTGATCGCCGCCGAAGTGGTCGGTGCCCGCGCCATTGCTTGTGGTCACGACGCGCGGCACGCTCGGCTGAATGACGCGCAACTGCCGCACGTCGGGGGCGAGGTGGTCGTCCGCCTTCCACGTGCTGAGTGTGCCGTCGATCGGCTCCCACAGGTTGTTCGCTTCGAGGATCGGCACGTTGCAGCCGTTCTCGCGCAGGTATCGCGACAACTCGCGCAGGTAGCCCTGCCCCTGGGCTTCGTGGTGGCAGAACCAGTCGGTTTCGATCTGAAACGCGAGGATCGGCCCGCCCTCGTTGCTGTTCTTGGCGATCGGCTTGGACGCCTGCAGGTCGCTGATCTGCTTCATCAACGCCGTGAAATGGCGCGACGTCGCCTCCAGAAACGGGCCGTTCGCCTGACGCAGTTGGATGTTTGAGACCGTGGTCAGCCACGGAGGCATACCGCCCAGGTCCAGCCCGCCGCCGACGTAAGGCCCGACGCGCACAATACACCACAAGCCCAATTCGCTCGCCAACTCAATGAAGTGCTTGACGTCGCCTTGCCCCTCGAAGTTGGGTTTCTTTGGCGACGGTTCGTGCAGGGACCACACGATCGGTACATCGATGCAGTTCAGCCCCGCTTGCTTCGCCGCCAGGAGTCGATCTCGCCACAGGTCGCGTGGGACGGCCGCGTAGCAGACCGAGCCGGCGACGATCCAGACGCGCCGATTGTCGATCATAAAGCTTTGGCCATCGTAACTGAGCGTCGGCATGTGGGACGATCCTCGGGAAAGACGGACGCAACAAGGGCACAAGATATGGCGTCGTCGGGAGATAAGCAATCTGCCCGGCGGCCAACACGTTGGATGATGGGGGAAGGCCCTCGGTTGCAGGTCGTGCGCGTGACGGCGCGAACCCTATGCCTTTACAATGTCTCGATGCGCTTATCTATCGCCATTATCGTCCTGCTTTTGTCGTGTGTTGCATTCGGTTGCGCGAACCCGCAGATCGAACAGATCGACGGTGAGATTCAGGCCCGCATCAAACAATTCCAAGACGACGCGCTGGGCATGTACGCGACGAACGACCCGTCGCGTATCCCCGTCTCGCCCCATGACTCCGGCGTGACCGACAACGCCTACCGCACGGACGACCTGCCGACCGTCAATCCGGGGCAGAACGACCTGCCCGCGGTACTAGATGACGACCCGCGCAGCTTCGACCCGCAGGCGGCCGATGACGCCGCACCCGGCGAAGCCGACCCTTCAGGCCAACCCGCGATCGAACTCGACCTCGAAGCGGCGTTGCTTTACGCGATCCGCGACGCCCGCGAGTATCGTTCGCAGAAAGAAGACCTGTACTTGGCCGCGCTCGACCTGCTTGCGGAAAAACACCTGTGGGGGCCGCGATTCTTCAATACATTCAGTGCCCGCGTCAGCGGCACGCCCGAGGCGGGCGACCACGATCAGGTCGTCAGCCTGGTCAACGATTTCAGCGTCACGCAACGCCTGCCCAACGGTGGCGAGGTTGCGGTTTCAGCGGTGATCAACTTCGTGGAGCAGTTGCGGGCCGATCCGCCTCTGACCGGAGCCAGCGGAACGCAGGACGGGTCGATCACGGTCAGCGCGGCGATACCCCTGCTGCGCGGCGCGGGGCCGGTCGCCCGCGAGCCGTTGATCCAGGCCTACCGCGACCTGACGTATGCCGCACGTGACTTTGAGCGCTTCCGCCGCCAATTCCTTGTCGAAATCTCGACGGACTATTACTCGTTGTTGCAACAACAGGCCAGGATCAAAAACGTTGAAACGCAACTCAACAGCTTCATCTGGTTGAGCGCGCGGACCAAGGCGTTGGCCGACGCCGGCCGCGTACCGATATTCGAGGTACAGCGCGCCCAGCAGAGTGAGCTGTTCGCGCGCAACGACTTGATCAACGAGCGAGAAGACTACCGCAACGCCCTGGACCTCTTCAAACTCCGCCTCGGCATCCCGTTGACGCGCGATATCACTATCAAACCGACGGAGCTGGAAGTGCCGCCGCCGGCCTTAGTAGCTAACAAGGCCGTGCAGACCGCGTGGCGACATCGGTTGGATGTGCAGACGTCCTCCGATCGCGTGGACGATTCACGTCGCGGTGTGGTGAACGCGCGTAACCTGTTGTTGCCCGGGCTGGACCTGGATGCGAGTGTGGCGGTCGGCACGGACCCGGACAAAGACCGCGCCGGGCTGGATCTCGACGCGGGGGCCGGTTCATATACGGCGGGCATCACATTCGACGCGCCGCTGGATCGAAAGGTCGAACGTTTGGCGTACCGCCGTTCGTTGATCACGCTCGAGCGCTCGATCCGTTCGCATGGGATGCTACGCGATCAGGTCGCGTTGGCGGTGCGTTCAGCCATCCGAAGTATCCGCCGGGCTGGCTTCACGCTCACGTTGCAGAACCGCAACGTCGAAACGGCCCGAACACGTTTGCAGGGTGTCGAACTGCAGTTGGCCAACCTCGGCCCGCGTGACTTTGTTGAAGCGCAGGATGACTTGTTGGAGGCGTTGAACCGACGCGATTCGGCCCTGCGTGACCTGCGCGTGGCGGTGCTCAACTACCTGTTGGAGTCGGGGCAGATGCGTGTTTCGACCCGCGGCCAGTGGCTGCCCCCCGCCAAACTGGTCGTCCCGCAGCCGGCTCCTGAATTGGACGCCAATGCGCCTTGGGACCGGGTGCCCAAAGCGCGAAAGTCCGGGCGGACGGCGTCTGCGCTAGAATCTCCCGCGTCGCCTGAGTCTACGGTTACCCCATGAAGTCCAACCCCGTCCATCCCGCACGCCGTCGTTGGGGCGGCCGCGTCCTGGTCATCGCCCTGGTGGCGATCGTTGGGTTGACGATCGCTGGCATCGTCTGGGGTGTTGGGAAGCTTGGGCTGGCCGACGCTCAGACGGAAACGCCCGTCGAAGACGGGCAGCCAGCGTCGGAGTGGTTTGAGGCGGAGCCGCGTTCGTTCGACCTGATTGTTCACGCCTCGGGCGAGTTGGAAGCCAAGAGCAAGGTCGATGTGCGCAGCGAGGTCGAGGGGACCAACACGATCATTGAGCTGGTGCCGGAAGGTAAGTCGGTCAAGAAGGGCGATATCCTGGTCAAGTTGGCGGACGACGAGCTGCTTTTGGAGATTGAGGAAGCCGACCTGAAGCTCGAGGCAGCCAAGGCCGACGAAACAGCCGACGATCAGGCGCTGTCGATCGCGATCAGTGAAGCCAAGAGCGCCGAAGAGGCGGCGGATCTCAAGGAAACCATGGCCAAGCTCGCGCTGGAGAAGTGGGTCAACGGCACTGACCCGCAAAAGAAGAAGGAACTCGATCAGGCTTTGGAGTTGGCCAAGAGGACACTCACTCGTGTCGAACGCGATTACAAGCTGAGCGAAGACCTGTTTAAGGCCGAGTTCATCAGCCTGAACGAGAAGGAAGACGCGCTCGAAGCCGTGCTCAAGGCCAAGGACGCGCTGGAAAAAGCGGTTCTGGACAAGAAGGTTTACCTCGACTACACCCGCCCCAGCGAGAAGCAGCAGGCGGAATCCGATCTCTCTCAGGCCACGGCGGAGTTGGAACGCACGCGCCGCAAGAACGAGAGCCAACTCGCGCAGGCCCGCGCGAAACTCGACGCTTCGCGGCGAACGCTGAAGATCCGCGAAGAACGGCTTGAGAAACTCAACGCACAGCTCGATTTGACGACCATCCGCGCCCCGCGTGACGGCCTGGTCGTATATTCGACCAGCAGCGGGTCGTCTCGCTATCGGCACGAGTCAATCGAGGAAGGCCGGGAGGTACGCTACAACGAGGTGCTGATTGTGCTGCCCGACACCAGCCACATGATCGCGGTGATCAAGGTGCACGAAGCGGTAGTCAGGCAGATCCGTGAGGGTCAGAAGGTCAGCATCAGCATCGACGCCCGACAAGGCAAACCGATTGAGGGCAAGGTCGTATCGAAGGGTGTGATGGCTGTCGATTCGGGCTGGGGCTCGAACCCGGACCTGCGTGAGTATGAGGTGAAGGTCGAGTTACCGCCCAGTGCCGATGGGGAATTGAAGCCGTCGATGCGCTGTCGTGGGCAGATCCATCTCGGCTCGGTTGACAACAAACTGGCCGTACCCATCCAGGCGGTGCATACGCGCGACCGCGAGCGTTTCTGCTACGTCGATATTGGCAACGGCAAGGTCAAGCGCGTAGCCGTCAAGATCGGCCGATCGAGCGAAGAGTGGGTCGAGATCAAGTCAGGTCTCGAAACGGGCAGCCGGATCCTCATGCGTCGTCCGCGCCCCGATGAAGTCATGGAAGATTGACGCGTTCTTGGGCTCTCACGTACCCAATTCAGTGACGGTGCAAGACCGGTACCGATGTGTTCCAGCGCATAAAAAACCTCCGTCACAGGGCTCCGAACCTGTAGACGGAGGCGCGCCACGGCTAATCGAGTTTTAGGGCCGAATCACCCCGCACTGCGGCGTCGGCGTTTTATCCTATTGAGCAGGGCGGGTTCATGTCAACGGCGTGTCGAAGGGAATTTGAGATCGATTTAAACGTATTTCTGATAAGATTTTATAGGTATTTGTGGCTCTTCTGTTTAGTGTTCAAACGGCATTCTGTGTAGATTGTGATGATCTGGGAGTAACACAAACAGAAATCACTATTTTACATAGATTTATAACGTAAATGGCTCAGAATCTAATGCAAAATAGGGAAAACCCTATAGATTCGATGGTTAACGTTTCGCTCGCGCTGGTTCTTGAGCGGCGGAGCGGTGGCTGGTCGGTGCTCGTTTCCAAGCGGAAGGCCGATGTCGTCCTGGGCGGATACTGGGAATTGCCGGGCGGCAAACTCGAACGTGGCGAGTCGTTGGCACAATGCGCGCAGCGCGAAGTCCTGGAGGAACTCGGCCTGGTCGTCGATGTGGTTGAAGCGTGGCCGTCGATTGAACACCAATACCCCCACGGGCGCGTGCGGCTCCACCCGCATCTTTGCCGACGCGTCAGTGGAGAGCCGACCAATCAAGCCGTGGCCAAGCACTGTTGGCTGACCGCCGACGTGATAGACTCAACGCGGTTTCCCCCGGCGAACGTCGGCCTGATGGTACGGTTGCGGGAGAGATTGTCCGAACTCGACCAGGGCGTGCACGAGCACGGAACAAACGCATGGCCAACCGACGAATAGTCTGCGCGACGGTCAGCGCGGTTGTCTGTTTCGTATTCCTGACCGGTGCGCTCAAGGTGTACGCGGCGCCGCCCGGGATCGCGACCGAGCACCCCAACGACGTCGGTCTGGAACGCGATCGGCGTGTGCTCTTCATCGAACGATTCGACCAAGGCGAGTTGCCGGCGGTTCTGAAGCGCTGGACCGACGCGAGCAACCGCGACAACGCCGTGCTGAGCCTCGTCGAAGACGGGCCGACCGGGCGCGGCCGGGCGCTGCGGATGACGGCCACCATCGGGCGGAACACCGGCGGCAACCTCTACAAACGGCTCGACCGCGGTGTCGACCGCGTGTACGCCCGCTTCTACGTCAAGTTCCCGGACGACGCCGGGTACATCCACCACTTCGTCCACCTCGGCGGATACAACCCGCCGACGAACTGGCCGCAGGGCGGCGCGGGCTCTCGGCCGCGCGGCAACGACCGGTTCACCGTCGGCATCGAGCCGTACGGCGGCAACGGCCGACTCAAACCGCCCGGTGCGTGGAACTTCTACGCGTACTGGCCGGAGATGAAGGTGTCGGCCGGCGGCCGGTACTGGGGCAACAGCATGACGCCGGTTCGCCCGGCCGTCTTGCCGCGCGGACGTTGGCAGTGCGTCGAGGTGATGCTCAAACTGAACGACCCGGCCAAGCGCGACGGCGAACTGGCGCTCTGGCTCGACGGCGAGACGATCATGCACATCCGTCGGGGCGTCCCGCGCAGTCGGTGGACGGGCATGGGCTTCCAGTTGCTCGAAAAAGGCGGCGAGCCGTTCGAGGGGTTCCGTTGGCGAACGACCGCGCAACAGAAGATCAACTTCTTCTGGCTGCTGCACTACGTGACCGAGGGCGCGCTTCGACGCAACGGCGTGCGTGACATGAGCAAACCGAACCACGTGTTTTTTGACCATATCGTTGTGGCTACGGAATACATCGGACCGATCAAGGCTCCTGCCGACGGAGCCAACCGATGAAATGTTTGCGCTGTGGTGAGTCGTTGGAAGGTGTGGAGGCGACGCAGTGCCCCGAATGCCTTCAGCCCTTCAACCCGGCCGACCCGGAAACGTACGACTCCGCCCGCGACAAGCGCAAGTCCAAGGCCAAGGACGACGACGAGTTGAGGCCGGCGCTGCTGGGCGAAGACGACGATGATGCTGATGTGGCGGGCGGTGCTTGGGGCGGCGTCAGCGTGTTCTGGATGGTCACCTGCGGGTTGGTCTACATCGGTGTCGCCGTCGTCACGCTTGCGCTGGCGGGCGACGCGGTCAACACCCGGGCGGCCGACGCGTCCCTCTCAGTTGGAGGGATTGTTTGGCGCATCGTCGGTTTTCCGATGCTTTCGTTTACGCCGCCGGTCGAGAATGTGTGGGACATCGCCTGGCGGGTGCTGATCAACGCGTTTTTCTGGGGATTCACCGTGGCGTCAGCCATCGCGGCGCTTAAGCGACAGAAAGAATCGAGGCTGCCCCATGTCGACCCGGATGACTAATCGCTTGTTCACGCTCAACCATGCGCGGCGAATGCTCGCGCTTGTAGTGTTATCGCTGAGCCTGTTCACGCAGGCCGACGCCGCGCCGCGCATGAACGTCCTGTTTATCGCGACCGACGACCAGAACAACGACATCGGCTGCTACGACCACCCGCTGGTCAAGACGCCGCACATCGACCGTTTGGCCCGGCGGGGCGTGCGGTTCGACCATGCGTATTGCCAATACCCCGTCTGCAACCCGAGCCGGGCGAGCTTTCTGACCGGGCTGTACCCCGAGCAGACCGGTGTGCTCAACAACGGCGGCGACTTTCGTAAGAAGCAGCCGAACGTCGTGACGCTGCCGCAGCAGTTCATGAAGCAGGGCTACTTCGTCGCCCGGGTCGGCAAGCTGTACCACTACGGCGTGCCGACGCAGATCGGTACGCCCGGCAAGGACGACCCGGCGTCGTGGCACGTCGCGGTCAACCCGCGCGGCCGCGACAAGGACGACGAGCCACTGATCAAAACGATCCGCCCCGATTCGCGCAGCTTCGGCGGGACGCTCAGTTGGCTGTCAGCCGACGGGACCGACGCAGAACAGACCGACACCATCGGGGCCGAGGCCGCCATCCAACTCATGCGCGACCACCACCCGGACAAGACCGGTCGGCCGTTTTTCCTGGCCGTCGGTTTTTATCGCCCACACACGCCTTACGTCGCGCCGCACAAGTACTTCGACCTGTACCCGCGCGACAAGGTGCACGTCGTGAAAGACCCGCCGAACGACCGCGACGACATCCCGAAAGCGGCGCTGCCCGATCGGCCTAATCAGTTGGGGCTGAGCGATGCGAAGAAGCGGGAGATCATCCAGGCCTACCACGCCAGCACGTCGTTCATGGACGCGCAGGTCGGCCGGCTGCTCGATGCCTTGGACGAATTGAAGTTGACCGGCACGACCTTGGTCGTTTTCGTGTCCGATCACGGCTACCACCTCGGTCGGCACGGTCTGTGGCAGAAGAGCGACCTGTTCGAGGCCAGTTGCCGCGTCCCGCTGGTCATCGCCGACCCACGCATGGTCACGACAGTTTCAGAGAATCGCGGGATGTCCAGCCAGAAGTTGGTCGAACTGGTCGACCTGTACCCGACGCTGACCGACCTGTGCGGCCTGCCCAAGCCCGCGCACGTGCAGGGGCGCAGCCTCGCGCCGCTGTTCCAACGGGGCAAGCAACTCGCGCCGCTCGACGAGGCGTATACCGTCACACAGATCCGCATGCGCGTGTGGGAAGGCAGAACGCCGAACCCCCGCCCGCTCGGTTACACGATCCGGACAGATCAGTACCGCTACACCGAGTGGGGCGACAAGGGCCAGTTCGGTGTCGAACTGTACGACCACCAGGCCGACCCGCACGAATACACCAACCTGGCCAAGGTCGAAGCGCACGCCGCCATCGTGTCGCGACTGAAACACCGCCTCACCGAACGCAAGACCGCCGCGCGTCGAAACCCCGTACCGCAAACCCCATGAGCCGCTTGCGGCTTAGCGCGATGTGGTATGAGGCCTTTACGCCTCCATCAGATTCGCCTCAACAATCGCCTCTGCAAACCCCGCGTACGCGCCGCCGATCTGCTTGGCCATCGTGTCGGGGAACAGGTGGAAGTCGCCCGTGCGCAGCGCTTCGACGATCCCGTCGGCCACCATCTGCGGCGGGTCGGCGATCTCGCCGAGGCCGGCGCTGTCGGCCATGTCGGTCGCGATCGGGCCGGGGTGGACGCTCAGCACGGCCGTGCCATGTTCGCCCAGCTTCTCGCGCAGGGCCTGCGTGATCGAGTAGGCCGCGGCCTTGGAGGCGCAGTAGGTTGCGAAGTCCGCGAAGCTTTTCATGGACGCGACGGAGTTGAGCTGCACGAACGCGCCGCCGCCGTTGGCCTTGAGGACCGGCGCGAACGCCTGGGCCATGCGGATCAGGCCGAGCACGTTGACGTCGATCTCTTTCTGGATCGTGTCGATCGCGTTGTCCGAAAGCGGTGAGGCCGTGTGCAGGATGCCGGCGTTGTTGACGACCAGTTCCACGTCGCCGGCGGTCTGCGCGGCCGAGGTGATCGACGCGGCATCGCTCAGGTCGAGACGGACGGGGACAACTTTTTCGCCGTGGGCCGCGACCAGGTCGCCTGCCGAGTCGGTATTGCGCACGGCCGCGTAGGCCTTGGCCGCGCCGTTGGCGAGCAACGCCTCGACGATGGTCTTGCCGATGCCTCGGTTCGCGCCGGTGACGAGTGCGGCTTTGCCTTGGACGTCAAAACTCATGGTAGATGGTCCTTTGGTGGGGGCGGGTTGCACAAGTGTTGCTAGTTAGATACACCCCAATCGAGAAGGTAACAGCGCGCCGATGGCCGTCGCGGACTTGGTCGGTCGGTGTCAAACCGCAGATGGCCCGCTCGGCCGACGCCGGTCGAACCGACGACGCACGCGGTAGGGTGGGCCAAGGCTTGGCGCGGCCCACCAATGGGCGCTCCTTCAACACGATTGACGCAAGGTTTCATGCGAACGCCAGACGGTGGGCCGCGCCGAGCCTTGGCCCACCCTACGCCGTACCTTCTTAAGGGTTGACTCACCGATTCCCCGCCCGCGCGGCTTGGATGATCAACTGGTTGATCTCGCGGCGCTGAGCGGGCGTCGGGTTGCGTTGAATAGCCAGGTTCAGCGTCTTCAGCGCGGCTTGATTCTGTCCCTGCTGCATCTCCCGCTTGGCCTGCGCGATGAGTTGCGCGGCCTGCGGGTTGCTCGACGAGCGTTCGTTCTCGATCGCGCGGTTGAGGTGCGGGATGACCTGTTTGGTTATCATCTCGTTGATCTGCCGACGCTCCTCACGTGTCGGGCCGGCCTGCGTGGCGTTCTGCAGCTTCTTGAACGCGGCCTTGTATTGCTTGTTGGCGATGTCGACCTTGGCCAGTTCGATCAACGCCGTGGCCGACGCGCCGGTGGCCAAGCCGCCGAAGTTGTTGTCGCCCTTGCCGTCGCCGATGTTGGGAATCAGGCTGGTCGCGGGTTTGGTGTTGGCCGCGGCCGCACGGAAGTACTTCTGCGCCTCGTCGTTGCGTCCCTTGGCTTGCAACGCCTTGCCGGCCGCGAGGTGGGCACGCGACGCGAGCGTCGCGCCGTTGACCGGTTTGGGGATCGGCAACTCGGGGGCCTTGGGGTCGGGGCGCATCGCGCCCCACATCAGCGCGGCCACGCCGTCGTGCGGGTAGCGCAACGCCAGGTCGCCGGCCGCGACGGTGTGCTTGAAGCCTTTGTCGGGTTTGCCGGTCGTGCGCAGGGCGAGGCCGAGGTCCTGTTCGATCTGCATGAGGTTGGCCATATCGTCCGCGTCGCGCGGCCACGACGTGCCGGCACCCTGGTCGTCGATCTTCAGGCGTGCACGCTCGAGCGCGGCGGCGACTTTCAGTAGGCCGATCGCGCGCGGGATGTTGCGCGCCTCGCGCTCGGCGATGGCGAGGTACGCCGTCGCCCGCGCGTCGATCGGGTCGAGCTTGCGGGCGCGTTCCAGGTGCGGGGCGAGCGCCGCCCAACCGTCGCGCTTGATGTTCCGCCAGGTCAGCTTGAGCAGCGGGGCGGCCGTCGTTTCGAAGAGCTGCCAACTCGCCGCCTCCTGCTTCAATGCGTGGTCGTGTTGGCCGAGGAAACGCAGGTAGCGGATCAACTCGTCGTGCGCCTTGATCGAATTGGGATACCGCTTGACCGCCTGGTCGTAAAGCCGCAACGCCTGGTTCCGCGAGCCGAACCAATCTTCATACGACGCTTCGAGCAGCAGGCCGTCGTGCGTGCCCTTGCTGACCTTGATGGCGGCCTCCATCGTGGCCTTGGCCTTCTTCTGCAACTCGGCCGCCTGTCGTTGCAACGCCGCCGCCAGCGACAGGTCGCCGCTGGACGGGGCGTGGCGGGTCGTTTCCGTGATCTTCCAGACGCCGTTGTAACGGCGCTCGTAATGCGTGCTGGACGAGTACGTCGGCATGCGCAGGCCGAACGCGCGGGCCATCAGGTTGCCGATCTGTCGCTTGTAATACTGAGCAAGCAGACGTACGGCCGCCGGGTTTTTCTTGCCCGCGGCGTTGACGACCTTCTTCAGGATGCGGTCAGCCTCCGACGTGCGCCCCAGTGCGTCGAGTACGTACGCCTTGGCCACTAGCGCGCCGGTGTGTTCCGGGTCGATGGCGACGGCTTGCTCGGCGTAATGCAGCGCGCGACCCAACTCCATCTTCGACGTGTGCTGCCAGCGGAACGGCGCGACGCCGCGCCGCGTCTCGACGTCGCCCCCGCGGTTGGACGCCTCGTCGTGCAGGTACAAGGCAAGCTCGATGCGCGGCTTGATGGCCTTTGGGTCGGCGCGCGCCGCGTCATCCAACTCGCGCAGCTTGTCCTGATACTGCTCGGCGTAGCGCACGCGTTTCGGCGCGTGGGCGCGGTGGAGTCGCTCGGCAATGGGCACTAGCGTTTCAATCGCCGCGCCTGCCACGGCCTGCTTCTCCAACTCGCCTAACAGTTGCAACGGGTCGGCCCTAACCTCTTGCTTGGCGAACAGTTGATCGATCGCCTTTGCAAGTCGTTCGTTCGGCTTGCCGCTGTATTTGTTAACCAGCGCCAGGTCGGACCTAGCCCGTCGCGTGTCACCCATTGACGCGGCCGCGAGCGATCGGCCGGTGTAGGCGCCCAGCGCGCGGGTGTTGATTGTCAACGCCTTGGTGTAGTCCCACCGCGCCGTGGCCGGCCGGGCGATGCGCATCCACAGGTTGCCTGACTCGGTGTTCATGTCGGCGTCGAACGGATTGACCGACAGCGCCAGGTCGAGCATCTGCCGCGCGTCGCGCAGCTTGTTTTCACTGACCATGCGCTTGGCGTAGTCAAAGTTGCGCGACGTCAGTTCCGGCCGGGCCAGCGCGCGGTGTGCGAACCATCGGCCGACCTTGCGCTTGGCTTCTGTGAAGGCGGGCGAGTTGGTGTCGCGGCCCGCCTCGCGCTCGCCACGGTACGGCATGGCCAAGCCGTAGTAGAGTGTTGAGGCGTACGCGGTCGAATAGTCCTTGCCGCCCTGGATCATGTGGCCGGGGATGCCCTTGAACGTGTGCGTCGGCTGCCCCGGTTTGCGCAGGCTCTGCGGGATCGGGATGCCGCGGCTCGGATCGGTCACGCCGCTCATCGCGTCGAGCGCGTAGCTCCAGAGTTGCGCCTCACGGTCTTTGACGGGCAGACGCGCACGCGACAGGTCGTCGCGGGCCTGTTTGAATTGGCCGAGCAACGTGTGCGCGACACCGCGCCCCAGCAGCACGCGGCCGTCAGCGGGCGCTCGCCGCTGCGCGTCGTTGAGTGACGCGACGGCCTGTTTGAACTGACCCTCGCGCAGTTGCATCAGGCCCTGCCAGTACACGTCCCAGCGCGCGGGGTCGCCGGCCGGCGTGGGCGGCGCGGCGTGGGTCGCCGCGGTGAACAGGCTGACGAGCACAGCGATAACCGAGCCGGTGACGAGCGTCATTCGATTCTGCATGGTGTGTGCCCCAACGAGCCGAACGGCCGGTCAGGTGAGGCCTGCACCCATGGCGGCGACCGACGCGCACGGTGAGGGCGCATTGTACCGTGGATGTTGGATGATTGGTCGGTACGATGCGGGCGAGCGATTGGCGTGCCAGTGGCTAAGGTTCGGCGTGCCACAGCGGTCACGCAGAGGATGATCCCAAACCCGGTACGCTTCGGAGTGAAGATGAACAACCGCCTGTGGCACGCAAAGCCTTTGCCACAGGCCACCCAGCACCCGCGACCGGCGTCGCGCCAGGCGACGTTCAGTTGGCCCGCTTCTGATTCTTCAGCAACTCAATCATCGCATCACCCATCGCGTGGCCGATGCGCACGTGCCAGATCGCGCTGCCCAGGTAGTGATACGGGTGGTCCGAGCCGGTCTTCTGCCACTCCTCGAACCGCTTGCGCCACTCGGGGTAGAGCTTTTCAGCCGCTTTGTCCACGAGCACGTCGGTCTTGACGGCTTTGACGTTGCCCTTGAATTCGGGCACGTTCTCCATCGCCAGTTGGGCGTTCTTGATCACGAGCATGGGGCCTTTGGCGGGCTTGGACATGTTTTGACCCATCACGCCGATGACAAACGGCAGCTTCGGCGACTTGAAGTCCTTCCGCACGTCGTTGATGAAGTGCTTCATGTTCGACTTGTACTCGGTCTCCGCGCCGTTGTACTGGTCGTTCCAGCCCTGGAACCAGACAAAACCGGCGATCTCGAGCTTCTTACCCCTCGTCGAGGGGAACAGCTCGCCGTGCTTCTCGAACGTCTCTTTCACCTCGGCGAGCATGTTGCGGTACGATCGGCCGTACACCTCTTTGATGTCGGCCATGGTCGGCAGCGGGTCGTTGCGGTTGCGGCGTTTGTTGTTGTTCTCGGTGCGCTTCTTGGCGTTTTCCAGTTCCTTGTTCAGGAATTCGTCGCTGGGCATGCCGGCCGAGGGCGAGCGGAACAGCTTGTAGAGCGAATGGCCGCCCCACGCGGTTTTGATGAGGATGACCGGCTCGTCGAAGTGGTTGCCCATCACCGTGCCGAATTCGAGTTCGACGCCGGTGCGGTCGCCGGAGCCGAAGCCGGGCTTGAGTCCGCCGTGCTTGTTGAGGAACTTGACGAACACGTCGTCGCGGACGATCCACTCGTTGCCCTTGCGCAGGTGGGCGAAGTGGTGCTTGGTCTTTTCGTCCACGGCCTGGTGTTCGATAAGGATCTTCTGGACCTTGCCCTCCATGTTCGATTGGCCGGCGAGGATGAAGACCTTGACGGTGCCGTCGGCCGCGTGCAGCGGCAAGGCCAGGGAGAGAAGGCAAGCGAGTGTGAGTGCAAGCGCGAGACGTGTCATCGTGATCCTTTCGAGGAGTGTCGACTCAGTGACGCCCACGGATCGGAAAGCGTGAGCTCCCGCTCCCGGGGGTCGGGGGCAATACCCGCGGCAGGATTCGAACCTGCAACCTTCCGCTCCGGAGGCGGATGCTCTATCCAATTGAGCTACGCGGGCAGCGCGGGGCGATTATAACGGGTCGGTGTGGGGTGGCGCGGTTGAAGGGCAGGCGAGATCGGGCGGATTTGCGGGATACGTCGCGCGCGACGTTCAATCGAATCAATTCCCCCCGGCGTCTGCCGCGGATTCGTACAACTCGGTCTTCGGGTAGAAGGCGTACCACGCAAACCAATACGTGTGAACGGCCTGTGCCCCGGCGGGCGTCTGCACGACCTGCACGGACTCGTCGTCAACACTGAGTTGCACGACGCCGTCTGCCAACTCGTCTTTAAACACGCCTTCGGTGGCGTCTTTTCTCACGGCCTCCAACGGGTAAGCCTTGGCAATGTCACCGACGCGCACGCCGACCACCGGCACTTTCTGCCGGCCGAGCCGCGCGCTCTGGTGCTCAATTGGAAACATCAGGCGGTCGTGCCGGAAGTAGGTCGCGTACGCTTGCCGTTCGTACCGCGATTGATAGTTCGCGAAACCCGTTTCCATCGTCAGGACCGTGCTGTTGGGGTGTCTCTTGGTCCACTTGTCGAGCGTCGTCAATTCCCAACCGTCCAGGTGCTTCAACGACTTGCCAACGTTCGGCCCACTGACCGCCTCGAATCCGATCTGCGACCAGAGCGCGTTGTCCATGCGGTCGTACAACAGGACGTTGGAGTTGGTCAGCATGCCGCTGACGCCAAACTCGTAGGTCTTCCCACCCAACCGCCGTTCAGCCACGCTGACCGAGTCGCACAACGGGCAGTAAACGACCAACACCGGCGTCTTGTCGTCGCCCGTGCCCAGCAGATCGTTGACGATCTCATGCCAGACGATGATCGGAATGGGGTACGCGCGTGACTGACCGCCGACGGTCAGTCCGACAACACGCGTGTTGGCGGGGAAAAGGGCTTCCTTGGCGGGGACGAACTTCGGCCACTGTGGCGTGCGCGGCGGGCCGTGTTGGGTTTGGCCGACCGCTTGGGCGGCGGCTTCGGTTGTCAACGCGGGAATGCTGTCCTTGCGCGGTCCGCCGTTGAAGATACGTTGTCGCAGGTCGGTGTCGAGGCCGTCCGTATCGAAACGACTCAGAATCTCGTCGTTGACGGCCGAACGCGGCTTGGGTTTCTGGTTCAGTCGTTCGTTCAACTCCCGCTTGGCCTGCTCGTACCAGGCGGCGTCGGCTTCGTGCTCCTGCCATCGGTCCCAATGCGGTCGAAGCATTACGGCGATGACGCCCAACGCCGCCACGACGATCACGCCGGCCAGGACCAACCGCGCGCCCGACCAGTAAGACGGGTCAGTTTCGCCCGCCTCGTCGTTCGACAACAGTTCTGGTGATTCATCGTGTGCCATGTTTGACTCTGTCGCGGAGTGTCGCCCGAGCTCTCAGCTTACCGTCAATCGCAACGGGCTGGATTGACCTGGGCGCAATCCGTCTTGAGTTGCGATTATTCCGGTCCAGCCGCTCGACTACACTAATCGTCTCTCACATGGACGGACCCATGAGCGTTTCGCGTCACTTTCTGGGTTGGGACGGCCCGTGCCTGCCCCGTGTGCGCGACGTGCTTCTGGAACGCCACGCCTCGGCTGCGGGTTGGGACATGTCCGGCGTGCTGCTGGTCGTGCCCGGCGCGCGGGCGGGACGCCGACTGCTCGAACTTTTGGCTGATGCCGGCGCCGGCCGAGCGCTGACGCCGCCGACTATCACCACGGTGGGGCGACTGCCCGAGTACCTTTACACGACCGAAGCCAAGGTCGCCGACGACCTGCGGTCGCTGTTGGCACGCGTCGCGTCGTTGCGGTCGGCCGACCCGGACCTGCTGGCGCTGGTCGCGCCGCATCGGCCGGGCCCGGACGATTGGCCGGACTGGCTGGCCCTCGCCCGCGACCTGCAAGCTTTGTATGAGTCGTTGGCCGCCGGCAATGTTGCTGTTCGCGACGTGGCAGGCCGATGTGCCGAGGTAGGCCACTTCCTGGAGGAGCCGCGATGGGAATCGTTGTCGGCGTTGCAGGCTGAGTATGAGTCGACGCTCGTCTCAGCCGGATGGGTCGATCGGCATCAAGCGCGATCGGCCGCCATCGACGACAAGTCGTGTTCATGTGACTTTCAGATCGGCCTGGTCGGTGTCAGCGAGCTGACCGGCGTGGCCTGCACGATGATGGAACAGGTGGCCGACCGCGTGACGGCGTTCATTCACGCCCATGAGTCGGAGGCGGGCGCGTTTGATGCGTTCGGTTGCATCGACGCCGCACACTGGTCGCAACGGTCGTTGGATATTGACCCATCGACAGTTCACGTTGTTGATCGCCCGCGTGATCAGGCGATGGAGGTCGTCCGCTTGCTGGGCGATGCCGGCGACGACTCGCTCGGCGGTCGTTACAGCGCCGATCAGGTGACAGTCGGACTGGGCGATGAGTCGGCTGGGCCGATGGTCGTGCGGTCGCTGTCACTGGCAGGCGCGAACGCTCGACCGGCGGTTGGTCGGCCGGTGGGTCGAACACCGCCGGCGACGTTGCTGCGCGCTTTGGGCGCGCTGATGTCACGCGGGTCGTTCACGGAGTTGGCGGCGGTGTTGCGCCACTCGGATGTCGATGCGTATCTGCGACAACAAACCGACCACTCGGACCACGACCTGCCGCGCGGCGTAGCGACGTGGATCGGCCTGCTCGACCAGTACATGAGTGAGCACGTGCAGGGTCGTCTGACCGGCGATTGGCTCGGCGACGCGGACACTGCTGCCGCCCTCAAAGCGGTCTATCAAAGTGTCATCGACCTGTTGCCCGCTGACGCGTCCGCGGCGCGGCCGTTGCCGCAATGGTCGCAGCCCTTGGCCGACTCGCTTTTACGGGTGTATGGCGACGAGGCGTTTGACCAGCACGATCCGAACCAGCGGCCGATGGTCGAAGCGTTGCAATCGCTGGGTGGCGTGCTGCGAGATCTGGCGCGTCTCAATGCCGAAGACCCCACGACGCCAAGCGTCACTGGCGGGCAGGCGGTCGCTTTCCTGCTCGACCTGATTCGTGAGGTGACATTGCCGCCGCAGCCGACCGGCCAAGGCGGCCTGCCGGTGGAACTGGTCGGTTGGTTGGAGTTGCAACTCGACGACGCGCCCGCTTTGATCGTGACCGGTGTGAATGAAGGGCACGTGCCGCAGTCGGTCCACGCCGACCCGTTCCTGCCCGATCGAGCGCGCGGCCTGCTTGGTCTGACGGACAACCGCCGCCGGTACGCGCGCGACCTGTACGCGCTGACGGCGATCCTGCAAAGCCGGACTGACGTGCGGCTGATCACAGGCCGGCGCGACGCGGACAACAACCCGCTGACGCCCAGCCGGCTGTTGCTTGCGTGTGAAGGCGAAGTGCTGGCTGAGCGCGTCGCGCGGTTCTGCGCCGACGATGTTGAGGCGTCTCCACCCGCCGTCATTCTGAACGCCGGCGGCGTGTCGCGGTTTCTGGTCCCGCCGCCCAAGCCGCCGGCCGAGCCGATCAAGAAGATGCGCGTCACTGCGTTTCGTGACTACCTCGCCTGCCCGTACCGCTTCTATCTCAAGCATGTCTGTCACCTGGACGACGCCGACGACCGTGTGGTCGAACTGACCGGCGCGTCGTTTGGGACACTGGCTCATGAAGTGCTCGCGGCATTCGGCCGAAGCGACCTGCGCGACACGTCGGACGCAGGGGCGATCCACGGTTTTCTTCGAGAGACGCTTGCGGCGCGCGTGCGCCGCAGTCACGGCGACCTCCCGCCGCCGGCTGTGGCGATTCAGGTCGCGCGACTCGAAGAGCGCTTTGAGGCGTTCGCCCACTGGCAGGCAAAGCAGGCCGACGCCGGGTGGCGCATCCTCGAACCGCACGTCGAGTGCCGCGTCAGCGCGCCGCTGCCGATGGGCGACGAGCCTGCGTTCAAGATCAGCGGCCAGATCGACCGCATCGACGAGCACCCGACCGAGGGTTACCGCCTGTTGGATTACAAGACGGCAGACACGGCGCGACCCGCGGAAAAGTCGCACCGCATCGGCCCGCGCGATGTGAAGGAGTGGGTTGACCTGCAACTGCCGCTTTACCGCGTACTCGCCCGGGCCGAGGGCGTCGATGTCGACGGGCGGTCGGTGCAACTTGGGTATGTTCAGCTTCCCAAAGACCTTAGCCAGGTCGGTCTCGAAGTGGCGGATTGGGAGACGGACGATCTCGAAGACGCTGAGCAAACGGCGCGCTGGGTCGTTCAGCAGGTGCGCGGCGGCGTGTTCTGGCCGCCGGCGCCCGACCCGCCGAAGTGGGACGACGGGCTCGGTTTGATCTGCATGGACGAGTGCTTCGACCGGCGTGCGGGGATCGAGCGCGGCGAACGACTCATGCGGTCGGGGGGGTCGCCATGAGCACGAGTCAGACGTCCGCCAGTGACGGGTCGCGCGATCACCTGGTCGTGCGGGCCTCGGCCGGGACGGGCAAGACGTTTGCGTTGAGCAATCGGTTCCTGTCGCTGCTGCGTCGCGGCGCGCCGCCGGGGTCGATCCTGGCGACGACCTTCACACGCAAGGCGGCGGGCGAGATCCTTCAACGCGTCTTGGCGAGACTCGCACGCGGCGCGGCGGACGAAGCCAACGCCCGTGAGTTGGCTCAGCAGCTTAATACAGACCTGTCGTTGGCCGATACGCGCGCGCTGTTGGCCACGTTGGCCGGCGCGTTGCACCGCGTTTCCATCTCGACCATTGACAGTTTCTTCAACCGCGTCGTGCAATGCTTTCGGCAGGAGTTGGGCGTCCCGGGCGACACCGTCCTCGTCGCCGCGGACGACCCGGCGGCGGCGCAGGTACGTCAGGACGCCATCGAGGCGATGCTTGGCGACGACGACATCGACACACTGGTCGATCTGCTCCGTCGGTCGCACCACGACACCGCTCAACGCAGCGTGACGGCCGCGATCGACAACACCGTGCGATCGCTGTACGAGTTGTATCAGCAGACCGAAGCGGCCGCGTGGTCGGTCATCGACCCGCCCGCGACGCTGCGCGGGGCGGACTACGGGCGCGCAATCAACGCGTTGCGTGACCTGATGGACAAGCCGCAGGGCAAGCGCGAGGCCAAGGCGCTTCACGATGCGCACGAAGAGGCGAACGCCGGCCGATGGGAGTCGTTTCTTGGCTTGACGATCGTCAAGAACATCGCCCGCGACGGTTACGACGCGATGTTTTATCGCAAGCCGATCCCGCGACACGTCATCGTGGCGCTGCGGCCGATGATCGATCACGCCTTCGCCGCCGTGCTCGGCCGGCTTGCCTCGAGGACGCGCGCCATGCGCGATTTGTTGGAGCGCTTCGACCGGCATTACCTGCGGTTCTGTCGTGCGCACCGTGTCATGCTGTTTTCCGACCTGACGCGCAAACTCGCGCACGACCTGCCGGCGATGGGCGACGAGCTGACGATGCACCTGTACTACCGGCTCGACGGCGTGGTCGCGCACCTGTTGCTCGATGAGTTTCAGGACACGAGCATCGAGCAGTGGAGCGTGCTTCGGCCGATCGCGCAGGAAATCTGCGCGCACGGCGACGCCGACGACGGCGCGGCCGGGCGGTCGTTCTTCTGTGTCGGTGACGTGAAGCAGGCGATCTACGGGTGGCGCGGCGGGTGCGCAGCCATCTTCGATCAGGTCGAACACGACCTGCACCTGCCGCCGCGCGGCGGCGCGACGCTCAGCCGAAGCTACCGGTCAAGCCAGGTCGTGCTGGATGCGGTCAATCGCGTGTTCACACGGCTTGGCGACTGCGCGCCACTTGCGGATCACAACGACACGGCCGAGCAGTGGCAGGGCGGGTTCGTCGAGCACCTCGCGGCCAGGCAGTCGTTGCCCGGTTATGTCGAGTTGATCACGTCACCGGTGGGCGAGCCGACAACGGGTGATGCGGGCGACGACGCCGGACAGTCCCACTTGGAGTATGTCGCTGAGTACGTGCGTGACCTTGCGGCGCGCGCCTTGCCGCGCGGCGCGGCCTACATCGGCGTGTTGGTCCGCACGAACAACGCGGTCAAGCAGTTGATCGACCTGCTGGGCCGGGCGGGCGTCGCGGCGTCGGGCGAGGGCGGCGCGCCGCTGACGGACGACCCGGCAGTCAACGCCGTGCAGTCGGCGTTGCTGCTGGCGGACCATCCCGGCCACACGGCCGCGGCGTATCACGTCGTCAACTCGCCGTTGGGGCAGGTCGTCGGGCTGGGGTCGGTTCGGCCGAACGAGGTCGCCCGCACCAGCCAATTGATTCGCGCGCAGCTCGCGGCGGACGGGTATGCGGCGACGCTTACGCGGTGGGCCAAGGCATTGGTCGGTTCGTGTGACGAACGCAGCGCGACGCGGTTGACGCAACTGATCGAGTTGGCTGACGCGCACGACGCCGGGCCGGCCACGCTGCGCACACGCGACTTCCTGGCCCGCGTCGAGTCCACGGCCGTCGAGGAGCCGTCCGGTGCGGCCGTGCGGGTCATGACCGTGCACAAAGCGAAGGGCCTGGAGTTCGACATCGTTGTGTTGCCGGAGTTGCAGGGCTTGATGGCGCGCGTCAACGACCTGCCGGCGTGGGCGTTTCGGCCGAGCGAGGCGGACACGCCCTCGGCTCTATTTGCGACGGCCAAGCGCGACGTGGTCGAGCTGTTGGCCGACGTGTGCCCCGCGTTGCGCGAGGCGCGTGAGCAGGAGACGCGTCGTCGATTGCTGGACGACCTGAGCGGGCTGTACGTCGCCATGACTCGTCCGAGGTACGCGCTGCACATGATCGCCGAGCCGTTGACGCAGACGGCCAGCGGCGCGCCCAGCACCAAGGGCCTGACCAACCTGACCGCCGCGTCGATCCTGCGCGACCGGTTGCGCGACGTGACGGAGAACTTCGAGGGCGGCCAGGTGTTGCATCAGCACGGCGACCCGGATTGGTTCAAGGCGATGCCACGAGAAGTGGTCGCTGTGCCGGCCGATCACGCGCCGCCGCGCACCTTGTGCGTCGCGCTTGCGCCGCCGGCTGACGGTCGGCCGAGCCGGTCGTGGCGCAGCGTCGCGCCGTCGTCGCTGGAGTCGAGCGGCCGCGTGCGCGCCGCCGACCTGTTGCGCCCGTCGGTCGACGTGGCACGGCAGCGCGGTTCGGTGATCCACGCCTGGTTCGCGGCTGTCGAGTGGCTCGATGTCAGCGGGCCACCGGACGACGCGTCGTTGCTCGACCTGGCAGACGCTGTCGCGCTCGACGCCGACGCCGCGGTTGTGCAACGATGGTTGGCAGAGTTCCGGGACATGCTCGAATGGCCGACCGTCCGGCGGATGCTGAGCCGCGGTGAAGGTCGTTCCGCGGACGACGACGATGCGCCCCGGCTGTGGCGAGAAAAGAAGTTTGCCGTTCGGATGGACGACCGCCTTCTGAGCGGCGCGTTCGACCGCGTCGTCGTCGAGGTCGAACAAGGTGGGGCGATCGGCGCGCGACTGATCGACTTCAAGACCGACTCGGTCGCGGCGGACGGGTCGCATCTGAACGCCCTGGTCGGGCAGTACCGACCGCAGGTCGACGCGTACGCCAAGGCCTTGTCGGTCATGCTCGACCTGCCGATCAACAAGGTCGAGGGTTGGCTGCTGTTCGTGGGCGCGGACGAGGCAGTGAGGGTCGAGCTTGAGCGGTCTTAGCGATTCGCCAAGGGCTCTGCGTTTGCCTGTCGGCCTATCCTTTCGGCCTTGGTTCCCTGACGCTTTCGGCTGAATGACATGCCCGACGTAACCACTCTGCTCAGTGAACGGCTCAGCGCGGCCGTGGTCAACGCATTCGGCGACGCGTATGCCGACGCCGATCCGCTGCTTTCGCGCGCGGCCAACCCGAAGTTCGGCGACTACCAGGCTAACCTGGCGATGGGCTTGGCTAAACGCGTGGGTGCGCCCCCGCGTGACGTGGCGGCGAAGATCGTCGAGCAACTCGACGTGGAAGGCGTCTGCGACGACGTGCAGATCGCCGGGCCGGGCTTTATTAACCTGACGCTGACGCCCGCGTTCTTGGCAGAGCAGGTCACGACGCTGGCGAACGACGATCGATTGGGCGTCGAACGTGCTGAATCGCCGCAGACAGTCGTGGTCGACTACTCCAGCCCGAACGTCGCGAAGGAGATGCACGTCGGTCACCTGCGTTCGACGATCATCGGCGACGCGATCGCCCGCGTGCTCGAATCCCTCGGCCACAAGGTGATCCGTCAGAACCACCTGGGCGACTGGGGCACGCAGTTCGGGATGTTGATCGAACACCTGATCGACCTGGGTTTTGACGACGGGTCGCAACACTCGATCGCTGACCTGAATGAGTTGTATCAGGCCGCCAAGAAGAAGGACGACGCCGACGCCGCGTTTGCCGAACGCGCGCGGCAACGCGTGGTCAAGCTGCAAGGGGGCGATGAGGCGACGCTGGCGTTGTGGCGGTCGTTGATCGACGAGTCGAAGCGACACTTCAACGCCGTCTATCAACGGCTCGGCGTCGGCCTGTCGGACGACGACGTGGCTGGCGAGAGCTTTTACAACGACCGGCTGGCTGACGTGGTCGGCGACCTGGATTCGGCTGACTGCTTGAAAGAAAGCCAAGGGGCGCGGGTCGTTTTCCCGGAGGGCTTCAACGACCGGGACGGCAACCCGCTGCCCATGATCGTGCAGAAGAGCGACGGCGGCTTTCTGTACGCGACGACGGACCTGGCGGCGGCGCGATTCCGCATCGACGACCTGCACGCGGACCGGGTCGTGTATGTCACCGATGCGCGGCAACGTGATCACTTTGCGATGTTGTTTGCGACGTTGAAGCAAGTCGGTTGGGCGGCGGGCGATCGCGTATCGCTGGAGCATGTGCCGTTTGGCATGGTGCTTGGGCCTGACAAGAAGCCATACAAGACGCGCGAGGGCGGGACGGTTCGGCTGGTTGATCTGTTGGATGAGGCGGAACAGCGCGCAGCCGACGTGATCGCGAAAAAGGGCACTGACCTCGACGACGCGCAACGCTCGGCTGTCGCTCGCGCGGTCGGTATCGGTGCGTTGAAGTACGCCGACCTGTCGAACGATCGAGTGAAGGACTACGTGTTCGACTGGGAACGCATGCTCGCGTTCGAGGGGAACACGGCGCCGTATTTGCAGAATGCGTACGTCCGTATCCGTTCGATCTTCCGCAAGGCGGCGTCGCAGGGCGTGGGCGTATCGCGTGTGGATCACGCGGCGATCCAACTTGAAGAGTCGGCTGAACGATCGGTTGCATTGGCGTTGCTTCAGTTCGGGCAGGTCGTGCCGGCCGTGGCTTCTAGTCTGGAGCCGCACCGGTTGTGTACGTATCTGTATGACCTGGCGTCGGCGTATCACAAGTTCTATGAGGCGTGTCCCGTGCTGACCGCGCCGGACGCTGCGACGCGAGACAGCCGGTTGCGGTTGAGCGCGTTGACGGCTGACGTCCTGCGGCAGGGACTCGAATTGCTTGGGATCGACGTGGTTGAGCAGATGTGACTGTCCGGCAATGGCCGTTTGCCCGTCGGGCCGACCGTTGAACGGGCTGGCTATGGCATGCGCAGATGCCTCGCATTGCAATTCCTGCTCCCCCGTTTTCCTGATCTCACACATCCCGTAGACTATCCGGCTCACCACCTTTGAAAGGAACTCGCATGGTCCGTGTCGGCGTGGTCGGTCTTGGGATGATGGGGTTGACGCATATCGACGCGTATAAGCGGCGCGACGACGTGCGGATTGTCGCCATTGCGGACAAGGACCCCAAGCGGCTGTCGGGCGAGGTCCGCGCGACGGGCAACGTTGACGGTCAGGCTCAGCAGGGCGTCGAGGCGCTCGACTGCAAGCGGTACGAAGACGCGGGCGACCTGATCAACGATGCCGATGTGGACATGGTCGACATCTGCCTGCCGACGCACATGCACCTGCGGTTCGGGCAGATGTCGTTGGAGGCGGGCAAGCACACGATGCTGGAAAAGCCGCTGGCCCGCACGAGTGAAGACGCGGACAAACTGGTCGCCATCGCCGACGCCGCGGCCGGCAAGGCGTTCGTCGGCATGTGCATGCGGTTCTGGCCGGGTTGGTCGTGGCTGAAGGAAGCGATCGACAACGACACGTACGGCCCCGTGCGCAGCGCGTCATTCCGCCGGGTCGCACAGCACCCGGGCGGGCCGTTCTACGAGAACGGCGAACTGTCCGGCGGCGCGCTGCTCGACCTGCACATCCACGACACCGATTTCGTTCAGTTCTGCTTCGGTATCCCCAAGGCCGTGACGAGCGCCGGTTACAGCAAGGTCACCAGCGCCATCGACCACGTCGTGACGCGGTATCACAATGATGACAACCCGGCGGGTGGGCCGGTGGTCATGGCTGAGGGCTCGTGGTGTTTCTCGAAAGGCTTCGGCTTCACGATGAGTTATTGCGTCAACTTCGAGAACGCCACGGCCGTGTTCGACCTGGCGCAGCAGAAGCCGCTGACACTGCACAAAGACGGCAAGAGCGAACAGGTCGAGTTGGACAGCTTGATGGGTTACGACTTGGAGATCGCGTATTTCCTTGACTGCATCACCAACGACCGGGCTCCGAAGACGGTCACCATGCGCGATGCGGCGAACACGATCAAGATCTGTGAGGCTGAGGGCAAGAGTGTCGAGACGGGGGAACGGGTCGCCGTGCAGGTGTAACGACGGGGTTGACAGACAGGATCGTGTACGATGACGTGCCCGGCCGACTACGGAATGACTCCGTGGGGCCAAGGAGACCGACACATGACTCAACGCATCACCCGCCGTAGCTTCCTCGCCAATGCCGCGACCGTCCCCGCTGTGGCCGGCGTCGGTTACGTTTCGTCCCGCGCCGCGGCGCAGTCGAAGTCGGCCAACGAGAAGCTGAACATCATGATCATTGGCTGTGCCGGCCGCGGCGGGCACAACATGGGTCAGTTCAAGAACAGCGAGAACATTGTCGGCCTGTGCGATATCGACGAGAAGAACATCGCCCGCGGGACGCGCAGCCTCGGCGACCAGCACAAGCCCACGATCTACTACGACCTGCGCAAGGCGGTCGAGCACAAGGGCCTGAACGCGGTGATCGTCTCCACGACCGACCACACGCACGCGCCGGCCAACGTCCTGGCCATGCGCAACGGCCTGCATGTTTACAGCGAGAAGCCGCTGGCTCACACGGTGCGTGAAGCGCACGTCGTGCGCCAGACCTATCTGGAACGTAAGGACAAGATCGCCACGCAGATGGGCACGCAGATCCACGCGACCGACAACTACCGCCGCGTGGTCGAACTGGTTCAGCACGGGACGATCGGCCAAATCACGGAAGCGCACGTCTGGTGCAACCGCCACAGCCGACAGAACCCACCGCCGCCGATCGAGGGTACGAAGGAGGCGCCCAGTTACTTGCATTGGGACCTGTGGGTCGGCCCCGCGCCCAAGCGCGGCTACGCCAACGGCTACCACCCGGGCAACCTGACGTGGAATCGATATTGGGACATCGGCAACGGCATCCTCGGCGACATGGGTAGCCACCTGATCGACCTACCTTACTGGGCGCTCGACTTGACGCACCCGACGGCGGTCTCAAGCGAAGCGCCCAAGCCGCACCCGGTGATTTATCCGAGTAAGTTGAAGGTCACTTGGGAGCACCCCAAGCGCGGCGACAAGCCGCACGAGGGCGCGCTGAAGGTCGTGTGGTACGACGGCGGCTCGAAGCCGAGCAACGTGCTGGGCGTTGACGTGAGCAAGTACGGTATCGGCGTGCTGTTCGTCGGGACGGAGGGCAAGCTCCTGGCCGACTACGGGCGACGCACAGTGATCAAGCCGGACGGCTCGTCGCAGTCGGGTGTGTCCGTGCCCAAGCCGTGGATCCCCAAGTCGCGCGGCCACCACGCCGAGTGGCTACACGCTTGCAAGAACGACCCGTCGTCGACGCTGTGCAACTTCGACTATTCCGGCCGACTCATCGAGCACAACCTGTTGGGCACGGTCGCCCACCGCGCGGGCAACAAGCGTCTGGAGTACGACGCGAAGCAGGTCAAGGTGACAAACGACAAGCTCGCCAACATCTTCGTGTCCAAGACATACCGCGAAGGCTGGGGCGGCATATTCGACTAAAGAGTCGCTTCCGATTCACGCTTGACCTGTTGATCGACCGACACAATCGCTATTCGACCCGCAGCTTGGCCGAGCCGGCCAGGGAGGCCCTCGTGAAGAACCGTCCAATCACCCTGTTGATCCCGGCCATGCTGTTGATGGCCTTTGCGAGCGCGGCCTCGGCGGATGAGGTCACGAACCCCGAGTTCAAGATGTGGTCGGAGTTCAAGGCCGGTTCGACGGTGACGCGGTCGATGACCACCGACTCCGCCGGCCGAAAGATCAAGGTCACTCAGAAGGCGACGCTCAAGTCGATCGACCGGACGAAGGCGGTCGTCAGCATGCAGCAGACGCTGGTCTTCAACGGGCAGGAGATCAAGCAGCCGAGCAAGGACCGGGAAATACTGGCCAAGATCAAGAAGGCCGAAGCGGAAAAGAGCCCGGCCAACCCCGAGAACGCGATTGAGCGCGGCGAAGAGTCGATCGAGGTGGCGGGCAAGAAGCTCAAGTGCAAGTGGTACACGACCAAGGCTGAGCAGAACGGCACGTCGTCGTTGGCCAAGGTATGGCTGCATGAGTCGATCCCGGGACACATCGCGAAGATGGAGGCGACGACCAAGGCCGGCGGGCAGGAGGCGAAGGTTGATCTGGTCGTGACGGCGTTCGAGAAGAAGTGAGTTGGGGGTATCGTTGATCGTCGGCCGCCGGTTAGCGGTGGCACTCAACAACAAGTTATGATAGTTGAAGTTTCGGCGTCGCCTGCGCGGGGCGGGCGTTGTTGACTTGGGGTTCAATCATGGGTGGCCAACATTCGTCGGGTAAAGCGCGCCCACGTCGCCGCGAAAGCGACCACGTCAAACCGCTTGGGTTGGCGGAAAACCAGTTCCTTCAGGTGTTGCTGGACGAGGTCAAACTGCATCGACACCGCGACGGCGTTCGCCTGTCGATCAACCTCTGCGAAAAGACGCCGGCCATCTGGTCGCGGTTCGGCAAGGCGCACCTGCGCCAGTCGATCCCCGACTTCGCGGGCACCGTCGCACGCGTTCAGAGCAAATTGGATCATTTCCTGATCGACGGTCGGGGCCGGTCGTTGAGTATCCGCGAAGCCGGGTATTGCTTCCGATACGGCGGCGGCGGCACGTTGCCCATGATCCGTATCGGCGACGAGGAGTACTTCTGCCTCTTTTACCGCGAGATTCACCCGATCGGCTGGAATATCGCCAACGGCGGCAGCGACTCGACGCAGGAACTGCTCAGCCCGGAAGAGGTGATTGAACGCGAGCTTCGTGAGGAATTGATCATTGTCAACCCGTCGCAGAATTGTCGGTACGTCCTACGCGGCGAGTCAGAAGACCCGCTGGATCGGCCGGAGTATCGCGTCGCGCGTCGTCTGCTTCACGACGCGTACCCCGGTCTCGACCTGCTGAACATGACGCCCAACGAGGTCGCGTTGAAATGGCTGGACGGCCCGGACCGTCTGGACGTGACGATCGGCCCGACGGATCGGCCGAAGGCGCGACAGACGTATACGACGGAGAACTGCTACATCAACGCCAACGCCGAAGACTTCGGCATCGAGATAGACCGCGTCGCGTGGATCGATGTGGACCCGGGCGTGATCATCATGGACGGCGAGTTGACGGAGGACGCCGGCGCCCGGCCAATCAATGCGCCGGTCGGTCTGTTCCGAGTGCCGACATTCCTGCGTGAACTCGAGGCGGGTTCGAAGCGATTCATCCCCGACATTCTCTTCCACGCCGCGCAACAACACGACGGGGCGGCGACGGCCGATGTGGTGAAGGACGATTTTGTGCCGTCGATCGCGCCGGTCATCGGCCGTGATGCGGTTCGCGAATGGGAAGAGTCGTATCACCCGTATGACCTCTGCCCCGTGACGCGGACGCTCGTGCAGCGCACGCACGATCAGTTCGATCAGCGGCCCCGCAGGCGAAAGGACTACGAGGTCTTTATCAGCTTCGCCAACGACGACAAGGCGTATGCGGAGCGGGTCTACCGGGCGATCAAGAAGCGCAAGGGCGATCGCGTGTTTTTCAGTGGGAAGACCCTTCACGACGTCAAGTTCGCACGCGCGATCGACGCGGCGCTGGAGTCGGCCGACTCGCTCATCGTCGTCGGGAGCAAGCTGCATCACCTCAGCCGAGAGTGGGTCGAGTACGAGTGGCTGAAGTTTGAGACGCTGATCCGCAACCGACGCAAGCCCGCGGGCCAGATCATCCCGTTTATCCAAAAGGGGATCGACCCGGCGTACCTCCCCGGGCCGTTGATGCTCTACAACGCGATCCACTTCTCACCGGAACACATCGAAGACGACGTGAACCATCTCTTGCAGCTCGAGTTGTGAATCCGGTGCAGCAGGATTGATTCAGGGCTCAAAAGCCCGCGTCATGATCGGACCGCCGTCGTTTCATGCCGCAATTGCCCGCACGCCGCAGCGATGTCGCAGCCGCGGCTGGCTCGGATGTGGCAGTTGACGCCCGCGTTGCGCAGCGACTTTTGAAATGACAGCACGTCGTGGTCGACGGGGCGTCGGTAAGGCAGGCCGGCCACCTCGTTGTAACGGATCAGGTTGACGTTGCAGCGCAGCCGCTTGCAGACGCCGACGAGTTCGCGCGCGTGGTCCGGGCGGTCGTTGACTTCGCGCATCAGAGTGTATTCGAGTGTGACCTCTCGGCCGGTGCGGTCAAAGTAGTAGCGGCCTGCATCGACGAGCTGATCGATCGTCACGTAGTCGGCCCACGGGATGAGTTGTCGTCGAACGTCGTCGTTGGGCGCGTGTAGGCTGATCGCCAGCGTCGCGGGGATGCGCTCGTCGGCTAACCGTCTGATCTGCGCCGGCAGGCCGACCGTGCTGATCGTCACCCGTCGGCTGGACAGGTTGAATGCCCAGTCGGCTGTGAGCGTGCGGACGGCGCGGACGACGTTGTCGAAATTGGTCAGCGGCTCGCCCATGCCCATGAACACGACGTTGGTGATTCGGCCGACGGGGTCGTCCGCCAACGCGTTGTCGAGCAGCCAAACCTGTTCGACGATCTGACCGGCCGACAGGTTGCCGTCCAGCCCGCCAAGGCCCGACGCGCAGAAGCGGCAGCCCACGGCGCACCCGACCTGGCTGGAGATACAGGCCGTGCGCCGCGGGGTCGACGGGCCATCGACGGGGATCATCACGCACTCGGTTTGCCCCACGCCCGCGTCCCAATCGACCAACAGTTTCCGCACATCGTCGGTCGCGAGCTGCGACTGGACCACTTGGCAGGAGGCGAAACAGAGGTGATCGGCAATCACGGCCCGGTCGGACACGGACAGGTTGGTCATCTGCTGTGGGTCGTTTACGCCGTGCTTGTAAACCCACTCGACGACCTGCTTCGCCCGAAACGCGTGCAGGCCCCAGGCCACGAGGTGCTCGCGGAGCGCATCGGGGTCGAGGTCGAAGATGAGCGGGCGTTCAGCCATGATCGTGCGTATCTTATGCCGACCGCCGTACTATTTAGCCGCGTCGCTCGAGACAAGCCCGGCGCGTGGCAGGCATCCGCGGGACGCGCGTCGCGAGCGACGCGATAAAAGGCTTGAAGACGACCAAACGGAACGTTTTATGACGGATACCGCGACCAGTCCCGCCCCGCCCGCTACCGAAATCGACCTGAGTGTCGACTTGGCCGGCCTGAAACTGGCTAACCCGATGATGACCGCGTCGGGCACGTGTGGCTATGTTGATGAGTACGCCGACTTCGTCGACCTGACGCGGCTGGGCGCGTTCGTGACCAAGAGCATCTCGCCCGAGGTGCGTAAGGGCAATGAGACATACCGCATCGTCGAAACGCGCGGCGGGATGCTCAACGCGATCGGGTTGGCCAACGTCGGGCTCGACGCGTTCCTGCGTGACAAGCTGCCAAAACTCGAAGCGTTACGGCAGCAAGGCCCGCGCGTCGTTGTCAACGCCGTCGGTCACAACATCGACGAGTTCGTCAAGGTCGCCGGCAGTGTGGCCGAGCACGCGTGCGTCGACGGCGTTGAGTTGAATGTTTCCTGCCCCAACGTCGCGGACGGCCTGGTGTTCGGCACGAACCCTCCGCTGCTCAAGGAACTAGTCGGCCACGTGCGTCGTGCGATGCGCGACGATTGCAAGCTGATCGTCAAACTCTCGCCGAACGTCGGCGACATCACTCAGACCGCCGCCGCCGCGATCGAGGGCGGGGCCGAAGCATTGAGCATGGTCAACACGTTTAACGCGATGGCCGTGGACATCCACAAGCGCACGACGCGGTTGGCCAACGGCTCGGGCGGGCTGTCCGGTCCGGCGGTCAAGCCGATGGCGATCTACCTGATCAGTCGCGTGTACCGCGAGGTCGCGCGCGACGCGGGCGTGCCGATCATCGGCATGGGCGGCATTCAATACTGGCAGGACGCGGCCGAGTTCATCCTCGCCGGTGCGACGGGGTTGGCGGTTGGCACGGCGTTGTTCGTCGACCCGGCGACGCCGGTGACGATCCTGGACGGGCTGAGCCACTGGGTTGCGGAGCAAGGGTGCACGTCGTTGTCTGAGTTGGTGGGGCGGTTGCGGTTGCCGAGCGACTGACACGCGCACCTTCCACGACGGACTGCCCCGTTCTGTATGTCACTCGTCCAACCATGCTCACCCCCTCCCAACGCAACCACTTCGACACACAACTCGACGCGGTCATCGCGTCGTTGCCCGACCACCTGCACGACCTGATTGAGGAGATACCCGTTGTCGTGGACGACAACCCCTCGCCGCGACAGTTGCGCGACCTGGGCATCACGTCACGCGGGACGTTGCTGTGCGGCCTGCATTGGGGCGTGCCGTTGACGGATCGCAGCGTTGAACACAACGCACGACTTCCCGATCAGATCACGCTGTTCCGTGAGCCGATTGTGATTGTCAGCGGCTTCGGTCGAGGCGGGTCGTTGCGTGATCTGGAGCATCAAGTCCGCGTGACGCTGCTGCACGAAATCGGGCATCACTTCGGGCTGGATGAAGACGACCTTGAGGCATTGGGTTATGCGTGAACGACATTCGGATCGCCAACGATCGCGGTGCGGCGTTCACAGACCGAGAAGAGTACGACTCACGCCACGGCCGCGTTGACCTGTTCTTTCATCTCGACCGCGGCTCGGCTGACCGACGACTCCCAATCGGGGTCGTCGCGGTCGAAGGCGTAGATGATCGACCGGCTGGCTGTCACGATCGCGCCCTGGCCGTCGGCGTTGAAGCACGCCCGCACGTCTTCGGCTGAGCCGCCTTGCGCGCCAAAGCCCGGGACGAGGAAGACCTGTTGAGGCATGAGTTCGCGCAGGCGTTGGGCGTCACGTGGCTTGGTGGCGCCGACCACCGCGCCGAGCAGGCTGTACCCCTCGCGTCCGATGTAGCCCGCGGCCGAGCCGGCCTGGGCGATCAGTTTCGCGACGGCTTCCGCGACGCTGATGCCGTCGCCGAGCGTCAGGCTTTGCAGTGCGTCGCCGCCCGGGTTGCTGGTGCGGACCAGCGCGAACAGACCCTTTTCCTGTTCAGCCGCGACCTCTGCGAACGGCTCGATGCCGTCCATGCCGAGGTAGGCGTTGACGGTCAGCGCGTCAGGTCCGGGCAGGTCGCCGGTGTCTTCGAAACCCGTGCTGGCTAGGCAGCCGTGCGCGTAATGCCGGCTCGACAGGCCGATGTCGCCGCGCTTGGCGTCGCCGATGACGAGCAGGCCCATCTCCTTCGCCGCGCGGACGACCTTGTGGTACGCCTCGACGCCCGGCCAAAGGTATCGCTCGAAGCAGGCCGACTGGGGTTTGACGCAGGGCACGTGGTCGGCCACGGCACGCAGGACGCGCACGGAAAAGTCGTACAACGCGTCGGCGGCGACCGCGGCGCTCGTGGGTGAACCGGCGTGCTTCCCCGCGACCGAATCGGGCAGCCGTTCGAACACCGGGTCAAGCCCGACACAGATCGGCGCGCCCTTGTCACGGCAGGCGGTCAGCAGACAGTCAACGAAGTGCGCGATGGTTTGACTCCTTCTTTAGGTTGGCGAGATTGTATGGGCGGAAGCCGGCTTGGGCGCGCGAACAAACGCTTCACGCGACCGCTCTATAATCGCCGCAATGTCAACCGCCAACGGCATGCTCGCCGCGCCCCCCGCGCCCGATCCCGATCGCACGCTGTACCTGATCGACGGGCATGCGCAGATCTTTCGAGCCTACTACGCCATTCGCGGGGGCATGACCAGTTCGGTCACCGGGGAGCCGACCAACGCGTCGTTCGCATTCGCCGGGATGCTGCTCAAGTTTTTCGAGGAACTTCGGCCGCGCTACGCGGTCATGGCGATCGACACCCCGGGGAAAACGTTCCGGGACGATATGTACGCCGAATACAAGGCCAACCGCGAGTCGCCGCCGGACGACTTCGCGGTGCAGATCCCGCGCATCTTCGACATGACGCGGCTGTTCGGCATCCCGATCGTGGGCGACGACAACGCCGAGGCTGACGACGTGATCGCCACGCTCGTTCAGCAGACGCTGGACGACCCGGACCGTGCGGACATGACCGTCCGGATGGTCTCGAAAGACAAGGACTTGGAGCAACTGCTCGGTCCCCGCGTGTCGATGTACGACATCCACACCGACACGCTGCTCGACGAGGCCTGGCTGCTCGAACAGCGCGGCATCACACCGCAGCAGGTGATCGACCTGCTGGCGTTGATGGGTGACAAGGTCGACAACGTGCCGGGCGTCGATGGCGTCGGGCCGAAGACGGCCGTCAAACTCATCCAGGAGTTCGGCTCACTCGAGGGCGTGATCGAAAACGTCGACAAGATCAAGGGCAAACGCCACGACAACATCGTCAAGGCGACGCCGCACTTGCCGCTCAGCAAGCGGTTGGTGACGTTGAAGCACGATGTCGAACTGGATTTCACACTCGACCAGGCGGCAGTTGGGCGGATGGACGCCGAAGGGCTGAAGGCGCTTTTTCGCGAGTTGGGCTTCCGCCGGCACACCAACGACGTGGATCGGCTGGTCACGCAGTTGGGCGGCGCGGATGCGGCGGGTGGGGCTTCCGCGGAGTCGTCGACGAGCGCCGCCGGCGGAGAAGAGCTCGCGTTTCAAGAGGGGTTGTTCGGTTCGGTCGAGTCGGAATCGCCCGTGCCCACGACCGTTGATGACGGATTGGAGACGGCGAGCGACTGTGAGTACACCGCGGTCACGACGCGCGACGAGCTTGACACGCTGGTCGAGACGTTGCGCAAGCAGAAGATCGTCAGCGTCGATACGGAAACGGTTGGCCTGGGACATCGCGCGGCGTTGTGCGGTGTGTGCCTGGCGTGGGAGTCGGGCAAGGGTGTTTATGTGCCGGTCAAGTCGCCGGATACCGCGCAGCACCTCGATGAAACGACCGTGCTCGACGCGCTTGGGCCGGTGTTGCAAGACACGTCGATCGGCAAGTGCGGTCACAACCTCAAGTACGACCTGCTGGTGCTGCGTCACGCGGGCGTGGCGATGCGCGGCGTCGTGTTCGACTCGATGATTGCAAGCCACCTCGTGGGCAGTTCCGGTCACGGGCTCGACCATCTGGCCGAAACGATGGCCGGCCACCGCATGACACCGATCAGCAACCTGATCGGCCCGAAGCCGAAGGGGAAGGGCAGCAAGGGCAAGTCGCAGAAGACGATGGACCAGGTTCCGTTGGAGGCGATCACGCCTTACGCGGCGGAAGACGCCGACCTGGCTTTGCGGTTGCGCGATGCGTTCGTGCCGAAACTCAAGGCGCTGGGCGTCGATGCACTGGCTGACGACGTCGAGATGCCGCTGGTCGAAGTGTTGGCCGAGATGGAATACCACGGGATCAAGGTCGACCCCGACGAATTGCAGCGTCAGGAAGCGAGGCTTGCTGAACGTATCGTCGAGTTACGCGACCGCATCCTCGAGTTGGCCGGTGAGCCGTTTAACCTCGACTCGCCCAAACAACTCGGCGACATCCTGTTCAACAAGCTCGGGCTGCCCGTCGTGAAAAGGACCAAGACAGGGCCTTCAACCGATATCGAGGTGCTTGAGAAGCTGGCCGACTCCGACGACGTGCCGGCTGACAAGGCCGAGGTGCCGCGACTCATCGTCGAGTACCGGCAATTAACGAAGTTGACGAACACGTACCTGGTCGCGCTGCGCGAGGCGATCGACGAGAAGACGGGGCGTGTGCACGCGACGTTTCACCAGACCGGTGCGGCGACAGGTCGGCTGTCATCGAGTGGGCCGAACCTGCAGAACATCCCGATCCGGACGGAGGTCGGCCGACAGATCCGCCGCGCGTTCGTGGCTGAGCGGGGGCAGGTGTTGATCAGCGCTGACTATTCGCAGATCGAGCTGCGCGTGCTCGCGCACCTGAGCGGCGACCCGGCGTTGATCGATGCGTTCAAGGAGGGGATGGACATCCACACGGCCGTCGCCTGTCAGGTCTTCGAGATCGAGCCGGACGACGTGACCACCGAGCAGCGCACGCACGCCAAGACGATCAACTTCGGGATCGTGTACGGCGTCACACCTTTCGGGCTGGCCCGCCGGATCGAGAATCTCGACCTCGACGGCGCGAAGAAGATGATCGAGGATTACAAATCCCGTTTCGCCGGCATCGGCACGTTCCTGGCTGAGTGCATCGACCAGGCGCAGCGGCAGGGCTATGTCTCGACGATTCTCGGGCGTCGCCGGTCGATCCCGCAGATCGATTCACGCAACCCGAACACGCGGGCGCTGGGCGAACGTTTGGCCATCAACTCGGTCGTGCAGGGCAGCGCGGCCGACCTGATCAAGAAGGCGATGGTCGACATCCACCGCCAGGTCGAGTCGGACAGCAAGCCGATCAAGATGCTCCTGCAAATCCACGACGAGTTGGTTTTCGAAACGCCCGAGGCCGAGGCGTCAGCCATGGTCGCGTTTGTGACCGAGCGGATGGAGGCCGCCATGTCGTTGCAGGTGCCGTTGAAGGTCGATGCGAATGTCGGGCCGGACTGGCTTGCGGCGAAGTGACGCGGTCATACGTGGGCGGTCGTCTCGTCGAGCATGCGTTGTGTGATGTCCCAGAAATGGGCCTCGCGGAACGGGGTGGCCGTACCGGGGACGGAGGCCATCCGTTGCGTGTGGTGATTCCAATGGCTTTGCGCGGCAAGCAATGCCTTGCCGCATTGACGTGCGGCTGAGGCGTCGTTGGCCTGTTTGAACTTTCGGTACGCGACCATGCCGGTCAACAGGTCGCGCACCGTGCGGTAGAACGACTCTGCGTATTGCAAAGTGTTGATCATCGCCTCGATCGTGGCCGCGTGTTTGCGTTCCGGTTTGATCGCTGTCAGCGCGGCGAGGTCGCGCTTAACTTGTTCGACGGCGTCGCGCTTCTCTTGAACGACCGCATCAAGGTCACTCTCGCTTTGTCGCTGAACCATACGCCAAGCCGCCTCGGCGTCGAGTACGTCGTCTTGAATCCAGTCGCCGTTGGGGTGCCACGGCGATCCCTTGCCGCGTGCGAACGGGGCGATATAGAAGCCGCGCAGCACCGAGTCGGTCGAGTGTTGAAGCACGCTCTTGACGACGTCGGCCGTGGCGTCGGCAAGTTGCATGCGCTGGTGTGTCCAGTCGTCGGCCAAGCGGTTCAGGTCGGTCGCGGGGTCGTCGGCCAATTGCGGGACAGCCACGACGTTGGCGTCAATCCAGGTCTCATTCTGCACGAACGGCCCGCCCCAGCCGCCGCCGCGCACCCACGCCCAGAGGCCGACGAGATTGACCTTGCCCGCGACCTGCGCCAGACCGGTTGAACCGCTCTCTTCGTGCCCCGCCATTTCGGGCGCGCCGTCGCGCCAAAGGGGCGGTTGCCAATTCGGGATGCCGCCTTTGCCCTCGAACTCGCGCTGGCATTGCAGTTCGTAAATAATCGGCCGTTTGCCGAGGCTAAGGCTTGCGCTGTTCCAACGTTGATATCGCCAGAAGTCGGTCTGGGTGAATTTGAACGAGAGCACGAGGCGGTCGTCTGTTTCGTCGCCGGGTAGCCGCGGCGCGAGGCGTTCGCAGACGTCGGGCGTGTCGTGCATGCCGTTCGGCCGAACGTTCCACGCACGGACGATCAGCCGTTTGTCGTTGTCGGCCACGACGACGTCGTGGAAGCGGTCGATGAATCGTGAGATTCGGCTGACCCTTCCCAAACCGCTGCAACGCGGACAGTGTGGCTGATAGATGTCGTTGCCGACGAGATACCGCAGGCGGTTCGCGTCGGTATCACCGAATCGCAGGACGACGCCCGCAATGTTTGACCACCGCGACAACAGCGCGTCGAGTGCGCGGGCGGATCGTTCCAGCGCCTCGTCGCTGCCCGGGCAGAGGACGTTCGGTCGGCCGCGGCAGCTCAGGCCGTCACTGTTCTGTTGCGTAGCGGTCCGCGGCAGGGTGAGCGTGTCGTAGCAGATGTAGACGTCGAGCCCGGCGTCGTCGGCCTTGGCGATGGTCTGATCAACCTGTTCGAACTGTTGTTGCACCCACCGGCTCATCTCGCCGCCGCCGACGGCCTCGGGCGCATCGAGGCCTGACAGCCCGGTGGTCTTGTAGATCACCAGCCCGTTGTACCCCAATTCTGCCAGGTGACGCGGGTCGCGGTAGCGCGTCGCCGGCAACGGTTCGCCGGGGTTGTCCAGCAACGTCGCAAGCTTGAGCATGTCAAGGTTGTACGTCGTCGCGCCGGACGGGGCAAACGGAACGCGTTAGGCGGTAGCCGGCTGAGAAAACTTCGGGTGCCGCGCGGGGTCGAGGATGCTCACCTTCCTCGGCCGAACGGTGTAGCAGGCGATGGGGATGATGAACAGTTGCAGGAGCGTTGCAAAGCCCAGGCCGCACATGATGGTGATCGTCAGCGGCTGCCAGAATTCGCCGCCGCCAGCGATGTTGAGTGACAGCGGCAACAGGCCGCCGATCGTCGTGATCGTGGTCAGAAAGATGGGGCGGAGCCGCATCTGGCCCGCGTAGGTCACGGCGTCGATGAAGGGGATGCCCGCTCGGTGCAGGCGGTTGATGAAATCGACCAGCACGATCGCGTCGTTCACGACGATGCCCGCCAGCGCGACGAGGCCGATCATCGCGGAGATCGAGAAGTTGAAACCGAACAGCATCAGACCGATCGACACGCCCACGAGGCTGAGCGGCACGCTAAACAGGACGATCAGCGACTGGGCGAAGTTGTTGAACTTGATGACCAGGATGATGAGCATCGCGCCCATCGCGACGATCAACGCGATCTTCAGGTCTTCCATCGCGTCGTCGCGGATCTCGTTTTCGCCGCCGAACTCGATGATGACCTGCTCGTCGGACGTGATGACCTTGTCATCGCTTGGCGGGTTGAAGCCCGCGAACAGGCCTTCGGCCTGGCCGAAACGTGCGGCCTTGTCCGGCGCGAGGATGCGCGTCAACTGGCGCTTGATGTCGTCGGCCAGCACGCCGTCTTCGAGTTGAGCTCTGACGTTGATGACACGCCGCTGATCGGTGTGGCGGAGGATGTTGGCCGCGGCGCGGCGGTCGACGTTCGTCACCTGGCCGAGCGTCACCAGTTTGCCCGTCGGGCTGCGCAGCGGCAAGTTGGACAGGTCGCTGACTTCGTCGCGGTCGGTCGGCTGATTCCGGACGCGCAGGTCGATCTCCTCGTCGCCGCCGAAATCGACCTCGCCCACACGCACGCCTTCGAGCGCGTAGTTGATGCTCGCGCCGACCTGCAGTTTGGTCAGGTCGTAGAGCGATGCGATGTTGGCGTTCGGCTCGGCGACGACTTCCGGCCGGATCCGGTGGTCGCTGGTGACGTCGTACGTGCCGGGGATGCCGGCCAGGACGCGTTCGACCTCGCGGGCCCGCGCGGCCAGCGTTTCAAACGATGTCTCTTTTTGCCCGAGCACGCGGACCATGACGTCGGCCCCGACGGGCGGGCCTTCCGAGGGTGACTTGATACGCACATTCACACCGGGCAGGTCGGGCAACTCGGCCACGATGGCCTTGCGGATCTGCTCGTTCGTCCGTTCGCGGTTCTCCGCCAACTCGAGTTCGACGTACACCATGCCGAATTCGGGCCCCGCGCCCGACTCGGTGTCGAGCCGGATGTTTAACGCGCCGGGATTGCCCATGGTGGTCACCGGTCTGGCACGCGGCGCGTCGGGCGATGGGCGGTACCACTCGTCCTCGCGCACGGCCCGCAGCACGGCCGCCTCGATCTTCTCGCCGACCTCGACCGTGCGCTTCTCCATCGACGAGCCGAGTGGCAACTCGTAACTCACCTCGATCACCGGCACGTCGCCGTCGGGGAAGAATTCGAAACCGATCGCCCCGATCATGTACAGCCCAACCGGCGTGACGGCGACAATGATCGACAATCCAAGCACGAGAAGGCGGTGATTGATTGCGTATCGCAGTGCGCGGCCGTACACACGTTTGGTCTTGCTCGCGGTGGCCAGGGCTTCGGCGTTGGCGATCTCCGCCTCTTCGGCTGACATCTCCTCTTTCTCGTGTGCTTCACGACCCTTGGCGACGGCCTCGAGTTGCTTCTTGGGCACACGCATGCCAAACACACTGAACACGGGCAGCAGGAAGTGGTCAACCAGCATGGCTGAACACAGTGCGAAGATGACGACAAGCGGCAGCGTGCCCATGAAGTCGCCCATCACGCCGCGGACGAGGAACATCGGTCCGAACGCGGCGAAGGTCGTCAGGTAGGCGCTGACGAGCGACCCGCCCACCTCGCTGATGCCGCGCTTGGCCGCTTCGACCGGCGAGCGCCCCAGTTCGCGGTGCCGGTAAATGTTTTCGCCGACGATGATGCAGCCATCAACGACCATGCCGATGACCAGGATCAGGCCGAACAGCACCATGTTGTTGATCGCCAGGTCGGGCGTGATCGTGCGCTTGGCGAACCACATGATCCCGCCGGTGGCCAGGATCGCGAACGGCACGGCCAGGCCGATCAGCGCGGCGTTGCGCCAACCCAGGAAGATCCAGAGCATGATGATGACCAGGATCGTGCCGTAAGCGGCGCTGGTCCCGAGTTGGTCGATCATGTATTCGATTTCGCGCGCCTGCGACCTGACCGTGCCGATGGATGTGCCCTCGGCGGCGCCGTCGGCGATGAACTTGTCGACAACGTCCTGCGCCGCCTTCGCTGCGCCCATGACGTCGACATCCGTCTTGGCATTGACCAGCAGCACGACGGCGTCCTGGCCGTCGTAGCGGGCGATGCTCTCAAGCGGTTTGTGACCCATGCGGACGTCGGCGATGTCGTCGAGCACCCACTGTTTGCCGTCACGCGAAACGAGCGGCAGCTTGCGCACCTCGTCGATCGACCCGAATTTCAGGACCGTCCGAACACGCGACTCGGCCCCGTCGGTCGCTTCGACGCTGCCGCTGGGCAGGTCGAGGTTGCCCCGCCGTAGCGCGTCGTCGATGTCGCTGTAGGTGAAGCCGTACAACGCCATGACGTTTGGATTGATCTCGATCTGTACCTCCGGCTCGAGCCCGCCGAAGATTTCGACGCTGCTGACGCCGGGAATCTTTTCCAGTTCGATCTCGAGTTGTTCGGCCGTGCGGCGGCGCTGCACGCCGTCGGACCCGCCGGCGACGAAGACCTGGATGATCGGCCAGTCTTCAAAAGCGATGTCGCGCACGATCGGGCCGGGGTCGCGTTGCGCGTCTTCGGGAAACTCGCCCTTGATCCGGTTGATCAGGCTTTCAACGTCACGCTTGGCTTCGATGACGTCGACGCCGTCGTCGAAGATGAACTGCACGACGGCCGCACCCTGCATGGCCGACGACAGGATCGAGTTCTCGTCCTTCAGGCCGCTTAACTCGCCGGCCGATTCCTCGATTTTGCGGACGATCTGCGCTTCATTGACGGCCGGCGACGCGCCCGGGTTAGGGATGGCCGCGACGATGACCGGCAGTTTGACCCGCGGCGTGCGTTCCTTGGGCAGGCTGAACACCGAGGCGAAGCCCAGCAGGCAGAACAACGCCGCCCCCAGGATAATCAAGCGCGGGTACTCGATGGCGCGTTCGCTGATCTGCATGGTGAAACGCGATGTCGTTCAGGCCGATCGGCAAGCCTGAACTATGGGGAGGGCGTGTCCGGCACGACGCGCACGGGTTGGCCGTCGCTGAGTCGGTGTTGGCCTTGCACGACGAGTGAATCGAATCCGTCCGGTCGTTCGCTCAGGACGTAGTTGTCCTTCTCGATGGCGACGGGGTCGATTTCAACTTCGCGCGCGACGCTGGCGGGCACGTCGATAGCGGTTTGGCCGATCGAGCCGAGGTCGAGGCCGGCTTTGTACTTTTCACCAACCACGTACGCATACATCTTGTCGCCGTGCTGCACGACGGCCTCTGAAGGCACGGCCACGCCGCGTCGTTCACCGATCGTAACCGTCGCCTTGCCGACATTGCCGGGGTAGATCGACCCGTCGCTATTATCCAGCTCGACCTCGACATCAAACACGCCGCTGATCTCGTTCGCGGCGGGCGGCACGGTGATGACCGTTCCCGTGCGGACCGTGTTCATCGCGTTGTTCGTCAGTCGTCCGGCCTTGTTCAGCGCGAGGATTTCGACCTGCACCTGTTGGCCGACGTGCAGCAGCGGACGCATGCTTTCGACCACACCGATGACGAGTTTGACCTTGCTCAGGTCAACCAGTGTCAAGACCGTCTCGCCGGGATTGACGATTTGGCCAATCTCGGTCGGCACGGCGGCGACGCGCCCGTCGAACGGGGCCTTGAGGGTTGCGTCGTCAAGATTGACCTCAGCCAGTTGCAGGGCCGCGCGGGCCGAGTCGTATGACGCGATCGCGGTTTGAGCGACGGCCTTGGCCCTGCTGACCATCGCGACGGCGACGCGCACGCGCAACTCGGCCATGTCGAGTTCGCGTTGCTTGGCTGTGCCGTCTTCGAACAGGTCTTTGACTGAGGTGAAGTTCTTGCGCGCGTCGTCCAGTTCGGCTTCGGCGCTGGCGACCTGCGCCTCGGCCTCGGCCATGGCGGCTTTGCCCTGTTCCTGTTGCGCCTCGGCCTGGCGGACGGCCGCCTGGTACCGCGCGGCGTCGAGCGTGGCGATGACTTCGTCCTTCTTCACGACGTCGTTCTCACGCAGAATTCGGGGCGGGTCGGCGCTGAGCGACGCGAGTCGGCCGGTGATCTGAAACGCCATGTCGATGCGCACGTTGGCCTCGATCAGGCCGTGAAACGACTCGGTCACCTCGAACTCGATCTCACGCAACGGGGCGACGTGGACGGCCGCGGGCTTGAGCACGGCGATCGGCTGTTGGTCAGCCGCCTGCTTGGCCCGCAGTGCGCCGACACCGACGATCGCCCCGAGCAAAACCACGGCGACGAGGATGATGATCAGACGGGCTTTCACGGGGTGAACTCGGTGGGCGGTCTTTTCGATCGTAGGGCGAGCGGGCGTGAGCGACCGGCCGCAACGGTGTCCTGTCGGGGGCCGACCGCATCATTGGTACGATGGTGCAGCGACGGCGGTTGCGGGCCGCGGCCACGATCCTCGAAGGCAACTCATCGGAGCCCTTGCATGCGGCAGTTATCATCAACCTTGTGGGTATTGATCGTCCTGATTGGTGGGGCACCTTGGGGGCTTGGTCACGCGGCCGAGCCCTTGCCTGAGCCCGCGATCGTTACACCCGCACCGCCCGATAATCCCACGGCACCGCCGAGCGACGCGGTCATCTTGTTCGACGGAAAGGACATGTCGGCCTGGACGCACACGGACGGCAAGCCCGCGGGTTGGACAGTTGCCGACGGCGTGGCGACGGCCGGGAAGGGCGACATCATCTCCAAGCACTACTTCAGCGACGCGCAGGTGCACGTCGAATTCAAACTGCCGGAGTCGGGCAAGGGGCACGGCAACAGCGGGCTGTACTTCCACAACCTGTACGAAGTGCAGATCATCGATTCGCATTCGGCCAACAAGTTCCAGCCCGCGCAGCAGTGCGCAGGCCTCTACAAGAAGTTCCCGCCGCGCGTGAATGCGTGCAAAGCGCCCGGTGAATGGCAGACGTACGACATCATCTTCCACAGCGCCAAGTTGGACGACGCCGGCAAGGTCGTCACGCCTGCGCGTTTTACGGTGTTCCACAACGGCGTGCTAGTGCAGTACAACCGGCCGCTGTGGAAGGGCACGGGTGGCGGCGCGAAAAACAAGATGATCTCGAAAGGCCCGTTGAAGATCCAAGACCACGGCAGCCCCGTGCAGTTCCGCAACATCTGGCTGCGTCCGATCCCGCCGGTCAACGAATACACCGGCCCGGCGCTCTCGGCGGCCGACCTGAAAAAGCAAGCCGAACGCATCGAGCCGCGATTGCCCGGCCTCGGCCCGCACCCGGGTCACCTGCCCAGCGACGCCGTCGTGTTGTTCGACGGCAAGAGCCTTGAAGGCTGGTCGAACGACAAGTGGAAGCTGGCCGACGGCTACATGGAGGTGACGCGCTCCGGCGGCAACAACACCAAGGCCAAGTTCGGCGATGTGCAGTTGCACGTCGAGTGGGCAACGCCAAGTGAGGTCAAGGGCAACAGCCAGGGGCGTGGGAACAGTGGCGTGTATCTACACGGCCGATACGAGGTGCAGGTGCTCGACTCGTTCGACAACAAGACGTACCCCGACGGCCAGGCGGCGTCGATCTACAAGCAATACCCGCCGCTGGTCAACGCCAGCCGGGGGCCGGGTCAGTGGCAGACCTATGACATCGTCTACCGTGCGGCGAAGTACGACGCGCAGGGCAAACTAACCGACCCCGGGGGCTTCACCGTGCTCCACAACGGCGTGCTCGTTCAGGATCACGTCATCAACAAGCGTGTCGGCAAGACAGGCCCGAAGGACGGCAAGCCGATCACCGGTCACCTGCATCTTCAGGACCACGGCAACCCCGTGCGGTATCGCAACATCTGGTATCGGCCGTTGAATTGATCGCGCGCCCGTGACCTGAAGGTGTGAATACCCCATAAGCCGGGCCTTTCCGAAGGCCCGGATCGGCTGGCCCCTCTGATCCGGGCCTTCGGAAAGGCCCGGCATATCCCACGGGAATCATCGGTATCCATCTTCCGCAGCCGACCCACCCACGATTCACGCGCGGGGGTCTATCGTTCTTGTTTATCTTGTGACAACAGTTTGAGTCCCGATCGACGAGTCACACAATCAGCGAGTCTGCCCCCATCCGTGTCTTGCATCTGTTCGCCGACCACCGCTGGACGGGGCCGGCCGAACCCGTGGTCAATCTGGTGCGCGCGTTGCGGCAGCGCGACTTCGATGCGCGTTTCGCCTGTCGTCCGTCGCCCGAGGATCGAAACGACCTGCTGGAGCACCACGCGCGTCGGCGGGGCGTCGAGCCGGTGCTCGATTTCAACCTGAATCGATACAACGCCCCGTTGCAGACGTGGTCGGACATGCGGCGGTTGCCCGGTTACCTCGACCGCGAGTCGATCGACATCGTGCATACGCACCTGTCGCACGACCACCTGGTCGGCGGTCTGGCGGCGAGGCGATCGAAGCGTCGGCCGAAGGTCGTTCGGACGAATCACAAGGGTCGGGCGTTGAAACACGGGCCGATCCGAAACGCGTTCCATCGGCGGTACACCGATGCGTACTGCGGGTTCAGCCGCGCGGCCGCGGACGCCGATTCGGCGGCGATCGGGTTGGATGCGCAACGCGTTTGTCTGATCAACCCCGCGCTCGACCTGGAACGGTTCGACCCATCCGCGCCGCGGAATGAAGTACGCGGTGACCTTGGATTGACCGCTGATCACGTGGTAGGCGGCGTGGTCGCGCGTGTGCAGCGGCATCGGCGTTGGGAAGTGCTGCTGGAGGCGATGAAACTGGCCATCGAACGTGCGCCTCAATTGCGAATGGTCGTTATTGGGCGGGGCACGCACCGGCAGCGCGTCGCGATCGAGCCGGCCAAACGCATGGGCCTGGAAAAGCACGTCCTGTTTCCGGGGTATCGTGGCGATGATTTTCTGGACTACTTGGCCATGCTCGACTTTAAGGTATTCCTCATGCCCGGTTCCGACGGCACGTGTCGGGCGGCGCGTGAGGCGATGGCGATGGGCAAGCCGGTCATCGCCGCGCGGCGTGGCATGTTGCCCGAGTTGGTGGCCGACGGCACCTCGGGGCTGGTCATCGACGACACCCCGCAAAACCTTGCCGACGCGATGGTCCAACTGGCGTGCGATACCGAGATGCGATCCCGTTTTGGCCAAGCGGCGCGCGAGCACGCGGTGACAAGTTTTCGTTTGGACGATCAGGCCGACGCGGTCGCGGCGCTATACCGCCGCCTCTTGGGTCGTAAAGCGGCCGGGGTCGGAGCATGATCGACTGGCTCGGCATCGCGGCGGTCACCGTTTGGCTGGCGTGGGTCACGCAGGCGGTGCTGTCGGCGATCCTCGTCCGCCGGTTCGGCCGCGACTTGGGCAAGCCGTGGCGGCCGCACTACGAACACCCCGACCCGCCATTGGCGACGGTCATCATGCCGATGAAAGGGCTCGACCCGGACCTGTCCGCTTCGATCGACAGCCTGTGCGCGCAGAGTTACCCGAACTACAGGCTGATCTTCGTCGTCGAGTCGGAAGACGACCCTGCCTATGCGTTGATTAGTGATGACTTGTCCAAGCGGGAAGGGATCGACGCGCAGGTGATGGTTGCGGGTGTGGCCGACGGCACGGTCGGACAGAAGGTGCACAACCAACTACACGTTCTGAACGCGATCGAGCCGGACGCGGACGACGCGGAGTATTGGGTCTTCGCCGACAGCGACGCCGTGCCCGGCCCGGGTTGGCTGTCCGACATGATCCGCCCGCTCGACCAGACGACGCGCAACGGTGTGACGACGGGCTACCGCTGGCTCGTGCCGATCGCCCCCGCCCCCGGAAGCGCGAGCGAAGCGCCCGATTGCCAAGGCACCGGTAAGCCGTCGTTCTGGTCACACCTGGGCAGTGTTGTAAACGGTTCGGTCGCGTGCATGTTGGCGATGGACCGGTTCGACCACGCGTGGGGAGGGTCGATGGCGATGCGCGTCGAGACGGCACGGCGGGGCGGGTTGCTTGAGTGTCTCGAAGGTGTGTTGACCGACGACTACCCGATCTCGCGGATGTGCCGCGAACTCGACCTGCGTGTTTACTTTGTCCGCACGTGTCTGGTCGCGACGCCGGTGGCGTTTCGGTTCGGCGACCTGTGGAACTTTGCGCACCGGCAATACCTGTTGACGCGGGTCTATGAGCCGGGCGTTTACCTCGCGGCGCTGGGCATCACCGCGCTGTACGCGCTCGGCCTGTTCAGCGCTTCGGCATGGCTGGCCTGGCAGGCGGCGCGCATGTCGTGGCTCGACTGCCTCGGCCCGGCGATCGCGATCGTCCTGGTGTTCCTGGTCAATCAGGTTCGAGCGAGTTATCGCCGCCGGCTTGTCGAGCGTGCGTTCGGTCAGGAGACGCTGAACAAACTGCGTACGACGTTGCGCATCGACCGTTGGCTGACGCCGGTGTCGATGTTGATGCACATGATGTTCATCCTGCGGGCGGGCGTCGGGCGGTCGATGGTCTGGCGGGGGTTCAAGTACGTCATCCGCGGACGCAAGAGCGTGACGCGTGTGGAGTTGAAGCCGTCATGATTGTCATCCTCATGGGCGTCTCAGGTTGCGGGAAGACGACGGTGGGGCGGCTGCTGGCTGAGTCGCTGGGCTGCCCGTTTCACGACGCCGACGACGACCACCCGCCGGCCAATGTCGAGAAAATGCGTCGGGGCGAGCCGCTGACCGAGGCCGACCGCGCCCCGTGGTTCGCGACCCTGAACGGCCGGCTGCGACAATGGTCAGCCGAGCCCGGGCACGTCATTCTGGCCTGCTCAGCCTTGACGCGCAACGCCCGGCGGGCGATCACGGCCGAGGTCGATCCCGACGCGTACCGGCTGGTCCTGCTGGACGGTTCGGCCGACTTGCTCCGGCGGCGGTTGGCCAACCGGCAACACCGGTACATGCCCGCGTCGCTGCTGGACAGTCAATTGGCCACGCTTGAGCGACCTGAAGACGCGGTGGTGATCGACATCGACGCCGAGCCGCATACCATCGTCGAAGCGATCCGTGTGTCGCTTGCGATCTGACCTTCACTGGAGCCAGTTGTGACCGATCAAGTCAATCCCCGAGTCGAACTCACCACGTCCAAGGGCGCGATCACGCTCGAACTCGACGCGGCCAACGCCCCGAAAACCGTGGAAAACTTCCTTGAGTATGTTGAATCCGGCCACTATAGCGGCACGATCTTCCACCGCGTGATTGACGGGTTCATGATCCAGGGCGGCGGATTCACGCCCGAGATGAAGCAGAAAGCGACCCGGCCGACCATCGAAAACGAGGCGGCCAACGGCCTGACCAACGACCGCGGCACGATCGCGATGGCCCGAACGAACGACCCGCACTCGGCTTCGAGCCAGTTTTTCATCAACGTGAACGACAACGCGTTTCTGAACTACCGTCAGCCGAGCGGCGACGGCTGGGGCTATTGCGTTTTCGGCAAGGTGGTCGATGGGATGGATGTGGTTGACGCGATCAAGGGCGTCGCGACCACCCGCGTCGGGCCACACGACGACGTGCCGGCCGAGGCCGTGACCATCGTCAGCGCGAAGCCGGCTTGATCGCGACTCGTCAATCCAAGGAGCGCCGACATGACTCGTTCACGGACCGCCGCCATTGCGCTGCTGGGGGTGTTGCTGTTCGTGTGCGGGTGTGATGACGGCGGCTCGGAATCGGGCGGGAAAGACGGGGCGGACAGCGGGACGAAGACCGACGGGAAGCAGGGCGGTGCTAAAGCCGACGACACCAAGGCAAGTGGCAACGGCACGCCGACGCCGTCCGGGGCGGGCACGCGCGTGACGA